>DBGBCW010000041.1:0-38955 GCA_048478035.1 Collinsella aerofaciens | reverse complement strand
GGTCTGATAAGATTCCCATAGCGGTCTTCGTCCTTTCCTAGAACCTGTTGTTGTGGTGATTTCAGATTCTAGGACGAAGGCCGTTTTTCGTTAAACGGGCGCTAGGGTGTCACCCTTACACCAACATTTTCGACGCGATCATCGCTGCGTTTTCGTTGGGTCTTGAGGGACGCTAATAAATGGACTTGCTTGATGCCACCT
The DNA here is from genome assembly GCA_048478035.1 of Collinsella aerofaciens. Lineage (GTDB taxonomy): Bacteria > Actinomycetota > Coriobacteriia > Coriobacteriales > Coriobacteriaceae > Collinsella > Collinsella aerofaciens_CN. Next base: position 38,754 of record DBGBCW010000041.1, on the reverse strand, counting down.
CTGTTAATGGGGCGGCTTCTTTTTGTCGAAAACCACCACATTGGGAACAGGCACCTTTGTGGTGGTTCTCGGTTTGTCTCGACTTGTAACATCTTGGCCGCTAAAAGTGGGCCTGGTGTTACAGATTTAGATTTTCGATTCGGGTGTCTTCTGTTCGTCTCGATTTGTAACAGATAGAGCTCTATTTGCCGAGTAGATGTTACAGATTGAGACAAACGGGTGCCGCTGAACAATTCGTCTCGATCTGTAACATCTGGAGCCAGAAACGGTCGATAGATGTTACAGATTGAGACGGTAGCGCACCTGTGCGGCGGCGGGCCGACATCTTTACCCCTATCTCTCAATCACTCAGAAAATCTTATATATAGAGACTTAGATTTGTGTATAAGATCGTACAAAGCTGGCAACAATACTTCTCGAACAACGTGAAGCCGCCCCGTAGGGCGGCCACCCCAAGAGAGGTGATTCCATGAGAATCGATAAGCTAGCAATGACGTCGCGCGAGGCGCTGCAGACCGCCATGAGCACGGCTGCCGATGCGCAGGCCGGCGCGGTGGAGCCGATCCACCTGCTGTCCGCCCTGCTCGGTGCCGGCGAGCGCAATATCTCCGTGATCATTGAGCGCATCGGTGCCGACCCGGCTCAGCTTGCACGCTCCACACAGGATGCCATCGACCACGCGCCCAAGGTTTCGGGCGAGGGCCAGCAGATGGGCCTGTCCAACGAGCTCGTCCGCGTCATCGAGAAGGCCGAGAAGAAGGCCACCAAGATGGGCGACAGCTTTGTGGTGACCGAGCATCTGCTGATGGCGCTTGCCGAGGACAAGGGCGAGGCGGGCCGCGTGCTGCGCGACGCCGGTGTTACCAAGGAGCGTATCGAGCAGGTCTACGAGGAGCTGCGTGGCGATGACCGCGTGACGTCCGCCGAGGACAAGACCCAGTTTGAGGCGCTGGAACAGTACGGCCGCAATATCTGCGACCTTGCCCGCGCCGGCAAGCTCGACCCGGTCATTGGCCGTACCGACGAGATCCGTCGCACCATTCAGGTCCTGTCCCGCCGCACCAAGAACAACCCCGTGCTCATCGGCGAGCCGGGTGTCGGCAAGACGGCCATCGTCGAGGGCATCGCCCAGCGTATCGTGGCCGGCGACGTGCCGAGTACCCTGCGCGACCGCGACCTTATCGAGCTCGACATGAGCGCGCTGGTCGCCGGCGCTAAGTACCGCGGCGAGTTCGAGGACCGCTTGAAGGCTGTGCTCAAGGAGGTACAGAAGTCCGAAGGCAAGGTCATCCTGTTCATCGATGAGCTCCACACCATCGTGGGCGCTGGTGCCACCGAGGGCTCCATGGACGCCGGCAACATCCTCAAGCCGGCGCTTGCCCGTGGCGACTTGCACGCGATCGGCGCGACCACGCTCGACGAGTATCGCAAGTACATCGAGAAGGACGCGGCGCTCGCCCGTCGTTTCCAGACCGTTATGGTGAGCGAGCCTACCGTCGAGGACACCATCTCGATCCTGCGTGGCCTCAAGGAGAAGTACGAGATCTTCCACGGTGTGCACATCACCGATAGCGCGCTCGTGGCCGCTGCTGACCTCTCCGATCGCTATATCGCCGACCGCTTTCTGCCCGACAAGGCCATCGACCTGGTCGATGAGGCCGCAAGCCGCCTGCGCATGGAACTCGACAGCATGCCGGTCGAGATTGACGCCACCACGCGTCAGCTCACCCAGCTGCAGATCGAGGAGCAGGCGCTCATGAAGGAGACCGACGACGCCTCCAAGGAGCGTCTGGAGGCCCTGCGCCAAGAGATCGCCGAGGTCCAAGAAAAGCTCAACGTGCAAAAGGCCGGCTGGCTCAACCAGAAGAACGCCATCGACCACGTGCAGGAGCTTAAGGGTCAGCTCGACGAGGCCAGAAGCGAAGAGGAGCGCGCGACGCGCAACGGCGACCTGGGCCGTGCGTCCGAGCTGCGCTACTCCGTGATTCCGGGTCTGCAGCAGCAGATTCAGGATTCCGAGGCTGCGCTCGAGGCACAAAAGCAGAAGGACGGCGAGGGTCTCAACGAGCAGGTGACCTCCGATGAGATCGCCGAGGTCGTGAGTGCCTGGACCGGCGTGCCCGTGTCCAAGATGATGCAGGGCGAGCTCGACAAGCTGAAGGGCCTGGAGGGTGAGCTGCATAAGCGCGTCATCGGCCAGGACGAGGCCGTCTCCGCCGTCGCCGCGGCTGTGCGCCGCAGCCGTGCGGGCCTCTCCGATCCGGACAAGCCCATCGGCAGCTTCTTCTTCCTGGGCCCCACCGGCGTGGGCAAGACCGAGCTCGCCAAGGCACTTGCCGAGTGCCTGTTCGACGACGAGCGCGCGCTCGTGCGTATCGACATGTCCGAGTACATGGAGAAGTTCAGCGTCCAGCGTCTGATCGGTGCGCCCCCGGGATACGTGGGTTACGACGAGGGCGGCCAGCTCACTGAGGCCGTGCGCCGTCGTCCGTACTCCGTGATCTTGCTCGACGAGATGGAGAAGGCCCATCCAGATGTCTTCAACGTGCTGCTGCAGGTGCTCGACGACGGCCGTCTGACCGATGGCCAGGGCCGCCAGGTGTCCTTCAAGAACACGATTATCATCATGACGTCCAACGTGGGCTCCAAGGCCATCGCCGATCTGTCCGGTAAGGACGAGGAGGAGATGCGCCATCAGGTCGACGCCGCCATGGCTCAGACCTTCCGCCCCGAGTTCCTCAACCGTATCGACGATATCGTGGTGTTCCATCCGCTCGGCATGGCGCAGATCGAGAAGATCGTCGACATCCAGCTTGCCGACGTTCGCGCACGCCTGGCCAAGGAGCGCATGACGCTTGCCATCACCCCGGCGGCCAAGCAGATGCTCGCCGTGGGTGGCCTGGACCCCGTGTTCGGTGCCCGTCCGCTCAAGCGCCTGGTCCAGCGCGAGGTCGTGGACGCCATCGCCGCCGCCATCATCGACGGCACGGTGCGCGAGGGCGATCAGGTGACGGTCGATGCCGGCAAGGACGGCGGCTTTACCGTCGTGTGCGACAACACGCCGGCGGCCACCTACGAGGTTCCCGACGCCGAGTAGATTTTGGGACATGCCTTAAAATCTACCAGCCGTCTCTAAACGCCAAGGGCGGCGGATCCAATTGGGTCCGCCGCCCTTTTTCGTGCGACAATCGATGATGTTGAACGGATGCGATGCAAGGAGCTATGCAGATGAAAGACGAGATCAAGACAAGTGCGTCGGCGCCCAAGCCCACGTCCAAGCCGGCACCCAAGCCGCGCGATCCCTACATCCGTGCCGAGAACGAGGACGATGACGGTTACGATCCCTACAGCGACCGACGCCTCGAGCGCGAGCCAATGTTCGAAGCCGACCCGTGGCGCTGAGTGCCACCCAAAAGGCCACCAATTAAGTTGCGGTGAAATAGGGACTGTTTTTGCAGTTTGACCAGCAAAAACAGTCCCTATTTCACCGCAACTGCGTTAGGGATTTTTCTACAGGGGGAGGGTAGTCAAAAAAGCCCCGTCCCAAATTGACTGCTCGGGGAGTCGCATTCGAGCTCGGTTGTCCTCTCAGCCACTCGATATCCTTCGGAGCAATAACAGTGAAAAAACTTGCTTAAGTGTTAATCAAACTACACACAATCTTGCTCTCTAATTAATCAAGAATCAGTATAATTTTGATTAGCTAGAGAGCAAGATTGGAGAATCATGGCATTCAACGACTTGATCGCCCAGAAAATAAAGGACTTTGAACAGCAGGGGGTTCCGCAGGTCTTTGAGCGAGACCTTGATCTAGGAAACCCACAGGAGCCAAAGCGCGACAACATCGTAAATGTGATTGTGGGGGCCCGCCGTTGTGGAAAGACGTATCGCCTGTATCAGGAGATGCGGCGGCTTCAGAGCCGGGGCGTCGAGCTTGACCGGATGCTTTACTTCAATTTTGAGGATGAGCGCTTGCGCCCGTATGAGCCATCGCTGCTGGCGGACGTGCTCGACACGTTCTATGCACTGTATCCTGTTGCTCGAACCGAGGGCGCTTACATTTTCTTTGACGAGATCCAGGAAATTCCCGAATGGGGTGCGTTTCTGCGGCGTGTAGTCGATACGGAGAAAGCGACCGTCTATGTGACGGGATCTTCTTCCAAGATGCTGTCCTCAGAACTTAAGAGCGAGTTCAGGGGTCGTTCTCTTGTGCGAGAGCTTTTTCCGTTGAGTTTTTCGGAATACGTTCGATATAAGACGGGGAGCGTTTTCGAGCCAGATGCGACCTTTTCTCCGAGCGATGCGGCGCTGCTTCGGCATCATCTGATCGGGTATCTTGAACGAGGGGGATTCATCGCGACACTTGAGCAGACGCCTGCAGACGCGATTCAGCTGCTACAGGAATATGCTTCGCGAACGGTCGCCATGGACGTCGTTGAACGTTACGACGTCAAGAACCCTCGCCTGGCATCGCTGTTCTTGACGCGGTGTATGGCATCTTCGGGACGAGAGCTGTCAGTGAACAAAGTGTACAACGAGTTCAAGGGCAGACAGATACCCGTCAGTCGTAATTCGCTCAGCGATTTACTTGAGTATTATGAGGACGCCTACCTGTTATTTTCTGTGCCGGAGTTCACGCGTTCACTGGCAAATAACATGCGGTCTGCGTCTAAGGTCTACGCTGTCGACCCTGCGATGTTTGGAGCATTCTCTCCCGCATCGGCATTGGACCAGGGCCAGAGGCTCGAGACCGCAGTGTTCAATGCGCTAAGAAGAAGGACTCCCGCGGTGAGGACCGGCTCGGTCTGCCGCCTGCTAATCAAAGAGAAGAGCAAAAGCCATGAGGTAGACTTTGTGGCTGGGGACGCGCTTCTCATGCGGGCTTATAGCCTGATTCAGGTGAGTGCGGATATGGCAAGTGAGAAAACGCGCGAGCGCGAAATTGCCGCGCTTGATGCCTCGATGGCCCAGTTTGATCTTGGCGAGTCGGCAATCGTTACCATGGATGAACAGACCGATATTCCATGCGAGCACGGTGTGGTACACGTTATGCCCGCATGGAAGTGGCTCCTTGCCTAATCATCTATGGGCCTGTGGGGTCAGGACCTCCTGGCTCCTTCATCACGGTTGGGGAGCACGTTGCTGCGCCAGGCTAGTCCTGGGCTTTGATACTCGGCAGCAGGATCTGCGCGAGGTAGTCGGTCTCGAGTTTGGTGGCGGCGTCTGCGTTGCCGTCTTTGCCAATCAGGTCGTTCTTGATCTGGCTATACGTATAGCGGTTGCCGGTCGTCAGCTCGACAAGCTCAATGGCCGTGTCCATGGGGTAGGTCGACACGGGATTCTGGGTGCGCCCGTTGATAGTCTGGGGCACCACGTACGGATAGACGGGGCCGCTGGCATAGACGGTATAACCGTTGCCCAGGCTGACCGTGCCCAAAACCGTATCGCCGTCATCGGGCGTAAAGGTCTCGCCATCGCGCACGGCGACGAGCGTCACGAGCGGCGTATTGGCGTCGTCGCCCAGATAGATGCATAGCGTGCTTCCGTTTTGCCAAGTTGCGACCTTGCCGTACCACTCGACGGGAATATCGAGCTGGTAGAGGTCGGTTGCCTTGTGGCGAGCGTCAGCATCACGGGACGCCTGTGCCTTTTGCGCGCTCACGGCATTGACGGCGGCGTCGCGCCGCGCGGTTGCTGCCTGCTGGAGCACTTTGGCAGCCGCGGCGGAGCTCGCACCGCCCTCCTCGGCATACTTGGCGGCGGCATCGATCTGGTCGTCAGTCACCGTGTCGGCCGAAGGCACCTTGAGCTTAAAGGTGGCCTGGGCACTTAAATCCTGTCCATCGCTCTTAACGGTGACCTGCGTCTTGGTGGTCGGGACGGTATAGATGGTGCCGTCGGCCGCGATGGGGGAGGCAGCGATGGAGAGCGTGTAATCGCCGGGCAGCAGTTTGATGCCGCGGCCGTGCTCGTCAACATAGAGCGTTTCGCTCACGGAGGAGCCATCAGCGTCCTGACCGCTCACCTGTACGGGAATCTTGGAGCCGGCGGAACAGTCGAGGCCCGCGGCATGCACGCCAATCTGCACCGACATCATCGTGTGGGCATTGGCGGCGGTGATGGCAGCCTGCTCTTGCCGGTATCCGTTCCAGGCTGCGTAGCCTGCGCCGCCGGCGACGAGCGCGACGGCCACAACGCCGGCAACCATCAGGTTGCGGCGCTTGGGCGACATCTTGCGATGACGAACCTCGGCTTCGCGTGCCGAAGGAACGGACGGTAGGGGGATATCGCCCATGGCGATGGTCTCGTCCACGGCAGGCGCAGAGCCCAGGCCGGGAAGCTCGCGGGTCAGCGAATCTTCGGCCGGCAAGCTGTCGAGCAAGACGGTTTCCTCGCCCGTGTCGGATTCGGGCTGATTGCCGGCCTCGCTTTCGTCCTCTTCGGCTTCGTCAGGAGCGTCTTTGGCGTCGCTGCCTTCGTCCTCAGTGTCTTCGTGCACCTCGTCCTGCGCGTCGACGGCCGAATCGCTAAACGAGAGCTCGTCTAGCGCGATCCGGTCAAGGCTCTCCAGGGCTTCGGCACATGCTTCCGCATCCTGGGCCGCATCCTCGCGGCCATACGTCTCATCGCTCATATATCCCCCAATGCAATATCGGCTCAACACTGTACCCAAAAATGGAGCCATATAAAGCGCATACGAAATATAAGATCCGATTTAACCTGAGCGCATCGTTCGGCCGCATCCTCGCAACAGCAAAAAGCCCCCGGAAAGCGGACGAATCGCTTTCCGGGGGCATGCGATACGTTGCATTGCGCGGAGTCGGCCAGGCGGCTTCACATTCAAGCGCCGTTTGTGCCAGGCACGTTACTCGGCGTGAGCGTAATCAACCTTGGCGCGGCGAGCGGTAGCCTTCTCCCAATCGCTGGTGCCCTCAAAGACGTCCTGCTTGTAGGGATTGCGGCCGAGCTTCTTGGCGCGGTAGGCGATGTAGGTGATCGCGGCGACGTTGGCGACCAGTGCGGCGATCGAGACCGCGGTAGCGGCGCCGGGGTCGAGCGTGGAGTGGGTCACAAAGATGGACTCCTCCTGGAAGTACGGGAACACCTGGGCAAACATGCACCAAATGGCCAGCGTAAAGGCGCGGTTCTGGATCCAGCCGCCCTTGTTCCAGATAAAGGCGGCGACGGTGGGCGCCAGCAGCAGCGCAAAGCCGCAGAACCAGGAGTGGGTGGGCAGGCAGTTGTAGGTGTAGCAGAAGTTCCAGATGTCGTAGGCGATGATGTAGACCCAGGTCATGTCGGGCCACAGCATGTCGGTCTTGTCCTCGGAGGCGTAGACGCTCCACCAACCGGTCATGCAGAAGATGTTGATGATACCGGCGATGCCGTTGAACACGTTGTTCCAGCCGGCCAACTGCGTAGCACCTTCGGAGGTGACCCAGGTGGACTCGCCCAGGACAAAGAAGTGATAGGCGCTCTCGAAGTCGGACACGACGGCGATCATGATGTTGATGGCGACGATCACAAACGGCCACGCGCGGAACCAGTGCGCCTTGCCGATCTTGCCCCACTGATACTTAATGGCGATGAAGCCCCAGCAACCGGCCAACGCCGCGTAGACCTTGGCGTAGTGGAACCAGCTGTTCTGGTACACATGGGTGGGGTTGGTGAGCGCCCACTCGGCACCCTGCGAAACGCCGACGGCGATGGCGACGCAGTAGATGGTCATGGCCAGCGGAGCCACGCCAAAGATGATGGCCGCGCCGAGCTTGGTGCGGCGGCCGACCTCGTTGAGCACGATCAGGCCGATAAAGACCATGGCCCAGCCGGCCCAGTGGATAAGGGTATCGCTACCCCAAACATCGAACAGCATGCCGCTCTCCTTTCACAAGCCCGCGGCCCCTCTTCCGATCGCGGGCAGTTTGACCAAATGTCGTCAGTTCTGGGGCTTGCGCTCCGGATACTTGGCGGTATAGCCCTCGATGTGGAGTGTCGAGGCGATGATTTCCTTGACCGTCTCGTCGGGCACATCGGGGTGCGTGCGGATATACATCAACAACCCCATGATGAGGGTGTAGAACGTCTCGTAGACATGGTCGATGCGTAGCTCATGATGGGCGACAAAATCCACCACGGTGGTGTCGCAGATATACTGCGCCACGCGCTGGACCACGTTGTGCAAAAAGCCGCCGTAGAGCGCGCCGCTGCTCGAGGTGAGCGTGCTCGGCAGCTCGTGGCCGCTGGCGACCAGGCGCTTAAAGAGCGGGGCGACGGTGTCGAGCGCGCCCTCGATATCTCCGACGGTGCGGCCGGCATTCCACTGCTCGAGCTCGGAGATAAAGCCGTCGATCGCCTCGTCCATAACAGCGGTGACGGCGGCGTCCATATCGGCAAAGTAGTGGTAGAACAATGAACGCGTGCAGCCGGCTCGCTTGGTCACGGCCGATACCGATAGGTGGGACACGCCCAGCTCGGAGCTTACGGTACGTACGGCATCGAGGATCTCTCGACGGCGTTCGTCGCCCGTCAGGCGCTTTGCCGCGCTATCGGATGCGGGAACGGCATCGACCACAGAGGTATCTGCTGTGTTGTTGCCCATGTTTTTGCCGCCTTTCATCCTCTTTTGCCTGACCGTTCGCCTAACAGTCTTGAATATTGTTGACGGTTCGTCAATACTATTTTTGACACAATGTCAACTAATGGCGGGTGAACGGCATGGGGCATGCCCGGCCTGCAAAAAAAGAGGGGCGCCGCGGTCTCGCCGGGCTGCGGCAAGAGAAGGGACAACCATGATTCTCAACGGACCGGGGATTAGCTATACCGAGCCCGATATCGGCGCGGAGTTCGTGCCGCCGCTGCCGGAGCATCCGCGCGAGGCAATCGTCAAGTTGTGCGAGCACTGCACCAACCGTCTACTGCATCGCGATGAGCTGCTGGGCTACGAGTACTGGTCGTTTGCCGAGGCCGCAACTGACGAGCAGGCCGAAGTGCTCTGCAAGATGAAGATGCGCCGTCCCTATACGCTGCCCGAGATGGCCAAGCTCACCGGCATGCCCGAGACCCAGATCGAGAAGATGCTCGACGACATGAGCTACACGGGTCTGCTCGAGTACAACTGGGAAAACCCCGAGCGCGCCAAGCAATGGGTGTTGCCCATGCTGGTGCCGGGTTCTGCCGAGTTCCTCAACATGCGCGTGAGCCAGCTCGAGGAGCACCCGGTCTATGCCAAGTTCTTTGAGCAGGCGTCCAAGGGACCGCTGTCCAAGGCCACGCCGATGGTGCCGCCCGGAGGCGCCGGCATCGGCATGCACGTCATTCCGGTCGAGAAGGCCATCGACGCTGCGAGCACCTCGGTGCCGATCGAGCATATCGAGCACTGGCTCGACAAATACGATGGCAAATATGCCGCTAGCACCTGCAGCTGCCGCGCGAGCCGTCGCGTGATGGGTGAGGGCTGCGCCGACGACCCCGCCGACTGGTGCATTGCCGTGGGCGATATGGCCGACTATGTGGTTGAGACCGACCGCGGCCATTACGTGACGCGCGACGAGGTCTACGACATCCTGCGCCAGGCCGAGGACAACGGCTTTGTGCACCAGATCACCAATATCGACGGCGAGAACAAGATCTTCGCTATCTGCAACTGCAACGTCAACGTGTGTTATGCCCTGCGCACCTCTCAGCTGTTCAACACGCCCAACCTGTCGCGCTCGGCCTATGTCGCCAAGGTCGAGAAGGACAAGTGCGTTGCCTGCGGTCGCTGCGTTGAGGTGTGCCCGGCCGGCGCCGCCAAGCTCGGCCAGAAGCTCTGCAGCAAAAAGGCCGGCGGACAGGTGCCCGAGTATCCGCGCCAGGAGCTGCCCGACGCCACCAAATGGGATCACACCAAGTGGTCGCCCAACTACCGCAACGACAACCGTATCGAGACGCATGAGTCCGGCACCGCTCCCTGCAAGACGGCCTGCCCCGCGCACGTTGCCGTTCAGGGCTATTTGAAGCTCGCGGCTCAGGGTCGCTATGACGAGGCCCTAGCACTCATTAAGCGCGAGAACCCGCTGCCCGCTATCTGCGGCCGTGTGTGCAACCGCCGCTGTGAGGATGCCTGCACCCGCGGCCGTGTGGACGCCGCCGTGGCCATCGACGAGGTCAAGAAGTTTATCGCCCAGCGCGATCTGGATGCCGCGACCCGCTATGTCCCACCTGTGGTGACGCCGACGCGCGCTGGCGGCTTCGATCAGAAGATTGCCATTATCGGTGCCGGTCCGGCCGGCCTGTCCTGTGCCTTCTATCTGGCCGAGAAGGGCTACAAGCCCGTCGTATTCGAGAAGAACGAGCACCCGGGCGGCATGCTCACCTACGGTATTCCCAGCTTTAAGCTGCAGAAGGACGTCATTGAGGCGGAGGTCGAGGTCATTCGCCTGATGGGTGCCGAGTTCCGCTATGGCGTGGAGGTCGGTCGCGACGTGACGCTCGACGAGCTGCGCGAGCAGGGCTTTAAGGCCTTCTACGTTGCCATTGGCTGCCAGGGCGGCCGCCTTGCCGGCATTCCGGGCGAGGATGCCGAGGACGTGACCGTGGCCGTCGACTTCCTTCGCGAGGTTAACAGCGGCAAGATCGATACCCTGTCCGGCCGCACCATTGTGGTGGGCGGCGGCAACGTGGCCATCGACGTTGCCCGCAACGCCTGCCGTCTGGGCTCTGAGCATGTTGAGATGTTCTGCCTGGAGAGCGAGGCCCAGATGCCCGCCAGCGAGGAGGAGCGTCGCGAGGCCGTTGAGGACGGCGCTCACATCAGCTGTGGCTGGGGCCCCAAGGAGATTCACTTGGACGAGGCCGGTCGTGTGTGCGGTATCACCTTCAAGCGCTGCACGCGTGTCTTTGACGACGAAGGCCGTTTTGCGCCCGAGTACGACGAGAACGATCTGCGCCGCGTCGATGCCGATCGTGTCGTCATGTCGATCGGGCAGTCCATTGTGTGGGGCGACCTGCTGGCTGGCTCCAAGGTGGAGCTCGGCCGCGGCCAGGGTGCCCTTGCCGATCCCCAGACCTATCAGACCGCCGAGTCCGACATCTTTGTGGGCGGCGACGTCTACACCGGCCCCAGCTTTGCCATCGACGCTATCGCCGCCGGCCACGAGGCCGCGGTGTCCATCCATCGCTTTGTGCAGCCGGGCTCCACGCTCACCATCGGCCGCAATCAGCGCCGCTACACCGCGCTCGACCGCGACGATGTCGTGATCGAGAGCTACGACAACGCGAGCCGCGAGGTTGCGCATGTGGACCGCGAACGCGAGAAGGCTGCGCCGTTTAGCGAGTATGTTGAGACCTTTACCGAGGAGCAGGTGCGCGCCGAGACCGCCCGTTGCCTGGGCTGCGGCGCCTCGATCGTCGACCCCAACAAGTGCATCGGCTGCGGCCTGTGCACCACCAAGTGCGCGTTCGACGCCATCCATCTGGATCGCGACCGCCCCGAGTGCTCCACGATGGTCAAATACGAGCAAAAGCTCCCAAGTCTCGGCAAGTATGCTTTGAAGCGCGCTATCAAGATTAAATTTGGCCGCAAGTAGGTAGCCATAACAGGTAAGGGAACGACGGAAGGAAAAAGGTGCACGAGCTGGGGATCGTCTATCACATCATTCGCGATGTTGAGAACGTGGCGCGCGCCAATGGCGTGGGTCGCGTCTCGAGCGTGACGTTGCTGCTGGGCGAGGTCTCGGGCGTCGTTCCCGACTTGCTGCTCGACGCTTGGCGCTGGGCGGCAGATAAAAAGTCCATCACCGAGGATGCGGAGCTTATTGTGGAGCCCGTCGAGGCCGTGACACATTGCGAGGCGTGCGGCCGCGACTATTCGACCGTCGAGCACGGCAAGACCTGCCCCCATTGCGGCAGCGGCGAAACATATCTGCTACAGGGCCAGGAGGTCATGATCAAGCAGATTGAGACCCCCGACGAGGACCCGGCAGGCGCTGCCTCCGATGGCCCTTCCGACGCCCCCGACGCCGTCGACGCCGCCAACCCCCTCCACATCGCCTAACATCTAATGTCTACATGGGCTAGAGTTCTAAACATATTTGCTTCGGTTAGTCAAGTCATGTCTGTTTAAACAAAATGGTGGCACGCAGACGCATTGGGATTCACCTAAAAGCGGTCTTAACGAACGGTGCACCTTTATATGTCTTTGATAACAATCAGCAAATCACGTTTTAGCAGGCAATGAGCTATAAGCCAGCAACGTAATCAACTTGTAACAAACTTAGACGTTTAAACAAATAATGCAACCTTTTGCGAATTTAGCTATAATTCCACAATCCAAACAGGTATACTCCTTTCATGTCGTGTAGGAAATACGTAGACAAAAAGGAGGTTATGTGATGGTAAGTATTGTTCTTGCTAGCCACGGGGACTTGGCAGCTGGAATCAAGCAGACGGGCTCGATGGTCTTTGGCGATCAGCCGTCTGTTGCCGTGGTCTCGCTCGAGCCGAGCATGGGCCCCGACGATTTCCGTGCCAAGGTCGAGGAAGCAGTCGCTTCCTTCGAGGACCAGGAGCAGGTGCTCTTCCTCGTTGATCTGTGGGGCGGCACGCCGTTCAACCAGATCAGCGGACTCATCGAGGGCCACGATTCCTGGGCTATCGTCACCGGTGTCAACCTGCCTATGCTCATCGAGGCATATTCGCAGCGCTTTGACGCAAAGAACACTGCACATGCGATCGCAAAACATCTCGTGACTGAGGCTAAGGCTGGCGTGCGCGTCAAGCCCGAGTCTCTGGAGCCCGAGGAGAAGAAGCCGGCTGCGGCCGCCGCTGCTCCTGCAGGCGCTATTCCTCCGGGAACGGTCATCGGCGACGGGCACATCAAGATTGCCCACGTCCGTATCGACACCCGTCTGCTTCATGGTCAGGTGGCCACCACGTGGACCAAGCAGATCAACCCCAACCGCATCATCGTGGTTTCCGACGGCGTTGCTCACGACGAGCTCCGCAAGACCATGATCGAGCAGGCTGCCCCTCCGGGAGCCCATGCCAACGTCGTGCCCATCAAGAAGATGGCCGAGGTCGTCAAGGACACGCGCTTTGGTGACACCAAGGCCATGCTGCTCTTCGAGAACCCGCAGGATCTGCTCAAGGCCATCGAGGCCGGCGTCGACATCAAGGAAGTTAACATCGGTTCCATGGCTCACTCCAAGGGCAAGGTCGTCGTCACCAACGCCGTCGCTATGGGCGATGACGACGTCAAGACTCTCGAGGCCCTCAAGGCCAAGGGCGTCAAGTTCGAGGTCCGCAAGGTTCCTTCGGATTCCTCCGAGGATCTCGACGCCATGTTGAAGAAAGCTAAGGCCGAACTGGCCGCTCAAGCATAGTAAAGGAGGGTCCGATACATGTCTGCAATCACTATTCTGCTTGTTGCGATTGTCGCGTTGCTTGCCGGTATGGAAGGCATTCTGGATGAGTTCCAGTTCCATCAGCCGCTCGTGGCATGCACGCTTATCGGTCTCGTAACCGGTCACCTTCAGGAGGGCATCCTCCTGGGCGGTTCGCTCCAGATGATGGCCCTTGGCTGGGCTAACGTTGGCGCCGCTGTCGCGCCTGACGCCGCTCTGGCCTCGGTCGCTTCTTCGATCATCATGGTGCTCGCCCTCAACGGTGGCGCCACCGATTCGGCAAAGGCCGTTACCGCCGCCATCGCCGTCGCCGTCCCGCTGTCGGTCGCTGGCCTGTTCCTGACCATGATCTGCCGTACCCTGGCCACCGCTATCGCTCACGCCATGGACGGTTGCGCCGAGAAGGGCGACTTCTCCGGCATCGAGCGCTGGCAGTACGCTGCCATCCTCATGCAGGGCCTTCGTATCGCCATCCCGGCAGTACTTCTGTGCATCATCCCGGCCGAGGCTGTTACCAACGCGCTTAACGCTATGCCCGACTGGCTGTCCGGCGGCATGGCTGTCGGCGGCGGCATGGTCGCTTCCGTCGGTTACGCCATGGTCATCAACATGATGGCCACCAAGGAGACCTGGCCGTTCTTCATCCTCGGCTTTGTCCTTGCTGCCATCCCTCAGCTCACGCTGATCGCCCTTGGCCTCATCGGCATCTCCCTTGCCCTCATCTACCTTGGCCTTAAGGATCTGGCCAAGCAGGGTGGCGGCATGGGCGGCGGCTCCGGTGACCCGCTCGGTGACATTCTGAACGATTACGAGTAGGAGGGGAGTGATACATATGGCAGAGAACAAGATTCAGCTCACCAAGGCTGACCGCAAGAAGGTTTGCTTCCGTCATCAGTTCCTTCAGGGCTCGTGGAACTACGAGCGTATGCAGAACGGCGGCTGGTGCTTCGCAATGATCCCTGCGATCAAGAAGCTCTACACCAACAAGGATGACCAGATTGCCGCTCTTAAGCGCCACCTGGAGTTCTATAACACCCATCCCTATGTTTCCGCCCCCGTCATTGGCGTCACCCTCGCTCTCGAGGAGGAGCGCGCCAACGGTGCTCCGATCGACGACGTCGCCATTCAGGGCGTCAAGGTCGGTATGATGGGCCCGCTCGCCGGCGTCGGCGACCCCGCCTTCTGGTTCACCCTTCGCCCGATTCTGGGCGCTCTGGGCGCTTCCCTGGCCCTGTCCGGCAGCATCGCCGGTCCGCTGCTGTTCTTCTTCGCGTGGAACATCATCCGTTACGCCTTCCTGTGGTACACGCAGGAGTTTGGCTACAAGGTCGGCTCCTCCATCGCCAAGGACCTCTCCGGCGGTCTGATGGGCAAGGTCACCGAGGGTGCTTCCATCCTGGGTATGTTCATCATCGGCGCCCTGGTCGAGCGCTGGGTGTCCATCTCCTTCACCCCGGTCGTCTCCAAGGTCACGCAGTCTGCTGGCGCCTTTATCGACTGGGCTAACCTGCCCTCTGGTTCTGAGGGTGTCAAGGAAGCACTGACGATGTATAACTCCATCGGTGCTAACGCCCTTGATCAGGTGAAGGTCACCACGCTTCAGGCCAACCTCGATCAGCTCATCCCCGGCCTTGCCGCCGTGTGCCTGACCCTGCTGGTCTGCAAGCTCCTCAAGAAGAAGGTCAGCCCGATCGTCATCATCCTGGCTCTCTTCGCCATCGGCATCATCGGTCGCGTCTGCGGCTTCATGTAAGCACGTTTCGGCTTAAGACCGAGAATTGCTAGGCAAGGGCTTTTGAGCCATTGAAACGGACCGCACCCGGTGGGTACACTGGATGCGGTCCGATTGTTTTATTTGGAGGGCGAGGTGCGCATGGCGCAATCTCAGAACAGCACGGTCGATCTGGCAACGCCGGCAACCTGCCTGATGGGGCTTACCAGCCACGGTAACGTGATGGTGGGCAATAAGGCGTTCGAGTATTACAACGAGCGCAATCCCGAGGATTATATTCAAATCCCGTGGGACGAGGTCGACTATATTGCCGCCGAGGTTTTACGCGGCACCAAGAAGATCACGCGTTTTGCCATCTTCACCAAGGACAACGGTCACTTTACGTTTTCGACGCGCGACGACAAAGAGACGTTGCGCGCGGTCCGCAAGTACGTCGACGAGGACAAGCTCGTGCGTTCGCCCGACTTTATCGATGTGACGGCCAAGGGTGCCAAGAGCATCCCTTCCGTTATCAAAAACCTCTTCCACAAAGGCAACTAGCTCCTCATAAGTTGCGGTGAAATAGTTCCTAAATACGGCTTTAGATGCTTCAGACAGGAACTATTCCACCGCAACTTCGAAGTCTAGTCATGCGACGTATGGCGATGCAGTAAATCTGCTACACTAGTACAACATGCCTCCGTAGCTCAGGGGATAGAGCACCGCTCTCCTAAAGCGGGTGTCGACGGTTCGAATCCGCCCGGGGGCACCAGAGGAATATCGAGCCCGGTACCGCTACGGTGCCGGGCTCTTCTGGTTCATGTCATGTCAAAAACGAAGCGCCCGCTTGCTGGGGGAGCAAGCGGGCGCCTGTGAGCGAATATGTTTGCGGCGAGAGCCGTGATGAGCGGTGGGGTGGCGACTAGTTGGTCGTACCGGAATCGTCACCCGTGCCCGAGCCAGAGCCCGAACCCGAGCCAGAAAGTGCGACTGTTAGCGTGATCGTGCTGTCGGTGGACTGCTTGCCGGTGGGGGAGACGCCCGTAACGGTGGCATCCTCGTTACCGCTCACGGGATTGCCGTTCTGGTCACAGAAGCCGATGTTATAGAAACCGGCGTTGTTGAGCGCGGTAACGGCGGCGGAAATGCTCTTGCCGTACAGGTTGCCCGGGACGGTGGCCTTGCCGGACTTCTTGGCAATGACGACGGTAATCGTGGCGCCGGGCTTCTGCTTGCCGCTGGGGTTCCAGCTGATCACGGTGCCCTCGGTAACCGAGTCGTTCTCCTGATAGCTCACATCGACGCCAAAGCCAGCCATATCGAGGGCGTTGCGCGCCTGGGACTCGGTCATGTCGGTCAGGTCGGGGACGGACGTGGTATCCGGGCCGCCCGAGACCTTGTACGAGATGGTCGTGCCTTTCTCGACTTCCTTACCGGCTTCGGTGCCCTGCTCAAAGACCTGGCCCTCATCGGCCTCGTTGGCCTCCTCGGAGGCGTTGCCCTTCAGGCCAACGCTTGCCAGCGCGGCTTCTGCCTGGTCCTTGGTCAGGCCGACAAGCCGGGGAACCTCAACCTTCTCGGAGGGCTTGGGGCCCTTGGAGATTACCAGGTTCACCTTGGTGCCCTTGGCCTTCTTGGTGTTGCCGTTGGGCGTCTGCTCGGCGACCTTGCCCTCGTCGACATCGTCGTTGTAGCTTTGGTCGATGGTGCCGACCTCGAGGCCGGCTTCCTTGATCAGCTCGACGGCAGTCTGCTGGTCCTTGCCCAGCACATCGGGCACGGTGACCTGCTCGCCGCCAAAGAGTCCTGTGGCAAAGGCCACCACGATGCCGATGACGGCAACGGCTGCCACCACGGCGGCGATGATCTTGTTCTTGTTGGATTTGGGCTTTTCGACCTCGTAGGAGCCGGTGGAGCCCGAAACCGAGCTACGGGCGGTATTCTGGCCGCTCACGCCCGAGACGGGACGCACCATGGCGCGCGTCTGATCGGAAAGCTCGCGAGTCTTGGTGGCGCCCAGCTCACCGGGGGCACCGATGACGCGCGTGGGCTCCGAGACGTTGACGGCACGGCCCGACAGGTAGCTGTTGAGCACCTGACGAAGCTCGTCGGCGGTCTGGAAGCGGTTTTCCGGGTCCTTCTCCATGCACTTGAGGATGATGCGCTCAAGGTCGGCGTCGACACCGGAGTTGATCTGGCTCGGCGGAATAGGCAACTCGTTGACTTGCTTGAGTGCGACCGAGATGGCGTCGTCACCGTCAAAGGGAACGCGGCCGGTGGCGCACTCGTACATCACGACGCCCAGCGAGTAGATATCCGAGGTGGGGCCGAGGTCCTGACCGCGGGTCTGCTCGGGGCTGACGTAGTGGGCGGTTCCCAGCACGTTGTTGTCTTGCGTGAGGTGGCTGTTCTTGGCGCGCGCGATGCCAAAGTCCATCACCTTGATGTTGCCGTCGGGCAGCACCATGATGTTCTGCGGCTTAATGTCGCGGTGGATGATTTCGTGCTTGTGGGCGACCGAAAGCGCGGAGCTGATCTGCGAGCCGATCTGGGCGACCTTCTTGGGGTCGAGGGCGCCGTGGCTCTTGATGCCGCTCTTAAGGTCGGTGCCGCGCAGGTACTCCATGACGATGTAATAGGTGTCGCCGTCCTTGCCCCAATCGTAGACGCCCACGATATAGGGGGAGGAGAGACCGGCTGCTGCCTGGGCCTCCTGCTTAAAGCGTGCGGCGAAGGTTGCGTCGCCAGCATACTGCGGCAGCATGATCTTGACGGCAACCGTGCGGTCGAGGACCTGATCCTGTGCACGGTAGACGGTCGCCATGCCGCCTGTTCCCACCTTATCCTTGAGGAGGTATCTTCCCCCGAGGACCCTCTGTTCCATTCCTGCTCCTAACATAACTATTCGCTCAACGATGTGTGTAGTACCTACGATGTGGCCGCTGGGGCCGTGTGGCGCGTTGCCGCTAACTCTTCGGCCGCGGCGCGCCTCGGGTGTCCGATTCGATCATGGGCATCACGCTCCCTGTGCGGCAAGCGCCGCGGTCAGGACGATACCGGCGATCTTGGCGGCCTCGACGTCATGCTTGTCGAAATCCTCCAAGGCCACCGAGATGGCGACCGTGGGTGAATCGTAAGGTGCAAAGCCAACGAACATCGAGTTGACGTTGGTGCCGCCGATCTCGGCCGAGCCGGTCTTGCCGGCGACCTTGACGCCGGGGATCTGGGCATCGGTGCCGGTGCCGGACTGGACGACGGCAAGCATGGCCTGCTTGACCTGGTCGGCCGTGGCGGAGCTGACGGCCTGACCAAGCGAGCGGGACTGCGTGGTCTTGACCACGGTTCCGTCCGGGGCGAGTACCTGGGCTACAAAGTACGGGTCCATGACCACGCCGCTGTTAGCGATGGCGGCGGCAATCACGGCGTTTTGCATGACGGTGGTCTGCGGGCCGGGCGTGTGGTCCATGCCGACAGGCTGGCCGGCGCCGGCCCAGGCGGTCTCCCACTCGGTCATGAGCGACGGGTCGGCCATGATGGAGGCCGCGGAGGTCAGGTCCTGGCCGAGCTTTTGGCCGTAGCCAAAGGCGTTGGCAAACTGTACGAGCGTGTTTGCGCCAACTTCGTTTGCCACCTGGCCAAAGACGACGTTGGAGGACACGGCAAAGGCCTGCTGCAGGCTGATGGTGCCGTAGCTCTCGTTGGCAGAGTTGGTGACCGGTGCGTTGCCGATGTCCATGGAGCCGGGCGCCTGGTAGGTGCTGGTCAGGCTGGCGGTGCCGGTCTCGAGTGCCGCGGAAAGCGTAACGACCTTAAACGTTGAGCCCGGCGTGTACAGCGCGTCCATGGCGCGATTGTACATGGAGCCGTCCTCGCCGCCGCCCGTCTGCAGCAGGGCATCGATGTTGGTGTTGTCGTAGGTGGGCGAGCTGGCACATGCGAGCACGGCGCCGGTACGCGGGTCGATGACCACTACAGCGCCCTTAAAGCCCTTGAGCGCCTGCTCAGCAGCCGTCTGGATGCGCGAGTCGATGGTGAGCTTGGCGGTGTTGCCCGGCTGGGTCTGGCCCGCGAGCGACGCGATGGCGTTGTTCCAGCTAGAGTAGTCCTTAGAACCGGTGAGCGTGTCGTTCATGACGCTCTCGATGGCGGTGGTGCCATACTGCTGGCTCACGTAGCCAACCACGTGCGCTGCCAGGTTACCGTTGGGGTAGGAGCGTACGTAGGTGCCGTCCTCCTGCTGCAGCGACTCGGCCAGCGTCACGCCGTCGGACGTGATGATGGAGCCGCGCTGGATGTACTTGGAGCGGGCGATGGTGTGGTTGTTGGTCGGCATGTCCTGATAGTCCTTGGCCTTAATGACCTGGACATAGGTGAGGTTCCCGATAAGGATGGCGAACAGCGCCGTAAAGGCGAGCACCGCGCGGGTTAGACGGTTGGCGAGCGCAACGCGGCCGAGCACACCGGATTCAGGCGTGTCGAGCAGGCGACGTCGCATGCGCGAGCCGACGGAATGGCTGCCGCTGCCGTAGGAAGACGAGGTGGCAAAGCGCGTGCCCGTCGGGGCGGCGGCAGATGCGACCTGATCATCGGTGATGGCGGCCATGGTACCGGTGCCGGTAAGCTCGGCCTCGCGTCCGGTAGCCTCGTCACCGGCGCGCAGCAGGAGCGCGACGATGATAAAGCTCGCCAGCAGCGAGGAGCCGCCCTGGCTCATAAAGGGCAGGGTGACGCCGGTCAGCGGGATCAGGCGGGTAACGCCGCCAACGATCAAGAAGGCCTGGAAGCTGATGGCTGCCGTAAGACCGGTGGCGCTAAAGGCGGCAAGGTCGGACTTTGCACGGGCAGCTGTGGTCAGGCCACGCACGGCAAAGAGCATAAACAGGATGAGCACGGCGCCGCCGCCCAAAAGGCCCATCTCCTCGCCGATAGCCGAGAAGATAAAGTCGGACTCGACGACAGGGATGTTGTTGGCCATGCCGTTGCCGATGCCAACACCGACCAGACCGCCATCGGCAAGCGAGAAGAGCGACTGGACGATCTGGTAGCCCTGACCCTGGGCGTCCTTAAACGGATCGACCCAAACCTGGAAACGCACCTGAACGTGCGACAGGAACTTGTAGGCGCCCACGGCTCCAACGGCTAAGAGCGCAAGGCCGATAACGACATACGAAAAGCGCCCCGTGGCAACGTAGAGCATCAGCAAGAAGATGGTGTAGAACAGCACGGCCGAACCCAGGTCGCGTTCGAAGACGACGACGAGCAGGCACACACCCCACACGGCAAACAACGGCAGCAGCAGTCGCAGGCGAGGGATCTTAAAGCCCAAGATCTTGCGGTTGGAGATGGAGAGCAGCTCGCGGTTCTCGGCCAGGTACCCGGCCAGGAACAGCACGATAAAGACCTTGGCGAACTCGCCGGGCTGGATGGTAAAGCCCGCGATGCGAATCCACAGCTTGGAGCCCGAGATCGTGGTGCCGATAAAGATAGGCAGCATCAGCAGAATGATGCCGATGATGCCAAAGGTGTACTTGTAGCGCATGACCACGTCGAGGTTCTTAACCAACGCGAGCGTTCCCACCATCAGGGCCACCGAGACAAACAGGATGATGAGCTGTGAGATGGCGAGAGCGGGGGCGAGACGCGTCACAAACGTGATGCCGATGCCCGAAAGTATAAATACGATGGGCAGGATGGCGGGGTCGGCACCGGGCGCCAAGATGCGCACGGCAATGTGGGCCGCGGCAAAGGCGGCAAAGAGGCCGATCGGTACGGCGAGCGTCTCAAAGGAGATGGCAGCGCCCGCGGTGAGGACGTACATCGCATACAGCAGGATGACGGGGAACGCCGAGGCGATGAGCAAGAGCAGCTCGGTGTTGCGGCGACTCATAAGCGGCACTCCCTTTCTAATTCTTATCGGAGGCTTCGGCCTCGGCGGACTGTTCGGCGGTTTTCTCGGAATCTGATTCGGAGGTCGATCCCTGATTGGTGTTGTCGCGAATCGTTTGCGCGTCGATCACCTGGCGGGTCTGCTCCTCGTCGATCTGGTGGCGGTACTTGGATATCGTGTCCTGCGCATCGTCGACACTTGTTTGCGGAATGCCCGCCTTGAGGCGGTTTTGCGTGTCTTCGGGCAGGTCGGACAGCTTGATGCTGGTTTCGCTTTCGAGCCAGTGGAGCTTGAGTCCGAGTGGCTTGCCGGGCAGGCCGCGCCAGACGGCGACATTGCCCTGGTAGGTACCCAGGTAGTACGAGCCGGTGACACCCGTGTAGGCCCAGATGCCAGCTGCCAGCACAAAGACGAGGGCCAGGATGGCGGCGATAGTAACGTTGCGGCGACGCACGCGTTGCGCCTCGCGCATGACGCCATCGTCAACCAGGTCAACGACTACTACGGTCACGTTGTCGTGGCCGCCGGCGGCAAGCGCCGCGTCCACTAGGTTGTCGACGCAGATTTGCGCGGTTGAGGACTGCGTGGCGATGTTCTCGATATCGCTATCGGGAATCATGCTCGAGAGGCCGTCGGAGCACAGGATCAGGCGGTCGCCTTCCTCGATATGCAGAGTGAAGTGGTCGGCATACATGGCGGGGTCCGAGCCCAGTGCGCGGGTGACGACCGAACGGTTGGGGTGGACGCGAGCCTCGTCTGCCGTGATCTCGCCGGCGTCCACGAGTTCTTCCACATAGGAGTGGTCGCGGGTCACGCGGATGAGCGTGCCCTCGTGGAGCAGGTAGGCGCGCGAGTCGCCCACGTGGGCGATGGCGAGCGTGTCGTTTTCGATATAGGCGCAAGTGGCTGTGCAGCCCATGCCGGGCTTGCCCAGGCCATTCAAGGCGGCCTCGATTACGGCGGCGTTAGCAGCCTCGACGGCTGCCGCCAGGCGTGCGGCGTCGGCAGACTGAGGAGCTGTCTTGGCGATGGTCTCGACAGCGATAGAAGAGGCTACCTCGCCGGCGGCGTGACCGCCCATGCCGTCGCATACGCAAAAGAGCGGCGACTGCACCAGGTAGGAATCCTCATTGTGCGGGCGCACGCAGCCAACGTCAGAGCGGGCGCCCCACATGAGTTGCGTGGTGGTGCCGGCATCATAGGTCGAGTCGGTCTCGATGCGTTCCTCGGTCAGGGGCTCAAAGCTCATGGTCGACCCGGGGTCTTTGAGCTTGGCCTCAACGGCGGCAACGTCGATCTCTGCTGTGTCACCGGGAGAGACGGTGTCGGTCTCGGCGTTTGATTCAGAATCGCCGGTGTCCGGGGAGCCGGGCTCCTCGGACACGCGGGCGGTCGACTCGTCGTCTTGCGGGCTGACGTCTATAGGCTCGGGCGCCGGCGTAGACGCGGGCGCAACCTCGGATGCCGGGGCTATGGGAAACGCCGGCGCGGCGGGCTCGGGTGCTGCAAACACCGCAGCGCTCTCGTTGATTGCCGCGGCGACGGGTTCTGCAAAGTGAGCCGGCGCCGGGGTTGCTTCGGGCGCTGTGGGCTGTTCCGCAGCATGTGCGCCGATGGGCGCTGCTGCGACATCCTCTTCGCCCTCGTTATCGGCGAGATCCGAAATATCATGCGTTACATGCGAAAGAGGCAGGGAGAACACGGTGTCCTCGGGCTCCACGGGTGTGGAGTCCGCCGGAGCGGCGTGGGCCGGTGCAGCTACGGCGGCAGCCGGTGCCTCGGTCATGGTTGCGGACTTGTTCTCCTCGTCGATCATCGACGGTTCACCTTCATGACCACGTCGCCAATCTGGACTTCGTCGCCCTCACGCAGCGTCGCGGGCTCCACGAGCTGGCGGCCGTTGACGAGCGTGCCGTTAAGCGAGTTGAGGTCCTCGATGATGAGCGCCGGGCCCTGCAGCGAAAAGCGCGCATGCGAGGCCGAGACGAACGGTTCGTTGATGCAGATGTCCGAAGATGGCGAGCGACCGACGATGACGGGGCCGAGCATGTCTACGTGGATGCCGCGGATACCGCGCGGACCCTTGTCCACATCAATCGTCCAGATAGCCGAGTCGCGGCGCTGCCCGCGCACAAGTCCCACGCCGGTCTTCATGACGGCGAACAGGAAGATATAGAGCAGGGCGACCAGGACGATGCGGCCTGCAAAAAGGACGATATCGATGTTCATAAGCGACTATCCCCTAAATTCAAAGGTGCTCAGGCCAAACGTCAGCAGATCGCCGTTGCGCAGCGGGCAGCGCGTAATGCGGCGGTTGTTGACGAGCGTGCCGTTGGTGGAATTGAGGTCCTCGATCGACCAATCCGAGCCCGTAAAGGTGAGCTGGGCGTGGCGGCGCGACACGTTGGGGTCGCGCAGGGCAATGTCGGAAACTGAGCGCTCGCGACCGATGGTTACCTGTGCGGAGGTGATGCTATGGCTCTCGCCGCTCACGACGTCGACGAGCTGGGCGAGCGGGCGCTGCGGGGCGCGAGTGCTCGCCATGTTGGAGGCGATGCCGGCTGCGGCGCCTAGGCCCACGGCGGCACCGGTCGCGGCGGCTCCGCCCATGCCGGCAAGCGCGTCGCGCGAGACGGTCTGCGGCACCGGGATGGGTGCTGCGGCGGGGTCGGGGACGCTAGGCGCGAAGGGGTCTGCCACGGCAAGCGGGTCGGGAGCGGCGGCGCGAGGCGTCGGCTGCTGCTGGGGCATGGCGGCGGGGCGCTGCTGCTGCGGGGCAGCAAACTGCTGCTGGCCGGCGCGCGGGGCGCTGGCGGCACGGCTTGCCGCGGAGTTGTTCTGGCCCAGGCCGTTTTGATAGGCGCGCTCTTCTTCGTACAGGCGGCCGAGCGTGGGGGCATCGACGTTCTCGGCAAAGACCGAGAACTTGCCGGCGCGCAGCTGCGGATCGATCATAAAGCGCACGAGGGGCTCGCCGACAAAGACATAGCGGCGCTTTTCGGCCTGCGCCTTCACAAACTCGCGGACCTCGCGCGAAAGCTCGGGGTAGAACGGGGCGAGCATGGGATCGTCGTCGGCGGCGATAAGGATGGTATAGAGTGCCGGCGCCGTGTTGACGCCGTTGATCACCAAAGTCTGATCCTCCATGTCGCGAGCGGCCTGCTTGGCAAGCTTCTTAAAGGAGAACGGGGCACGGGTGGCACCGAAGATGCCGGCCACGTGGTCCTCGAAGATGTTCAGGAAGTTCACGAAAGATCACTCTCCGTATAGGTTCTTTGGTATCCGAGCAAATATAGGCATATCCCAACGATTATAGAGGATAG
Organism: Collinsella aerofaciens; assembly: GCA_048478035.1. Classification (GTDB taxonomy): domain Bacteria; phylum Actinomycetota; class Coriobacteriia; order Coriobacteriales; family Coriobacteriaceae; genus Collinsella; species Collinsella aerofaciens_CN. The sequence goes on along the minus strand of DBGBCW010000041.1, from coordinate 14,451 downwards.
GGTTCCCGCAACCGCCGCCTTGGCGACGACCGCGGCTGCAAGGCTGGCAATTTCCATATGGTGTGCAAGACAGGACGCCGCTGCGCAGCCGATGCTGGTGACAGCGATTGCGGCGATTGCGGCAAGGTTTGAGCCCTGATTGGCACGCTTGGCATGGGCATTGAGCAGCGCAGATGACGCCGCGGCAGTTGCCGCGACCAGCACAAAGGCAGCCCAAAGGAGCGGGTCTCCCAGCGCTGCGGCAACGTTACCGAGCCCCAGTACGCCTCCGGCTGAAAGCGCAACCGTGGCCAGACGGGCAAAAAGCGCGCCCATGCCCGTTGCCGCGGCGGCGCTTGCCGGGCCGAGCCAAAATGACGCGACGCCGGCGGCGACCCCAGCTGCCAGGAAGGTATTGCCGGTCAGACAGCCAAGCGCGAGTGCACAGGTGAGCGTGGCGCTCGCGGCAGTCTCGGTGCGACCCCAGGCGATCCACCAACCGGACATGGCGGCGGCAAAGATCACCGCGACGGGCAGCATCGACAGGATGCCCTGTGCCTGCATGGTGGCGTTGGCCATGAGCACCAAAAAGCCCACAGCCGAGATGGCCGAGCCAATCTGGGGGGCCAGGCCAGCCGCCACTCCGATCGCGATGGCCGCAATGACCAGGCCGGGAAGCGCCGCGACCCCGGCCGTTTGCATCAGCAAAAAGCTAAAGGTGCCGCACGTTAGCGCCGAGATAGTGCGCATGGTGTAGTCGCGCGCATGGCTCCAGCGCGTGCCCGCCCAGCCGAGTGCGGGGTCGACCTCGATGGCGTCGTCCTCGTAGTGCGACGGCTCGATATCGTCGAGCTCCTGCTCGTCATCCGAAAGTTCGCCAACCATTTGCTCCAGGCTGCGACGGCCTTCGCGCACGCTGCCCAGACCGGCAAGGAGCTGGTCGCAAAATGTCTCGACGCTGCTGGGGCGGTCCTGCGGCATGGGGGAGAGCGCGCTCATGAGCGCGGCCTCGGCTCCCGGGGGAAAGTGTGGTATCAGCTCGCTGGGATAGGTGGCGCCGCCGATGATGCGGTCGAGCGAGTCGGCGGGCGTGGCCGCCATAAAGGGAGCGCTGCCGCACAGGCCCTCATAGATTACACAGGCGAGGGCAAAGACATCGGCGCGCTCATCGACCGTGCCGGTCTCGATATCGAGCTGCTCGGGCGGCATGTAGCCGATGGTGCCGCCGCGCGAGCCGCCAAAGCCACCGGCGGACGACAGTCGCGCCATGCCAAAGTCGGTGAGCTTTACATTGCCCGAGTGGTCGATGAGCACGTTGGCGGGCTTAATGTCCAGGTGGAGTACGCCATTACTATGGGCGAAGGTGAGCGCCTGGCCTAGGGCATCGGCAATGGCCGCGGCCTCGTCAAAGGTAAGTGAGTGACCGTCCACGCGGTGCAAAAACTCGGCCAGCGACATGCCATCGACATATTCCATAACTAGGTAGGCATAGGCTGTGTCGTGCGTAAAGTCGATGACCTGCACGATGTTGGGATGTTGAAGCATGGCGGCAGTGTGCGCCTCGCGCAGGACATCCATGATGTCGCTGGCGGGCATGCCGACACCGTTAATAAGGGGGATGCGCTTAATGGCGACGCGGCGGCGCAGGTGCGTGTCGCGGCAGATCTCGATGGAGCCAAAACCGCCGGTCGCAAGTGTCTCGAGCGGCTGGTACCGCTTGAGCAGCTCGCGAGAGCTGGTGCCCTCCAAAGGAACGTCCGGCGAGAACCGGGCGGTATGTTGCGAGAAAAGCGGCATGGCCAACCCTCGTGCGTTTAAAGTTCGTTTGCGAGCGGCGGGCGCGGGGCCGAGCCGTTCGCGGTGGCATAGATGCTACTAGTGTAGCACGCTCGGGTGCATGGGGAGGATAGCGGGATGCGAGGCTGCCTGCCTGGCTTGGCCTTAGCGCTTCTTCTTGTTCTTCTTCTGCTTGCGCCGCTTGCCCTTGGTCTCCTGGGGCTTGTCGCCCTGCTTGGCCTCGGCGGCGGCCTTCTCGGCCTTCATTTTCTTCTTCTTGGTCTCGATGCGGAGTTTTTTGTTGATGCGGGCCTTGAGGAAGGGACCGAACTGCTCGGCATCGCCACGGACGAAGGTGTCCTTGGGGATCGTCACGCCCTGGTCGGCGAACATGGCCACAAAGATGCGCTCGCCGTCGAGTACGTGGTCGAGCTTGTCAAACGGGAAGAACTGCGACTTGCCGCTCTTGCCCCAAACCATCAGGCCGTCCTCGTTGGCGGCGACGCGGCGATAGCGGCCACCCATGGACTCGTCGGCCTCGACGGCGTCGATAAAGTCGCGGGCGAGCGTGTGGTGCAGGTTCTTGCTCCACCAGGCCAAAAAGGCGCCGAACACGATCAGGACGACGCCAAACTTGATCCAGCTGCCGCCGGCCACCAGCATGCCGATGCCGATGAGCGCGGCAACTGCCGCGGCGACATACAGCGAGCCGCGACGCCTGGGCGAGGCGACCAGGCGGGCGAAGTCGGTGACCAGGTCGTTTTCGTACTGGTACTCGTTGAGGTACAGGATGCCGTCATCGGCTGCGGCCTGCTCCTCGAGCGCGACCTCGACCTGGTCGGCTGCTTCGGAGGGAACGAGGTTGCTCTCTGCGTCTGCCATGCTCTTTGGACTCCTATCGCGGCGGGCTCGCCGTACGGGTTATTATGGAATGCAGTATGCCGTGCGACCGCATGGCCGCCGCGGCAACAAGACTCAGTATACCCGGGGGAGCACCCATGGAATCGTTGTACCGAAAGTATCGCCCGCTCACCTTTGACTCCGTGGTGGGCCAGCAGCATATCGTCTCGACGCTCGAGCACGCCATCACCGAGGGGCGCCTGTCCCACGCCTACCTGTTCTGCGGACCGCGCGGCACGGGCAAGACCACCATGGCGCGCATTCTGGCCAAGGCGCTGCTGTGCCGCAATGCCGAGGCGGCGCGCGCCGAGGGTGCAAGCGGCTGCATGCCCGACGGTACTTGCGAGGAGTGCGAGCTCATTGCCGAGGGTAACCACCCCGATGTCTACGAGCTCGATGCCGCAAGCCGTACCGGCGTGGACAACGTGCGCGAGGAGATCATCAACTCCGTCAACTTTGCCCCAGTGCGCGGCAAGTACAAGATTTATATCATCGACGAGGTCCACATGCTCACGACGGCGGCGTTCAACGCGCTGCTCAAGACGCTCGAGGAGCCGCCGGCGCACGTGATTTTTGTGCTGTGCACCACCGACCCGCAAAAGATTCTGGAGACCATCCTCTCGCGCTGCCAGCGCTTCGATTTCCACCGCATCGGCAACGAGGATATCGAGCATCGCCTGGCATACGTGTGCGAGCAGGAGGGCTTCGATTACGACGACGAGGCGCTGGCTATCGTGGCGCGCCATGCAAAGGGCGGCATGCGCGACGCGTTGTCCACGCTGGAGCAGCTGAGCGTCTTTGGCAACGGTTCTGTGCATGCGGACGACGCCCGCTCGCTTTTAGGCGAGGTTTCGGACCAGATTCTGGGCGAGTTTTCCCGCGCCATTGCCGATCGCGATGTTGCCGAGCTCTATGGGCTGATCCGTGCGCAGGTTGAGGAGGGCAATGACCTGCTGGAGCTGACGCGCGACCTGGTGGCGCATGTGCGTGACGTGTACGTTGCCTGCGTTGCCGGTGCCCGTGCCGAGCTGTTTGAGGGCGGCTCCGAGCAGGCCGAGGCGCTTGCTGCCGAGGCCGCTGCCTTTGGCGAGCATCCTGCCGACCGCCTGGCCCGTGTGCTGACAGTGTTCGACGATGCCGCACTGGAGATGAGGGGCGCGAGCGACGTGCGCCTGGTGCTCGAGATTGCCTGCACGCGTCTGGCGCGTCCCGAGGCTGATTTAACGATTGAGGCATTGGCCGAGCGCGTGGCACGCCTGGAGGCCATGGTTGCCAACGGCGCCGTGCCGGCGAGCGTGGCTGCTGCTCAAGCGAGTGCGCCTGCTGCATCCGCACCCGCTGTCCAGCAGCCGACGCTGATCTCGGGTGCCCGAGCCGCTACTCCTGCGGCGACCGCTGCCCCCGCTGTTACGTCCGCGCGCCAGGGCAGTATGCCTTGGGACCGTGGTGCTGCCGCTCCGACGGCTCAGCCTGCGCCCCGTTCTGCGTCCGTGTCAGCTTCCAAGCCTGCAGCGCCTGCACCTCAGCCTGCGCCGGCTCCGACGCCTCAGCCCGTTGCGGCCCCCGCGCCTGCCACCGCTCCGGCACCTAAGCCCCAGTCCAACAACGCCGCCCAGGTTGCCGCCGCCGGTGCCGCCGAGACGCCCGCGGTCGAGGATGCCGGAGAGCTGCAGCGCAAATGGGCCGAGGTTGTCGAGCGTGTCAAGGCGCGTCAGGCTTCCTACGCAGGGCTTTTGCTCAACGCCCGCGCCACGGCCGACGACGGCTCCAAGCTCACGGTCTCGTTCCCCGCGGGTTCGACTTTTGCCATTAAGATGCTCGGTCGCGCCGATACGCAGTCGGTGGTCCTGCCGACGGTCTGCGCGGTCTTCGGTCGTCGTACCGTCGACTATGTCCTAGATGGGGGTGGCACGCCGGCTCCTCAACATGAGGAGCATTCTCCATCTGCACGGGCTGCGGCATCTGCGGACCCGCAACCCGTGTCCTCGGCGGCCCCTGTATCCTCGAGCGCCAGCGCGCCGCAGCAGCAAGCGGCGCCGGTAGCGGCATCGACCCCGTCGGCGCCTAAGCCTGCGGCGCCCAAACCGGCTGCTCCGACACCCGCGCCCAGGTCATCTGACCTGGGCAAAGCCCCCTGGCTACGCTCCGACAACCCCGCCGGCGCTCCTGCCACGGGTAAGCTCCCGACTGAGCCCGCGCCCCGTGCGCCCGAGCGCTCTGCCGCTCCCAAATGTCAGCCTGCTGCGTCGTCTGCGCCGCGGGAATCCGAGCAGGTTCCCTACGACGATGCCATGGTCGGCGGTTTTGCTGCCGATGCTGGTGGGGACGATCTACCTCCGTTCGACGTGCCGGGTGCGGCGTCCGCGCCCAAGTCCGCTGCAACTGCCCCCAAAGAGGAGGACGCTCCTGCAGCTCCCTGGGAGTCCAACCCCGGTGCGGGCAGCCCCTTCGGCCATCAGGGTGCAGCCCCGAGCATCCCGCAGACCGAGGACGAGGCCAAAGCCCTCATCCGCAGCGTCTTCGGTCAGTCCACCATCTTCAAGCCGGTGGAGTAGCTGTACGGGCGGGTATACTGCTCAAGAAGAGAACCCTTTGAACGGAGCGAGCTTATGATGTGGGAATATGTCCGCCTTGAGGACGATACGCAGGTTTCGTATTCCGAAGTCCGGGAGGACAACACGGTGAAGGTTGTTGTGGAGCGCCCGCGCGATTGGGGTTTTGACACGGCGGAGTGTATCTTGCCGGCATTCAATTGGGTGTCACACGAGGGCTTTAGCGAAGCGGACCTTCAAGAACTCGATGATTTCGTGCGTAACAATGCCCCGCTCATCCTGCGTTTTGCCTACGAAGGCGGACGAGTCTATGCCTAGTCTGTTTCGACTCGGTCATACATCACTTTCTTTTGTCCGGGCGCATCTGTATTTCGGACATGTGTAGTGTGGTGCCGCGTATCTCGCATTCGAGCAGACAGGTGCGTGACGGTCGGCCTAGGATGCTGAGGTCGATGCGATACGTCGCATGGCTGTCCGTGTACTCGACTTGCTCGGCGTTAATGGTTGCTCCGATTGCCAAATAAACGCCTAGCTCGGCATCGACAATCTTGAAGTCCTTTATCTTGACCTTGAACTCTTGATAGAGGGACGGGCTGTTGTAGTAGACGGTTCGGGTTCCGTCGGTGCACTCATCGGTCGTCTCCCATTTGACGACGGGCTGGTCCGAGCTGGCTATCAGCAGTTCTGCTCCAAAAGCTATGGCATGGGTGATGACAACCAGCAATGCCCAGCCGACAAAGAGATAGAGAACCACATATGCAACGGGGTGTTTTGAGCGGATGTTTTGGAGCGCGTTGGGGGCATTCATGGGGCACCTCCAAATTACTATCTATGGCAATCAAATTATACCCTGCCGCCATGTGCGCCGCCTCGAGCAGCGGTTCGGCATTTAGCTATTTAGTGGCGCACATGAAATGCCGGATTCGGCTCTACTAGATTGAGTGTGCGATATTATGCAACCTTGCATAATTCGACCTTGCATAATCTTTGAGTGCGGTTTGTATTGGAGGACATGTATATCGACTGAGGTAACACGTCCGCCCCGCTCTCTCGCCGCGCGCCGTGGTACGATTTTTGAGTTTGAAAGTCCCGCCGTGCTCCGGCTGCCCTTGCAGCTCGGCGTGCGGCCGCACGTAAAGGAGCCATCATGGCCGGTATGAACATGCAGCAGATGATGAAGCAGGCTCGCAAGATGCAGGAGCAGCTTGCCGCCGCGCAGGAGAACCTCAAGTCCCAGACCGTCGACGCCTCTGCCGGCGGCGGCATGGTCAAGGTGACCGTTAACGGCGAGATGGAGCTCGTCAACCTCACCATCGATCCCGATGCGCTCGATCCCGAGGACGTCGATATGCTGCAGGACATGATCATGGCTGCCGTCAACGAGGCCGTCCGCGGCGTCAACGAGCTCGCCAACAAGCAGATGGGCGCCATCACCGGCGGCCTCAACATCCCGGGCATGCCGTTCTAAGACACGCATATATATGAGTGCCAACCACAGTCTGCAAAAACTGCTCGATGAGCTGGGCCGTCTGCCGGGCATTGGTCCCAAGTCGGCCCAGCGCATCGCCTATTACCTGTTGGAGGCCGACGCCGAGGAGGCGCGCCGCCTGGCCGAGGCCATCCTGGAGGTCAAGCAGGAGGTCCACTTTTGCAGCCGCTGCTTTAACTACGCCACGGCCGACGAGTGCTCCATCTGCCAGGACCCGATGCGCGATACCACTCGCATTTGCGTGGTGGGCGAGCCGCGCGATGTCCAGGCGATCGAGCGCACGGGCAGCTACCACGGCCTCTACCACGTATTGGGCGGCGTGATCAGTCCCATGGACAAGATTGGCCCCGAGCAGCTGCACATTCGAGAGCTGCTGGCACGCTTGGGCCACGAGGACATCCACGAGGTCATCATCGCCACCAACCCCAATATTGAGGGCGAGACCACGGCGAGCTATCTGGCCCGTACCATCAAGCCGTTGGGCGTCGAGGTGTCGCGTCTGGCAAGCGGCCTTCCCGTGGGCGGCGACTTGGAGTATGCCGACGAGCTTACGCTTGGCCGCGCCATCGAGGCCCGTCGCGCGATTTAGGTGGCGAGCCTGCTCCTGCCGTATGTTTTCCTCACAGTCGCACGGGGTAGTCATAATTTCCCCGTGCGACTGTGAGTTTGTTGTGCAACAAAGATGCTTCGTATCCGCTTATCGCATGGATGCTTCCGCTCGCATCCTTAATTTGCTCATTCGTTGCGCAACCTTTTGGGTTCGCTGATACACTCAAATATGGATTCGAATGAATGCGCCGCTCCCGAGCGGCGTGTTTTTGTTGGAGGAGAACGCATGCGGCCCGGTGGCACTCAGACAAAGCGCGGCGCCGCGGTGCGCATACGACGCCGACTGGGCTTGGCGTCGCGGGCGTACGCACTGCTATCGTGCTCGCTGGTGCTGGTCATAGCTGGCGTTTCTGCCTATGGCATGACCGTGCCGTCCATGATGCAGGCGCATGCCGCACGCGAACCGCGCGTGGGGCATGAGGTCAAAAGCGATCTGGGCACCACGACTGGATATGCTTGGGCAAGTGTGGTCGGGCATATTGTGTTTGGCACCGACGATGCGGACGGCGCCGAGGCCCCGGACAACGAAGTCACGCTTGCCAATGGCAAAACCATCGTGCCCACCAACACCAAGATCATCGATCGATTGTCCAACAATAGCGTGGCGGCAACGGTGAATAAGGTCGAGCAGCAAAAGGAGCAGGACGCCCAGCAGTCCGGAAAGCCCGGTAGCTCGGATACTTCTGGCTCCGGCTCGGATTCATCGAGTTCGGGCGGCGGCTCTGGGTCGGGTTCCTCTACCGGAGGGCCTGGAAACGGCGGCTCGACGGGCGGCAACACTGACAACGATGCAAACTCCGGCGGCCTTTCCGCTGCTGAGGAAGAGAGCATTCACAGTTGGCTTGTGACCAAGTACAACATGCTCGACGGCTATGTTTCTCGTGCCAATGACGTGGTCTCGACCTATAACTCTACGGGAGATCCCAGGCCGTGCGACAGCCTGGTCGGGGAGATGTTTGTCATTCGAGCCGAGTTCGGTCGTCAGACATTCTCGCCCCGGTCAAGGTGGTATCAGCAGTATGCCAATCTGTGGGGCTGTTACACCAACCTATGTCAATGGGTCGGCCATTACGGCGATGATGACGTCGCGCTCGGTAACTTCAACAATAACGTGGCGGCGCTTGCCCTATGATGACCGATCTTGCATCCACCACACCACAATCGCTCGGTCGCGATCCCATGGTCTGCCTGCGCCTGGCGCGTGTCGACGGGTTTGAGCCGGCCATTGCGCTCGGTCAGGACGAACTGCCTGCCTATCTGCGTCGTTTTACGATACTGTTTGCCGACGATGCCACCATGCGCCGTGGCGGTATCGGCCGCGTGACGCGTGCTGTCAACGCCCAAGGCGAGGACGTAGCACTCAAACAGCTCATCTTGCCGACGCGCGATGAGTTTGACGACGATGCCGCCCATGAGTCGCTGGTCGCCAAGTTCAAAGCGGCATTTCGCGAGGAATATGAATGCCATCGCGCCCTTTCGGGCCTTAAGGGCTTTCCCCGCCTCTATGGCTGGGGCGAGGTCGACGGTGTGCCTGCGATTGTCATGGAATGGGTCGAGGGCGAGACGCTTGCCCGCCTGCGCCCGCGCCTTGCCGTGGACGATGCCGGTCGCTTGTCACCGCTCGTGGCCGCTCGCCTGGGCCGCGACCTGTTCGACTTGCTCTGCCGCATGAACCTGGTGGGGGAGGGCTTTGTCCATCGCGACATCTCGCCCGCTAATATTATGGTGCGTGCGGCGCGCCTGCCGCTCGACCAACAACTTGTCGAGGGCACGTTCGATTTGTGCCTCATCGACTTTGGCTCGTCGCTGGCGCTCGAGCCCGCCTCTGCGGTGGCGGGAACCGGCGGCAAGGAGTCCTTTACAGAGCGCTACGCCACGTTGCGCCGCGCGACGGTTGCCTACGCTCCGCCTGAGATGCTCACCGACGATATTGCTGACCTGCGCGTTTTGCGCACGTCGCCCGCAATTGACGTGTATGCCGCGGCGAGCACGGTCTATGAGCTCATCGCCGGCGTCGCGCCGTACGAGGCGGCGCCGAGCACTTCGGGCACCTCGGGTTCGCGCAAAAAGACGCGCGATATTGCCAGTCCCTATCGTCTCAAGATGGACACGCGGCCCGACTATCCCATTGGTGCCCATGCGCCCGGCTGTGATTTGACTCAGCTGCTTTGTCGTGAGCCCGATGTGGCGCTCGCCGCGGCCGAGCAGGCCCAGCAGCTAGGGCTTGAGCCGGATTCTGAAGAGCTACGCGATGCACTGGCGTTTGTCGATGCCCAGCTGTTCGATGTGGTGATGGCCTGTCTGTCCAGCCATCAAAAAGATCGCCCCGAGCCGGCGGCGGTCGAGGCGGCGCTCTCGGCGTTTTGTGACCACTATGCGCAAAATGTCGGTCGTTCGCTCCGCGGCGAGCCGCTCACGCCGTGCCCCATGGATGCGTCTGGCCGCGCGGTTCGTCGCGCGGCGATGATCGGTGCGGCGGTCGTTTGCAGCGTGGTTTGGGCTGTGGTCGTGGTTTCGGCCGCGCTGCTGGCGTCGGGCGCCCGCGTGACGGCGACTTTGGGATCGCTCGTGTGGTCTGGGTCGCTACCGGGTATTATTGCCGCACTGGCGTTGGCGCTGCCAGGCATAGCCGGCGTTGCCACGGGGGCACTTGCGCGCAATCGGCGCTCGGGGTTCCTGCAGGGTGTGCTTGCGCTTTCTGCCTGCGAGGTTCCGGTGCTGGTTGTGGCTGCATGTAGCGTATTTTCCCAACGCGCCGTGATGGGCGGCCTTGTTGCCGCTCTGGTTGCAACCTATACGCTTACGTGGTTTTTGCTTGCGATGGGCTTTGCCTTTGAACTTCCCGTTTCGGCACCGCGACGCACAAAAGCCCAGATGGCGACTCCGCTTGCCGGTGGAGCCGCAGCTGCCCGTACTTTTGGCGGACCTGTCGAAGTATCGTCCGATTCTATTTCTACGACTAAGGAGGCCTAGGTCATGGCATCTCAAGTTGAGCTCACCCCATGCGGGGCCATGTTTGACATCTTTAAGCGCGCGGCGCATCTGAGCCATATCGAGCTGTGCGGCTTGGTGCTTTCGTCCCGTCCGCTCGCCGACGGCCGCAGCCCGCAGAGCCGAGCCGCCGATCGCTCTTGGGTTTCCCGCTTCATCGTTCGCGCGCCGGTCGGCACGCTTCAGCAGCGCTACTTTGCCGAATACGGTACCTCGGCTGCGCGTATTATGTCGCAACTGGCCCTGCGCCAGCGAAATCCCATGGACTCCACGGCTGTGATCAATATGGTGTGCGGTCCTGCAGGTGAACCGATGGTGCGCGCGCTCGAAGAGTGCCACCAGGACACGAATCTCTATCGCAACGCGCTCGATCGCCTGTCCCAGGCGGCAGAACTCATGCCTGCCGAGCGCGCCGAGGCCGTACTGGTGCTGTTTGTCGCCGTCGGCTGTTCGGCGGATGTGCGGTCCTCGGTGAACTATGCCATCGACTACGCGCACGCGACCTGTGGCGGAGGCACCTCCACGCCGCGCTCGCTTGGCATGTCGATGACCGCGGGCGAACGCGAACCCGCCCCGGCGCACCCCTTGGGCTTGCTGCGCGTACAAAACAGTTTTGTCGTGAGCGCCCCGCGCTGGATTCAGCCGAGTGAGCAGGGTGTTGAGATTGGCGCGCTGGCCACTGGTGAGGGCGATATTACCGACGTCGGCGACGATGTCTCGGCCCGCCATGCCCATATCTGGTGCGATGCTCAAAATATCTGGCACGTCGAGGACTTGTCGTCCACCAACGGAACCGTGGTGGTAAACGGGGCCACGCGCGTCTGCATTCAGGTCGAGCCCGGCCGTTCCGCCCAACTCAATCCCGGCGACGAGCTCAAGCTCGGCGAATCCACTACCTACGCCATTCTCTTCGGTGCCCTCTAGCCGGCAGTTAGGGACGTTCCTTTTCTGCCGGCACTTGGGGACACTTCTCGGCGCGCCAGAGCCGGTTGCCTGGGGATGGAGAGGCCATTTTGGCCCTTGGCGGTCAGTCGGGGCGAAACTAGAAGATCTTTCCGATTCGCGGCTGTTCATGCTTGTAGAGCATCTAAAACAATAGGATGTTATTCTGGAATATGCCGGGTGCGTGAACTTGCCTGTCTTAGCCTTAAAAAGGTATAGGGGAGTTTGGCTCAGGGGTTCCGTCTTGTTCTTCAGCGCAGTATTGTGGGACAGATTTGCTGAGATTGGCGCCTTACACCGCAGAGCGCACGGAAGGCTCTCGATTTGTGTTCTGGCCCCAGAATACAGGGCCTGATACTTACCAACTGTGGCATGGATGTAACATCTGTAGAAATCAACCCTTTTGTTGTCGACCTTTGTAAGAAGAACACTGCCATCAACTCTTTGGATGACGAAACTAGGGTGCTTGAGGGGAGCCTTTACTCCCCTCTGTGAGATGACTCATGTTTTTCGCTTGTCGTTGTGAATCCTCCGTTACTGCCGATTCCGGATGAGATTCCTTATCCCTTCGTTGGGGATGGGGGACAATCGGGTCTGGATATAACACTTCATATTCTTAAGGGTGGCGATACGCATTTAGAGGAAAACACTAAATACTGCTAATAGGGGTGACGACGATGGCGCAGGGGCGACCCACGATGCTCGCATCAATACGTCGGCTACTTGGGGAATCAGGTCTAGATGCATGTATGATAATACTGTGCAGCTATTCAATTAGTCCGCGTTCCGAATGGGTGCGGGGTATGGCGGCGACGTCGTATGCTTTTGCCCTGGCGCGATACTCAGGTATTTCTGAGGCGGTTGACGAAGTTTATACGCGCTATGCCTCGCAAGGCGTCCGGAAGTTTGCACATCTACATTACGGGCTTAGGTTTCTTCAAGCGAGCAGGCTGGTTGCGTTATTATGAGCGATTTTTCTAGTCTAGGCGACAAAAGGCAAAGGATTTGGTGGGTGTAAAACGAGGTCGTTTGCGGGCGGACGCTCCAATCTATTGTGGCAATCGGGCGGTTGAAAAAGATATTTCAATCGCCCGATTGCCAGATTCGTCGGAGGAGATGTCCGATTCTGACTCTCTTGTAGGAAGAGCTTGAGACCGTATTGGCCCAAGGCAATCTTAAAGCAGTCTCATTGGCAAATCTTCGCTCCTGTTGTGTTGAGGTGTAAGGTATCAGTGATTGATGTTTTGTGGCGGGTAGATTGGGGCCTTCCTTGATTCGATGCGTTCTCTCGAGGTTCATCAGAGCAAAAGGGGCTTTCGTCTTCATTGCTATCACGGTGATTGGAACCGCTCTCTCCTATGCCATGCCATACGTGAACGGAAAATTTTTAGATTTTCTTCTCGGTAACCGCAGCGAAAGAGACGCCGCACTCTTCGCACTCCTGGTTGCGTCAATAGGAGTTTTCTCCACCCTCTTTACTTATTTTGCAGGAACACTTTCCATTCGCATAAGCACGAGACTTTCCTTTGATCTTCTCAGGGAGGCCGTCTTGCGTTTTGAAAGAGACGATTACTTGGTGAGTCGGACCATCGATCCAGCCTATACAACGCAACGGATTATTTCCGACTCCAGCGTGGTCTCATCCTTCGTTTTGGCGAATTTCATCAGTGCGCCGCTGTCCATTGTAGCTATTCCCATCGTATTGCTTATCATATGGTCAATTGATTCAACTCTCGCGGTGTTTTCCATCATTCTCCTCATCGTGTATTTCTGTGTAATTACTGGGTTGAGGAAACTTTTGTATAGGGTCACGTATGAGAAGAAAGAGGCGGACAGCGCCTTTTACGCCGCAATTGCATCGCAGCTTAATCAGATTCTCAACATTCAACTGGCATCTTCGTACGGCAAGAGCGAACAAGCGCTCGACGCTGGGTTTAAGAGCTATTTTCCCAAAGTTTTGCGCTCCGGAAAGCTATCATATTCTCTGACATCGCTCGATGGTCTTTTCGCAGCGTTGTTTCAAGCGGTGATACTTGTTGTTTCCGGAGTACGAATCATTAACGGAACTATGTCAATAGGCGAGTACACTATCATCGGTACATACTTCGCGGTTCTCTTTAAGACTTTGAAAAGTATGATGTCATTGTTCAAATCCTATCAGGACGCCAAAGCATCATGGGATAGGACGGCTATCGCGACGAGGGAAAAGGCGAGATCGGGGTGGAATCGGACCGATTTGGCGAAACTTGATGGAATAAATGACATTTCGGTATCTGATTTGGAATTCTCGGTTGCCCTTCCAGACGGATCTGTCCGAGGGGTCCTTGGCGGGTTTTCTTTCAAGTTTTCCGGTCCTGGTACATATTGCATAGTTGGGGAGAACGGAAGGGGCAAGACATCGCTTCTTTACTTGATGCTCGGGCTATATTCATCGAAAGGCAAAGTAAAATACAACGGTGTGCCAATCGAAGAATGCGACTTGGATTACATACGTGCGAGAGAGATATCGTGCTGCCCACAGTCGTGCTTCGCGCCGGACGAAACGGTGAAAGAGCTGTTAGAGTATTTCGACACGCCCTTTTCTCCCTATCACCGGGGTGTAGATGACCTACCTTCGCTGGAAAACAGCGTGAAGGAGTTGCTCGGGAAACGTTGCTCCGCGCTTTCGGGCGGTGAGTTGCGCCGCGTGTACTTATGGTCGGCGCTTTCACGCAAGTCGTCAGTTTTGGTGCTCGACGAGCCCACGACTGGGTTAGACGCTGTAAGCCGCGCCGAGCTTGCGGCCTATGTTAAGCGCAACAAGCAAAGCCAGCTGATCATCATTGTCTCTCACGATGACGAGATGGTCGGCGCGGTAGAAGGGGTAGTGGATTTAGGCAGCATGTACCAGGGTAAATGCTGACAAGTGTAGTGCTACCCAACTGACAGAGATAACAAAAAAGCGATGCAGATGCACGTAGCATTCAGTCGGTTCGGACTCGGTGCCTTCACGCCATCGCAACGCTTTCAGATATAGTTCTCATTCTCTTACTAAAGGAAACTTTAGTCTACGTTGTCTTGTCGAGACAGAGGTGATCGCGTCGAAAATGTTGGTGTAAGGGTGACACCCTAGCGCCCGTTTAACGAAAAACGGCCTTCGTCCTAGAATCTGAAATCACCACAACAACAGGTTCTAGGAAAGGACGAAGACCGCTATGGGAATCTTATCAGACC
>DBGBCW010000040.1:0-4766 GCA_048478035.1 Collinsella aerofaciens | reverse complement strand
GTAGTATCGAGCATGGGAGCCCCTTCCATGAATGCGGCGTGGCCGCCGCGGCTGAATTAGACACTCACCATTGTCGGCCTAATCCGCGGTCTTTCATGCAGCAGGGGCTCTCAATGTTTTTATGTCCTGCTCATATCGTCTGTGCCGGCAGTTTGGGACACTCCTTGCGTTAAGAGGCTGGCGTGCGTCAACCTATTCTCGTTGCAGTAAAAAAACCGCCCCGTTCTTGGTTGAGGACGGGGCGATTCGTCTTTTGGACTTGTGCAGCCAGGCTTATGCAAAGCGGGCGACGAGCTCCTGGAGCACGTCGGTCATCTTGACGAGCGAACTGACCGGGACGAACTCGTTGATGCCGTGGTAGCAATAGCCGCCGGTGGAAAGGTTGGGGCAGGGCAGACCGCGGAACGACAGCTGAGCGCCGTCGGTGCCGCCGCGAATCGGCAGCACTTGGGGCTCAACGCCGCAGGCAAGGTAGGCTTCCTTGGCAACATCAATAAGCTCGGGATAGTCACGAACGATCTCGGCCATATTTCGATACTGCTGCTTAATCTCGACCGTCACGCACTCCTCACCCAGACGCTGGTTGAGCATCGAGGCGGCGGCATCAACAAGGTCGAGTTTCTGCTGGAACTTGGCGGCGTCATGGTCGCGGACGATATAGCGCGCTGTGGCGTGATCGACGGTCGCAGATACACCCTCAAGGTGATAAAAGCCCTCGTAGCCTTCCGTATACTCCGGGCGCTGCACGTAGGGGAGCAACGCGTTGAAGTCACAGAACAGATTGCCTGCGTTGACCATACGGCCCTTAGCGTCGCCCGGGTGGATGGACTGGCCCTCAAAGCGGACGGTCGCCTCGGCGGCGTTAAAGCACTCCCACTCCAGCTCGCCGATGGGGCCGCCGTCGACCGTGTAGGCGTACTTGCAGCCAAAGGTATCGATATCCAACAGCTCGGCTCCGTGGCCGATCTCCTCGTCAGGGCAGAAGCAAATGCCGAGTGCGGGATGGGGCAGAGAAGGGTCCTGAGCGATACGCGCGACAAGCGACATGATCTCGGCGACGCCTGCCTTGTCGTCCGCGCCCAGCAGCGTGGTGCCATCGCTGCAGACCAGGTCCTCACCCGCGAGGTCATTCAGGGCGGGAAGCTTGGCGGTACTCATGGCAACGGGCTTACCGTCAACCGTGCCGCAGACCAGGTCGCCGCCTTCGTAGTGTACGATGTGCGGCTTCACGCCGGCGCCCGGTGCAACTTCGGTGGTGTCGAGATGGGCGATCAGGCCCAGGGCGGGCTTGTCCTCAGCGCCCGCACTTGCGGGGATATGCGCGCAGACATAGGCGTGCTCGGTCACGTGGGCATCTTCCGCACCAAGCTCGCGCAGCTCTTCAGCCAGCACGTTGGCAAGGTCAAACTGAACGGCGCTCGAGGGTACCTGGTCGCAGTTTGCATCCTCGGACTGCGTGTTGATCTGGACGTAGCGCAAAAAGCGTTCGAGGACATCGGGGCTCGTGGTGGTGTTTTCCATAAAGACCGCTCCAATCTTGGTCGTCGTGTGCAACAAGAACTCTAGCACGGTATGCCACGGCATACCACGACGCTTGGATGGGGTAGAATCAGCCATTGAATGCAGAAGGGACGGAAGATCATGGATACGACAAATAGCTCGCGCGAACTACATCTGACGGTGGCGAACGAAGACTACTTGGAGTGCATGGTTCGCATTGAAAGCGAAGAGGGGGAAACCAACGGCGTGCGATCGGTCGACATCGCGCAGCGCCTTGGCGTCTCCAAGGCATCGGTCAATAAAGCGGTTTCGGCGCTCAAGGCATCCGAGCTTGTCGAGCAATCGCACTACGGCAAGGTGATCCTGACCGATCGCGGCCGCGAGGTTGGCACGGCTATCTGGTACCGTCATCGCCTCATCCGCACGTTTTTGGTTCAGGAGCTCGGTGTCGAATTTGAGCGAGCCGATTCCGAGGCCTGCATGATGGAGCATGCGCTATCCGAGGACACGATGAGCCGCTGGCTCGCCTATCTCGAAAAGCAGGGAATCAGCGTCGAGGAATAGCGGGATATATATGGATACGAGTTATTACAACCGCTTTGGTGCCGAGGAACTTACGCGCCGCTTGTCGAGCGAGACCTTGTTGGCGCAGGGCCCCATGGGCAGTGTTCTGTTGAGTGAGTACGATGCCGCCGACATTCCACCGGCGTTTTGGAATCTGGCAGAGCCGCAGACCGTTTCTCGTATCCATCGCTTGTATGTCGCCGCCGGCGCGCAGGTGCTCATTACCAACACCTTTCAGGCATCAAGCTATGCCCTCAAACACGACCAGATTGCGCCGTCCGTGGCGGAGGTCAATCGCGGGGCCGTCGACGATGCCCGCCAGGCGCACCCTCAGCTGCTGCTGGGCTCGATGGGCCCGATCGGTATTGAGTGGTTTGCCGAGGACTCTGCCGAGTATCGTGAAATCCGAGGCATTGCGCGCGAACAGGCGCACGCCTTGCTCAATGCCGGCGTTGACGGTCTGCTGATCGAGACGGTGACGTCTATCCGTAATTTGCAGCCCATGCTTGCCGGCGCTCGAGATGCCGCCGACGGCATGCCTGTTCTGGTGAGTTTTGTCGTTGACGATAACGGCGACCTGTTGGGCGATGGCCTCAACATCGAGGCAGCCGTTTTGTACGCCGAAAAACACGGCGCAAACTCGGTTGGTGTTAATTGCTGTTCGCTTGCGGCCGCGAACGCGGCGGTGCCCAGGATGGTTGCATCGGCGACTACTCCCGTCACGGTGCGTCCCAACGTGGGCGATCCGGTCCAGACTCAGGATGGCCCCGTATGGCACGAGAACCCCGAAGCTTTCGCGCGCGCATGCATCGAATGGAGACATGCCGGCGCCGCAATGGTGGGCAGTTGTTGTGGAACCACGGCAATCACTACGGCAGCGATGGCCGAGGCGCTCGATATATAAAGGGTAAAACCGCTTCATACGGGGCGGTTTTTTTTATTGCCTGCATGTCCTCGGCAGCATTTGCCCAAATGGTGAATGCTGGTGCCGGCAGGTTGCCGAGTGCATGTTGCGGGTATACCCCATGCGTACCATGATCCAAACACTGTGAGGTGTCTGCGCGTGTGCGCGATAATTCATTTTGGAACTGACGGTTGGCGCGCTCGCGTCGATGAGGACTTTACTGCCGATAACGTTGCCCGTATCGCCGATGCCGTCGGCGAGTTGTGGCAAAAGACCAATCCGGGCAAAACGGTATATATAGGGTTCGACACCCGGCCCCTCGCGAGCGAGTTCGCTGAGCTTGCGGCGGGCGTGCTAGCAGCGCACGGGCTGGACGCCGTGCTCGCTTCGCGACCTGTTCCGACCCCTGCCCTTACGTGGGCGGCGGCTTATGACGGTGAGGCGTGCGGCGCGCTCATGGTGACGGGGTCCCATCATCCGCAGGGTTATCTGTGCCTCAAGATTCGCATGGGTGACGGCTCGACCGCCAACCAGGATGTCATCGAAGAGCTCGAAGAGACCATGGCTCCCGAGCCAATGGGGATCGAAGGGCAATATCGCACCGCGGATATTATTCCTGACTATATGCAGGCGGTGGCATCGTTTGTCGATGCCGAAGCCATCCGCGCCGCGCACCTGCGCGTGGTCGTCGATCCCATGGGCGGCGCAGCCCAGGGCTATCTAGCCGACTTGCTGCGCGAGCTTGGCGTTGAGGTGCACGAGATTCACGCCGGGCAGGCGTCTGACCAAGAAGATATCTGCCCCGACCCCGTTGAGCCTTGGGTGGACGCTTGCGAGCTCACGGTTATCGAGGACGGAGCTTGCGCTGGCCTGGTGACCGACGGCGACGCCGACCGCATCGGCGCGGTTGACGAGCGCGGCAGATATATACATCCGCATCAGATCATGGCGCTCGTTTTGGGCGACTTGGTTCAATTTCGTAATTTGGAGGGGCGCGTCGTCGTCAATCTTTCGTGCTCGACGCTCGTGCGTCGCATTGCCGAGGCGCTTGGCTGCCGCGTGACCGTCAAACCGGTCGGTTTCAAATATATAGCGGCGGAGATGAAGAAGGGCGGCGTCCTCATAGGCGGCGAAGAAGCCGGTGGTATCGGCATTGCCGCGCATATGCCCGAGCGCGATGGAATCCTCGCCTGTCTGATTCTGTGTGAGCTTATGGCAAAGACGGACGCGCCTTTGGGCGTTCTGGTCGACCAACTCGAGGACAGTTTTGGTAAGACGAGTTACGGTCGACGCGATTTACGCCTTGAGGCCGAAGATGCCGAAACGTTACGAACCCTGCTGCCGGGCGTAAACCCCAAGTCGATTTGTGGCAAGGTGCCGCAAAACGTTAGCCATATGGATGGCTTGCGTTTGGCATTCGAGGATGACACGTGGCTGCTGGTCCGTCCTAGCGGGACCGAACCGGTGGTGCGCGTCTACGCCGAGGGGTTCTCGGTGGAAGAACGTGATGAGTTGCTCGATGCTGGCTGTGCTTTAGCTAGGGGGACGTATCCGCTTTAACCATGAGACTGCCTTATATAAAGAGATGCTCGGCGAGCGGTAGGTAACGGCTGGCAAACGTTAGTCGGATCCCAAGATGTGTAGGAAATGTGTACGTCCAGATTCCCGCCCCCGGGGCCCCTCCGGTCTGGCAATATATCTCCTTGCCGCGCGGCCCGGTCGGACCGGATCAGCCGCGGGGCGTGCACCTTGAGAACCGGATACTGCGAGGATGGACACTTCAAGTGTCGCATCCGGG
>DBGBCW010000039.1:0-87555 GCA_048478035.1 Collinsella aerofaciens | reverse complement strand
TTGCTGAGGTTCGCCATGCCCTTCTTGAAGTTGAGGACCAGGTCTTCGGCGTTCATGCTGCTCCCATCATCGCGGTCTATGGGGTCAACGATATGGCACCGTGAGGACATATGTATGTCAATCCTGGTCTAACAGAGCCTTGTTTTAACCTACTCAATCTGTGAACGGTCGATATTTGGCTGCGAGTGGTCGTTTGTTCACCGCGTCGATTCGCCTCGGAACAATAAGCGTCCCGGCAATCGGTTGCCGGGACGCCTGATCGAACCACCACAAAGGTGCCTGTCCCCTTCGTGGTGGTTTTTGTCCAGCGCGCAGTACTACAGCAGGTGCTCCTGGATAAAGATCGCGATACCGTCTTCGTCGTTGCTCGCGGTTACAAAGTCGGCGGCGGAGCGGGTGGCGTCGCTGCCGTTTGCCATGGCCACGCCCACGCCGGCGTCAGCCACCATGCAGGTGTCGTTGTCCGCATCGCCAAACACGCAGATGTCCTGGAGCTCCATGTCGTTGAGCTCCGCCACGCGCACAAGGCCGCGCGTCTTGGACACGCGCGGATCCATGAACTCGTAGAGCCGTTGCGTGGTTTGCAGAGCCGCCGCCTTGACGGTGTCGTCGGCAAACGTCGACGCCCGCTCAATCACCTGCGGCATCACCTCGGGCGCCATGGTAAACATCACCTTGGGCTGCGGCTCGCGCAAGAACTCGGCAAAATCGACCACCTGGTAGGGCACGCCGTCGACGCGCGACAGGTGCTCGACGCACGCGTTGCTCTCGGGCACGTAGAACACGCCGTCTCGGGGGCAGACGGGCGTTGCCGGAAGGTCCGCCATGTGTTTGCAGATGCGCGCGATGGTCTCGCCCGGCAGCGGATAGCTCAGCTCGTTGATGTCGTGCGCGCGGTCGATGACCTCGGCGCCACCGCAGCCCACCATCACGTCTACCAGGCCTTCGATGCCCCAGAGCTCGTACATGGCCTCGGTCGCGTGGGCGTCGCGCCCGGTGCACAGGCCAAAGAGCACGCCGCGCTCGCGCAGGGCGCGGATCGCCGCCACGGTGCGCGGGGACACCGTGTGCTGGCTCGTGAGCAGCGTGCCGTCGATATCGCAGAACACGGCTTTGATATGGCTGAAGGTGGTGTCCATGGGGGCCTTTCTGGGTTGTGCGGCGGTGTGGGGTGTATTCGTGAACGGCGTACATGGTATACCAAAGCACAGGCGCGGCCCGTCAAAGCAAAAACCACCACAAAGGTGCCTGGCCCCTTTGTGGTGGCCGAACCCGAAGGGTGGCCTGGCCCGGAGCGCAATCCATCACAACATTCGACGTTATTCGGCAAAAACGCGGTTTTCATCGAATGTTGTGATGGATTTTACTGCCTTGCGGCACGATCCAAGCGATTGCGTCCAAACAGCAGCAACGCCGCGGGAACCGCCGTCACGACCATGCCCGCCCCGATGAGCGTCTGCTGTACGCCAAATGTCGCCGCCAGCCACGGGGCAATCGCCAGCGGCGCCACGCCGGCGAACATATTGCCAAAGCCCATGACCGAGTTGACGCGACCGAGCTGCTCGAGCGGAGCCGTCGTTTGCACGATCGTGTTGTGGAGCGGGTTGACGACGCCCCAGGCCACGCCCAGGGCAATCTGGCCGACAAGGGCTACACCCACGTACGGCGTTCCCACGTAGAGCAGGCTCCCCAGACCCACGGACATGAGCGCCACAAGCAGCGTCTTAAGGTTGACCAGGTGCGGCGGCAAGCGGAGCGCGAGCACGGCACCCAGCACCGCGCCCACGCCCGAGGCCGACGAGAGCCAGCCCATCCACTCAACGCCGACGCGTAGGACATCGCGATAGAAAAACGACTCGAGCGGATCGAAGGCCCCGTAGCCAAAGTTCGAAAGAAAAATGATGCAGAAAAGTAGCGCGAGAACGCTGTTGGTGAAGACTGTCTTGATGCTGGTCGCGAAGGTGACACGAGTGGATGCGCTGGGGTTGGGGCTTTGTCCCGCACGCTCCCCTTCCTCTGCCGAATCGGCATCCGCATCCCCGGTGACATGGCTGGTCTGCGGCCTAAAGCCCCAACCGGCAACGAGCGCCAGTACGGTAAAGATCATCATGAGCACGAACACCGCGCGCGACGACGCAGCCGCCGCGACAAAGCCGCCCAGCGTGGGGCCAACGATGATACTCACGTTTGAAAACATGGCGATGGCGGAGTTGATATCTTTGAGCTCGACGGGGTCGTCGGTGAGATACGCCGGATAGGATGTGGCGATGGGCTGGGCGAATCCCATCACAAAACCTAGGAGCACCGCGCCGAGCAGGACGACGCCGGTCGCGCTACCAAAGACGATAATTGCCGTGCCAGTTGCGAGAGCGCCGATGATGCTCAGCAAGAAATGGCGGCGCGGGCCCCAGGCATCGAGTGCCGCTCCACCCGCAAAGGATCCCAGGATCACGAAGACGTTCATAAAGAGGACTGCCAGCGACGTCGCAACGACCGAAGCGTCGTCCGCATAGGTGAGTGTTCCGATAACGCCGATAAAGTAGCTGGTCTGAAAACCGGTGTAAATGAGAAAGCGCATGGCCACCAGGCGCTTGGCCTGCACGGACAGCGATGATTGAGGCTTCGAGAAAAGAGAGGCAAGCATGGAGACTCCTTGTTTCATACGAATGCGAACGGCGGGCATTCGCCACCATCTGTCAAATCAATCTATCCGCATGAAACATTAAGGACGCATCAAGCCCCTTCTCTCCGTTTTTCGCCCGTCATGAACTACTTGGTAGATTGTAAGGCATGTCCCACACATCTACCAAAGCAAAAAACACCACAAAGGCGCCTGTCCCCTTTGTGGTGGAAGTGACGTTTGCCCAGATAAAACCTGCCAAAATAAACCTGTCCTTTTTTGGCAGGTTTTAGGCCAGATGGTCCTGAATCAGGTCGCAGATGGCTCGGGCGTCGTTGATGTTGATGGCTCGGGTCGCAAAGCCGGCGTCGAAGGCCTGACGCGCCAGGGCCTCATTGCAGGCAAGGGCCAGCGTGTGACCGTCGACCAGGTCGAGCGAGCTCTTGCCGCGCAGACGGTCGACACCGGAGCGCGCGACGACGATGTTGTCGAAGCCCTCGGTCTTGTAGCCCTCGATGATCACCACGTCGACATCGTTGTAACGCGACAGCAGCTCGCGCGCGGGCATCTCGTCCCCCTCGCGCGTGTCGGCGTACTCCGCCCAACGCGTGGCGCAGATGAGGCCCACGTGCTTGGAGCCGGCCTGGTGATGGCGCCAGGTGTCCTTAGCGGGCACATCGATATCAAAGCCGTGATGTCCATGATGCTTGAGCGAACCCACGCGCAGGCCGCGGCGAGTGAGCTCGGCGATAACCTTCTCGACGAGCGTGGTCTTGCCCGAGTTTTGGTAGCCGATAAACGCGATCGCGGGGACGGCCGGTGTCGGAGCTGCGGGCGTGACGGCGACGGGTGCGCTCGCGGGCGCGGCACCGTTAGCGGCCACGGACTCAACAGCAGCGGCCTGACGCTCCGCACGATCCCACACGCCCGAGCGGCCGCCCTCCTTGTGCAGCAGGCGCACGTCAACGATCTCCATGCCGCGATCGACCGCCTTGCACATGTCATAGATGGTCAGGCACGCAGCGCTCGCGCCGGTCAGAGCCTCCATCTCAATACCCGTCTTGCCCGTCACGCCGGCCGTAACCAGTACGTGAAAGCCAACCTGCCCGTCCGCGCGCGCCGGTGCCCAGCCCTCGGGCACGTCCTCGGCCGGCGTCCCCGCCGGAGCGATGGGCGCAATGTCGCACTTGCTCTTGGTAATGAGCAGCGGATGGCACATGGGGATGATGTCGCTCGTGCGCTTGATGGCCATGATGCCCGCCACGCGCGCGCAGGCAAGTACGTCGCCTTTTTTGGCGCGGTCCTGCAGCACCATGGCCTGCGTCTCGGGGTGCATGAGGATGGTGCCCTCGGCGATGGCGATGCGATGGGTCTCGGCCTTGTCGGACACGTCGACCATGCGCACCTCGCCCTTGGCGTCCACGTGCGTCAGCTCGTCGCGACGGGCGTCACGGGCGGGCTCGGCGACAGCGCTGGCAGTCGGCTGCGCGGACGCGTCGGCGTTGCCAGCATTCGCCGCAGCCGTGGCTTTGTGGGCAGACATCGCGGCCCTGCGAGCGGCCTTGGTGGCATCGGCGTACCTGCTCTTGGCCATATGATCATCCTCCGATTTGGGACATAAATCGTTGCGTGCCCTCAATTATCGCGTGTTCCTGCGGTTTGTGGGCCACGGCATCGCGCCAAATCGAAAGTACCTGCATATCATCACCACGGCGCAGCGCCTCACGCACCGAATACTCAGCATCGCTAAACAGGCACGGACGCACGTTGCCATCGGCCGTCAGGCGCAAACGGTTGCAATTCGCGCAAAAATGATTGGACATGGCGCTAATGAAGCCGACCGTTCCCGCCGCGCCCGGAAAGTGCCAATAGCGCGCAGGGCCCGCACCGGCAGGAGCGTCGTTGATGTCGAGCGGCTCGAGCTCGCCCAGTCCCGCCGCGGTGGCCCCGGCATTGATGCGCGCCCGCAGCTCGTCGCTCGGCACGGTGTCGCTCGCGTCCCACAGCTCGGGATTGAGTGTGGGCGCGTGAGGGTCTACGGCACAATGCGAGCTCGTGTGCTCGTCGCCGATGGGCATGTATTCGATAAAACGCAGGTGGATGGGGCGGTCGACGGTCAGTCGTGCGAGGGCCGCCACATCCTGGTTGAGCCGGCGCACAACAACGCAGTTGACCTTAACGGGCTCAAAGCCCCAAGCCAGCGCCGCGTCGATGCCAGCCATGGTCTGTTCGAGCCGGCCCAGGCGCGTGATCTTTCCAAAGAGCGTAGGGTCGAGCGTATCGAGCGAGATGTTGACGCGGTCAAGCCCGGCATCTTTGAGCTGCGGCGCCAGCTTGGGCAGCAGGGCGCCGTTGGTGGTGAGCGAGATGTCCTCGATCTGCGGAATCGCGCGGATGTCGCGAATAAGCGGAATAATACGGCGGCTGACCAGCGGCTCGCCGCCCGTCAGGCGCACGCGGCGAATGCCCTCTCCCGCCACCAGACGCACAAAACGGGCGATTTCCTCGGCACTGAGCAGCTCGTCGTGTGCACGGGGCGCCACGCCATCGGCCGGCATGCAGTAAATGCAGCGGAAATTGCACTTGTCGGTAACGGCAATGCGCAGGTAGTTGATATCGCGGCCAAAGCCGTCGTGTTGCACGTGCCCGTCCACGCAGCCCTCCCCTCACGCGGCATTTTATTCTTCGGAAAACATAATACCCCACGAGAGAATCACGCCGACACCCGTACGACAGGACAGGTCGCTTTGAGCAAAACCAGCTTCCCAAGCCCATCCTCAGCACGTAAACCATCACAACATTCGATGCTTTTCCCGATTTTGGCGAAAAACGTCGAATGTTGTGATGGTTTGCCTGCCCACGGCACCCCGCAGAAGGACCAAAGCGTCCCTAAAGGCCGCCGTCCCAGTGCCGAATCACGAATTCTCGCAAGTCGTTCTGCCGCTTTTGGAACGCTTCGCTTCGGTCGCACTTAAGACCCATAGCAAGCGCGATGGCATTCATCGCCCGGTGCAATTGCAGCTGGTGGGCAAACTGAGTCCCGGTGAGGACGATCATCCTAAAGCCCAGCGCGCTCAGCACGGTCATACGCTCCGCATCCGACGCGCTGCGCTGTTTATCAAGATGGTCCGAACCGTTGTATTCAATCCCCGTACCGCTCGCAGGCGCATATACGTCAATCTCGAAATACCCGGCCTTTGCGAGATACTTGAACTCGTTGGGAACATTGACCCGATGGTTGAGCTCGACCTTGGTGTACCCCAGCCCGCCCTGGGAACGTTTTGCTACGACCATGATTGCGGTGGCCGTCTCCATGGGCGACCGCGCGCCATCGTGCACGCGCCTGAGCACGGCGGCCGCGCGTGTAGCCCCCTGACGAGATCGGCTCTCATTGCAATAGGCAATCAAGTCGGCAACGGTATACCTCTGCCCCATCTCGATATAATCGCCTGTCGACAGATGATTCAAATGGTATCGGGCACAGATTTCGTAGCCATATTCCAGCTGCTCGGGCTCGCTCATCCACGAGCCCGCCTGGACAAAGCACATGGCCTCATCAACCACTAGAAGGCCCTCTGCCACCTCGATAAGATGGCATGGAGGTACCGGCGCCCCAAACACGTGGCACCTAAATCCAGCCGGCGTCGAGCGCTCAAAATCGAAGTTGACGAGCGCGTCGATATGATCGAGCTCTTCTCGTGGAATACCGAGCGAAACCAGATAGTCGGTAACGATCCCGACTGCCGTTGAAGCCCTCAGCCCCTTGGCATCGAGTCCCAATTTGGGCAGGCCCGCGGTCGGCTCCGCCTCGTTAGCAAGCGAGTTCTCATCGTATAGGCTGCTTGCTCGCGAGAGCGGCTCGAACGGGCGCGCCACGTTGTGGTACAGCCAGGCAGTCTTATGGGACAGGACGATCGGCAGGTCCATGAGCCCTCCAATGGAGTCGGATAACCAACCTTATTCCCCTGCCCACGGGTCCGCACACCTTCGCGCGCAAGAAAGCGATTCCACCCGGTCGAGCGGCAGAAAAACCATCACAACATTCGATGCTTTTCCCGTTTTTGGCAAAAAACGTCGAATGTTGTGATGGTTTGAGGCAAGGTGAGGGGCACGGAGGGGTCAAAGCATCGTGCTCGAACGGGTTAATCCAACTCTTTTAAGCCATGCGCCAGCTGCCAGTACTCGCCGTGCTGGGCGAGCAACTCTTCGTGCGTGCCGCGCTCGATGATGCGGCCGTGTTCGAGGACCATGATGGCGTCGGCATCGCGGACGGTGGACAGGCGGTGCGCAATCATAAACGTGGTGCGTCCGCGCATGATGCGGTCCATACCGCGCTCGATGAGCTTTTCGGTACGCGTGTCAATGGAGCTCGTGGCCTCGTCCAGGATGAGCACCGGCGGATCGGCGACGGCCACGCGCGCGATGGCGAGCAGCTGACGCTGACCCTGCGACAGGTTGGCGCCGTCGGCCGTGACCGGTGTGTCGTAGGCCCGCGGCAGGCGGCGGATAAACGAGTCGGCGCAGGCGGCCTCGGCAGCGGCGCGCACCTCCTCGTCGGTCGCGTCGAGCTTGCCAAAGCGGATGTTCTGCGCAATGGTGCCGCTAAACAGGTGCGTGTCCTGCAGCACAATGCCGAGCGACCCGCGCAGGCTGGCCTTGGCAATGTGCTTGACGTCGATGCCGTCGTACGTGATCTCGCCGTCATCAACCTCGTAGAAGCGGTTGATGAGGTTGGTGATGGTCGTCTTGCCGGCGCCCGTGGAGCCCACAAACGCGATCTTTTGCCCCGGCTTGGCAAACAGGTTGAGGTCCGTGAGCACGCGGGTGCCCGGCACGTAGGAAAAATCCACGGCATGGAAGTGCACGTCGCCGGCAAGCGGGACCAAGCCGCACGTGAGCTCGGTGCCGTCGGCAGCCACCGCGCGGCCCGACTCATCAACGGCTGCCACGTCATGCAGATGCCCATACGCGCCCACGCCCTGGCCCTCGGGAATCTTCCACGCCCACGCGGCGTCGCCCGTCTGCACCAGTTCCACGCAGCCCTCGTCCACCTCGGGCTTAAGGTCCATAGCCGCAAACAGGCGCTCGGCACCGGCCAACGCGTTGAGCAAGAAGTTGCCGAGCTGCGTAAACTGGTTGATGGGCATGGCCGCCTGGCGCACAAAGACCAGGTAGCTCGCGAGCGCGCCCACGTCGGCGAGCCCCTTGATGCAGAGCATGCCGCCCGCCACCGCGACGATGGCATAGTTGACGTAGCCAATCACGACGGTCATGGGCACCATGGAGTTGGCGTAGCTCACGGCGGCGGTGCCGGTGCGGCGAAGCTCGTCGTTGCGGCAGGTGAAGCCGGCGACATTCGCTGCCTCGCGGTTAAAGACCTTGATGACCTTTTGGCCCGAGACCATCTCTTCGATATATCCGTCCAGGTCGCCAAGCGATGCCTGCTGGGCAGCAAAGAAACGCTTAGAGCGCGCGCCCGAGTAGCGCGCATACAGCACAATGGCCGCATCGCACACGAGTGTGATAATCGTGAGCTGCCAGTTAAGGATGATGAGCATAGCCGTGGTGCCCACAACCTGAATGGCGGCCTGAATCACGTTGGCAAAGCTGTTGTTAAGCGCCTCGGAGACGGTGTCGACGTCGTTGGTGAAAAAACTCATGATGTCGCCCGAGCGCGTGCTGTCAAAATAACTGAGCGGCAGCGTCTGGATGTGCGCGAACAGGTCGCGGCGAATATCGGACACCACGTGTTGGGCCGCGCGCACCATGATCTGTGAGTAGCCCAGGGCCGAAAGCACGCCCGCGGCGTAGATGATCGCCGTCAGGATGACCTGCTTGGCGAGCAGTTCCTCCCCGCCCGTGGCCAAACCGTTAACGATGGGGCGCACCATGTAGGTGCCGGCGAGGCTCGCGATGGCGGCAACGGAGGCGAGCACGCCCACCGCGAGCAACGAGAACTTGGCATGCCCCATGTAGGAGAGCAAGCGGCGCACAGTGCGCTTGAGGTCGGCCGGGCGTGCTTGGGCTGCGGTCTTAGGCACGGCGCTCACCCCCTTCCAAGGGTGATCCGCATGCGACGGAGGAAAACGGACCATTCGCGCAGCCATCGTCGCTGCCGTCGCCGGCGTCCGCGTTCCCCGCAAACTCCATCTGCGAGGCGTAAATCTCCTGGTAGATGTTGTCTCCCGCCAGCAGTTCCTCGTGCGTACCCACGCCGTGGACACGACCGTCGTCCAGCACCACAATGCGATCGGCATCCATGACGCTCGCGATGCGCTGGGCGATGATGAGCACGGTCGTATCGGGGATCCGAGCGATGTGCTCGCGAATCTTAGCGTCGGTCGCCATATCGACCGCGCTGGTGGAGTCATCAAAAATGAGCACGCGCGGATGCTTGAGCAGCGTGCGCGCGATGCACAGGCGTTGCTTCTGGCCACCCGAGA
Source organism: Collinsella aerofaciens (assembly GCA_048478035.1). Taxonomy (GTDB): domain Bacteria; phylum Actinomycetota; class Coriobacteriia; order Coriobacteriales; family Coriobacteriaceae; genus Collinsella; species Collinsella aerofaciens_CN. The sequence goes on along the minus strand of DBGBCW010000039.1, from coordinate 78,492 downwards.
CACCGGCGCCGCCTTGGCCCAACTCGCCGTCCAGCCCGCCGATGCGATCAAGGAACTCGTCCACGCACGCCGCGCGGCAAGCCGCGAGGAGCTCATCGTCCGACGCCTGCGGATTGCCCCACTGCAGATTCTCGCGCACGGTGCCCGTAAACAGCACGTTCTTTTGCAGCACAATGCCCACGGCGTCGCGTAGGGTCGCGAGGTCGTAGTCACGCACGTCACGTCCGCCCACAAGCACGGCGCCCTCGGTAGCGTCGTACAGGCGCGCAATCAGCTGCACAAGTGAGCTCTTGCCCGAGCCCGTGCCGCCGAGGATGCCCACCGTCGAGCCGCTCTCGATGCGAAGGTCGATATGCTCGAGCACATCCTCGGCTGCATCCGCGCGGTATTTAAAGGAAACGTCGCGAAACTCGATACTGCCGTCCGCTGGCGCCGCAATCGCGAGGTCTCCCGCGGGGTTGGCGATAAAGGGCTCCTCATCGAGCACCTCGGCGATACGGCCCACACTCGTGAGAGCGCGCGTGAGCAGCAAAAACACGTTGGAAATCATCATGAGCGAATTCATGATCAGCAGCACGTAGCTCATAAAGCCCGTGAGCGAGCCCACGCCCAGCTTGCCGGCGAGAATCATGCGGCCGCCAATCCACAGGATGGAGAGCGCAGCCACGTACATCGACAGCTGAAACACCGGCAGGTTGAGCACCGCGCTGCCAAAGGTCTTTGTCGCAGTGCGCGCGAGCTCGGTATTGACGGTGTCGAACTTGGCCTCCTCGTGCTCGGTACGAACGTAGGCCTTGACGGCACGCACGGCGGTGAGGTCTTCCTGTACCACGCCGTTGAGGTGGTCCATCGAGGTCTGGAGTTGGCGGTAGAGCGGACTGACGCGATAGGTGATGGCGCCCAGTACGATTGCCAGCACGGGCAAGATGATCGCAAAGACGGTGGCGAGCGGGCGCGACAGCATCAACGCGTAGATAAGGCCGACGATAAGCGTCACCGGGCCGCGCACCATAGGGCGAAAGCCGTTGCCCACAGCATTTTGGATAACGGTGATGTCCGTGGTCATGCGGGTGACGAGCGAGCTGGCGTCGTAGTTGTCCAGGTTACCAAAAGCGAGCGTCTGAATCTTTTTGTACTCGGCCTCGCGCAGGTTAGCGCCTAGGCCCGAGGCAACGCGGGCGGACGTGCGGGCATAACCCAAGCCCAGTACCAGCGAAAGCGCAGCGCACACCAACATGTACGCGCCCTGCAGCAGCATGTAGTTGATATCACCCGCAGGCACGCCCACATCGATGATGTTGGCCATGATGACCGGGATAAACAGCTCGAGCACCGTCTCGACCGACACAAAGAACACGCCGAGGATGGCATCGCGACGGTATGCCCCTAGATAGGAAAACAGTATTTTGAGATTGCGCACGCAGGTTCAACCCCCATCAAACGTTGTTCGCAAACGCACGTATTATTGCGCGCCGAATAATGGTGTCAAGTATTCCGAAATCGTTTTCTGCAAGGTTAGCGCCGGCGGCGAGTTCCCGTGATGTGTGTCCATATTCACTCGGAATAATGGTGCGCGAGACTTTTTTCGCTCCGGCGTCAACACAAAGCTTGACTCTACAATCGTTGTAGGGTTTTCACTACACTGGTACGTAAAGAAACCCAGCCAGAAAGTGCCCCGCCCATGGAACACGACCTCACACGCGGTAATGTCCTTAAGACCATCGCGGTCTTTGCCCTGCCCTATATGCTCTCGTACTTTTTGCAGATGCTCTACGGTATGGCCGACCTGTACATGATGGGGCAGTTTAGCGGCGCTGCCGGCATCACCGCCGTGGGCAATGGCGCGCAGACGCTCTATATCATTACCGTGACGCTCGTGGGCCTGGCCATGGGAACGACGGTCATCGTCGGCCACGCCGTGGGCTCGCGCCGGTTTGACCGTGCCGAGACCGCTATCGGCAACACCATCACGCTCTTTATGGGTGTCTCGGTGGTGCTGGCCGCTGTCCTGCTCGCACTGTGCCCGCAGATCGTGTCACTCATTGGCACGCCGGCCGAGGCAGTCGAAGGCACCGCCGCCTACCTGCGCATTTGTTTTATGGGCATTCCCTTTATCGCCGCGTACAACATCCTCTCGGCCATCTTTCGCGGCCTGGGCGATTCGCGCTCGCCCATGTACGTGATCGGCGTGGCGTGCATCATCAACATCGCGCTCGACTTTTTGTTTATCGGACACATGGGACTAGGCCCTGTGGGCGCGGCGCTCGGCACGGTGACCGCGCAGACGGCCAGCGTTGCCCTCGCGCTCGTGTGGCTCAAGAGCCGTCGCACGAACATCCACGTTAAGCGCAGCGACCTGCGTCCCCGGCCCGAGATGCTCGGCAGCATTCTTAAGATCGGCGTGCCCGTGGCCGTGCAGGACGGCTGCATCCAGGTGGCGTTTATGTTTATCACCGTCATCGCCAACCACCGAGGGCTCGTCGACGCCGCCGCCGTGGGCCTGGTCGAAAAGATGATCAGCTTTTTGTTCATTGTGCCGAGCTCCATGGGCGCCACCGTCAGCGCACTCACGGCGCAAAATGCCGGCGCGGGCAAGGGCAACCGCGCGCGTCAGGTGCTCAAGGACGCCATGACCATCTCGGTGGTGTACGGCTGCCTGATCACGGTGCTGATGTGGCTGGTGGCACCGGCGTTTATCGGCTTTTTTGCCAAGGACGCCGCGGTAGTCGCGGCCGGCACCGGCTATATGCGCAGCTATATTTTCGACGCGATTTTTGCCGGCATCCACATTTGCTTTAGTGGCTTTTTCGCTGCGTACGGCAAGAGCTACATCGGCTTTGCGCACAACGTGCTGGCCGTGGCGCTCATTCGCGTGCCGGGCGCGTGGCTGCTGTCGAACGCCTATTCTGACACGCTGTTTCCCATGGGCATCGCTTCGCCGTGCGGATCGATTTTGTCGGCGGTCATTTGCGTTGTCGCGATTACCGTGCTCAACCGGCGCGGGGCTTTTGACAAGTTGGTAGCGTAGCGAGGCGACACAGGCTGGCACCTCTCCCCTGCTTTTTACCGAAAGGAGCGGTCCTGTGACCGACACGCCAAGTGAACATACTGAGGGCCTGCTCCGCATTGGCGAGATTGCGCGCCTGTTTAACCTGAGCGTGGGCACGCTACGTCATTACGAGCAGATGGGCTTGCTGGATCCGGCGCACATCGATCCGGCAAGTGGATACCGCTACTACGGATCGCGGCAGCTCTCCACCCTCAACACCATCAGTCATCTGCGTGTTCTCGACTTGCCGCTCGCACAAATCCGTGAGTTTGTGACCACGCGCGATGTGGACCTCATGCAGCGGCAGCTGGCGCAGCAGCAGGAGCTCATCGAGCGCAAGCGCCGCGAGCTGGAGCGCGTGTCGCGCAAGATCGACAACCGGCTTGCCCTGCTTCACGATGCCCTGAACACCGAGCTCGATACCATTTGCACAATCGATGCGCCCGAGCTTCGCTGCGCCGTATTGCGCGAACGCGTCAAGCCTACCGACGCCTATGCGCTGGAGTGGCAGATTCGTCAGCTGCAGAAGGGCCAGCACGAGACCTTTGTCTTTCTGGGCAACTTAGGCGTCGGGATTAGCGCCGTGCGCCTCGCCGCCGGCGACTTTGACGGCTACGACGAGGTCTTTATGCTGCTCGATGACACGGACGATTACCTGGGCGATGTCGAAGTACGTCCCGCCGCGCGGTGTCTGACGGTCAGCTTCCGCGGCACGCACGGTCAGGCGGCCCCGCGCTATGAGCGCTTACTCGATTACATGCACGAGCGCGACCTGTCCCCCGCCGGTCCCTCGCGCGAAATCGCCCTCATCGACGACATCATCAGCGACGACCCAGGGGCGTATGTGACGAGGATCGCGATACCGGTCCGCTAATCACTACCATTTATCGAGCAATTCCATCCATTTACCTTAATCCGAATTAGATTGTATTATGTAGCAAATAAAATGACAGCATATTGCCCCCCATAGGCAGGAGACATTATGCCCAGAGTTCAATCACGTCGCTCGTTTCTTCTCGGCCTAGCCTCGATCATCGGCTTATCCGCGTCACGCCCAACAAGAGTATTCGCTGCCGACTCAAACTCATCCGTCGCTTTTACATCAGACCTAGCACAAGACTACGCGCTTTCCCTGTTGCCCATCGTCGACGGATCCGCGAACTTAGAGATCGAGCAAATCGTTCCCGTATGCCAACAAATCGGCCTTATCTGTGGCTATGAAATCAGTGTCACAAGGGAAGGAAGCCCTTACGGTTATTTAATACTTGACGCATCATATCCTGGGCTTCTGAAGGAGATAACCCTCGGCGATACCATTCTTCCGATTTCAGCTTCTCTATCAAACGCCATTTCAACTTATTCCGGCCAACAGGCCACAAACCCAACCGTACTAATTTCGTACAACGATATTGAATATGGAACTTTGGTGCCAGGAACTAGAGACTGTGTAACCAACTATAACAATATACGGTCTGTCCCGATTGTCACCGAAAAGGGTATAGCACCTCAAAGCAATAACCCAACTTCATGGAATGCAGTCATTATCAATGAAGATGACTTGATGTTGCATTTCCAAATAGACGATTTAAACGGAATACCGTTCCGAGGAGTCTCGGAATCATTAGTTGAAGCCCGCACTAATAAGTATGCATGCGTCGTTTCTGCCTTGTACGCTGTATCAATGCATTACGGTCTCACCAGTTCAAACGCTAATCAATTTAATCCCGATTATTATAAAGAAATATGGAACGTCACTGGCACAACAACGTATAAGACCAATGATCAGGGCGTCGAGTACGGAAGCACGATCATCCCAGATGGAATTGTTCCGTTTAAAAGTCTTGCCGCTCAAAAGGGTAGAGCACTTAATACTCAATTTTTCGGTTATCAGCCTCAATTCGCTCAGTACAGAGCAACTATCGATCAAGGGAATATCGGCTTGTATCATATGTGGATCAACAGCCGAAACAGTGAAGGATCCGTCGAGCTATCAGGTCATACAGTCACGGTAACTGGCTATTTTACTGGGCATAATGGAAGCTCTGGCATCGAACTGCAGTGGCTCGAAGTATTCGACGGATGGAACACTTATCCCCGAGCGATTAACTATGCAACGCCCAATATGGTCAAATTGAACGGAACAGTCTTTTGGTAGACCGGATGGCACCATCAAAATGCTATGGCACCACGGCCTTTGCCCTGGTTACGATATTGGTGATTTTCGCTATGTTTGCATCCGTTTCTTCATGCACAGATAGAGCCCGCTATAGCGGAGGAGATGATTACCTTGTCTTTGGAGCCGGCAGCGTTCATTCTATTGAGGGAACGGAACTCGTAATCCAAACAGACAACAGTCCCCGCTACACCGACGCTGGAAAGCAAACCCGGATTACATTCCCCTCATCTGGCCGAATCAAAGACAAGCTTTCCCAAATCAAAGTTGGGACAAGAGTTTCCTACTCACGCTTTGAGTCGGTAGACGCATCTGGATCATACGAGGGAAACGATATCGAAATTGAACAGGCAAACACTATAAGGAGATGTTGAGGAACTGAGCCTCTGCGCAGCTCCTCAACAAATCATTATGCCTCCGGGACCCTACCCGTCGCCAAAATCTGTTCAAGTGCCGCCTCATCCAACACGGGCACACCCAGCTGCTCGGCCTTGGTGAGCTTGGAGCCCGCTTTGGGACCGGCAACCAGATAGCTCGTCTTCTTTGACACACTACCCGAGACCTTGGCGCCGAGCACCTTGAGCGCCGCGCCCGCCTCGTCGCGGGTGCGGTTGACGAGCGTGCCGGTGAGCACGAAGGTCAGACCCGCGAGTGGCTGTGCGTCGGCGAGCTCGCCCGCCACGCCAGCGTCGGCTGCGGCTTGCGCGTGCGCGGCGCCCAAGTCGACCTCGAGCGACAGGCCCGCCTGGCGCAGGCGCTCCAGCACGGCAAGGTTCTCGGGCACGGCCAGGAACTGCTTGACGCTCGCCGCAATCTTGGGACCGATGCCCTCGCACTCGGCAATATCCTCTTCGCTCGCCAAGATGAGCTTGTCAATCGACAGGAATCGCTCGGCGATGACCTCGCCCACGCTCTTGCCCACGTGGCGGATGCCCAGGGCAAACAGCACGCGACCGAGCGGCTGGCTCTTGGACTTGTTGAGCTCGGCGATGATTTTCTCGGCCGTCTTGAGGCCTACCGGAATGGGGTCGCCCTTCTTGACGCCCTTTTTGCTGTTGGAGCTGGCATACGTGCGCCCCGTGTCCAGGCCGGCGATGTCGTCGACCGTGAGCTGGTAGAAGTCTGCGACATCGTGGATCAGGCCGGCGGCGATCATCTTGTCGACGATCTCGTCGCCCAGGCCATCGACGTCCATACAGCCGCGGCTCACCCAGTGGAGCAGGCGCTCCTTGAGCTGCGCCGGGCAGTCAATGGACACGCAGCGGTAGGCAACCTCGCCGTCCTCGTGGACCACGAGGCTGCCGCACACGGGGCAGACCTCGGGCATGTGCCAGTCGACCGAATCGGCCGGGCGCTTGTCGAGCACCGGGCCCACGACCTCGGGAATCACGTCGCCTGCCTTGTGCACGATGATGGTGTCGCCCTCGCGCACGTTTTTGCGACGGATTTCGTCGATATTGTGCAGCGTGGCGCGCGCGATGGTGGAGCCGGCAACCGTCACCGGGTCGAACTCGGCGACCGGCGTGAGCACACCGGTGCGGCCCACCTGGATGCGAATTTCGCGCAGGACGGTCTGCTTTTCCTCGGGCGGGAACTTAAAGGCAATGGCCCAGCGCGGTGCGCGGGCGGTAAAGCCCAGGTCGAGCTGCTGCTGGAAGCTGTCGACCTTTACGACCACGCCGTCGATGTCGTAGTCCAGGTCGCCGCGATGCTCGAGGGCCCGGGCGCAGAACTCGTGGACCTCGGCGGGCGTGGCGCAGCGTGCCACGTTGGGGTTGACGCTAAAGCCGGCGCTACGCAGCCAATCGAGGAACTCGCGCTGGCTGTGGACGTGCAGCGGATCGGTATCGGCGATGGCATAGATAAAGGTGGCAAGATCGCGGCGCGCCGTGACCTTGGGGTCCTTTTGGCGCAGGCTGCCGGCGGCGGCGTTGCGCGGGTTGGCGAAGGGGTCGCGGCCCTCGGCATCGGCCTCGTCGTTCAGACGAACAAAGCTGCCCTTGGGCATATAGACCTCGCCGCGCACCTCGATGGTGCGCTCGCGGTCGGCGCCCATGTGGGCGAGCGCCGGCTCGGACAGGTGCATGGGCACATCCTTGATGGTGCGCACGTTGAGCGACACGTCCTCGCCCGTGGTGCCGTCGCCGCGCGTGGCCGCGCGTACGAAGGTGCCGTTTTGGTAGGTTAGCGCCACGCCCAGACCGTCGATCTTAAGCTCGCAGGTATAGGTGACGCTGCCGACACCGAGCGCATCCTCGGCACGCTGGAGCCACGCGTCGAGCTCGTCCAGATCCATGGCATCGTCCATGGAATACATGCGTGCCATGTGCGTGACCGACGTAAACTGCTCGCTCACGTAGCCACCTACGCGCTGGGTATAGCTGTCGGGAGTTACCAGATCGGGGTAGGTCGCCTCGATTTCCTGCAGCTCAACAAGCATTTTGTCAAAGGCGGAGTCCGTGATCTCGGGCGCGTCGAGCATGTAGTAGCGGTACGCGTGGTAATCGAGCTCGTGGCGCAGCTCGGCCGCACGCGCTGCCGCCTGGGCACGGGCATCGGTCGGTGCGGTGGCTTCCGCGGTCGTGGGCGTTTCGGTATCGATGTCCACGCCGTCACCAAACAGGCTCGATTGCTCCATAGCGGCACTCCTTCGCTCGATTTCAAACGGATACAAGAGTACCACCGGTCACGATGGGGCCGAATAACCCTTTCGAACCGCACCGAATCGGCAGCGCCCGGACCGGGGTGGATTGCGCGATCAAACCATGCCCTTGTCAGCCCCAAGTGATCCGTTTTCCTCCGTCCCCAACGGATCAATAAGAAAAGAGGGGGGCTGTCCCGCGTTGATGGGACAGCCCCTCTGGCATCGGTGTGTGCGATACAGCTCGTTAGAAACCCTGGCCGTAGCCCTGGCCTTGGCCCTGCTGGCCTAGCAGCTCCTCCAGGTACTGGCGCAGCTGCTCGTCGGTAATACCGCCGTTGCCGGTGTCGGTCGAACTGTCGTCCTGCTGCTGGTTCTGCAGCTCCTCGTCAGAGCCCAGCTCGACGGTGACCTTCTTCTCGTCCTTGCCGCGCATAAGCGTGATCTCGACCTTCTCGCCCACCTCGTGGCTGCGCAGTGCGATGATCAGGCCATCGGCGCTCGTGATCTCGTCGTCGCCCAGCTTGGTGATGACGTCGCCCTCCTGAATTCCGGCCTTAGCAGCAGGACCATCCTCAACGACGCTCGCCACATACGCGCCGCTATCGGTGCTCAGCTTGTTGGTACGGGCGTTGAGCGCGTTGACGCTCGAAAGCGTAGCGCCCATGTACGGATGCACCGGCGTCTTGCCGTCGATGATCTGGTCGGCAATGTTCTTGGCATAGTTGACCGGAATGGCAAAACCAACGCCCGAGCTGGAGCCCGAATAGCTCTCGATGAGCGAGTTGATACCCACGAGCTCGCCATTGTCGTTGACGAGCGCGCCGCCGGAGTTGCCTGGGTTGATGGCGGCATCGGTCTGAATCATGTTGGCATAGATGGTGTTACCGCTGGTAGAGCTCATGGCCGTGGAGCGATACAGCGCCGACACAATGCCCGTAGAGACAGACTGTTCGTTACCGAACGGCGAACCGATTGCCATGACCCACTCGCCCACGTTGAGCTTGGAGGAATCACCAATCTCGATCGGGGTGAGCTTGGAGGCGTCAGCATCCTTGAGCTTAATGACGGCCAGGTCGCTCGAGGCATCGTTGCCCACGAACTCGGCCTCGTAGGTGGTGCCGTCGTCCATGGTAACCACGTACTGGTCATAGCCATCGACCACGTGGTTGTTGGTGAGAATATGGCCCTCGGTATCGAGCACCACGCCCGAACCGACGCTGCCTGAGTTATCCGACTCGTCGGCAGACTGCGAAAGCGAGCCATTCTGGCTACCGCTCGAAGTGGCGGTGATGGAAACGACGGAGGGCAGTGCCTTGGCGGAAACGGCCTCGGCCAGCGTAGTGTCCTCGGAGTCGATGGTGATCTTTTGCGTCGATGAACCCGAAGCACCCGCCGTCACGGCATTCTTGCCGCCACCGATATCGAGCGTGCCGCTCATAATGAGCGCGATGACCAGCAGAGCGCCGCAGGCACAGCCGGCAAGCGCCGTAATAAAGATCGGCAGCTTTTTGGTCTTGGTCTTGACCACCGTGTGCTTGTTCACGACCTGCGCACCGCCCAGCGGCTTGCCGGTCTGTGTGTCGTAGGCCTGCACGTAGGGAATGTTGCCGTCGGCAGGCGTCGACTCCACCTGCACACGCGGCTGCTGCTGGGTCTCGCCAGCGCTGCCCGCATCCTGGGGACGCTGGGAATCGTTCTCGCTCATGGCTGCGATCCTTTCGTCTAATAACCAAAGGCCCGCCAAACATGTGGCGGGCCATCATTGTTCACGTTGAGTTGTACCCCAAGCTGGGCAGTCCCGAGCACTAGATGCCAAGATTTCAGCTTTGCTTAAGTAATGACATGCTTATAAGCCAATTCGTTTTATGCCGTCATGTCTATTCGATATAACAGTCGATAGCAAAACTATATGTTGAATCGTTAATAAAGTCCGTAATCGTCGCACCCATGCCTGATCCGCACGTCCACTTATCTTTCTCCGCGTCGTATGGCGTTGGCCCCCACCCCGTTTCATATGATGCTTCGCTTTCCGTGAAGTTATTCATCACGTATTTATCCTTCTGCATGAGCGCGTACCAAGCGTTTGCATACATCACAAGCGGATCGGTTTGGACTATCGAGTACTTTCCGGAACGAATCTCAATTTCTGTTTTATCGTTAAAATAAGCGACCGTGAGCTCAATCTTGGCAAGCAGCGGCAACGTTTCATCTGATTCCCTCTGGATTGTTATGACATCACCGGCCATAGCGTCCGCAGACACAATTTCGCTCTCTGGCGTGAAAATAGTCTCTCTGCTTCTTGTTCGCGTTTTTTCATTGCCATTTTCATCTCTGACCACCGTGTCGACCACGAGCGTCAATCGCTTCCGAGCGTCCGGCAACTCCACGGCTTCTGCCATCCCAGCTCGCATCAAAATAGGAGCCCCTGCCATCAGACCTAAAAACTGCTTTCTATCAATCATTCTTCATTCCCCTTGTCTACTTTATTTGACTTTCTCAGCTGAATGGGGATACAGAACAGTCCCGTCAAGTTCCTTATCTTCCACAAAAACTAGAATCCATTTATCACCTGCTTTCAACCCTGAGACATATCCGGAACTTGACTTACGGCGCATATCGATTTTCTTACGGCAACCACTTGGCATAAGCGCCTCAAATTGCCCGTTATGAATATCCGACAGCGTCTGTACTTCAACTGAAATATGTTCGTCATCTTTTCCACCAACGACCGAGGGGCTCGGTTGATAGGCCGCGACAACCAATATCCCAAGAAATGCGCAAAGAAGCCCCAGCGTTTTACGTATGCGTTTTCTATCATCTTCGCCGTCACTCTCCACAATACGTCCCTTCATGCGATATATAAATCGTTGTGTCATATGGAAGAAAACGCAGCTGATTGAACCAACCGTCCCAGACAACAAGCATATATTTCTTATCATTTGAATATGTATTATGCATAGCCACATATCCCGCAACAGCCATCGCATGAGCGTCATGGCTTGACCTGAGAGTCCCAGAAAAAATACTGAGATTTCCAGAATCTGCAGTTGCCCTGAAAGAATCCCAAGATGGATACCAAGCAAATGATGTCTCAAGCCTTTTCCCGCGCCTAGCACAGAACTCCTTAATAGCCGGGGCAGCATTTGGAGATGGAGTCCTTCCTTGGGTAAAGTAAAGGCCCGTAGCTTGATCAAATGACTTATTTGGATCGCCGGATGTTCCCGATAACTGCCAAAGCTCATGATATAAGTCTGGCAATTTGAGCCGGTTTAGCGTTACATAATGGCTGCTTACCGCAAACATTGCAGACACATCGCAAGCATAGGTCCCCGTTTCTTTAATAACCTCTGATTGTGTAGGCGTTATCATCCCTGAAATTGTTTTACTTGCGTCAATGACATATCCTTGCTTATACAGGTCTTTGGGCGATACGAAAACATCCTCGAACCTGCCTGGAGATCCGCTGCGGCTATTTCCCACAGAAAACACCGCTGTTGACCGGCATCCCTTCTCATCTAAAACAACGTTATTATCCAGATCTGCAATACCAAAAGACAGCTCGTCAAATTTCAAAGCAACGATGTCATCTTGGGATGCGAGAAGAGCTATTTCATCGCTTGTATTCTCAATGGGCATAGGGGCGTTCGGAGCCAAGCAGTATTCGCTGATCCACCAAGATCGCTCTGAATCAAATACGACGTAGCCATAGTTAACGTCATCCCGCTTCGCGCGAACGATATACCCGATTGATTCCCCATCGGAATTCACCATTTTTACTGGGTCACAAGCGGTCACCGGCTCATCCGATACGTCATCAAAGAAAGCTTGCGCTTGCTCCACAGCTATTTGCGGTGTGACACGAACCAAGTCGTCGTCTCCAAAAACCAACCTTGGAGACATCAGGGCGGCAAGCAATACTATGAATCCGACAATCACCTTTCTCGAATAACGCATTTCTTCCTCCATCCGTGCAGTAGGGAGATACGGTAACTAAATGATATTCGTGAGATAGTGTTATACGTTTGATATTGTTTTTACTGACCCACTTTAAATCGGTGAAAGGTCTTCTTCTCGCCCTAAACGAGAAAAGGGTACTGGAGAAATCTCCGGTACCCTCACATTCCTCTATTTACTTGCTAGTCCTTAAACAGATAGCCCACGCCGCGGACGGTGGTGATATGTGCCGCGATCTGCGGGCCCACCTTGGAGCGGATGCGTCGAATGTGCACGTCGACGGTGCGCGTGCCGCCGCAGTACTCAAAGCCCCATACGCGGTGCAGCAGCACCTCGCGGCTGTAGGCGCGGTTGGGGTGCGTCGCCAAAAAGCTCAGTAGCGAGTACTCCATCAGCGTCAGGTCGATGGGCTCATCGTCGAGCGTCACCTGGTAGGTTGCCAGGTTGATCTCGAGGTTATCGATGTTGAGCACGTCGTCGGCGGTGACGGTCTCCTCCTCACCCATCAGGCGCTGCGCACGAGCCTTAAGCTCGTTGGGCGTCGCCGTGGGGCATACAAAGTCGGCATGTGCGTGATTCGGCAGGCGCAGGGTACCGAGCGCCTCGTCGTCGACGATCACCAGCATGGGGACGCCGCCGCGGTCGTCGAGCCATTTGGCAATCTGATCGATGCGGTCGCTGCGGATGCCATCGGAATCGAGAATCAGCAGGTCAAAGTCGTGCGCTGCAGTCGGCGAATCGGGGGTTGCCAGGCTCACCTCGACACCCAGGGTGGTCGTCAAGCTGCGGGCAAACTCGTGGAAGCGCGTCGTGCGCGCCATGAACAGGGCACTCTTTTCGGACATATCGGCCTCCAAAGAAATGAGCTCAATCGTACTGGAACAAGCCAGCGCGATTAGGAGTTCGCCAGGTAGTGCTTGATCTCCCACTCGGTGATCGTAGACTCAAATTTATGCCACTCGTCGCGCTTCTTTTTGAGGAAGAAGCTATGGATGTGCTCGCCGAGGGCATCCTTCATAAACTGCGAGTCCTCAAACACGTCGAGCGCCTCTTTGAGCGAACGCGGCAGCGGCGTGTAGCCGGCCTCGGCCATCTGACGGTCGGTAAGCTTGAGCGTCTCGGCCGTTGCCTCGGGCGGGAGCTCCAGCTTGCGCTCGATGCCGTCCAGACCAGCCGCCAGCGTGACGGCGTTGACCAGGTACGGATTGGCCATGGGATCGGGACTGCGCAGCTCGATGCGCGTGGACAGCTGCTTGCCGGGCCTGTAGACCGGAATACGGACCATGCTCGCGCGGTTGCGCAGACCCCACGTGGCGTACTGCGGCACGGAGTCGCCGCCCGTGGTGATGCGCTTGTACGAGTTGACCGTGGGGTTGGTGATGGCGCTAATCTCGCGGGCATGCGCCAGGATGCCGGCCATGTAGTGCTTGGCGACGTCGGAAAGATGGTACTTCTCGTCGTCCTCGCCCCAAAAGACGTTGTTGCCGTCGTGGTCGAATAGCGACTGGCACAGGAACATAGCGCTGCCGTCCTCGCCCGCCAGCGGCTTGGGCATAAAGGAGGCGTGGCAACCGCTCTCGTAGGCCTGCTGCTTAATGATGAGTTTGGCCGTGGTGATGGCGTCGGACATGCTCAGGGCCTCGGCGTGGCGCAGGCTCATGCCGTGCTGCGAGCGGCCGGCGGCGTGGAAGGTGTACTCCACGGGCACGGACATCTTCTCGAGCGTGAGGACCGTGTTGCGGCGCAGGTCGCGAGCGGCATCGCTCACCGAAAGATCGAAGTAGCCCACGTTGTCGAGCGGCTCGGGGGTGTGCTCGTCGGGGAAGTAGTAATACTCCAGCTCGGCACCAACGTTGAGCAGATAGCCAGCCTTCTCGGCCTTGCGGAACATGCGGCGCAACGCATCGCGCGGGTCGCCAGCAAACGGCTTGCGATCGGGAGTGCACACGTCGCAGAACACGCGGGCGACGCCGTTGTGGCTCGGGCGCCACGGCAAAATCTGGAAGGTCGAAGCATCGGGAAACGCCAGCATGTCGGCTTCCTCGGGCGTGGCAAAGCCCTCGATGGCGGAGCCGTCAAAGCCAATACCCTCCTCAAAAGCGACCTCGAGGTCCTCGGGGCTAATGGCAAAGTTCTTGAGGCGGCCGAGAATATCGACAAACCACAGACGCACAAAGCGGATGTCACGCTGCTCTACGGAGCGGAGTACGTAATCGATGTTCTGCTGGTTCATGTCGCTCCCCTTTCTTTCGGGCGGGTTTCGACTGGTCTATATCGCAGATACTATCGCAGAAAAATGTTTCCGCAGGGTTAAAGCGTATCAAGCGCTCAAAAAACGTGTGTGAACAGGCAGTTGCGAACGAATGGTTAGCGCGAGGTCGATGCACGGTGTTCGATGTGGCCGGGTATCTCGATGCGTTTGGGCGCCAGCTTTGCGGCCTCGCCCACGGTGGTGGTAACGACGTCGATGCGCTCGGACAGGCGCTCGACCACGCGCTCGGCGATGGTAAGGGTGTCTTGCGCGGCCGTGGTCACACCGCCAAAGAGCACGTGGTTCCAGGGATAATCGTCAAATGTCGCGATCTTAAGACCAGCCGGCAGCGAGGGACCAAGCTGCGCCAGCGCCTCGGTCAAACGCAGGAAGACCAAGCCGTTGACGGCAATGAGGCCGAGCTTTTTGCCTGCATAGCCGCGGATGGTCTCGTCCAAGCGACCGACGCCCGTGGCGCCACCATCGGCCAAGGTGACGACCTCGCCCGCAAGGTCGCGTCGCGAAAGCTCGTCGGCAAAGGCCTCGGCACGCTCGCGACGCACGGGGCTGTCGTCGCTTGCCTCGGTGAGCAGGCACAGGCGCTCGCTGCCAGCGGCGGCCAAGGCGTCTACCAAGCCGGCGACCAGCTCACGGTTGTTAGATGTCACCAGATCGACACCGCCGTCGGCAACGTTGCGGTCGAGCAGCACTACGGGCAGGCGTCCCGCTGCCGCGGCGATTGCCTCGTCATTGCCTCCGCAGGTGTTGACGACCAGACCGTCCACGCCGGCATCGATAAGTCTGGTGAGCGACTCGGCCTCCTTGGCGGGATCGTTGCCGCTAATGGCCGTCATGAGCGAGCAGCCGCGCGCCGCGGCGCTGGCGGAAAGGCCCTCGAGCATGGCGCTCGAGAACGGGTTGGCGATGTCAGCCAGAATCACACCGATGAGGTTCGTACGCGAGCTGCGCAGATTGCGCGCGGCGGCACGTGGGCGATAGCCGGTGCGCTCGATAACTGCCGCGATGCGAGCACGGGTCTCCTCGGTCATTTGCCCGGGGCGGTTGTTGAGATAGCGCGAGACCGTGGCCGGGCTCACGCCCGCCTCGGCGGCAATGTCCTTGATTCTCATCTGCGCCATAACGCACCCCGTTTCCCAATTGTCGGCGATCTGAGCCATTTTAGGCATTTTTTTAAAAATCTCGGTTGCAAAACGCTGTAGGTGAGTATACTACAACTCGAAACGAAACCGATTTCGTAAACCGATTTCGGCGAGCGTTGGCACGCAGGTGCAAAGACGCACCCTACCGTCTTGGCACCTGCGTGCCAACGCCATATCAAAGGTGTACGCACGAGTAAAAGGAGCTGCGCGACCATGGGTAAAACGGTTCTTACCTTCGGCGAGATCATGATGAGACTCTCGCCCAAAGACCACCTGCGTATTGAGCAGGCAACCGAGTTTGACGTCCGCTACGGCGGCGCCGAGGCCAACACTGCGCTTTCCCTGGCCTACCAGGGCGACAAAGCCGCTTACGTCTCCGTTGTTCCGGCCAACCGCCTAGGCGAGTGCGCGCTGCGCTCGCTGAAGGCCTACGGCGTCGACACAACGCGCGTCGTGCGTCAGGGCGACCGTCTTGGCTCCTATGTGTTTGAGGTCGGCGCCTCGCAGCGCGGCAACGGCTGTGTCTACGACCGTAAGTTCTCTGCCATCAACATGGCCAAGCGCGACGTCTTCGACTGGAACGAGATCCTCAAGGGCATCGATGTCTTCTATTTCTCCGGCGTGACTCCCGCCGTCTCCGACGAGATGGCCGCCGCCTGCAAGGATGCGCTCACCGCCTGCCGCGCCAAGGGCATCACCACCGTGTGCGACGTCAACTATCGCGGCAAAATGTGGTCGCCCGAGAAGTCTCAGGCCACCATGAAGGAACTCCTGCCGCTCGTCGACATCTGCATCGCCAACGACGAGGACGCGCCTGCCGGCCTCGGTATGACTTGCGTCTCCGGCTCCCTTGCCCACGGCATCGAGGAGCGTGATACCTACGTCGAGATGGCCCGTCAGATCTGCGCCGAGTACGGCTGCAAGAAGGTCGCCTCGGTCGTCCGCAACATCTCCTGCGTCGAGCGCTCCATCTGGATGGGCATGCTCTTTGACGCCGAGAGCGGCGAGCACTGGTTCTCCCCTGCTCACGATGTACACGTGCTCGAGGGCGTTGCCGCCGGCGACGCTTTCAACGCCGGCTTCGTCCATGCCCTCATCAACGACTTTGACCCGCAGGACGCCGTCAACTACGCGATTGCAGCCTCGATCCTCAAGCTCACCATCAAGGGCGATTCCAACTTGGTGACCGCAGACGAGATCGCAGCCGTGGCATCCGCCGCCGACGGTGGCACCCGCGTCGCGCGCTAGTCCGTCTCCATTCCGCGGGCCGCAGCTTTCCAATCCCATACCCCTGCGGCCCGCTCCCCGATTCCTCCGGCCGGACAAAACCACCAGTCCCATTCCGGTTTTGCCTGGCATTCCCTACATGACTGGTCGAGCAGCTGGTTTTGGAATTGCTTGAACCCCAAGCAGTGCCTCCGATAACCAATCCAAAATCGGCTCCTGACCAGCATATTTGGCAATCACGCGCCCATGCGCGCCATACATCGAAAGGAACATTATGTTCGATCAGTTCTACACCACGCTTGAGTCCCTGGGCATCGTGCCGGTCGTCGTGCTCGACAAGGTCGAGGACGCCGCTCCGCTCGCCCACGCCCTTATGGCAGCTGGCATGAAGTCCGCCGAGGTCACCTTCCGCACGGCCTGCGCCGCCGAGTGCATTGCCGCTATGGCCGAAGCCGAGCCCGAAATGTGCGTTGGCGCCGGCACTGTCCTGACCGTCGAGCAGGTTGAGCAGGCCCGCGCAGCCGGTGCCAAGTTCATCGTCTCCCCGGGTTACAACGAGGACGTCGTGAAGCACTGCATCGACATCGACCTGCCCGTCCTTCCCGGCACCGTGACCCCCTCCGAGGTCACCGCAGCCGAGAACCTGGGCCTCAAGGTCACCAAGTTCTTCCCCGCGTCCCAGTATGGCGGCCTGAACACCATCAAGGCCCTCGCCGCTCCGTTTGTCGGTCACCGCTTTATGCCTACCGGCGGCGTGAGCACCGCCAACGTCGAGGAGTACCTGAGCTCCTCCGCCATCATCGCCTGCGGTGGCACCTGGATGGTCAAGCCGGCCCTGTTTGCCGATGGCGACTTCTCCAAGGTCGAGCAGATCGCCCGCGAGGCCATGGACGTCGTCAAGAAGGTCCGCGGCTAGGTTTAGCTCTCTATCGTGAAAGGGGGCGTGCCCTAGACCTCGCCCCCTTTCTTTTAAAGCGGCTCGGAAGCGCGCCGTTTCCGTCACGGACAAGAACCGAAAACGTCTTGTATGCTGATAGAACGTGACGGAAGCGACACGCCCCCGAGCCGCTTTGCCTACTCGGTTGGCAACCGCGCTCAACTGAGCCACTTCGACAAAAGCCGAGCCACCAAAACAGCTGCGGCGCCGTCTGGAGGAATGGACTCTTGCTTCCGGTCTTTTCCTCCAAGCAGCGCCGCAGCTTTTTCGTGCCCCGATGTGCCCCGTCACTTGCGGTGGAATACGGACTGCCTACACCATCAGAGCCGCAAAACAATCCCTATTTCACCGCAACTAAATAAAGGGACAAATTAGATGGCCGAGTCTTTGGACAGCTCAAAATAGTCGGGATGCAAGGCGATAACCGGGCCCTGCTCCTCGGGCATCAGGTGCAAGTGCGTCTCTGCCAGATAGCTCGCCGTGTCGGTATCGCCCCTCTTAATGGCCTCGAGAATCCGGCGATGCTGCCGACGAATCGGCTCCCAATCCAGGTCCTGCGACACCATACGCAACCAGTTGTATCGCTCAAAATGTGTGTTGATGCTCTTCATCCAATCCCACAACATGTGACGACCGGCAATCTCAAAACACGTCTCATGGAACAGGTTGTCCAGGTCAAAGAAACGACGCGTCTCGCTATGGTCGAGCGACTCGGACTCGGCAAGAATCTGCTCGAGCCGACACTTCTGCTCGGGTGTGGCGGCAGAGCAGCATTTAATGAGCACGCTTCTCTCGAGTTTTTCGCGCAAGAAACAGGCGTTCTCGGCGCGCTCCATGCTGATTTTTGAGACATAGGTGCCGCTTTTGGGACGCGTTTCCACCAGCTCCTGCTCACGCAGGCGCACAAAGGACTCGCGAATGGGCGTGCGCCCGATTCCCGTCTCCTTTTCCAGACCAATCGCCGAAAGACGCGTGCCGGGCCTGAGCTCGGCATAGATGATCTTGGAGCGCAATGCGGTGTATGCCTGATCTTGCAGGCTCTGATAATGCTGGTGCTGTTCCATAAAGCCCTCGGATGAAGCCTCGGTTAATCGAATACCACCATGCAATACTATCGCATCCCCCGCCCCCCCCTCATAAGTTGCGGTGGAATAGTTCCTGCTCAAAGCCTTCAGCAGCAAAAACAGGAACTATTCCACCGCAACTTCCAACAGTCTTTTTGGGACGTGGCTTTTTTGGCTACCCTGAGCCGCAGGTCGGCCCCTTGCCACAAAAGGGGCCCATCTACTACGTTAACGCGGAGAGCCCAGACCATGCTGAAAAGTGCAAAAACAAAACCGCAGGTAGACAGCTTGTCGATTTTCGAAAAAGCCGACTATGGTTGACCCCTGCGGCTTAAACGTAGTAGATAGGCCCTTTTCGTGGCGCAGCACTACTGCACCCCAAATTGGCACCCCGAGCCCTCGTGAGTTGCCAACAAGCTGTTCGCCCAGCGCTTTATCCGCGCGGCATTCGGAAAATAGCACCACCGCAAGAACCCGCGAACAGCGCTATACGTTGCTATATCTCACTATACTTTGCTATATCTTGCTATACTTTGCTATATCTTGCTATATCTAGAGCAAAGGTGGCTCACATGCAAACAAACCCTTTTAAGCCCACAGCAGGTAAAACACCTCCCACGATTATCGGCCGCGAAGATGTACTTGAAGAATTCAGTGAAGGCCTCACCAACGGGCCTGGTGCCCCTGGGCGCCTAATGCGCATAGCCGGCGTCCGTGGAACGGGCAAGACGGTCCTCCTTGACGAGTGCTCACGTTTGGCGCAAAGCCGTGGCTGGACGGTCATAAAAGAGGTCGCAACCGAGGGACTTTGCCAGCGCATTCTCGAACAGCTGCAGCCCAAATTCCAGGCCAAACACGCCAGATTTGAGCCCACCGTAGCTGGCATATCCATCGGCAGCATAGATATTGAGCGAATCGGCCCATCGCTACGCGACGCCATGAGACAGACAATATCCAAGAATGGAAATGGCCTGCTCATCACTCTCGACGAGGTTCAAGACGCAGAGCTCGATGAGGTCCGAACGCTCTCCATTGCGATTCAGCAGGTTATCGGCGAAGACCTTGATATCGCCTTTGTTTTTGCTGGGCTGCCTTCGATGATTGAAAGCATCATCAACGGAAAGACACTTACGTTTTTGCGCCGTGCCCTCCCCTTTGATCTGAAGGCTGTGGCAGTAACCGAAGTGTCGTACTCCCTCGAGGAAACCATTGAAGCGTCTGGCATGGAGTTGCAGCCAGGTATTGCCGGCCAACTTGCCGAGGCAACGCAAGGCTATCCTTTCATGATCCAACTCGTTGGATACTACGCATGGCAGTTGGCGAGACGCGCACATACAGCGATTATTGGAGAAGAAGAAGCCGAGCGCGGCATTGCAACGGCACGCGAACGCTTCTGCGCCATGGTGATTGAGCCCGCGCTACAGCGCATTCCGCCCACGTGCATCGCTTATCTGCTGAGCATGGCATCTTTGGGGCAGACGAGCTCGACCAGCATGGTTGCCGATGCCCTAAACAAAACGCCTCAACAGGTGAGTTCCGTCCGCAGCCGCCTGTTAAGAGAATCGATTATCGAGGCTCCCTCGTACGGCAAGGTCTCATTTGCCATCCCCTACATGCGCGACTACCTCTACGAGCACAAAGCCGAACTGGAAGTTGAACTGTAGAAACGGCAACTGCCCTGCAAGACGAAAACCGTTTTCGTACGGATTAAAGCAGACGTAAACGATTTTCGTCTTGATTTGCGTACGGAATTAAGACGTAAATTGCGCTTTCGTACGCTTATTACCAGACGCAAATTGTTTTCGTCCGGCCATGCGTCCCCAATCTAGACGAAAAGAGCCCCGAGCTCGTATTGAACTGCATCCCAATTCTTGGACGGGCGCCGATGCCCTGATCTCTGCCATGTCGAGGTGCGAGATCAAATCCTTGGCGCGCTCGCCGGAGTGGTATGCCTTGTTCGGCGCCACCTTCCTGTAGAGCTTCTTGAGCTTCGTCTTCCCCTTGTTGCCCGGCGGCATCTCCGTCTCAGGTGGCAGCCCTAGGAAGGACAGGACGCCGGGCAGGTCGCACAGCATCACGTCCTCGATGTCGGCCTTGGCCGCCAGGTCGACGACTCTCTGCGCTGTCGGCGAGATGTTCGGGGTGCTGCTACCGCCCGCTGGTTCGGAAGCTGGCGGGCAGTAGCGGGCAGTAGCGGGCAGTAGCGGCAGTAGCGGTGTGGCTCGATAGGCCCGAATATCCGTAAGGAAGGTGCTCGCTCTCATATGTGCTGATATGCCTCGCCTCGCGAACCTTGGGATGCTTCCTGAGGTAATCCCTCAATTCGAGCCACTCTTTATGCTCATAACGCTTCGAAATCGTTTCCCCGTCGACAGTTTCCTTCACATAATGGTATGTTCGAACGCCTTCGAACTTGCCGAACCCGTTCTCGACGCTGAAGTTTCTGAACCAGCGCGAAAACCCATTCAGGTCCATGAAGTTGACTTGGGGATGCCTGTCTTTCGTTCGTTCGAATGAGTGGACGAGCGGAGTGCCTTTGACTTGTTCCAGGCCGAAGGCTTCCATTTCGCGGGCCTGCTCCTTTTTCCAGAATTCGAGATACGACGTCAGCGTCTCGCTTATCGAGATCCTCCGCACGCTTTTCTTGCTTTTGGGCGAGCGAACGCTTCGATCGGCCGCGAACTGCTGCTCAATGAGGATGCTTCTGTTCTCGACGGAGACATCGGACCACGTCATCCCGAGGGCTTCTGCCCTTCTCATGTCGGTGTCGAGCATGAGCATCACGCATGTGATGTGCGCGTCCGGTTCTCGATTGAGTAGGATGTCGAGTAGGCGAGCGACGTGATGGTTCCTTCGCGGTTGTCGTGGAACTTTTTTGCGTACGAGCCGACGGTGTCCCTCGATTTTTGGACGTAGGTGCCGCTGTTGAGTTCTGCCTTGTAGGCTTCGAGTGCGGCGTCGACCTCTCGGCTTTTGGTGGTATGTATGGTCTGCCACGGCGAATAGCGGTATTTGCCCGTGACCGGATCCTTGCCGAGGCTGTGACGGTAGCGCCACGTGTATTTGTCGCGGCGTTGCTTCGTTCCTTTGCCTATGACGAGAGGTTGGTCGTTCATCGTGTTCCTTGCCTGAAGTGCCTGAGAATCGCGCTCGGTTGCGCGGAATGGCGCAAAGGGCTGGGGCGGGTGGGCATTACCCTTGGTGGTGGGCCCTGCGTGGGGTCACACCCCAAGGGTAATGCTCCGCCTGACCGCTTTCAAGCTCGTTGTGGGTCGAATTTGGGTCGAATTATTCCGCGTACTTTTCTTTCGTAAATCTATGAAAACATCAAATGACCTGGAGTTATATTGACTTCAATTTGGGTCGAAATGTCTGAATGAAACAACGTCGTAGCGACCTCATAACCCGAAGGTCGGTGGTTCAAATCCGCCCCCCGCGACCATGAAACTTCAGGTCGGAAGCATAAAAGCTCCCGACCTTTTTCTTTGTCTAGGGGTTTCGGCATCTCTCGTTCTTTGGGTACCTCGAGGCGGGCAATCAGATAGATGCTTACGAGTATCATAGGGTCTTTTTACGTCGCGGTCGTGTCTCGTACTGGTGCGCCGCTCTTTGTGGGACGTGTCACTTTGCCATAGGTTGTCCGGCGGCGGGGCGCAGGTCGTTCCCCGTGGCGTCGCTCCTTTCGACGCTACGCTGCCTGGCTACTCGTTCCACTGGTGCTTTTTCATGTCGACGCAGCCGTTGTCTCGGAAGGCGACTCCTTCCTCCGTCAGTAGTGCTCGCTGGTCGGGGAAGTTTGGCGCGAGGCGTCCCGCGTGGTTGACGACGCGGTGGCAGGGATAATCGCCGTAGCGATCCGCCTCGCTCAGCACCGCTCCGACCAGGCGAGAGTTTTTCTCCCTGCCGATGAGGCGCGCTATCTGACCGTACGAGGCGACGCATCCCGCCGGAATCTCTGCCACGACGGAGAGAATCTCATAAACCAAATCTTCGTCCAGGACTTTTCCCATCGTATCGCTCCCGTGTTCGCTTTTGCCTTCGGGGGCGCGGCGCCGATCACCCGTGCTGCGATTTTCGCAGCTCCCCTTACCGAAGCATCGAGGGAAAGCGCGTGCGTGTCAAGGTTGTCTGGTCCAGTTGCTGGCTCGATGCCTCGAGATGTTCGCCTCAAGTGCGACCTGCCCCTATTGGAAAAGGATGCCGAAGATGTATTTGGTGATGGCGGAGCGGCGGATGACCCCCACGAGTTTGCCCTCGTCATCAACCACAGGAAGCTTCTTGAACTTCTTCTTCGCCAGCAGCGCGGCGACGCGGGCGATGCTCTGCTCGGGACGGGCACACACTACCTGGCGCGTCGCGAAATCCATGACGCAGCGATCCTTCAGGTCTTCGATGCGCTGCTCAAGGCTCTGATCGTCGAAGTACAGCATGGACGCGTCGCCGCCCGTGAAGATGGTGTGAGCGCGATGCTGCGCGATGGCTCCCATGACATCGCCGTCGGAGATGAACCCGACCACCTGGTTGCGCTCATCGATTACGGGTATGCTGCTCACCTCGTTTTCGGCGAGCATGCGCACCACGTCGGAAATCGTGCAATCCTGCGTGCAGGTGAACGGCTCTTCAATCATGATGCTCGAAACGGGCGTCCCCTCGAGCTCGAGCGGGATGCGCTCGGACAGAATCTCGGACATCGCTTATGCCTCCTTCGTTTTCGGTGCGGTTTTCTTGGTGCGCACGCTGAATATGGCGCAGATAAGGGAAACGAGGCCGATTGCCGCGCACACCTTGTAAGCGACGCCCGCGCCCACGGCGGTGGCTACTTGGATGCTCGCATCGACGCCGGCCGACGCGGTGACGCTTGTCATGACCGTGATGATGAGCGCCGTGCACAAACCGCCGGCGACCTGGCGGCCGGTGTTCGCGATGGCGTTGCCGTGGGCGATCATGTCATTTTTCAAGGCATTGACACCCCATGTGTTCACCGGCATGTTCGCGAGCGACTGGCCGGCGGACTGCAGCATGCAGAACAGCGCAACCACCAAGATGGGCGTGTTTACCGTCGAAAGCGAGAGCAGGAACAGGGCGCCGGTCATGAGGGCCAGGCCGACGATCGAGATGGCACGCGGACCGAACTTGTCGAACACCACGCCGGAGATAGGGCTGATGATGATACCCACCGCCGCGGCGGGAAGCATGGCCATGCCGGTTTCGAAGGCCGAAGCGCCAAGCGAGGTTTGCAGCAGCAACGGCAACAGCGTGTTGGTGACCAGGCATGCGGCGTTGATGAGCGTGACGATGATGGCGGCCACGCGGAACTCGCGCGTCTTGAGCGTGCCCAGTTGAAGCAGCGGGTCCTCGATTTTGCCCTGGCGTACGACGAACAGCACCAAGCACACGACACCCGCGACGATCGAGCCGAGCACCACGGGGTTGCCCCAACCCATCGACGAGGCGCTCGAGAACCCGTAGAGAAGTCCGCCGAAGGCGATGGTGGAGAGGACGACCGAGGGCAGGTCGAGCTTGGGGTTCTTCAGCTCGCCCACGTTTTTCAGCATGAACACGCCCAGCACCAGCACGAGAATTGCGAGAGGGACGATGGCGCCGATCATGGTGCGCCAGCCGTACGTGTCGATCACCGCACCGCCTACGACGGGGCCGACCGCGGGACCCGCCGACATGACGATGCCCGCCATGCCCATAGCCGTTCCTCGTTTCTCGACGGGGAACACCAGCATGGGAACCACCGAGACAAGCGGCATGAGCACGCCTGAGCCCGCCGCTTGCAACACGCGACCGATGATGAGGAACAGGAAATCAGGGGCTGCGGCGCACAGCAGCGTGCCCAGCGCGAACACCAGCGTCGCCCCGAAGAATAGCGCGCGGGTGCTGAACTTGTCGATAAGGAACGCCGAAACGGGGACCATGATGCCGCTCACCAGCGGGTATATGGACATGATCCACTGGGCAGTCGAGGCATCGATGGCGAAATCGGACATGATGACCGGCAGCGCAGGCGACATCACCGTTTGGTTCAGTAACGCCAAGAAGGCACCCAGGACGACGACCGCGACGATGCGGATCTGGGTACCGGTAATGCGCCCATTGGCGGGCGCGACCGTACAATTATCAGACATAAGCTTCCTTCGTATCTATTCGATTCTTCGCCGAAGGCGCGCCGGCCCACGGGCGAAATAACATGCACGTGCTATGCGTGCATCAGATACGACAGGAAGAAAGCGGCTGCTCAGAGCGCACTTGGGGAACAACAGGAGAGGCCCCGTATACCAGGGGCCGCCGAATTGCGATGTATGCTTTGGTCAAATCCTTCATAGCGGGGAGGTATTCTAGCTGCCGTCTTCGCCCCTTTCAAGGGATGTAACCCAGACGTTGATTTTCTTCACCGAGGCGCCATCGTTGACGGGTGGCGTGCTTCTCTATCGCCACACCGCGGGGCGAGGGAACGCCGCGGCGAGCTTGTACATCGGCTATGTGTGCAGCTGCGAGCGTGTCGCCGGCGCGCGCTGGGCGCCAGTCCGATCCGGCCGACTCTTGCCGACGGTCGGTCGCCGTCCTCCTCCATCTCCGCCTGCTCTGTTTTTGCTCGGCTCCCTTGTCGTATCATGGACGGACGAGAATTGAGCGAAGGCGAGCTCGAAAGCGTGGCGCGCGCCGTCGGCGGGATCGACGCTGTGATCGATCCAAAGGCGAAAGATGCCGACACGGTTGCGCTCGTACAGTATCTTGCTGCCGACCAGAAGTTCGAAAAGGTGCTCGATAACCAGCAGATTCTTCGTGAGCCCATCGTTCGCAACGGCCGCCAGGCAACCGTTGGCTACGAGCCTGACGTGTGGAAGGGCTGGGAATAAAGCGGCTGGGAATAAAGTGAAGCGCCCACGCCCGTGGTTTTATCCACGGACGCGGGCGCTTGCGTAAGACGTCTCTTGTCGTTTGAGTGGAGCGCCCCGGCGGCGCTGAACAACGCGCCCCGGTGACGTGGCTCGGGGCTCTTTGTGCCGCACATCTATGAGAGGAGATATTTGATGCGCATGGGCGCTACTCCATGTAGCCACCCTGAATGGCGGAAACTGCATGCTCGGTAAAGAACTTGAGCGTGCCGGAGGTATAGCGATTAGCCTTGGGCTTCCAAGCGGCTCGGCGCTCGGCCAGGACGGCATCGATCTCGGCCGGCTCCATCTCCTTGCCGGCGATGCCCACAATAGACAGCGAGCGCTCGGGGATGTTGATCTGGATAAGGTCGCCCTCCTCGATCAGGGCAATCGGGCCGCCCACGGCAGCCTCGGGCGAAACGTGACCGATAGCCGGGCCCTTGGAGGCGCCAGAGAAGCGGCCATCGGTGATCAGGGCAATGCTCGCACCCAGCTCGGGATCGCTGGCGATAGCCTCGGTGGTGTAGAACATCTCGGGCATACCGGAACCCTTGGGGCCCTCATAGCGAATGATAACGGCATCGCCGGGCTTGACCTCGTGCGTCAGGACGGCGTGGATGGCGTCCTCCTCGCAATCGAACGGACGGGCCTTAAGCGTGGCCTGGAACATCTCGCGCGGAACAACCGTGTGCTTGACGACGGCGCCCTCGGGGGCAAGGTTGCCGTGGAGGATGGCGATGGAGCCGTCGGTACCAAAAGCCTGGTCAAACGGGCGAATGATGTCCTCGCGCTTGAGGTTCCATTTCTCCAAGTAGCGGCCGCACTTCTCGTAGTAGCCGTTGTTCTTAAGGTCCTCGAGGTTTTCGCCGAGAGTCTTGCCGGTGACGGTCATGACGTCGAGGTGGAGCATCGACTTGATCTCCTCCATGATGCGCGGCACGCCGCCCGCATAGTAGAAGAACTGCGCCGGCCACTCACCTGCGGGACGAACGTTGAGCAGGTAGTGGGCACCACGGTGCAGACGGTCGAAGTCGTCGGCGGACATCTCGATGCCAAACTCGCGGGCGATCGCGGGGATATGCAGCAGCGAGTTGGTGGAGCCGGAAATGGCGCCGTGGACCATGATGAGGTTCTCGAAGGACTCCTTGGTCACGATGTCGCGCGGGCACAGGTTGTGTTCGGAGAGCCACACGGACTGACGGCCGGCCTCGCGCGCAAACTCACGCAGATCGGAGCTGGTTGCGGGCAACAGGGCCGTGCCGGGGAGCATAAGGCCCAGGGCCTCGGCGGTAACCTGCATGGTCGACGCGGTGCCCATAAACGAGCAGGCGCCGCAGCTGGGGCATGCGTTGTGCTTGGCAAACTCAAGCTCCTCGCGGGAAATCTCGCCGCGCTCGTAGCGGGCAGAAATCGCGCCGAGCTGCTCCAGGGTCAGCAGGTCAGGACCGGCATCCATGACACCGCCGGTAACGACGATGGAGGGGATGTTGATGCGGCCCATGGCCATGAGGTTCGCAGGCAGGCCCTTATCGCAGCTGGCGACAAAGACGCCGGCGTCGAACGGGGTGGCCTTGGCATGGATCTCGATCATGTTGGCGATCATGTCGCGGCTGGGCAGCGAGTAGTTGATGCCATCGTGGCCCTGGGCCTCGCCGTCGCAGATATCGGTGCAGAAGTAACGGGCACCGTGACCGCCAGCCTCGGCAACGCCAGCACGAACCTCCTCGACCAGCTCAAACAGGCCAGCAGAACCCGGGTGCGAGTCGCCAAACGTCGACTCGATAATGACCTGTGGCTTGTCCAGATCCTCGATCGTCCAGCCGGAGCCCAGACGCAGCGGGTCCATCTCGGGGCTGATGGTGCGAAACTTGCCGGAACGCGGCTGCAGCTTGGCAACCAGGTCGGCGGCCTCCTGCTGAATCTGTGCTTTGGTCTTCTCGTCCATGATGTTCTCCTCTTTTGGTTTGAACGGTTGTACCAATCGTTGGTGAATAAATCTGGTGTTTGTTGGTGCCGGGCGCACGGCCCGGCGTAAATAGCCCGACTAGGCGAAGAACGAGATCACCAGGGCGCAGGCGAGGCCCGAAAGGCCGATGATCGTCTCCATGACAGTCCAGGACTTGAGGGTGGTCTTCTCGTCAATCTCGAGGAACGAAGAACACATCCAGAAACCGGCATCGTTGACGTGCGAGAGAGCCGTGGCGCCGCCGCAGATGGCAAGGCAGATGGCGGCACGCATGAACACCGAGGCGTCGGCGACCGCAGGCATGGCGGCCATAATGCCCGATGCCATGGTCATGGCGACGATGGAGCTGCCGACCGAGGCACGCACCATGACGGCAATCAAGAAGGCGACGACCACCAGGGGCAGCGGAGAGGCCTCGAGCACGGGGCCGATAACCTGGCCCAGGCCGCAGTCCTGCAGCATCCAGCGGATCACACCGCCACAGGCAATGACCAGCAAGATCATGCCGACGGGCTTAAGCGAACGGTCGAGCAGAGCCTTGAGCTCGGCGCCGGAATAACCGCGGCGCGCACCCAGCAGATACATCGCAACGAGAGTGGCGAGCGTCAAAGCGACGAACGGCTTGCCCAGGAAGGCAAGGATCGAGGCGACCTGCTCGGGCATGGAGATGTAAGAAGACAGCGTGCCCAACAGAATCAGGCAAAGCGGCGTGAGCACGATCGCGAGTACCATGCCAAAGGAGGGAAGCTCCTTGTCGTCACTCGCCCCCTCGGCGGAAGTGAAATGCTCGGGAACGTCCGTAAAGATGCGGCCGCCCACATTGCGGCCCCAGATGACGCCGGCAATCGCCATGGCGATGAAGGCGGTGGGGATACCGACGAGGATCATAGTGCCCAGGTCGACACCGAGCGTGCCGGCGACCAGGACCGAACCGGCCGAAGGCGGCACAAACGCATAGCCAGCGGCAAGTCCCGCGAGCAGGGCGATGCCGTAGTAGAGCGTCGACTTTTTGGTCTGCGATGCCACGCTAAACGCAAGTGGGATCAAAACGACCACGCCGGCCTCAAAGAACACCGTAGTGCCGATAACCAGACCGGTAATTCCCAGCGCCCAGCTGGAATGACCCTGCCCAAAGGTATCGATGAAGGTCTGGGCGATCTTCTTGGCGCCGCCGCTCTCTTCAAGAATCTGACCAAACATCGAGCCCAGGCCAATGAGCAGGGCGATGTTTTGCAACGTGGTGCCCACGCCCTTGGTGACAGTGTCCGCCACCAGGTCGAGCGGCATACCGGCGCCGATGCCGATCGCGAGCGCCGAGACCATCATCGAAAGCACGGGATGCAGCTTGAACTTAATGATGAGCGCAAGCAGCAGCGCAATGCCCACGATGGCGGCGATGACCAGCCTGGTGGGGTCGGCCATAAACGTTGGGTCTGACATCTTTCCTCCAATTCATCAGACCTTTTGAATTCGGCTTAGACTATAGCGTGTTTTCAATAGGTCTGATGTTTCAAATTGAAATTTGTTCAAAATACATCTGATGTATTTCATGAACGGTCTGCTTTGACGGTAAACGGCTACTTACAGCTCCCCACTGTCTAGGCGAACCGCCGCGGCTTCTGTTGAATGAGTTAGAATAGCTCTGATGAATTCTTTTGATATGAGGTGAAGCGTGGCACGAGCCGATTTGGGACTCCCCGAGCAGATTTCTGAGAAAATCATTCAACTGATCCTGGATGAGCATCTTGAGCAGGGCGACCGC
This sequence comes from Collinsella aerofaciens, assembly GCA_048478035.1. Lineage (GTDB taxonomy): Bacteria > Actinomycetota > Coriobacteriia > Coriobacteriales > Coriobacteriaceae > Collinsella > Collinsella aerofaciens_CN. Next base: position 49,418 of record DBGBCW010000039.1, on the reverse strand, counting down.
CTGCCCAAGGAGGCTGTGCTCGTCGAGCGTCTGGGTGCTGGCAGGAGCACCGTACGCGAAGCTATGAAGCTGCTGCAGTCGCGCAACATCGTGCGCATTAAGCAGGGCTCGGGCACCTATGTGGCATCAAACCCCGGCGTTGCCGACGATCCGCTGGGCTTTACCTTTATCGATGACAAGAGGCGCCTGGCACGCGACCTGCTCGAAGTGCGCTTTATGATCGAGCCGCAGATGGCCAGCATGGCCGCAGAGCACGCGACCGACGATCAAATCATCTGCATCAAAGAACTTTGCGACGAGTCCGAGCGCTTGGCCGCGCGGGACGAAGACTATTCCGCCGCCGATACCGCGTTTCATATCGCAATTGCCGAAAGCTGCGACAACCTCGTTGTCCCCCGCCTGATGGGCGTGCTCAAGGCGTCGGTTCCCCTGTTTATTGACGTGACCGGCAAAAAGCTGGTTGAGGAGTCCATCCGCACGCACCGCGATGTGGCCGACGCCATCGCCTCGCGCAATCCCACCGCCGCGCACGACGCGATGTATCTGCACCTGGTGTATAACCGCAACATGATTGCAGAGGGCGCGCAGGCAAAAAGCGAGTAGAGGTCCGCACGGCAGGGGCTTTTCTGCCGTTCACCTTTTAAAAGTGAACGTTCACCTGATTTTAGGAAATAAGGGGTGCCTGTTGCGCTGCCTCTCCTATACTGAGCTTGTACTAAAAGTAAGATAAATATAGATGAACGTTTCTTTTGAAAGGATCGCTATGTCTGATCTTATGGACAGCTTCCGCCTGGATGGCAAGGTCGCGCTGGTAACCGGCGCCACCTATGGCATTGGCATGGCCATCGCCGAGGCGCTCGGAGAGGCCGGCGCCAAGATCGCCTTTAACGCACGTCACGCCGACAAGGTAGCCGAGGCCGAGAAGCACTACCGCGAGCTGGGCTTTGAGGCTCATGGTTACGTGGCAGACGTCACCGACGAGGCCGTCGTCGCCGAGCTCATCGCCAAGATCGAGACCGACTTTGGCACCACGCCCGACATCCTGGTCAACAACGCTGGCGTCATCCAGCGTACCCCGATGCTCGACATGAGCGCCGAGGACTTCCGCCGCGTCGTCGATATTGACCTCAACGCACCGTTTATCGTGTCCAAGGCCTGCCTGCCCGGCATGATCGCCAAGGGCCACGGCAAGATCATCAACATCTGCTCGATGATGAGCGAGCTGGGCCGCGAGACCATCGCCGGCTATGCCGCGGCCAAGGGCGGACTCAAGATGCTCACCAAGAACATCTGCTCGGAGTTTGGCGAGGCCAATATCCAGTGCAACGGCATTGGACCCGGCTACATCGCCACGCCGCAGACCGCACCGCTGCGCGAGACGCAGCCCGACGGCAGCCGCCACCCGTTTGACCAGTTCATCATTGCCAAGACGCCGGCCGCCCGTTGGGGCACGCCCGAGGACCTGAAGGGCCCCGCCGTGTTCTTGGCTTCCGATGCATCGAACTTCGTCAACGGCCACATCCTCTACGTCGACGGCGGAATCCTCGCATACATTGGAAAACAGCCTCAATAAGCGTCGCCGCAACTGCCCACATCAGGTTTCCCCCACTCGTTTTTCATTTGAGTTGCGGTGAGATAAGGATTGGTTTTGGCTTCTATCAGGCAAAACAGTCCGTATTTCACCGCAAGTTAGAAATAGAAAGGTAATTCGCAATGAAGATCGCTCTGATCAATGAGAACTCTCAGAACTCCAAGAACCCTATGATCGAGGCTGCACTTAAGAAGGTTGTCGAGCCCATGGGCCACACCGTCTTTAACTATGGCATGTATGCCGACGCCGATTCTAAGCCCCTCACCTACGTGCAGAACGGCATCCTGGCCGCCGTGCTGCTCAACTCCGGCGCTGCTGACTACGTCGTGACCGGCTGCGGCACCGGCGAGGGCGCCATGCTCGCCTGTAACTCCTTCCCCGGCGTGCTATGCGGCCATGTTGCCGACCCGCTCGATGCCTACACCTTTGCCCAGGTCAACGACGGTAACGCCGTCGCCATGCCCTTCGCCCTCAAGAACGGCTGGGGCCAGGAGCTCAACCTCGAGTACACCTTTGAGAAGCTCTTTGGCTTTGGTTCGGGCAACGGCTATCCTGCCGAGCGTGTTGAGCCCGAGCAGCGCAACAAGAAGATCCTCGACGGCGTCCGCGCTGTGACTATGCGTCCGCTCGTCGACGTTCTGGGCGAGATCGATCAGGACCTGGTGAAGGGCGCACTTGCCGGCGAACACTTCCAGGAGTACTTCTTTGCCAACGCCACCGACGAGGCCATCATCGCCAAGGTCAAGGAGATCCTGGGCCTCTAATCGCACGACTCATTGCAGCTAACGCAAGCGGCGGTCGTCCCACGTACGGGACGACCGCCGCTTTTTGCTATCTACCGACTGACGCCGCGGGGACAGGCCCCATGCACCAAGGGATTAACTAGAGCTCGCAGGCAACCTTATAGCCATCGCCGATAGCGTCGCGGATGTTGCCACACTTCTGGGCATCGCCTAGCACGTGGACAGCAACGCCAGCAGCGGCAAGGTCGTCGGCCAGCTTGGTATTGGGACGATAGCCCATGGCAAGCACCAGCGTATCGGCATCGGCGATGGTGTGGATCTCGCCGTCCTTTTCGTAGCTGATGGCATCCTCGGTAATCTCGGTCACCTTGGCCTCGGTCAGCACGTGAACGCCCTTGGAGAGCATGCGCGTGATGAGCACCGCGCGACCGGCGCCGCCCTCGTTGGCGGCGAGCGTCTTGGTCATCTCGATGACGGTGACGTCGCGATTGGCCGGCGACAGATCGTTGACCAACGGGGCCAGGTAGTCGGCCGTCTCGCAACCGACGGTGCCGCCGCCCACGATGACAATCTTCTTGCCCGGGAAAGCCTTGCCGCCCAACAGGTCGTCAGCCGTCATGACCTGCTTAAATCCCTGCATGAAGGCCGGGGCGATGGGCTCGGCGCCATAGGCCAGGACGACCTCGTAGCCGGCGTAGTCACGCTGAATGTCCTCGGCAGTAAGCTCGGTGCCAAATACGCACTTCACGCCGACCTCGGCCAGGCGACGGTACTGATACTTGATCACGCGGGTGAGTTCCTGCTTTGCCGGCGGAACGGCCGCGATGCGCATCTCGCCACCCGGCTCGTCCTGCTTATCCACGAGCACTACGTTGTGGCCGCGCTTGGCAGCAATGTAGGCTGCCTCCATGCCCGCAGGACCAGCGCCCACAACCAGCACGTTCTTAGCCTCGGCGGCAGGCTCGTAGCCGGCCTCGTCGCGCTCAACATCGGGATTGACGGTGCAGGAGATGCGCTTGCCAAACATAATGCCGTTCAGGCAGCGCAGGCAGCCGATGCAGGGGCGGATGTCGTCGGCGTTGCCGGCAGCGGCCTTATTGCAGAACTCGGCATCGCACAGATTGGCGCGGCCCATCATGCAGATGTCGGCAGCGCCGTCCTCGATCAGCTCCTCGGCGATCCAGGCCTCGTTGATACGTCCGACGGTGGCGACGGGAATGTTGACGTGCTTCTTGATCTCGCGCGAGCAGGCGGCGTGCGAGGCCTGCTGGGTACCGGCGGCAGGAATCGCGGAACCGCGCTTGATGGTGGTGCCGCCCGACACATGAATCATGTCGACGCCGGCCTTCTCCAGGCGACGCGAGACGTAGATCATGTCGTTGAGGGTCAGACCGCCATCGGTGTACTCATCGCCCGAGATGCGGACGTCGATGATAAAGTCCTTGCCGCAGCGCTCGCGAATCTCGGCGATGACCTCGAGCAAAAAGCGCATGCGGGCGTCGAGCGAGCCGCCGTACTCATCGGTACGCTTGTTATAGAGCGGGGTCAAGAAACCGCCGAGCATGCCGTGGGCGTGCGCCGCATGGACCTCGACGCCATCGACACCGGCCTTCTGCATACGCACGGCAGCGTCGCCAAACTGATGCGTGAGCTCGTGAATCTCATCGACCGTAATGGGGCGCGGCGCCTCGCGGGCATAGGACGGTCCCACGAAGGACGGAGCGATCAGGCGCGGCGTACCCGGAATGTTAAAGGCCATGTAGGCGGGGTGAAAGAGCTGCGGCATGATCTTGCAGCCATACTCATGCACGGCGGCGGCGAGCTTTTCCCAGCCAGGGATAAACGTGTCGTCGTAGCAGCACATGTCACCCGGCAGATAGGTATAGGTGGGCTCGACCGTCACGACCTCGGTAATGATGAGGCCCACGCCGCCCTTGGCGCGGGCACGGTAATGATCGACCAAGTCGTCGGTCACATAGCCATGATCGGCCAGGTTGGTGGACACCGGCGGCATAAAGACGCGGTTCTTGACCTCGGTCGTACCGACCTTGATCGGACTAAAGAGCATCGGATAGGCGGATGACTCCATACAGGGTTCCTTTCATTTGAGCCGCTCGGCGGCAGTTGCTGACGTACCTATCGTACCAGCAACCGCGCAGCACCCGACCGTGCGCGTTCCCCCAGCCTCTGCTCAACCCCAAAAAGTTGCGGTGAAATACGGGGCAGCCGAGGCTTTTCACAGCCAAAACAGTCCGTATTTCACCGCAACTAATGGATGGAATGTGTTAGAGGCCCAGGTAGCTGGTCATGCCTTCGACGGCGAGCTTGGCGCCTGCCACGGCATGAACCACGGTGAGCGGGCCGTTAACCACGTCGCCGGCGGCAAAGACGCCAGGCACGGTGGTCATGCCGCGCTCGTCGACCGAAAGCAGGCCGCGATGGTCGGTCTCCAGACCGCCCGTTGTAAGCACGAGCTTGTCCTTGGGCACCTGAGACGCCGCAATCACAACCGTGTCGGCGGACACGTGGTCGAGCTCTTCCTCGTAGCCCACCACGTTGTTGTCCTCGTCAAAGATAGCCGTCTCGAACACCGGACCGTTATCATCGATGGCGCAGATCGCCTTGCCGCGCACAATCTCGGCACCGTCAAGCTCGGTCAGCTCCACCTCGTCATCGATGGCAGAGATATGGCGCGATCGGGCATACACAGTGACCTTGCGGGCACCCGAGCGCAGGGCCGTGCGGGCAACATCCATGGCCACATTGCCGGCGCCGATAACCGCCACGTTCTGCCCGATTGCCACGCTCGTGGGATCGACCAGATAATCGATACCAAACAGCACGTTGCCGCGCGACTCGCCGGGAATACCCAGCTTTCGAGCTCGCCAGGTACCAGTACCGACAAAGACCGCATCGTAGCCGTCGCGCAGCAGGTCGTCGATATGCAGCGCGCCACCAATGGTGGTCGAGGGGCGCACGCGCACGCCAAGCGAGCACATCACGTGACGGTACTTTTGCACGAGCGCACGGGGCAGGCGGAACTCGGGGATACCGTATTCCAGCACACCGCCGATCTCGGGGCGCTGTTCAAATACCGTGACGGCACAGCCCTGCTGGGCCATCTTAATGGCCACGGTAATACCGGCGGGACCGGAACCGACCACAGCAACCTGTTTGCCGCACGACGGCGCGGGCGTCCACTCCTTACGATCCAAATACGCTGTCGAGATATAGTTCTCGATGCTCGAGAAATGCACGGGTGTACCCTTGCGGCCCTGGATGCAAGCACCCTCGCACTGGCCCGAATGGTTGCACACCATAGAGCAGACCGCGCTCATGGGATTGTTCTGGAACAGCAGCTCGCCCGCCTCTTCTAGACGGCGCTGTTTGAACAAGTCGATGACCTGCGGAATAGGCGTCTGAACCGGGCAGCCCTTAAGCTGACAGAACGCCCTTTTACAACCCAGGCAACGATTCGCCTCTTCGACAATGTGGATAGCCACGCAACTCCCCTTTTTAATGCAATCCAATGGGGGCGACGATAAAGACCCTTCACCGCCGCCCCCATACAGGTAATCTCAATCTGCCGACACAGCAAAAGCCAATGCTATAACTCGCGATGCGAAGCCCCGCAGCGAGCGGACATGCGCTCGAGTGTCGCCAGGCAGTCAGCCGCCGTCGCCGGCACACTGTTCTCGACCACGCAGGGAATCCCAGGGCAGGCGGCAGCCGCCCAGGCCACTACGGGCTCAAAGTCATAGCGGCCCGTCTCGCCCACGCCATGACACACCAGACGTGAACCCGTACCGTCGCACCAACCGGCTTCGTCCTCGTTATCAACGACCTCAAAATCCTTGGCGTGCAGCACGCGAATCTTGCTGCCGCATAAATAGAGCATGCGCGCGGTGATTTCCTGCGCTTCGTCAACGACGCTGGGGTGCAGCAGCGACACTGGGTCATAGATCACGCCGAGCGACGGGCTCGAGACGCGCTCCAGCACCTCACGGCAGCGATCTGGCGTGTTGACCGTCTCGTTCCAACCGGGCTCAATTAGAACCTGACCGCCCACGGCCTCGGCCCGATCGCAGACGTGTGCGAGTCCGTCCATAAAAGCCTCGAGTGCCTCATCAGTCGTGCGGTCGTCAGCAACGCGGTTCTGCGCATTGGGGCGACCGGTCTCGGTACCCACCGGGCATCCGCCGAGCATCTGGGCAAAGTTCAAGCACACCTCGTACTCGGCAAAGTTATCCATGAGCTGTTGGCGATCGGGCGTCGCCAGATTCTTATAGCAGCCGAGCACGGCGACCGAAACGCCCGCCTCGTCGAGCACCGCACGCAAATGGTCGGCAAGTTCGCGGGTCAGGCCGCCTCGATCGATCCCCATCGATGCGTAGAGCACCTTGCTCGGCAGCTGAATGCACGAAAAGCCCAGCTCTCCCGCCATGCGAATGCGTTCCTCGACGGTTCCCTGCGGAAGGTCGTGCAAACGTACGCCCGGAGTAATAGCCCCCACGTTATTCACATCCCTTATGAGCGTTGATGCCCGGGGTGTATCCGCCAAACGGGTCCTCGATAGAGCACACGCCCGAGGGAGCAAGCGGGTCATGCCTGCCGGCCAGTTTGTCGTGATGCATGGTCTCGATATAGGCAAGCACCAGCGGCGCCACGCCCTTCGCATCGTTTTTGACGATAGGCTCGCTCATGTAGTAACCAAACGTGCCCTCGCGGTGCGCTGTGTTGCCCAGGCCCGCGACCAGGCAGATGTTGTCGAGCGCCAGCTGGCCATCATGCTCGGACAGGCAGGTCTCGCAGATGCCGTCGAAGGCGCGACGGCCGTACTGGTAGTAACGCTCGCCCAGCACGCCTAGACGCACGCCCTTCATGATGGCATTGGCAAAAATCGCGCTACCAGACTCCTCCAGGTAGTTGGGGGCGATATTGGGCAGGTTGATGACCTGATGCCACATGCCGGTCTTCTCGTCCTGATACGGCAGCATGGCATCGATCAGGTCGTGGAACATCTTGCGAATCTCGTCCTTCTCGGCTGACATCGAAGGCGGCATAAGCTCCCAGGTGTCGATGAGCGCCATGGCAAACCAGCCCTCGGCGCGCAGCCAGAAGTTAGCCGAAAGGCCGGTGACCGGGTCGCACCAGAACTGTTTGCGGCTCGCGTCGTAAGCGTGATAGTACAGACCGTTGAGGGGGTTGCGCATCAGGTCATGCACGACCTGGAACATATGGAAGCTGTCCGAGCAGGCACGACGGTTGTGGAAACTCAGCTCGTACTGCATGTAGAACGGCTGGGCCATGTACATGCCATCGAGCCAGATCTGGTTGGGATAGACGGCCTTGTGCCAAAACACGCCTTCTTTGGTGCGCGGCTGGGTCTCGAGCTGGCGGTAGATGGTGTCCATGGCGGCACGGTACTTGGGCTTGCCCACCAGGTCATAGAGCTTGTAGAGGGTCTTGCCCGCATTGACGTTATCGAGGTTGTACTCCTGCGGGTTGTAATGCTTGATGGTACCGTCGTCCTGGACAAAAAAATCGATGTAGTCGTCGGCGAAAGTCAGGTAGCGCTGCTCACCCGTGATCTCATACAGTTCGATGAGCGCCTTGATCATGCAGCCGTCAATATAGTTCCAGGTGTTCTCCTTGCCGGCGCGAATCTTTTCGATATTCCAAGCCGGCGCCTGCGGCGTAGAGGTTTCGATCAACTGCTCGATATAACGGTCCAGGATTTGATTGCAACCCATTGCTGTCCCCTCTGACATAAACGATAGGTGAACGTTACCCCTAGTGTAACGCGAACGAGGAATATAGGGTGAACGTTAACCCTATATTCCTCGCGAACGGCAGACTTTTAGCGGCAAACGGCGGTGAGGCCCGCGGCGATGCGATGCGCCAGGCGCTCATAGCCGGCAGGGCTGTAGTGCAGACCGTCCGGCATATAGAGCTCGCGGTGCTCCGGCAAAAACGGGCTGATACCGCTTTGCGCATACAGGTCAATCACCGGCACGGAGTAGCGGTCACAGACCTCGAGCATCGCTCGCACGTAGGCGACCTGCGTCAACCCCAAATGGTTCGCCTCGTCGCTTGCCGGGATATCCTTCTCGTGCTTGCCGCTCGTCTTGCACGGCGTCATAAACACGAGCTTTGCCCGAGGCGAGCGCGCCGTTATGGTGCGAATCAGGTAGTCGAGTGCACCGTAGAACTCATGCACGTCCGTGCTGCCCAGCTCTCCAAGCGGCACGTTGCGGCTAAAGTCGTTGACGCCGCCAAAGACGATGTAGATATCGGCCGCATCGTCGATACCGTCCAGGCGCTCGACAAACGAATCGGTACGGTCGGCCTTGATGGCGATGCGCGAACCCTTGATGCCAAAGTTCTCGACGACCGCGCCTCCCAGCAACGCGCCCAGATGCGAAGTCCAGGAGATGTCGTTACCGCCTGCGCCGCATCCGTTATCGCCCCATGTGGTCGAATCGCCAAAGCAGCAAATGGTCGATTCACTCAAGCTCTTCGTTTCCATAATCTTCTCCTCATCCGCCCATCGGCGGTCATACAGGAACGTACCGTTTATTCGCAGCATGCCGAGGGGCTATGAACGGGCGCATTCCGCAACGTGCGAATCGAGCCATTCGATATCCTCGGCAAGATGTGCCACGCCCAGATGGTGTTCACCCGGACACACCTCGTGCCGCAGGCCATCTCTGCGACCCAGCAACTTGTAGGCATCGCGCACGATCTCGAGCTGCTCGTCAACATTTTTCAGCCCGCGCGAACCGTTCAGATGATCCTCTTCGCAGCTTTGCACCAGCAGCGGATGCGGCGCGATGAGCGAGGCAATATCGCCCATGTCGAGTAAGCGCCAAAGTCCGGGCGTGTAGTTGCAGCTGCAATTGCCATTGAGATGCAGCAGCGAATCATCGACACCGTACAGATAGCCCGAGACAAACGCCTTGCGCACACGCGGGTCGAGTGCGGCCAGGTACAACGTCATGTAGCCGCCACCCGAAAAACCAAAGCAACCCAGGTCATCCATGGCAATGTCGCCGCGCGCCTCTAGGTAATCGATCAGACGCATGTTATCCCAGGCGTTGAGACCCGCAACGGTAAGTCCCAGCGGCTCGGCCATGCGCGCCTGGTTTAGGCACGTGCCGCGCAGAAAGCTGTTCTCGTCATCGCCCTGGCCCTTCCAGTCACGACGGTATCCCCAACCGCGTGCGTCGGGGCAGACGGTCACGTAACCCATACGCGCCAAACGCAGACCGTAGTCGTAATTGAACTTACGCACAGCATCATCGACCGCCGGCACGCCCGTCACGCCCGCAACACTTGCGGCGCCTGCTCCCTGATGGCCATGCGGGCAGATATAGCAACACTTGCGGCCGTGTGCATCGAGCTTAGGCGACTGCGGCTCGAGCAGGTAGAACGGCATCCAAACATCGCGCTCGACCTGCAACATCGCATGGGTGCGCACGATGCCGCCGGCAACCCGCACGCGGCTGAGCTCACGAATCTCAATCGGGACGCGGTCCATAAGCGAAAGGCCCAAAACATCGTACAGACGAGTCCTGGTCGCAATCTTCCATGTCTCAAAATCTGCAGGAGTCTTGCCCGTAAAAGCAGCCGAACGCCCCTCGCGCTTCAGCCGGGCACGCAGCGCAGGTTCGTCTTCGCAGTACGTCTCGATGTGCACGGTGCGACCGTTGGCAGACAGTTCAGCCGTCTCAACCGCATCACCGTCGCCGCCCTCGGGATCCCAGCCATCCACACCGGCAAGCACCTGCTCGCGAGCGTACCCGGCGGCAGCCATCACATCGAGTTCATTCGCCCACGGTACCCAGCCGGTAGTATCACCCGCCGGCCCATGCAGAATCGCGCCAGCATACTGCACGCAGTTGTGTGCCGCCGGCTTATTCCAATCCCACCAGCCTTCGCGCTTGATATGTCGCCCCAGCCAGCAATCGATCAGAACAGTTTGCGCCCATTCGCGCCAAGGACGACCCAGGTAGACCGAATCCGGCGCCACGCCATCCGGAGCTGTAAACGAACAGCCGTGGAACACAAAGCCATGCGGCTCGCCTTCGGGCGTCGACGCCGCCGTCACGTAGCCGTTCACGTCCATATCGCGGTTGAGCGAGCGAATCTCGCACCCCTCAAAGTAGGCACGCGCGCCGCCAAAGATAAAGTCGACATCGCCCTCGATCCGGCAACGTCGAAAATACTGGCGCCCCACCCGGCGCGGCGCATACTGTTTGGGTCCTATAAACCCGCCCGGTTTGGCCTCATGCGGCGGCAGCGGACCCAAAAACAGCGTGTCTTGGTGTCCCTTAATGCAGCAGGCATCGACAACCAGACGGTCGCCATCAGCATACAGGGCAATCGCCTGACCGACCTCGCGCCCATCGCCCGCATCGTTTTCGATCGTGAGGTTTGCAAGCGTCACGTCATCGGCATCGACCAGCACCGTATAAGTGCGGAAGGTGCCGAGCTTTCCGTCCTGGCCGCTGCCGTCCTCCGAGGGCATCTGCGCCGCAAGGCCGCCAACGATACGCACGCTGTCGGCCGTCTCTCCCTCAATCGTCACATGCGAGCGACGAATCTCGACCCGTTCGCGGTACTCACCCGGCTCGATATGGATTGTCACCGGCCGTCCGTCATTCGGACAGGATTCGTCAATTGCCTCCAAGGCCTTAGAGATACTGTGATATGTCCCCGCACGCTCGAGCGAAACCTCAAAAAATCGTCTCTCACTCATCATCAGTCACCGCGTCCTTTCGTCGTAGACCGTCTACGTTGCAGTTTCGGCATATAAAAAGTTCGCGCAATGGGTCGGGAAGGCCCTGCCCATCGCGCGCCGCGACATACCGAATGTAATTGTTTAGGAGCAAACGCCTACGCACGGATAACCTTGTCGACGTTCTGGAGCTGCAGTTCCTCGCCGTCCTGGCCCTCGATCACCACATTTTGCAGGTCGAGTACCTTGACGTTTTGCGCGATGATGCCCTGACGCACCATGGGCTCAACGCCACAGGCCATGGCCGGAACAAAGGGCTCGGCATCCGGCGCGAAGGTCACGTGGACATCCTGGAACGTCAGACGCGTTACTTTGCTCTCGGGCAGACCCGTGATATAGGCCGCGGCAGCATGGCAGTTGGTGGCCTCGATATCGCAAAACGTCGTGACACCAAAGCCGGGCGTGCGGTCGTCGACAGGCAGCGCCTCGCGAGACTGCACGTAATCGGTCTTGCCATCCTTGTCACAGAAGTAGAAGGAGTTGACCACGAAGGGCGTGAGCACCTCGTCCATGCGAATGTGCTCAAAGATAATGCCCTCGTTGACGGCATCCTTGCCGCGCCCGCGGCGGGTCTTGACGCGCAGGCCGCGGTCGGTGCGCTCAAAGAGGCACTTGCTCACGGTAAGGTCCTTGATGCCGCCGGCGGCCTCTGAACCCAGGACCACGGCGCCGTGACCATCGTGCATGTAGCAGTGAGAGATCAGCACGTCGTGCGTAGCGGGACGAAGCTCGGGCTCAATGCCCAGCTTGCCGCTCTTGATGGCGATGCAGTCATCGCCCACCGAGAACTGACAGCCAAGGATGCGGACAAAGCCGCAGCTCTCGGGATCGAAACCGTCGGTGTTGTGGGAGTTCTTGGGACCTCGATCGACAGGCAAAGCGCGTCGACATGCTCGCACAGGACGGGATGGATATTCCACGCCGGGCTGTTGCGCACGGTAAAGCCGGCAAGGCTCACGTTTTGGCACTCGGACAGGAAGATCATGCGCGGACGGGCGACCTCGCGGCCCTCCTCGGGACGGAAGATGTTCTTAAAGTCCTTGTTCCACCAGTTGTCCTCGGCAAAATCGGTCTGACCGTCAATCACGCCGCGACCATAGATGCACACGTCGTGCACGCCCAGACCCGTAAAGGTAGAACAGTAGGTCGAGAAGCTCTCCCCCTCCCAGCGGCCCAGGGGCAGCATATCGGTACCGGCATAACCGGCGCCCTCGTTGCCCGTGACCGTGCCCGGAATGTAGGCAAGCGCGGCACGATCGTGGCGGGCCAGCAGCACTGCCCCGTCGACGAGCTCGATGTTGATATTGCTCTTAAGGAAGAGGGACTTGATACGATAGCTACCGGCGGGAATCAGCACGCGCCCGTCCTTGGGACAGGCCATGATGGCAGCCTGGATGTTGGTGGTGTCATCATGCTCGGCATCGCCCTTGGCGCCACAGTCGCGAACGTTGATGGTAAAGGGCTCAGCCGGCGTGGTGACACCTACGCTCAGCTCACGCTCGCCACAAACAAAACGAACCAGGTTGCGCTTGCCGGGGGTCAGGCCGTCGACATAGGTCTCGACCGTATTCGTGGTACCGGCGGGCTCGTCGTTGACAAAGATCTCCCACGTATCGGCGCAGGTAAAGTAACCGCCGTCGTCAAGCTCGATCACGGCCGCGCGGGCGTTGCGCCAGATAACGTTCGTCTCCATGGGTTTCTCCCTCAAAAAGATGCTCTAAAGGCAAATTGTACGCTGTTGAAAAAGGGCCGTGCCTGCCGGCGGAATTCCGGTGGCACGGCCCTGTGATTTGGACGATATGTCGGCCTTACTCGGCGGGAGTTACGCTACCGTCCTGGAAGCCAACGTTGTTGTGGGCAAAGCAGTCCTCGTACTTAAAGCCGGAGAGCTCCTCGCAAAGCGCCTTGACCTCGGGCTTGACGTCGGCCATCTTGCCACCCTCCTTGACTCGGTGAATCTCGTCGCAAAGGACGTCGCACTGCTCCTTGTCGATCTTGATGCCGCGGGCAAGGACGGCTGCAAGCAGGAAGAAGCCGGCGCAGCCGATGATCATGTAGCCGCAGATATACAGAGGCACGGTAGCGGGCTGGGTCACGGCGTCGCTATTGCCGGCGGTCTGAATGAAGCCGGAGGCAGCAAGGACGATAGCCCATACGTTGACGGCGATAGCCTGGGCGATCTGCTGGCAGAGCTGCTGAGCGGAGCTGTAGATACCCTCGCGACGACGCAGGGTGATGAGCTCATCGACATCGGGGATGTAGTTGAGCAGAACATCGGGCAGGTACTGGAAGCCGACGTAGAAGAACTTCCAGATGGCGAAGATGATGGGGTAGGCGATCATGGCGATGGCGACCGTGGAGGTGCCGTTGATCTGACCAAAGGCGAAGTAGTTGAAGGCGATGATGCACGCAGCGCAACCGACATTTGCCAGGTACCAAGACTTGTGGAAGCCCTTCTTAGCCATGAGGGCGACCCAGATGGCGGTGCAGACGATAGCGACGACCTTGCCAGGCATCTCCATCACGGACTCGTAGGACTTAGGAATCTGCAGGCAGTAGACGATGAAGAAGGACAGGCACGCAGACCAGCAGGCAGCAGCAAGCTTCGTGGAGACCTGTGCATACAGGACCTTGCGGAAGGACTTGTTGCGGAAGGTGGAGATAACGTCGATAAAGAACTTCTTGATGCCCTCGCCGACGCTCTCGATCTTCTCCTGAGCGACCTCCTCGGGGGTGTGCTCCCACGTGGACAGGTACACGCAGAGCAGCGAGATTGCCATGACCGAAGCGTTGACCGTAGCAATGATGAAGTAGCTGAACGGGTTGGTCTCGCCGAAGGTGCCAAAGCCAAAGCCGACGAGTGCAGCCATCAGGAAGCCGGCGGCGTTACCAAAGAGATGCTTGTAGCCGGTGAGGTACGTACGCTCCTTAAAGTCGTCGGTCATCTCGATGGTAAGCGGCGAAAGGTTGGCGGTGCAGAACGTGTACGCGACGTTGTAGATCAGGTACAGCACAAAGTAGTACGGGAAGCCAAACGGCGTAGCCACGAAGATGAGCGGCTCGGCGATCATCATCGGGATGGCCAGCAAGATCCAGAAACGACGACGACCAAAGATGCGGCCAATCTTGGTGGCATAGAAGTTATCGGCCACAAAACCCATCAGCGGGCAAAGAATGGCGTTGACATAGATGGCAAACGAGCTGATCAGTGCAGCCTCGCCTGCGGACAGGCCACACTCCGTGGACAGGAACAGCACCATGTAGCTGTGCGTAAAGGTCAGGGCACCGGAATTGAGCATACCGCCCATACCAAAGCCCAAGCGCGTCCAGAATGTGATCTTACGCTTTTTTCCGATCTTATTAGTCATCGAGCTCCCTCTCTTTTCTCGATTGTCTTGTAACAAGACACTGGAGTCCATACCGACGTCTGTCTGTATGTCGTCCACTGGTAAGGTGAACGTTTAGCTAGATTATGCGCGATTACTTATGATAGGTGAACGTTCACTTGAATAATATCCTTGAACGGTCGTTTTTTATCGCTGAACGGATATATAACTCGAAACAATCTCGATTACAGGGGCATTAACTGGGTTATGCTTTTTGAGCAATTAGGTGAACGTTTATTATTTCGCCCCTCGTGCCCCTATAAAGACGCGCCATAACAGACAGAACAAAATGGCCCCGCCGGGAACACTCCCGACGGAGCCATGGTCAATAGCGCCCTATACGGACTTGTTTGCCACTACAGGCAGACGCCGTCCTTCCAGATACTGATCTCGTGACAGCCACGGCGCTCGGCACTCGTAAGTTTACCGCTCGCCGTCTCCAGCACCAGCTGGTACAGATCGTGGGCTGCCTCGTCGAGCGTGCGCTCACCTGTGGCAATCACGCCAGCGTTAAAGTCCATCCAGTTGGCCTTGTGGTCACACAAACGCTGATTGGTGAACACCTTGAGCGTAGGCACCGGCGCGCCAAACGGTGTGCCGCGGCCAGTCGAGAACAGAATCACGTGGCAGCCGGCAGCCGTCAACGCCGTGGTGGATACCATGTCGTTGCCCGGACCGCACAGCATGTTCAGGCCGTGTTTAGTTGCCTGGCCGGCATACGGCAGCACGTCGACGATGGGGGCAGATCCGCCCTTTTGCACGCAGCCGCAGCTCTTGTCCTCGAGCGTGGTAATACCGCCGTCCTTGTTGCCGGGACTCGGGTTCTCATAAACGACCTCGCCGTGGCTAATAAAGTAGTCCTTAAATCCATTGAGCATGTCGGAGGCAGCGTTAAAGACCTGCTCGTTCTCGCAACGGTCGAGCAGGATGCTCTCCGCGCCAAACATCTCGGGCACCTCGGTAAGCACCGACGTGCCGCCACGGGCGACGACCATATCGCTCACGCGACCGATCGTGGGGTTGGCGGTAATGCCCGAAAGACCGTCGGAGCCGCCACACTTAAGACCAATGACCAGCTCGGAGGCCGGAATGGGCTCGCGCTTGGACTGCTTTGCCAGGTCTGCCAGCTCGGCCAGAATCTTGTGGCCCTCGATTTGCTCGTCGGTTACATCCTGGCAGGTGAGAAAGCGAACGCGCTCGTGATCGAAGTCACCGAGCTCGTCGAGCACCTGCTGGTGTGTGCAGTTCTCGCAACCGAGCGACAGGAACAGCACGCCGGCCGCATTAGGGTGACGCGAGAGCGCCACCAGCAGACGACGCGTCTGGACATGGTCGGCGCCGGTCTGCGAGCAACCGAACGGATGCGGGAAGTAGTAGACGCCCTCCAGCGAGCCATCGACCAGATCCTGGGCCTGCTCGCACATGGCACGGGCGACTTCGTTGACACAGCCGACCGTGGGGATGATCCACAGCTCGTTGCGCGTCGCGGCACGACCGTCGGCGCGGCGGAACCCCATAAAGGTCTCGGGCTCAACCGACTCAACGACCGGATGCGTGGGGTTGTAGGTGTACTCGACCTCGCCCGAAAGGTTGGTCTTCACATTGTGCGTGTGGAGCCACTGACCGGGCTGGACATCGCCCGTCACGTGTCCGATAGGAAGGCCGTACTTAATGACGTCCTCGCCGGCGGCAATCGAGCGCACCGCCATCTTATGGCCCTGCGGAATATCCTCCGCGGCCACGACCTCGCCCACCCCGGGAACCGCGACGGCGGTGCCCTTGGCAAGCGGCGACAGCGCGACGATCACGTTGTCGGCCGGATTGATCTGGATAGTGTTCATTGCAAATGGTCCTAACCCTACAGGTTGAGCAGAAGTCGAGACGCGGGCACGCCGTCCCGCGCCCGCGTCTGCGCCGGAAATTTACGCCTGAGCGTTGGCGAAGGCCTGCTTGGCACCCTCGGTGCGCACGACGGCGAGCGCACTGACGACAAACTCCTCAAGACCGGCGATCTGCGTAAGGTCCTCGCCCCACATCTGCTCGTTGGTGAGCACGTCGTGCACCAGCTGGGCATCGTCGGCACCGGCGTGGGCGGCGTAGAAATCGAGTACGAAGGCGTCGTCCTGAGCGGTGTACTCGGTGCCGTCGGAGCGACGCAGGTGCAGGCCGTCGCCCTCGCGGGACACGAGCTCCTGCGTGTAGAAGGAGATGAGCGTAGCGAGGCTCGTCGCCAGGCACTTGGGCAGGTTGCCGGTCTCGGCAACGTAGTCCTTGAGCGTGGACAGGTCGCGAGCGCGCCACTTAGCCGTGGAGTTGAGGCAGATGGAGAGCAGCGCATGATCAATAAACGGGTTGTCGAAGCGGTTTTCGACGGCGGCGGCAAAGGCCTTGCAGTCCTCGACATCCAAGTCGGCGGCAAGCGTCGGAATGACCTCGTCGTAGAGCATGGTGTTCATGAAGCCGCGAATGGTCTCGTCATGCATGCAGTCGCGCACGATATCAAAGCCGGCAACCCAGGAACCCGGAACGAAGGCGGTATGGGCACCGTTGAGGATGCGGACCTTGCGCTTTTTGTACGGGGTGACGTCGGGAGTCACAAAGACACCCGGAAGACCAGCCTTCACAAAGGGAAGCTTCTCGGCAAGCGACTCGTCGCCCTGGATGCCCCACATCTGGAAGGGCTCGCGCACGGCCAGGAAGGGATCCTCGTAGCCCAGACGCTCGGCAACCGCCGCGGCCTCCTTAGGATCGCGGATGCGGCCGGGGACGATGGTGTCGACGAGCGTGGTGCAGACGGTGCAGTCGTTAGCCATCCACTGCGCAAACTCGTCCTCCCAGCCCCAGTCGCTCACATACTGGTTCATGATGCGCAGCAACTCCTCGCCGTTGTGATCGATGAGCTCGCAGGCGAGGACGATGACGCCCGGCTTACCGGCAGCCCAGCGGGTGTGGAGCACCTGGGCAAGCTTGGCGGGGAAGCTCGCAGGTGGCATGTCGTCGGCCTTGCAGGACGGGTCATAGGCGATACCGGCCTCGGTGGTGTTGGAGACGATGATCTCTAGGTCGTCGGAGACAGCGACCTCCATCATGGCGCGGTAGTCGTCCTCACGATACGGGTTAAGGCAGCGGCTGCAGGCGCTGATCACGCGGGACTCGTCAACCGTGTTGCCGTTCTCCTTGCCGCGCACCAGCACGGTGTACAGGTCGTCCTGGGCATTGATGCCGTCGGCAAAGCCAAAGGCACCGCTGATGGGCTGCACCATGACGACCTTGCCGTTCCAGCCGGTGGCCTCGTTGCCCATGTCAAAGAAACGGTCGACGAAGGCGCGCAGGAAATTGCCCTCGCCAAACTGTAGAACCTTCTCGGGAGCGTCCTTGGGCAGCAGATAGCCCTTGTAGCCGATCTTCTCGAGCGCATCGTAGCTGATGTTCTCCATCTGTGTCTCTCCTTAGATAGCTGTTAGCGTGCAAGCAAAACGGGGGCGCCGTGTGTGGCAACGGCGCTCCCGTGTTCGATGTGATTCGATGCGGGCTTAGGCCTCGACGGTGTCCAGGTCAAAGCCAAAGTAGCGGACCGCGTTGTTGTAGCTGATGTCGCGCACGATACTGCCCAGCAGCTCCATGTCGGCCGGGTACTTGCCCCGCTCGACCCACTCGCCGATCACGCTGCACAGCACGCGACGGAAGTACTCGTGGCGCGGATAGGACAGGAAAGAGCGGGAGTCGGTAAGCATGCCCACAAAGTTGCCCAGCACGCCCTCGTTAGCCAGAGCCGTGAGTTGCTCGCGCATGCCGACCTCGTTGTCGTTGAACCACCAGGCGGAGCCGTTCTGGATCTTACCGGCGGTCGGAGCCTCCTGGAAGCAGCCCATGACGGTATCGATCATGGTGTTATCGATGGGGTTCAGGCTGTACAGGATGGTCTTGGGCAGGCCGCAGGTCTCCTGGATGGAGTTGAGGAAATCGGCGAGCTGGTCGGACGGCGTGTAGTTGGAGATGCAGTCGTAGCCGGTGTCGGGACCGAGCTTGGCGAACATGGCGCGATTGTTGTCGCGCTTGCAGCCAAAGTGCAGCTGCATGGCCCAGCCCAGACGGACATACTCACCGGCAACGAACTGCATAAAGGCAGTCTTGTACTTGAGGACTTCTTCCTCGGTGAGCGGCTCAGCAGCCAGGCCCTTGGCAAAGATGGCCTCGATCTCGTCGGCAGTAGCCGGGACGTACATGACGTAATCGAGTGCGTGGTCGGAGGCGCGGCAGCCCAGCTCGTGAGCAACGTCGTAGCGCTTGGAAATGGCGGACTTCATGCCCTCGAAGTCGCTGACCTCAACGCCGGCAGCCTCGGAGAGGTGCCTGCAGTAGTCGGCAAACTCCTGGCCACGCTCGATGCGCAGGGCGGCGTCGGGGCGCATGGCGGGAACGACCTGAACGTCAAAACTGTCGTCGGCTGCAATCTTTTTGTGCCACTCAAAGCTGTCGGCGGGGTCGTCAGTAGTGCAGATCATGCGGACGTTGGACTGCTTGATCAGGTTACGGCAGGTAAAGCTAGCCTCAGCGAGCTTGGCGTTGGCAAGGTCCCAGACCTCCTGGGCAGTCTTGCCGTTGAGGACGCCCTCGTAGCCAAAGTAGCGCTTAAGCTCCAGGTGGCTCCACTCAAAGACGGGGTTGCCAACGCAGCGACCCAGGGTCTCGGCCCACTTTTGGAACTTCTCGCGAGCAGGGGCGTCGCCAGTGATAAAACGCTCGTCGACGCCGTTGGCACGCATCAGGCGCCACTTGTAGTGGTCGCCGCCCAGCCAAACCTCGGTGATGTTCTCGAAACGCTTGTCCTCCCAAATCTCCTTAGGAGAAATGTGGCAGTGATAGTCGACGATGGGCATGCCCTCGGCAAAGTTGTGGAACAGCTCCTCGCCGGTCTTAGTGCTCAGCAGGAAATCCTGATCGTCCATAAAGTTTTTCATCAAACAGCCCCTTTGCTGGCAACGCGGGCGCACGGCGCGCTCGTTATCCTTTAGGTGAACGTTCACTATACTAATCCATTGCACCTCAAAAGGTGAACGTTCACCTAACCACCACGGGGTGAACGGTAGATTTTGCCCGTTCAACGGTTGCTGGAGATGTGACTTGCATGTATTGCGGACTGTTTGGCGTCCCCGAACACCGAACTTGAGCGCTTTTGCTCAGGTGGGTCATGCCCCGACGTACATTTTTGGGAGTATTCAGCATTGGAGCGCGCCGTGCGCCATCCTCAGCGTCCTATTTGGAACGCAGATAGCGCCCGATCGGCATAAAAAGTGCCCCCGATGGCAAATTACGCCATCGGGGGCACTTAAAACAGTCGTTCTGCACCTCATTCAGGGCATGCCAATGCTGAATACTCCCAAAAATGCACGTCGCAAGAGGGGGTACCTGCTCAATCGGCTAAATACCCGCAAGTTCGCAGTAGCGGTCGACATTGCTGGCAAATACCATCTCGACGGCACCCTTCTGGACGGGCACCGTCGGGGTCCTTCCCCACAGCAGATAATCGCCCAGCGTCTTAGCGCCGCGATACGCCAGGCTCGTCGGGTCCTTATAGACAATATTGGTAAAGATACCGCGGCGCAAGGCCAGAGCACTTTCGGGAAACAGGTCGTTGCCGATCACCATGACCCGACCGGCCTTGCCGGTCGAGACGAGCGCGTCGGCAACCACTTCGGAACCAACGGCAAAAACGCTACAGATAAGTTCGGGGGCGTCCGGCGCACTCAAGCGCTTTTCGAGCTCATGCTCGAGTTGTTTGACTTGCGCATGGGCACCTGCAAGATCCTCAACCTGCCATGGAATATCACGTTCGCGCAGGTAATTGTGGAAGGCGCGGGCGGTTAGATAGTGCGAATCGGTATATGGGTCGCCTGTCAAAAGGAGCACGCGGGCGTCGGCCCCAGAAGCATGGACCAGGTTTGCCGCCTGCTCGGCCATAAGGCTGCCTGCCGTCGAATAATCGGCCAAGCTCGCACCCAAACGATTCAAATGCGGACGGTCGCCATCGACAAGCTCAATCGTCACGCCCGCCTCGGCGATCTGCCCCAAAAGCTCAGTCGCACGATCGTCGCCCGGCGCATAGGCGAGCAAGCCATCAATCTTCTCGCCCACCTGCAGACGCTCGTCGATTTGCTCGAGTGCATCAGCGTAGCCGCCCACGCCAAATTCAACGCGCTCAACCGTAATGCCCCGGTCGATGACCTCCTGTTCAAAGCGATTGCAGCCTTCCCACAGGTAACGGAAAAAGTACGCTCCCTCGCGCGATGCGCGGGGCAGGCAAAACACCAGATTGATATCCTTGCGGCGCAGGCTTGAGGCACTTGTGTTGCGGTGATAGCCCATGGCCTCGGCCTTAGCGTTCACCTTGGCGCGCACGGATTCGCTCACGCCGGCCTTTCCCGTCAGGGCCTTGTGCACGGTATTGATGGAAACGCCAAGCTCGGCGGCTATGTCCTTCATGGTTACGCGAGCGCTCATGCGGTTACTCCGTTATAGATAAGTTGCCAATTAATAGTCCAGTTAACGATACCCCAAAAATACTCTTCGACTCGCCGTGCTCTCCCTCAAATGCACAAAGCGCCCCGCGAACGGATGCCCGCGGAGCGCTTGGATGTCCGGACCTTATTTGATACCGCGGCCCAAGTCTTCGGCGATTTTGTCCACGCCCTTAAGTGCGGCGCACGTCTTTTTGTTGGAGCAATGCCCGGTGCAAACGCCACCCTGAGCGCAGTCGGCGCAGGTGCCCTTGCGGTAGATGCGCACGCACACGGCGGCAAACGCAATGCCGATAACAGCCAGTACAACAATATCGATAGGTGCCATAGCAAGCCTCCTCTAGTTAACCACCACTTACTTTACCCCATTCTCCACCTACAAAAAGGGACAGGTTTATTTTGTTCGGTTTTATCTGGGGAAACGCCACATCTCTCCCACCAAAAAGCCCGAGTGTCGCTGGGACACCCGGGCTCATGGAAAGGGGTTAATCCTTATTCGGACTTAAGCGGAAACTGCGGCGGAAGCAGCGTTGGTCTCGTCCTCGTCGGTCCATGCATGCTTGGGCATGGGACGGAAGATCTGGAAGAGCATCGCAACCAGCAGCACGATGGCGACAATCGTCCAGATACCAAACTGCCCAAGGACAAGCAGGTTGTAGAACTGGTTGATGAACAGGCCGATCACCCAAGCAAAGGCGCACTCGTAACCGATGGCAATCGCGAACCACTTGCCGGAATCCATCTGGTTGCGGATGGCACCCATGGCAGCAAAGCACGGAGCGCACAGCAGGTTGAACGCGCCAAAGGCGACGCAAGCGCCCATGGTGGGGAACATGCCGGCAAACGCGGTCCACAGGCTCGGGTCGGTCTCGCCCGCGTCGGCAACGGACAGCAGCGAGCCGGCGGTGGCGACGACGTTCTCCTTGGCGACAAGGCCCGAGACGGACAGCGCTGTTGCCTGCCAGGTGCTAAAGCCAAGCGGGGCGAAGATCCAGGAGACCAGGTTGCCGAGCATGGCAAGCACGGAGTAGTCCATGAACTCCTCGGAGATGCCGTCCATCGCGGGCAGGTAGCCAAAGGAACCATTGTAGCTACCAAAGTTGGACAGGAACCAAACCACGACAGTGGACGCGAAGATGACCGTGCCGGCCTTCTTGATAAAGGCCCAGCAGCGCTCCCACACGTGCAGCGCCCAAGAGCGGATCGCCGGGAAGTGGTAGGCAGGAAGCTCCATAACGAACGGCGTCGGGCGACCGGCGAAGAGCTTGGTCTTTTTGAGCATGAGGCCCGAGGCGACGACGGCAAAGACGCCCAGGAAGTAGAAGAGCGGACTGATCCACGCGGCGGTGGTGGAAGAATCGCCGATGATGGAACCCATGAGCAGGGCGATGATCGGCAGCTTAGCGCCACAGGGAATGAACGTGGTGGTCATGACCGTCATGCGGCGGTCCTTCTCGTTCTCGATAGTCTTGGTGGCCATGACGCCGGGGACGCCGCAGCCCGAGGTCACGAGCATGGGGATAAAGGACTTACCGGACAGGCCAAAGCGGCGGAACACGCGGTCCATGATGAAGGCGACGCGGGCCATGTAGCCGCAGTCCTCCAGGAAGGACAGCATCACGAACAGCAAGAACATCTGCGGGACAAAGCCCATGATGGCGCCGATGCCGGCCACGATACCGTCGCAGACCAGCGAATCGACCAGGCCACCGTCCTCGGTGCCACCCGCCACAAGCGCGTCGTGGACCATGGTGGTAATACCCGGAACATACGGGCCATACTGCGCCGGGTCGACCGAGTCAGCGTCGTCACCCGCGGCCTCGACAGCCTCATCGTAGGCGTCGCGGCCCTGGCCGAGCACATACCAACCGTCGGTACCAAAGAGCTGGTCGTTGGTGAAGTCGGTCACCGTGCCGCCCAAGGTAGAAACGGCGATGTAGTACACGCAGAACATGATGACGACAAAGATCGGCAGGCCCAGAATACGGTTGGTAACCACGCGGTCGATCTTCTCGGAGGTGCTCATCTTGGCCGGGGCCTTGGTGAGGCACTCGTCGATGATGTGCGCGATCACGCCGTAGCGCTCACCGGTGATGATGGACTCGGCGTCGTCATCGCAATCCTGCTCGCACTGGGCGACCAGCTGCTCTACGCGAGCAGCCTTCTCCTTAGTGAGGTTGATGAGCTTGCAGGCGTCCGCGTCGCGCTCGAACAGCTTGACGGCGTAATAGCGGCGCTTTTTGGCGGGAACGCTTGCCGGCAGATTGTTCTCGATGTGGTCCAGAACGTCCTCGATGGAGGAATCGAACTTGTGCTCCGGCACCTGGCCCTTAGAAGCAGCGGACTTCTTGACCTGCTCGAAGAGCTCCTTGATGCCCTTGTTCTTAAGAGCCGAGATCATCATGACCGGGCAGCCGAGCTTCTTGGAGAGCTTGTCCGTGTCGATCTTATCGCCGTTCTTCTCGACCAGGTCGGCCATGTTGAGGGCAACGACCACGGGCAGGCCGGTCTCGATAACCTGAAGCGCCAGGTACAGGTTACGCTCGAGGTTGGTGGCATCGACGACTTGGACGACAACATCGGGCTCGCCGCTCATGAGGTAATCGCGCGAGCACTGCTCCTCGGGGCTGTAGGGGGAAAGCGAGTAGATGCCAGGGAGGTCCGTGATGGTAACGTTCTTGTCGCTT
This sequence comes from Collinsella aerofaciens, assembly GCA_048478035.1. Classification (GTDB taxonomy): domain Bacteria; phylum Actinomycetota; class Coriobacteriia; order Coriobacteriales; family Coriobacteriaceae; genus Collinsella; species Collinsella aerofaciens_CN. The sequence continues at coordinate 25,693 of DBGBCW010000039.1, read as the reverse complement.
AGGAGCTTGGCCTCCTTTTTCTCAACCGTGACGCCGGGCCAGTTGCCAACGTAGCCGTTGGCGCCGGTAATCAGGTTGAAAAGCGTGGTCTTGCCGCAGTTGGGGTTACCCGCCAGCGCGACATGGATCTGAGAATCCGCCATTCAATCCTTCTTCCTTGTGTGCCTGCGCTGCTTTCTCCGCGCAGGCTGGATAATGTGCTTCAAAGATGCTGCATTAAGTTAGAAAAACCTAACTTTATCTGCAGAAATATGCGCCGCGGGCCCTTACTGGACCTCGACGACGGCCGCCTCCTCCTTGCGGATGGAAAGCTCGTAGCCGCGCACGTTGATCTCGACCGGATCGCCGAGCGGTGCAACCTTCACGACCTTGAACGAAGTGCCCTTGATGAGCCCCAGGTCCATAAGGTGGCGGCGAAGCGCACCCTCACCGTGAAGCTTGACGATGGTGGAGCTCTCGCCCACCTTAATGTCACCCAACGTCTTCATCCTCTTGTCCCCCTTTCGGTTTTTATGAAATGCTGCAGACTAACCGACGGTCATGATGTGCATGGCAACCTTGGAATCGATACCAAAGCGTGCGCCCAGTACCGTAACGATGATATTGGCGCCGCTCGAGCTCACCACGTGGATTTCGCTGCCCTCGACAAAGCCGAGGTCCTTGAGGTGGTGCTTCATGTCCTCATTGCCCTTTACACGAGACACGCGCACGGTTTCGCCCGCTTTTACCATCGAAAGCGGCATTGCCGGCATCTGCGGTCCGCAAGACATGAGTGGCTCCTAACGTCAGTTCGTCCTTCACATCGACATGGTAAAAGTTAGCCACATCTATGTTCGCTTTAGTAAACTAACACGTGGTTAACTTTTTGGAAAGGGTCCCCATTCAGATTTCGAAAAAGTTTCCTATACGAAACAAAAGAAGCACCACAAAGACCATCTCTTTGCGGTGCCTTGTCATACCAATTTATGCAACAAAGGGGACTGTCCCCTTGTCACATTGATGCGCTTAGAGCGAGAGGTTTCTGATCGACGTGACGCAGGAGGCCTCATCCACGCCCGAAACGCGGAACACGACGTCTTCGCCACATTCGCCGCAGAGTGCCATGAGCCCTATAACGTCGCGGCCATCGGTGTAGCGGTCACCAATCGAAACCGACACGTCACTACGGTGCTTGGCAATGATGTCATAGAGCAGCGCAACCGGGCGGGCATGCAATCCCAACGGATCTTTAATCGTCTTTGTAAACTCGACCATGTCCCCTCCCGCGACATCGCACATCGGCCGGCAAAACCCAGCCACGTGGTAGTTATTGTAGCGTTAGATGCTTGTTGAGGGCGGGACGGAAATCGCATCCCATTTCGAGCGTCAATGATGGGACACAGTTTCCGCCAGAAGGCTCAACCGGAAAGTGCGACCCGTTATTTGGCTGGATTCTGGGACGCAGTTTCCGCTGAGCGACCCTGGCGGAAAGTACATCCCATTCTGGACGCAAATTCCGGGACGCAGCTTCCTCGACGTCCGGTCACCCCATGCCCTCACAACCTCGGCGCATAAAAAACGAGGGAAGGCCCGCGTCCTTCCCTCGTTACAGGCAATATGTAGCCGTTCGCCTACATCAGGCGCAGACTGACGTCCTTGAGCTGGGCGCCGCTAACGGCACTCGGAGCGCCCGACATAAGGTCGGAGCCGCTGGCCGTCTTGGGGAACGCCATGACGTCGCGGATGGAGTCGGAACCGGTGAGCAGCATGCACACGCGGTCCAGGCCCAGAGCGAAACCGCCCATCGGGGGCGCACCAAACTTGAGGGCCTCCATGAGGAAGCCGAACTGAGACTCGGCACGCTCCTCGGTAAAGCCCAGGAGCTTGAGCATGGACATCTGCATCTCGGCGTTGTGGATACGCATACCGCCGCCGCCGGCCTCAAAGCCGTCCATGACAAAGTCGTAGGTGCAAGAACCGGCTGCCAACGGGTCGGCCTCGATCTTGGCGATGTCGGTCTCGGTCGGCAGGGTAAAGGGCTGGTGCTCGGCAGCATAGGCCTTGCGATCCTCGTCCCAGTGGAACAGCGGGAAGTTGACGACCCACAGGAAGTCGTGGCCCTCGCGCTTGATCTCGAGCGCATTGGCCATGTGCGAACGCATGCCGCCCAGGATCTCGTCGGAGAGCAAGCGCGGGCCGGCGGCGAACATCACAAGGTCGCCGGGCTCGACATCCATGCGCTCGCGCAGAGCCGCCATCTCCTCGTCCGAGAAGAACTTGACGATGGGGCTGTTGATAGAGCCGTCCTCGCGGAAAGCAATCCAGGCCAGGCCCTTGGCGCCAAACGTGGAGGCCACGCCGGCAAGCTTATCGATCTTGGCACGTGCCCAGGCACCGGCGCCCTTGGCGTTGATGGCCTTGACGACAGAGCCCTCCTCGTTTGCGGCAGTCGCAAAGACCTTGAACTTGGAGTTGGCGAAGATGTCGGTCAGGTCGACCAGGTGCATGCCATAGCGGGTATCGGGCTTGTCGGAGCCATAGGTGTCCATGGCCTCCCAGTAGTCCATACGACGCAGCGGCGTGGGCATCTCGACGCCCATGCGGCCGAAGGCGTCGGCCAGGACCTCCTCGAGCGCGCTCATGACGTCGTTCTGGTCCACGAAGGACATCTCGATATCGACCTGGGTGAACTCGGGCTGACGGTCGGCACGCAGGTCCTCGTCGCGGAAGCACTTGGCAACCTGGTAGTAGCGCTCGACGCCACCGACCATGAGCAGCTGCTTCAGGAGCTGCGGGGACTGCGGTAGAGCGTAGAAGTTACCCGGCTGAATACGGCTGGGAACGATGAAGTCGCGGGCGCCCTCGGGCGTGGACTTAAACAGGGAGGGCGTCTCGACCTCCATGAACTCACGGTTGTGCAGCGCCTCGCGAATGGCAAAGGTGAAGTCGGAGCGCAGCTTGAGGTTGGCCATCATCTCGGGACGACGGAGGTCCAGATAGCGATAGCGCAGACGGGTGTCCTCGCTCGTCTCGATGCCGTCCTCAATCTGGAACGGCGGAGTGACGGACGTGTTGAGCACCTCGGCGTGGTCGGTCAGGACCTCGATCTCGCCGGTCGCGAGCTTGGTGTTGGTGGTCTCCTCGCCACGAGCGCGCACGACGCCGTGGATCTTGATGGGCCACTCGGGACGCATGGTCTCGGCAATCTTAAAGGCGTCGCCGTCGGAGTGCTCGGGGTCGAAGGTGAGCTGCGTGATGCCCTCGCGGTCGCGAAGGTCGCAGAAGATAAGGCCGCCGTGGTCGCGGCGACGGCTCACCCAACCGGTGAGGGTGACCTCTTCGCCCACGTTCTCGAAGCGAAGCTCGCCGCAGGTACGGGTGTGCATGGAATGCTCATCGATGGGACGGGTCTGGCTCATACCAGTGATCCTCCTTTATGGATCTGTGCCGCCCCGTGTCGTTCCGGGCGGCGTCGTACAGATTTGCCCAGCCTGCGTAAACCGCGCAGCCAGACATGGCGTTCTATGTTATCGCACCCGCGTCGATGTGCCGCGAAAAAGTAGCTCTTACCCAAAGACTTGACGGAGACGAAACAATTGACGCACCGCGGCACCCGCCCGCGCTATTCACGTGCGACAATATGCCCCAATAAAACAGCACTTGGAAAGGCCCATCATGACTGCACGCCTCATTGTTATGGATATCGACTCCACGCTCATCAACCAGGAGGTCATCGACCTGTTGGGCGAGGAGGCCGGCGTGGGCGAGCAAGTTGCGCAAATCACCGAGCGCGCTATGTGCGGCGAGCTGGACTTTAAGCAGGCGCTCGAGGAGCGCGTGGGGCTGCTTGCCGGCTTGGACGAAAGTGTGTTCGAGCGCACCTTTGAGCGCGTGACGTTTACCCCCGGCGCGCTGGAGCTTGTGCGCTCGGCGCACAGCAAGGGCTGGAAAGTCGGCGTGGTAAGCGGCGGCTTTCACGAGGTCGCCGATAAGATCGTGGCCGCCGCGGGCATCGACTTTTGCCTCGCTAACCGCCTGGAAGTCGTGGACGGCAAGCTCACCGGCAAGCTGGCGGCAGACATCGTGACCAAGGAATCCAAGCTCATCCGGCTGCTGGATTGGGCGGTTGAGTGCGGCGTCGATATGGCACACACCGTGGCAATCGGCGACGGCGCCAACGATATCCCCATGATTCAGGCCGCGGGCACTGGCATCGCGTTTTGCGCCAAGCCCAAAACGCGCGAAGCCGCCCCGTTTGCCATCGACGAGCGCAACCTGATGCTCGCCATGGACATCATCCTGCGTGACTAGCCGATCCGTCTAACAATTGAATCAGTCCGTCCTATAGTTTCCGAACAATTTTGTCTTAGTGTTCGGAAACATACCCTTTGAGTGCTAGACTTTGCGCCGTCGAAGGGAACATATATGGATAAGCGAGACCTAGAGCAGCTGCTGAGCGATGTTGCTGGCGGATCAGTCACCCCTGCCGATGCCCTTACGCGCATCCAGACGGCTCCGACCGCCGATTTGGGCTTTGCGCAGCTCGATCTTTCGCGCGGAGTGCGCCAGGGAGCCGGCGAGGTTGTCTACGGCGCCGGTAAAACCGCCGAGCAAATTGCCGCCATTATCGAAGCGCTGCACGATGCCGGTCAGGAGCGCATCCTAGTCACGCGCCTGGACAGCGAAAAAGCAGCCCGTACCTCGGAGCTCCTCGGCAACGGCATCGACCTGGGATATGTCCCGGACGCGCAGCTCGCCCTCGTGGGCGGCAAGCCCTCCCCCACCGGCAACGGACGCATCGTCGTCGCCTGCGCCGGCACGAGCGACCTGCCCGTCGCCGAGGAAGCCGCGTTGACGGCCGAGTTCTATGGCAACGAGGTCGATCGCCTCTACGACGTAGGTGTCGCCGGCCTGCACCGCCTGCTCGCACATGCCGAGGAACTTGCCCAGGCACAGGTGATCATCGCCATCGCCGGCATGGAGGGCGCACTGGCGAGCGTCGTCGGCGGTCTGGTGAGCTGCCCGGTCATCGCCGTTCCCACCAGCGTGGGCTACGGCGCGAGCTTCGGCGGCGTAGCCGCGCTGCTCGCCATGCTCAACTCCTGCGCCAGCGGCGTTTCGGTCGTCAATATCGACAACGGCTTTGGTGCCGCCTACCAGGCAAGTCTTATCAATCATCTGAGCGCCGGCACATCCCGCGCCCGTTAAGGAGCATTCCATGTCCAACCATCATCACACGCTTATCATCGACGGCACTTCGGGCATCAGCGGCGACATGACTGTCGCGGCCCTGCTCGACCTGGGCGCCAGCGAGGAGCACCTGCGCGAACAGCTCGCCACACTGCCGGTCGACGGCTTTACGATCGCCGTCACGCGTGCAAACAAGCATGGCATCGACGCTTGCGATTTCGACGTCCAGCTTGCAGAGGCGCTCGAGAACCATGATCACGATATGGCCTGGCTCTACGGCAATGAAGCAGCTGCCGAGCACACGCACGAGCATGAGCACCACCATCATGGCCATGGCGAGCACGAGCACTGTCATGAGCACGCGCATGACCACGACCACGAGGGTCACCATCACGCCCACCACCATCACCACCGTTCTTTGGAAGACGTCACCGCCATCATCGACGGCTCGCAGCTAAGCGATGGCGCCAAGCGTCGTGCGCTCGCCATCTTTACCGCGCTCGCCGCCGCCGAGGCCAAGGCACACGGCAAAACGCCCGAAACCGTCATGTTCCACGAGGTGGGCGCCGTCGACTCCATCGTCGACGTCTGCTCTGTCGCCATCTGCCTCGATGACCTGGGCATCGAGGATATTGTCGTCGAGTCGCTCTCCGAGGGTCACGGCACCATCCACTGTACCCACGGCCTTATGCCCATCCCGGTGCCCGCCGTCGTCAACCTATGCCAAGCAGGCAATATCGCCCTCACGCCCGCACCGGTCGCCGGCGAGCTCGTGACGCCCACGGGTGCCGCCATCGTCGCCGCACTGCGCACGTCCGAGCACCTGCCGGCCCGCTACCGCATCGAAGCCGTCGGCTACGGCGCCGGTAAGCGCCCCTACGAGGGCTGCTCCGGCACGCTCCGTTGCCTGCTTGTTCACGTGGACGCATAGCCATGGATGCCCGCAAAACCAAAAGCCGCGCCGCCATTGTCACGGCGTTTTCCGAGCTCCTTCGCGAGGAGGACTACGGCAAGATCACCGTCGGCGACATCATCGCACGCGCTCACGTAGGCCGCGCGACATTCTACGGCCTCTTTAAGAGCAAAGACGACCTACTGTCCGAGCTCGTGAGCGACATCTGCACCCATGCCCTCGACGACGATGGCACACCGCTCGACGACCCACTCGTGCAGGTCGAGCATATCCTCAACAACCTCTGGGAGCGCCGCCAGGGCGTACGGGCACTGGTAGCCGGCGCCGGCTCACGCGTCTTCGCCGACTGCCTCCGCAAGACTATCATGTCGCGCGCAGCCGAAACCGTCCCCGCCGACCCCGCAGGCCCCGCCAGCACCATGGACCGCAGCTTCTTACTACACCACATAGCCTCAAGCTTCGTAGCAACCGTCCAATGGTGGGCCTGGCACAACTTCCAAGCAGACAAAGCCGACGTAGCCAAAGACTACCTCTCAGCCATAAAACCCCTCTTCAACTAAGTAAGCCCCTCATCCCAAAGTTCCGCCCTCATCTCAAAGCCCCGCCCCAACCCAAAGCACAATCCATCCCAAAGTATCGACTACAGCCCAACGCCCCTACCAGCAACAAGCCCCTCCCATCCAAATTCAGATATATATGTTGGGTTGCTTGTACGAACGCAACAAAGACCCCGTAGCTGGCCGCATGGGGTAACTTCCCAGCGCATTCCGCAGGACGCAAAAAGGCTCGCCGCACGAAGTGCGCAGCGAGCCTTTTTGCATGTCCGAGGACGCGCTGGGAAGTTACCCCATGCGGCCAGCGGACAACTATGTAGCCTCAGACTAGAACATGCCCAAGAAACCATGCACAAACAGCGCGGCCAGAGCGGCACCGACAAACGGAGCGATGCCAGGAACAAGCAGGCCGTACTTCCAGTTGTTGTCAGCCTTGTTCTTGATCGGCAGCACCTGATAGGCCATGCGAGGACCAAGGTCACGAGCCTGGTTCATGGCGAAGCCGGTGATGCCGCCCATGCCCATGCCAACAGCCCAAACGATCAGACCGACGCAGATAGCGAGCATCAGAACGTTCTCGCCGGCGCGGTTAGCGGCAGCAAGGATGGCGCTGATGAACACGAAGGTGCAGATAGCCTCGCAGAAGAAGTTGCGGGCATAGTTCGTACCCTCGGTGGTGGGGTTGGTCGAGAAGATATTGCGCTGGGCAATGGGATCGACGACACCATCGGAAGCCTTGAACTCATCGGCATACATAAGCCAAGCGATTACGGCACCCGCAAAGCCGCCGAGCATATCGGCAATCATGAAGGGAATGCAGCTGCTCCACGGCACCAGGCCTACGATGCACTGGGCAAGCACCATGGCGGGGTTCATGCACACGGCGCCGCCAAAGATAAACAGAGCGACCGAGATGCCAAAAGACCAGGTGGTGATGGCAAACATGTGGCCGGAGCCCTGATACTTGGTGCCCTTAAGTACGGTATCGCAGTGTACGCCCACGCCAAAGATGATCATGAGGGCCGTTGCGCCGAATTCGCAGAGGAGTTTGGTAAGCATAAAACCTTATCTTTCTTGTCGGTTATAAACGATTCGTTTAGGCCGCGCACTAGTGCTGCGCGACGACAACGCCCAGGCCATCGGGAATGACGGCAACCTTGGCATCGGCACCCTTCATCTCAAAGGCGAGCTTGAGCGCCTCCTCGATAGTGTTGACCGGCGTCATGTGCATATCCTTGAGCATCTGGTGATCGCACAGGTCGGTGACCATGATCACGGGGTGATGCGCCAGGATGCGGGCAAAGATCTGGCTCGTCCACTGGTCGGGCAGGGTCTCGTCCTTAGGACGGTCGATGCAGGCGCGCTCAAACTCTGCCGGATCATTGTCGGCGATGTTGTGATAGAAGCCCTCGCCACCGTGACCGTCGGCACAACCGGCGACATCGATGATCACGCCGCCCTCGGGAAGCGTAGCCTCGGCAGAGCACATGCCCTTCACGGCCTGATAGATGTTCTGGTCGAGCGGGTAGCCGCCGTTGGTGGTGATGGCAATCTCGCACTCGACGGGCTCAACGCCGGCAAGGCTCTTCACGAACTCGCAGCCAGCCTCGTGCGCCTTGTGGATATCGCCGGCAAAGGAGCCGATGACCTCGTGCTTGCCGTTGAGCACCACGTTAAGCACAAAGGCAAGGTGAGCCATCTCGGCGGCAGCAAACATGTCCTCGCTCACGTGGTTGTGGCACAGGTTGCCGGCACGCGAGTGGGAATCATTCACAAACTGACCGTTGTGGTTGTACATGATGGTCTTGTAGCTGGCGATGCCAGGCAGGACGGACTTGCGGCTACCAGAGAAACCGGCAAAGAAGTGCGGCTCAATAAAGCCCTCGGCAAGCAGCAGATCGCAATCGGCGGCAATCTTGTTGATGATGCACTCGCCACCAGAAGGCAGGGTGCCGATCTTTTTCATCATGCTGTCGTCAGTCGCGACGTGCATAACGATTTCCTCGTTGGCAACGATCTCCTCGCCGTACTTGTTGACGAGTTCCTCATGCGTCGACGGACGATGCATACCCGTAGCAACCAAAATGCGCACGCGAGCCTCGGGCGCAGCGGAATGGATGTGATGCAGCAGAATAGGCATCGTCACACGCGAGGGAACGGGACGCGTATGGTCGGAGCTAATGATGACGATATCCTTCTTGCCAGCACAAAGCTCCTCGAGCGACGGCGAGCCATAAGGGTTGGCAAGCGACTCCTCTACCAGCTCTTCCTGCGATTTCGTGGTCTTAAACTCGTTTTGATGACCTTCCATCACACCCGCGAAGTTCTTATCCTCGAGCTCCAGATGCAACGTCTTGTGGTCAAACGGCAGTTCACATTCAAACAATGACGAGCGCCCTCTTCCTTTTCAACTGACACACTAGATAAACCGTTGGAAGGATACGCCGCTCACCGAAAAACACCACCGTCCACCGACTCATTAACACAACGTTCATATTTGACCCACAACAAAACGGCCGCGACCCCAAAGGGGACCGCGGCCGCCTGTCAAAGACACTATAGACAGGATGATTTACGCAGCGCCGAGGCAAACATCTAGCCCGAGACGTACGCACGTAAGCCATTTTGCATAAATGCGTTAATTAATTGCATAAAATGGCGCATGGATTTCTAGCCGTAACAGGGTGGTACCCTCCGGAGCGTGCATTTTTGCGAGTATTCAGCATCGCGGGATAAGATTTTGGTGTCAAAAGTCTTTCAAAAGGTAGATAGTCCTCATGACTCGTCCCATCTGGATAGCATGCGGCGAGAAACCAGCCATATATGATCGTCGCCAAAGCCCAATCGTCGTGCAAAAGCATCAACAAAGGCAGCGAAAGCCGGCTATGGCCTTATGCATCAATCTTTGACTGCTGAAAACTCCGTTTTTTGCACGTCGCCCCAAGCACCACCCTCACCCAGCGGCTGATCCGCCGAAGACCGGACATCGCAGGGCCCGCCATTAGTTTACTTTTAGGCACACTCCGCAGGACGCAAGAAGCCCTCGCCGCACTCCACGCTATGCGCGAAGCGCGCCTTATTCCCTTTAGCTTTAACCCCAGAAGACCGAGGACGAAGGGATCCGATGGGTTTCCCTCTGAATGCACTCCGCAGCACGAAGCCCCCTTATCCGCAGCTCCGAAGGAGCAGGATAAGGGGGCTTCGTGCTGCGGAGTGCATTCAGAGGGAAACCCATCGGATCCCGGTGAGAGCCACAGGGCTATCGATTACCCCGTGTTCTGCAGTCCTGCCGAGACGCCGGTCACAGTCGAAAGAATCAGGCTCATGTACTCGGCCTTCTTCTCCTCGGCCATCTCGTCCTGGTTCATACGCACCTCGCGAAGGGCGCGGACCTGGGCGATGGACAGGGCGTCGACATAGGGGTTACGCACGCGGACGGCGCAGCCGAGCACGCGGCGGCGCTGCAGCGGCCACTCGTCACCGACGATGGCAAGGACCCACTTACGCGTGAGCTGCATCTCGGTGAAGACCTTCTCGGACAGATCCTGGCGATCGCCCAGGTGCAGATACATCTTGGCGATGCGCTGATCGGTCTTAGCGATCGACATCTCGATGTTGTCAATGAACGTGCGGAAGAACGGCCACTCCTGGTAGGCAGCCTTGAGCTGGTCAAGATCACCAAGCTGCTCGCAGGCGGTACCCAGGCCGTACCAAGCGGCCAGGTTAATGCGAGCCTGGCTCCAGCTGAAGATCCACGGAATGGTACGCAGGTCATCGAGCGACTTGGCGCCCAGGCCGCGCTTGGCGGGACGCGAGCCGATCGGCAGCAGACCGACCTCGGTCAGCGGCGTAACGGTCGAGAACCACGGTGTAAAGTCCTCGGTGTTCAGCAGGTCCAGATAGCGCTCGTGGCTTGCGGTGTTGAGCTTCTCGGCCATATCCCAGAACTTCTGCGTGGTCTCGGTGTTGGTCTTCTCGACACTCGGGGCCGACTGCAAAAGCGTTGCGGCGGCAACGGACTCAACATGGCGCTGAGCCAGCGTGCGGTTACCGTAACGGGCAAAGATGACCTCGCCCTGCTCGGTAAGCTTAAAGAAGCAGTTGACCGAACCCTTGGGCTGCGCCAGCACGGCCTTGTTGGCCGGGCCGCCGCCACGGCCCACGGCACCGCCGCGGCCGTGCATGAGCACCAGGTCGATATCGTTCTTCTCGGCCCACTTGGCAATACGCTCCTGTGCGGAGTGCAGCGCGAGCATGGCCGTGGTAGGACCGGCATCCTTGGAGGAGTCGGAGTAGCCCAGCATGACCTCCATGCGGCGGTTGGTCTGGGCAAGGCGCTTTTGCACCACGGGCAGCGTAAGCATCTGATCGAGCACGTCGACGCAGCCCTCGAGGTCCTCGAGCTGCTCGAACAGCGGGATCACGTCGAGCTCGGGGACATCCTCCTCGTGCGCAAAGGACAGGTGGGCAAGCTCAAAGACATCGGCCACATGCTGGGCGCTCTTGGTAAACGAGATGATGTAGCGGTGCGCCATCTTCTTGCCGTAGCGCTTTTGAATGGAGCCGATAGCGCGGAAGGTATCGATGACCTCGCGCGTCATGGGCTGCAGGTCGCCATGGATACCGTTCTCGTGGATATCCTTAAGGGCGCGGGCGTGCACCACGGAGTGCTGACGGAACTCCATCTCGACCATATGGAAGCCGAAGGACTCGACCTGCCAGATGATGGTCTGGACCGGGCCGTAGGCAGCACGGACGGCACCGCAGGCGGCCAGCGAGCGCTGGACGACGCGCAGGTCCTCCAGGAACTCGTCGGCGCTGTGGTACATGGTATCGGTGATACGGCGCACGGTGGCGTTCAGACGGTCGGCCATGACGAGCATGACGGCGCGATGCGGCTCGTGCTCGGAAATCAGCTCGGCGCGGGCCGTGTACCGAGGGCTCATCTCGACCTGATGGTTCCACAGGTTGATGAGCTCGGCAGACGGCTTGCTGTAGATGGCCTCGAGCGTGAGGTTGCGGCCGATGCGGCGGCACTTGTCCTCGAGCTTGAGCACCATGTGGGTGAAGTACTTGGCGGCGACCTCACGGCTCACCTTGGCGGTGACGTTGGGGTTACCGTCGCGGTCGGAACCGATCCAGCTACCGGGATGGAAGAACGCCGGGCACAGCGGCGGCACGGTACCGGCCTTGTCACCCAGCACCCAGTCGTCAAAGCGACGATAGATGACGGGGATGACGTCGAACAGCGTGTTATCGAAGATGTCGATGATGGTATCGGCTTCCTCGACCGGCGTGGGCTTCTTGAGCGCGATGGGGCTCGTACGCACCAGGGCGTCGATCTCCTGCAGCATATGGCGCTCGTTCTCCACCAGGTCGGAGCCGCCCAGACGCGGACGCTCCTCCAGCAGGTTGGAGATACGGCGAATCTTGCCCTCGACGGCCTTACGACGGGCCTCAGTGGGATGCGCGGTAAAGACGGGATGGAACTCAAGCTTGCCGAGCAGCTCGTTGGCGCCCTCGACGCCCAGTTCATTCACCAGCTGGTGATAGGCGACGGTGAGCTCGTTGGCGGGATCGACCTCGGTATCGGTCGACGCACCGGCCTCGCGCTCGCGCAGCTGCGCCACACGGTAGTTCTCCTCCGACAGGTTTGCCAGGTGGAAGAAGCTCGTAAAGGCGCGGACAATGACCTGCTGCTTATCGAGCGGCAGGCTGTCGATCAGATCGACGACCTCACGAAATGCCACGGCAGTGGGCTCGTCGGCGGTGGGCACGCCCTGCTCGTCGACGGCCTCGTCGGCAGCGCGAGTACCGGGGTTACCGGCATTGGCCACAATCTCGGCCGACAGGATCTTGTCGAACAGGTCCGCGATCTCGGGATCATACTCGCTAAGCACACGACGCTCCAGGCGCAGGAACAACGCCAGATTGTCGCGCAGCTCCTCGGGGATCTCGATCTCGGCGAGACGCTCCCTGGACTCGGCATTCGAGCCGATTCGGTTAACGAGGCGGTTGACCACGGCAGCGACGCGCGCCGCGGCTTCGGGTACAGACTGGTTGCTTAGGTTCTCAGCCACGTTTCCTCCCATTCCTCCTTCTATGCACGTAACATGCGGTATTCATTATAGGCGCTTGAGAAATACTTTCGACACTGATTGCGCTTTACCACACAAAAGTATTTTCTGCATTGCAAGGGTTTTTGCTCTAAATGGTCGTATTTCTCGGTGGACGGCATACACAAACGGGGGCATTCCGCATAAATGCGAAACACCCCCGTAACAATCGCTCGTCGCGAGCGGGACATGTTAGCGGGTCCGCAGCTCAAAAATCATACGCTACAGACGCTCGCGAACCGCCTCGACGACGTTGGCCAGATCGACGAGAACCTCGTCATGGCTCTGCATGTCGCGCACCTTGACCTTGCCGGCGGCAAGCTCGTCGCCACCCAGAACCAGGATGAGCTTGGCGCCTACCTTATCGGCCTGCTTAAACTGGGCCTTGAGCGAACGGCCCTGATAGTCGGCCTCGGTCACGATGCCTGCGGCGCGAAGCTCCTGCGTAATGGCAAAGACGTTCTGGCGCAGTTCCTTGCCGGCATTGGCGACATAGACGCACGGGGCCTCATCGGCACCCAGATCGCTGCCAAAGGCCTGCAGGGCCAGCAGGGCGCGCTCAAAACCGACGGCAAAGCCGACGCCCGCCGTGGGCTTACCACCCTCGAGCTCGACCAGGCCATCGTAGCGGCCGCCGCCGCCGATGGAGCCGACGCCGGCGCCAGGGGCCTCGACCTCAAAGACGGTGCGGGTGTAGTAGTCCAGACCACGCACCAGGGTGGGATCCTCTACATACTCGATACCGGCAGCATCCAGATAGCGCTTGACCTGCTCGTAGTGCTCGCGGCACTCGTCGCACAGGTTGTCGCCCATCAGCGGGGCCTCGGCCATGATCTCGCGGCAATGGTCGTTCTTGCAGTCGAAGGCACGCAGCGGGTTAAGCTCGGCGCGCTCGCGGCACTCGTCGCACATCTCGTCTGCGTGATCGAGGATGAACTGCTTAACCTGCTCGCGGTATGCCGGACGGCACTGGGCGTCACCCATCGAGTTGATGAGCAGACGAAGCTTGGAAAGATCGAAGCCCAGGCGCTTGTAGAACTCCATGAGCATGATGACGCACTCGGCGTCTGCCGCCGGATCGGGAGCGCCGAGCCACTCGATGCCCACCTGGTGGAACTGGCGCAGGCGGCCCTTCTGGGGACGCTCGCCGCGGAACATGGCCTCGGCGTAGTACGCCTTAAACGGCGTGGAGCCCTGGGGCACCAGATTGTTCTCGACGACAGCGCGCACCACGCCGGCCGTGCCCTCGGGGCGAAGCGCCAGGCGCTGCTTGGGCTTGAGTTTGGTGTCGGTGCCCTCGGTAAAGACGCGCTCCAGGTTGGCACCGCTGAACACGCGGAACATTTCCTTGCGCACGACGTCGGTCGACTGGCCGATACCGTGGACAAACACGTCCACCTGCTCGATCGCGGGCGTCTCGATGGGTTTAAAACCAAACGGCTCGAACACGCCGGCCGCAATCTGCTGCATCTTTTGCCAGGCGCGCATCTCGGCGCCGATAAGGTCGCGGGTTCCCTCCGCCTTCTGTGCCTGCATGGGCAAACACCTTTCTTTTGTATCGCGTCATAGGTAACGGTCATTATACGGCACAAACACAAACCGCGGCGGCGCGTCTGACCGAACGAGGGTATGGGGACTCGTTCGGCCTGACGCACCGCCGCTGTTTGCGATCCGCTTTCCTCCGTCCCCTTCGGATCACGTGATCTGTTGGGGACGGAGGAAAACGGATCATTTCGTAGGCCCGTGGCCGCCTTGGAAACCGAATGATGGCACGAGCATCCATTCGGCTTCCAAGGCGGCCACGGACAGAACGGGGCGAACAGAAAAGAGCGACGGACGCCTACTCCCCCGCCACGCTTGCGCGCAGCTTGGCGGCGATGGGCTCCGAGGCCAGCAGGAATACGAGCATGACAACAGAACACACCAGGCACACGATCCAGGCGCTCGCAAAGGAGCCCGAGACGGCAAAGAGCACATAGACCTGCCAAAGCTCACCCACAAAGCTCATGCCCGCGAGCACCGCCGAGGTGGCGATAACGGTTAGGGAGCCCAAAACGCGACCGCTTACTTTATCGGCAACATGGCCAATGACAAGCGATCCGATAACGCTCACCACGGTAGAGATCGCATTGGAGACGTTGTACTGGGCAAGCGTAATCCCGAGGTTGCTGACGATCAGCAGCTGGAACATGCTCATGCAGTTGACGAAAATCGTGTAGCACGTGGCCATGATCACGAAGCCGGAGGCCACCACGAGCCAGCCGGGGAAGAACTTACGCTGCTGGGGCATACTGCTCCTTATTTAACAAACGAATAGCCGGCGCCGGGCGCCGGTAGCACCCAAGATTGCCTTGAAAGACAAGGGCATAGGCCTTACGGCCATGCCCGCAGGCTTGAAAGGCAAGGTTGGGTGCTACCGGTGGTCGGCGATATAGCCCAAAGCGACGGCGGTATAGGCCGCGGCACCGAGGGGAAGCTCGGCATCGTTAAAACGTGCCTTGGGATGGTGCTGGGCAAAGTGTTCGTCCGTGTCGGTTACGGCCGCGCCCACGGTAAAGTACGCACTCGGAATCTCGCTCGAGATAAGCGCGAAGTCTTCACTCGCCATGGCATGGAAAAGCGGCAAGAAAGCCGCCTTGGGCAGCACTGCGCCCACGTAGCCAAGCGACGCCTGAGTCATATCGCTGTCGAGTACAAGCGGCGGAACATCCGAAAGTGTCTCGATGGTCGCCGGCGTACGATAGGTCGTGGCAACGCCGTTAACGACCTCCGCGATGCGGGTCTTTAGGTGAGCCATGAGCTCAACATCAAAGCCGCGCAGCGTTCCCTCGAGCACGCAGGTGTCGGGAATGACGTTGGCCGCTTGGCCACCGGCAAACTTACCCACGGTCAGTGCGACCTCCTTGGCCGCCGGCACTTCGCGAGCAATGAGCTCCTGGAGCGCCAGGTGCACATGGACGCCGGCCGCGATGGGGTCGATGCAGATCTCGGGGCTCGAGCCATGGCCGCCCTTGCCCTGGAGCGTGATGCGGAAACCGTACACGCCCGAAAGCGCCGGACTGCCGTAGAGCACCAGGCCAAGCGGCGACTGGCTGTTGACATGCATGGCAAAGGCCGCCTGAGGACGCGGGTTCTCGAGCAAGCCATCGGCGATGGCAGCGCGTGCCCCCTCAAAGGTCTCCTCGCCCGGCTGGAACAGCAGTTTGACGGTGGCATTGGCGTCGACGAGCTCGGCCTCGCGGGCCTTGAGCAGGCGAGCCGCACCAAGCAGCGCCGTCGCGTGCATATCGTGACCGCAAGCGTGCATGCAGCCGTTGGTGGATGCAAAGGGCTCGCCGGATTCCTCGGCAACGGGCAGGGCGTCCATGTCGCCACGAAGCATGATGACCGTACCGGCCTGCTCATTCGTGCAGATGCCATTGCCTTGGGCCGCGGCGGCACCGGCGCCGACAAGGCCCACAACGCAGGAACCATCGACGAGCGTAGCAAATGAGATGTCCATCTCGGTCAGGCGCGCTTGGATATACGTAGAGGTCTGCGGGAGGCTATTACCCAGCTCGGGCATCTGATGTAAATCGTGTCGCCACGCAGCGAGCTCGTCTGCAAAAGCCTGAGCTTCTGCAACAAGACCGTCACCGATAGCGGTCTGCGCCGCCGCGGTGGCCTTGGGCGCTGATTGCGGTTGAAGATCGGACAGTGCTGGTGCCATAGATGCCCTCCAGTAACGTTTTTGCAGCAAGCACTTTGATAGCGTAAAGTGCAAGGTACTACTTTAAGGGCGACGCATAAAAAATGCCGCCCCGGGAGGCGGCGCAACAAATTGTTTACAATTGCGGACGCGGCTTTCGACGCAAAAAATCGAAATGCGTCTCGCTCAAGATAATCGAAAGAAAGATGAGCGCGAAGCCGGCGAGCAGGCGCGAGGTGAGCGCCTCCCCCATCAGCAGCACCGAGAACAGCACACCCGAAGGCGACTCCATCGAAAGGAGCAGCGAGCCTGTTGAGGCCGGGACATGCGCCAGGCCAACGTTTTGGATGAGCAGAGCCACACACGTACAGCCCACCGATAGAAACGCCATCACACCGATAAAGCTCGGCGTCCACACGGACAGCGGCGCTTGGGTCTCGAATAACAGCGACGAGATCAGGCTCAGCACGCCGTTGCCCACAAACATCCAAAACGTAATGACGTTGATGTCCATCTTGCGGCCATACTTGGCGGTCACCGCCATCTGGATGGCAAAGAAGACCGCACCGCCCAGTGTGATGACATCGCCGACATTGAACTCGACGCTATCGAGCGCCACCAGACCAATGCCCGCCAGGCACAGCAACGCGGCGCCCAAGTTGTAACGGGTAAGCTTTTCGCCGCTTAGGACGTAGCTCGCAAACGGCACGAGGATGCAATAGGTACCCGTCAAAAATGCACTCTTGCCCGCCGTGGTCTGTGCCAGGCCAATCGTCTGCAAACCGTACGCGCCCCACATAAGTGCGCCCATACCAAGTCCGACGATAAGGTTGCGGGCATTAAAGTGCGCGATGATGCGTTTGTGGAAGATGGCGAACATAACCAGCGAAGCCGGAAGAAAACGAATATAGAGCAGTTCGAACACCGGAATGGTGTCGAGCGCATCTTTCATGGTGGTAAAGGAATAGCCCCAGATGACCGCCACCGATAGCAGCAAGACCTTCCAGAAGAACGGGGAACGCGCGCCGGCGCCGCGGGAGGTGCCGCCGGCGCCCAGGTCCTCCCGTGCGACAGGGCTATCGGGCATGTTTTCGATTTCGTTGGCAGCGTATTGGGCCATGGAACATCCTCACACTCAATCTTGGCGTGGTGTCCGCACGCGTATGGCTGCGTGCCGCCTCATGGTCAAATAAAAACGGGGCGCACCGGACCCCCGGCACGCCCCGCTACTGTAGCAACAACCGGCGTTGCATCGCAATCCAGCCCACTAAAGCGTTTTGTTCCGCCGTTCTACCGAACGGCGGACCGGCCGACGCTGCGCGAGCCGCATTCACGCCAATCTGACGTTCAATTTCAAGGGCGCGACCAGAAGGTCAGCGCCCTTTCATTTCACGTCACCTTGGCGCAAATGCGGCTCGCTCGCTGGCATTAGTGCTACATCAGCGTTAACGTTGCCGCACTAAATTAGCTTTGTCGACTCCAGCTTTTCGATGATCCAGTCGTTGGCTTTGATGACCGGGCGGCGGAAGACGACACCCAGTGCCAGCGACGGAATCAGATAGCTCGCCAGAATGCCTAGCTCAATCCAATACTCCATATGGTAGGCACCGGCCATGGCGGCGTGCATGGCGTTGATGCCGTGAGTAAACGGCAGGAACGGATAGATCGCCTGGAACACAGGGCCGGTCATCTCGATGGGGAACGTACCGCCCGAACCGCCGACCTGCATGACCAGCAGCACAACGGCCAAAGCCTTGCCGATATCGCCAAACGAAACCGTAAGCGTGTAGACGATATTGGAGAACACGAGACTCGCGACCCAGCCCGCCAGCACAAACTGCAGCGGGTTGTCGCATTGGATGCCAAAGAACAGGATGTCGCCCGCGCACACGAGTGTCGCCTGCAGCAGGGCCAGACCTCCAAAGAACAGGTAGCGGCCCAGGTAGATCTCGTGCAGGCGCACGGGGATGAGCTCGTTGATGAGCTCATCGTCAACCGAGACCTTCATCATGGCTGCCAGCACGATCGAGCCCACCCACAGCGACAGGATCGTATAGAACGGCGCCATGGCCGAACCGTAATTGCGGATCGGATAGACCGGCTTGCGATCGAGCGCGACGGGACCGGAAAGCGACACGGCCAGACCCTCGGGATCATTGCCAATCATCGTCTTGATCGTGGCCAGATCGTCCGACATAAGGGCACCGTCGAGCTCGTCCTTAAAGGCACTGATCTTATCGGACGCTTCACCCAGCTGATCGGACGCCTTGTTGACCAGCTTTGCAGCCTTGGAGAGGCCCTTTGCCAGCGAACCGGATGCATCGGTTAGACCGGCAACAGCGCTATCAAGATCGCCCGAGACGCCATCAAGCGAGTCCAAAATGCCCGAAACCGTCTTCTTGAGCTCCTTGGCCTTAACCGAGAACGTGGAATCGTAATCGGATTTGGCACCCGCGATGCCGGCCTTGGCATCGGCGATGGCCTGATCGACCTCGGCACGCGAGTTGTTGACCTCGGCCATGCTATCGGAGAGAGACTTCGCGGTGGCCGCCAGATCCTTGGCATTGTTGCGGTACTCAACGGCGATTCTGCCCAGCGACGTCGCGGCGGACTTGAGGCCGTCCTTCAAATTCTCATCGCTCACCTGGTCGGCAAGGCTGCGGAGCTGATCGGCCACCGTATCGATATCCTTGGCGCGCGCATTGAGGGCCGCAGTGGCATCGTTGAGTTGGGACACCGTAAGGTCGACATGCTGGTTTGCGGTGTCGAACGCCTTCGCGAACTCGGCAGACACATTGTCGAACGAACCCGCACTTCCATCGATTGCGGCATCGATGGCATCGTTTGCCGCCTTAAGCGCTTCTTTGGAATCATCGATGCCGCTTTTGGCATGTTCCATGAGCTGCTTTGTCGACTCATCGACCGTACCCGTCTGCTGGAGCATACCGCTCGCCGACGTCAGCGAATCGGACGTGGAGCTCAAAATGCCCGCAAGCGACGTTGCGCTGGCCTGAACGTCCTGCAGGTCCTGGACCGAATCGCCGAGCGTCGAGGACAGGTTGGCGATAAAGTTGCTGACCTGGTCGGTGCTCATGTAATCGAGCAGGCTGGACACCGTCTTAAGACCGATCGTCGTAATGGTCTCGGTAAAAGTTTTGTTAACCTGGCTCTGGACGGCGCTCGAACCCTTCTCGGTCACGATCTGCGCAATGGCGTTGGCCTTCTGATTCTCGTAGAACTCGATATCGGCATGCTTCACGTCGGTCGAGAAAAGCGTCATCATGTCAGCGCTAAACGTTTTGGGGATAACGACGGCAGCATAGTACGCGCCCGACTTAACGCCCTCGATAGCCTTTTCGCGATTGTTGAGCACAACCCAATCGAAGCTCTCGTTGCCGCGTAGGGTGGCGGTCACGTTTTCGCCCACGTTAACCTCGACGGGGATCAAATCGCTCTCGTAACCCTCATCGGTGTTGACCACGGCGATCTTAAGATTGCCGGTGTTGCCGTACGGATCCCAGCTGCCGGCGATGTTAAACCACGCGTACAGACACGGTACGATAATGAGGCCCATCACGACAACCAAGCCGATCACGGAGCGAGACACGTTTTGGACATCGCGCTTAAACAGATGCAGGATGTTCTTCATTTATGCCTCACCTCCTTTGGAGTGCTTGCCAAGCGCGGTGGTATCTCCATCATTTGTGGCTGTGCTGTCGCTGCCCTGAGATTTATGGTGCGAGCCGATATGCGGCAAGCGGCCCGTGGACTGATCGCCGCCCTTGGCACCACGCTCGCTGGCGTTGAGGCCAAACATGTGGCGGGCGGCAGGAATGGCGGCCGTGTGTTCGCGCATCTCGCGACGCAGGTCCTCATCCGAAAGCGCCGAGATGCGCATCTGGGTATTGAGGCTCGCTCGGATATATTCGATATTGATAAGCCAGCCGCAGATGGCAATAACCGAGATGATCCAAATGACAAGCAGGATGATCTTGCCGTTATTGTCGATATCGAGAACCGTCGACAGGACAAAGAGCAGGACCTGAACGCCCACCACGGCGGCAAAACCGCCCTTGATGTAGTACGGGTAGCGATGTTCAAAGGCGACCGCATGATCGAGCAGTTCGCGACGGTACGAATCGGAATCGAGCATGACGCGCATGGCCGTGCGCAGCGAGTAGCGCTGGCGCGGCAGGTCGTTGGACTCGCAAATCATCATACCGGTCGTGGAGAGCTGTTTATCAAAGAGCAGGTTAAGGTTGAGCAGCAGCGGACGCAGCTGCAGGCCGATAAAGAGCGCCACGATCAAGAACACGCCCAGAATGCACAGGTTAAACAGGTAGTTGAACGAATACATGCCGCCGACCGTCTCGCGCAGCAGATTGATGCCGTAGGTAAAGGGCAGCAGCGGGTGCAGCCACTGGAAGAAGCCGGGCATCATCTCGATGGGGTACATGCCCGACGAACCCGGGATCTGCACGATGACGAGAATGACGCCGATAGCCTTGCCGATATGCTTAAACGTGGTGGACAGCGCATAGATGATATTGACGTAGGTGAACGAAATGGCGATGCCGCCCAGCACGAACAGCAGCGGGCTGACGCACTGCACGCCAATCACCAGATCGCCTACCGTAACGATGATGGCCTGCAACGCGCCCAGGATCACCATGAGCAACCAGCGGCCAAAGTAGCCTTGGCGCGCCGTAAAGCTGCCAACACCTTCACGGTCGACCTCGAGCTTGTAAATGGCGATGAGCACATAGCCGCCCACCCAAAGCGCCAGATTGGTGTAGAAGGGAGCGATGCCCGAGCCAAAGCTCTTGACCGGATAGATTGACTTGGACGTCAACTCAACCGGAGACGCCATGAAATCTGCCACGTCATTGACATCGACGCCCATCAGATCGGCCAGCTCGCCCATGGACTCGGAGGTCTGCAGCGCCGCGATGTCATTGGCGGCGGTTGCAAGCTTGTCCTGGACCTTGGCAAGCGAGGAATCGGTCTGGGACAGCGTGGTCTTGGCCTGGCCGAGCGTAGCGCTAAGCTGCGCCAACGTGCCGCGCGCATTTGCAAGTGTAGGTGTCATACCCGAGACGATACCGGTCAGGTCGCCCGAAACGGCAGCAAAAGAGTCGAGCGCGCTCGAGGCCTTCGGCAGCGCGTTTTGGCCCAAGTCCGTCTGGGCTTGGCCAAGGTTGGTCGCACCGGTATGAATTGCGTTATTGATAGCGTCACTGGCACCCGAAACAGCCGCTGCGTCATTCGCCATGGCACTCGACTGCGCGGACAGACCGTCCTTGATGCTCTGAAGCTTTTCATTCTGCTCTCGAAGCAAATCGATGGTCGATACAATGCGCGCGTCAATTTCCTCGGAACCTGTCGACGTGTCATTGGCGAGAATCTCCAAGTGCCCGATAACGGCCTTATTGTGGTCGATCGTCGCTTGAAGAGACTCGAGCGAGTTGTCGATACGGGTGGTCGTAGATGTGACCGCGCCCGTCAGCTTGCCGATGGCAGCGTTCGCAGAGGCCGACGTCTTGGTGAGCGCAAGGCTGCCTTCCGAGAGCGCCTTGGAGAGCGAGGTGATGGAGTTGCCCGCCGTGGTGCGAGCTTCGCTCAGCAGGTCGTTGCCCTGGGAGATCGCCTGCGTCAGCGACGGTGCCTGGCCTTGCAAGCCGGCAAGTGCCGCATCAGCCGAGGCGATAGCGCCACTCGTCTTATCGATGGCGGCATTCATATCGCCAATCGAATCGCGCACCTCGCCCAAGGTGTCGGACGCCTCGGACACCGAACTTGCCAGCGAGTCCTGAGTCTGGGTTGCCTTGTCCTTTAAATCGACTCCGGCATCCTTGGCAATACTGGCAACGGTCTCGCCCACCGTGGAGACAAATTCCGAGTTGATCTGCTTCTCGATGGTACTTGCACCGGTGTCGGTAACCTTGGGTGCAATGGCGCTCTTCTTCTCATTGACGTAGTACGTAAGCTTGGGCTGATGGTAGTTGCCGTCGAGCATCGAAACCAGGTTATCCGAGAAGTTCTTGGGGATTACGATGGCCGCATAGTACTCACCACTCTCGACGCCCTCCTTGGCATCGGCCGCCGAATCGACGAAGGTCCAGCCCAGCTGATCGTTCTCCTTGAGCTGATCGACGACCTGGTCGCCCGCGTTGAGATCGCCCACCAGGTCGTTTTGGGTGCCCCGATCGTTGTTGGCGATGGCAATCTTGATACCCTGGGTATTTCCGTACGGATCCCAGTTGGCCACGATGTTATACCAGGCATACAGCGAGGGAATAACGCACACGCCTAGGGTAACCACCAGGGCGACGGGGTTCACAAGCAGTCGCTTAATGTCGCGCTTAAAGATCGCAAAGGACACCTTTGCATTGGATAGTTTGCTGCCGAGACTCACGCTTGGACCATCCATCCTGTCGTTAAATCGAATCGTACTATCGACAACCATTGTAGTAGGCGCTTTAACGTCTCAAAGCACAATGGTGTTGAGTTTTGCGGGTAGCAATATACTACGAAGATGAGTTAACGTACAGATGTACAGTATCCTAAATTTCAGCAGGTCACAAAACCACAACCCGCACAAATTAGCAATTCAAATAGTCATCGGGGACGTTCTTAAACGACTAGTCAAACAAAAACGTCCCCAATGACTACTTAGGACCACGGCAACGTCGATGTTTTGGCAATGCCAGCGAGCGGGCGCCAGAGCGAACAAATTGGCATGAAAAGAGGACGGCATAGACCTTCTGGTCATGCCGTCCTCTTTGAATGACAAGTTGTCGCTCTGGCGCCCGCGCAGCGTCGACTGGTCCGCCGTTCGTTAGAACGGCGGAACTGAGGGCAGCGTCGAGCCGTTACGCGGTTTGGTAAAACCGCGTAAATACCTAACTACATCAAGTTGCAAACAGCTGCTGCGAAGGCAACGGGGTCCTCGGGCAGAATGCCCTCGACCAGCAGGGCCTGGTCATAGAGCAAACCGGAGTACTGCTTGATCTTGTCGGCGTCGCCCGCCTTCTGAGCGGCGACGAGCTTGGAAAAGACCGGGTGCTTGGCGTTGAGCTCGAGCACGCGCTGGCTCTTGGGCATACCGTCGGGCGCGCCCTCGGGACCCTTCTGGAGCACCTTCTCCATCTCGAGCGAAAGTGGGCCCTCGGTGGTGATGCAAGCGGGGGCATCGGTCAGGCGCGCAGAGACGGCAACTTTCTCGACCTTGTCACCGAGCGCCTCCTTCATAGCGCTAAAGAGGTCCTCGTTTTCCTTGGTGGCGTCCTCGGCCTCCTTCTTCTCGTCCTCGGTCGCCAGGTCAAGGTCACCGGTCGCGACGTTCTTGAGCTCCAGATGACGATCCTCGACCTCGGGCTCGGCACCGTCGGCCACAGCCTTCTCGGCGGCCTCGCGGGCAGCATCGTCCTCGTAGATCTTGGGCATATCGGCGGCAACGTACTCACGCATAGCCTGGAACGTGAACTCATCCACATCCTGCGTCAGTAGCAGCACGTCATAGCCGCGGTCGAGCACGCCCTTTACCACGGGCATCTTGGCCAAGCGCTCACGCGAGTCGCCGGCGGCGTAGTAGATGGCCTTCTGATCCTCGGGCATGTCCTTGGCATACTCGGCCAAGGTAATCATCTTCTGTTCCTTGGCAGACCAGAACAGTAGCAGGTCGGCGAGCTCATCGGCCTTCATGCCATAACTCGAGTAGATGCCGTACTTAAGGCCGCGGCCAAAGTTCTCAAAGAACTTCTCGTAGGCCTCGCGGTCGTTGTCACGCATATCCTCAAGGTCGGCGGTGATCTTCTTTTCCACACGCTTGGCGATGGCCTTGAGCTGACGGTTCTGCTGCAGCGTCTCACGCGAGATGTTGAGCGACACATCGGCGGAATCCACGACGCCGCGGACAAAGTTGTAGTAGTCGGGCAGCAGGTCGTCGCACTTCTCCATGATCAGGACGTTGGAGCTGTAGAGTGCCAGACCCTTCTCGTAATCCTTGCTGTACAGATCGAACGGCGCGCGGCCCGGCACAAACAGCAGGGCATCGTACTCGAGCGTGCCCTCGGCATGGAAGCTGATGGTGCGCGCAGGATCGTCAAAGTCGTGGAACGTGGACTTGTAGAACTCGTCGTAGTCCTTCTGCTCGACATCGGAGCTGCGCTTTTTCCAGATCGGCGTCATGGAGTTGACGGTCTCAAGCTCCTGGTAGTCCTCGTACTCGGGCTTGTAATCGTCGCCGGCGTCCTCGGGCTTGGGTTTCTGGCGGCTCTTGGACACCATCATCTGAATCGGGTAGCGCACATAGTTGCTGTACTGCTGAATCAGGCTCTTGAGGCCCCACTCGGTCAGGAAGCGATCGTAGGTCTCGGCCTCGCCGTCGGCGTCGAGCTTCTCGTTCTCGCGCAGCGTCAGGATGACATCGGTACCGTGCTCGGCGCGCTCGCCGTCCTCGATGGTGTAGCCCTCAAGACCGTCGGATTCCCACACATGGGCGACATCCTCGCCGTAGGCGCGGCTGACGACCTTCACATGGCTGGCGACCATAAAAGCCGAGTAGAAGCCCACGCCAAACTGGCCGATGATGTCGACATCCGAACCCTGCTGCTCGGCGTTCTCGGTCTTAAACTCCTCGGAGCCGGAATGAGCGATAGTGCCTAGGTTGCGCTCGAGCTCCTCGGCGGTCATGCCAATGCCGTTATCCGAGATGGTAATGGTGCGGGCGTCTTTATCAAAGGAGACGCGAATGGCCAGGTCGCCCTGGTCGATCTTGACGCTCGGGTCCTGCAGACTCTTAAAGTTGAGCTTGTCGACGGCGTCGCTCGCGTTAGAGATAAGCTCGCGCAGGAAGATTTCCTTATTGGTGTAGATGGAGTTGATCATGAGGTCGAGCAGTTTTTTGCTCTCGGTCTTAAATTGACGCATGTGCAGTCCTTTCGCGCTACCCCCGTCCGCAAAAACGGCCCGGTCGCCCGAGCCGAATCGCAGACCTGCTATGTTCAGACTTAGATTTTATAACCCATTAGCGCGCATATATACATACGGAATCGAAAAACTGTATGTCTAAGCGCTCCAATGCGTCAATTGCCAAGGAGTGTCCCCAACCGCCGGCAGAGACGATATGAGCAGGACATAAAAACATTGAGAGCCCCTGCTGCATGAAAGACCGCGGATTAGGCCGACAATGGTGAGTGTCTAATTCAGCCGCGGCGGCCACGCCGCATTCATGGAAGGGGCTCCCATGCTC
>DBGBCW010000038.1:0-18697 GCA_048478035.1 Collinsella aerofaciens | reverse complement strand
GGAGAAGGCGGCCAGGAAGATGCTCGAATCCAGCCTGGAACTTGCCGACAGCGTGGAGGCGGCCTAGGATATCAACTGATTCCGGATATCGGACACAGGGGCCGCAAGGGCCCTTACACCAACTTTCTCGACACTACCCGCTAGGTAGGTTCTCGTAGATGTTGGGGCTTGTGTTCGATCCGACGATTCGCCGTATTCCACACTGTGTTGTAGGAATTAAGGGACAACTATGGACGCACACCGCTCGCGGTCGCTTGGTATGGCGGCCCTGATCTTCATTTTGATTAGCCTCACCGCCGCTGTTTTTCACGGTGCAACCCCAGTGCGCGCCGAGGACGTGACGACGCCGACGCCGATTGTGATCAACGGCGATACGGCGGACGTTACGGTTGGGCTGTATGCCGATAAGGGTCGTCAGCAGCCTCTCGGTAAAGAGGGCTCACCCTCGATTACGACAGCCGATACTATCTACGGTTTTATGGAAGCTCGTTTTCATGAGAATTGTGGGCCTACACCTGAAAGGCTTGAGACGATTTATACCTTTCCCGACTCGATTGTTGTGAACGAGAACGAGGGCGGTATCTTAAGGACGGATGATACCGAGAATGCACAAAGGATGGGAACTTGGTACATAAAGGATAACAAGGTCGTTTTTAATTACGATGCCAGCTATCTCAGCGGTCATCCCTCTTCGCTCTATGTGCGCGTCAATTTCGAGTTTGAGCTTAAAGACAAAGATGTAGATGACGGCGAAAAAGTCGAACTGAAATTTCCAGGCGTTGGCGAAACTGTGCCGATCGAGATTCAAGATGGCGCAGTTGATGGAAACAAATCAGGTGTCTTTTCCCAAGATAGCAGTACCGGAAATGCCAAGATAACTTGGACTATTAATCTGAGTGTTACGTCGCACGCAACGGATGTAAAACTGGTCGATACGCTCGGTGACTACCTGGACTTTGAGCAAAGCAGCTTCAAGCTCGATGGAAATCCTCTTGGTTCGTCCGTGAGCATCGAAGAGCGAACTGCAACGTTGCCGCTAGGTAACCTTTCTCAGGGCGACCATACCGTTACCTACGAAACGACAGTTAGCAAGAACTTGTCTCTTTCTAATGGCACACCTACGCAAGGTAGGAATAGTGTGCAAACAACCTGGGGAAAAGCAAATCACCAACAATCTCTTACGATTAAAGGGGCGTCGGAACCGTTTCAATACGACATGATTCAAAAAGAGGCTGGCTCCGGAACATCGTCTGTCATCACTTGGAAGGTTGTGCTCAACAGGGGACCTCTCAAGGCCGATATGTCTGGCTACACCTTTACCGACAAGCTCGATGGCAAGCAGGATTATATTGGCAGCTATACGGTCTACAAGGGCGAGACCGCCGATGAAAAACAAAAGATCGATGAGGAAATGCTGAGCGAGTCAGGGGATTCATTTAGCTATACGTTTAATCCAAAAGAGGGCGATCGGTATGCGACCTACTGCATCGTCTATCAAACTAAGCTGAAAGATGAGAATTCCTACGAAAAAGTTAGTAACACGGCAAGTGTGAAAAAAGAAGACTCCGGTCTGCCCTCTGGTGAAAGCACCGCATACTACATCCGTCCTTGGACGGGCAAAACCATTAGCAAAACGCTGCTTAATCCGGATGAGGCATCTCGGACCGGAAAAGCAACTTGGCAATTACGCGTAGAGCTCCGTGATTACGTAAATGCGAAAAACCCAACATCCATTCTTATCAAAGATACCATGCTGGCGGCTTGGAAGCAGACTATGGGGCCGGATACCTCCGATGGCCCTTCACATGTAATTACCATTGGGGGTACCAAACTGGACCAAGGTACCGATTGGACGTTTGCGGGTGGTGAAAATCCGTCGCAGAACAGCAACCAACACAACTGCAATATCCAAATAACCATTACGGATAAAGTCAAAGAAGCGCTTGATAAGTCCCCCGAGGTGGTTATTACGTATAAAACGGTGACCGATGCACTTCCTGGTTGGTACTCCAACTTCGCCTCTGTCGACGGGTTTAGCGGCTATTCTGATTTTGTCTTTTACTATGTTGAGGGCGAAGCGGAGCCTTCGGTTGAGAAGAGTGTAAAAATAAATGAAGACGGCTCGCAAGCACGGTGGGATGAGACGTTTGACTGGAAATCAGTGGATGGCTCGAACGACAAAGGTGCGTGGATTGTCGACTGGACTGTCTATGCCAATCGAGCTAAGACGCCTGCCGGTGAGTATTATGGCGCTGGCAGGCTCAATGGCAAGGATGTCGTTGTCAAAGATGAGCTTCCTGAGGGAATGAGTTATATTCCCGGCTCGGCTAAATATTCTTTGTATTCAAATCCCTACGGGACGGCGGTGCCCGGCCGCGAATGGGAACATGAGAGAGAAAAAACCGAGGTTTCGGATGTCTTGCTGACGCCTGCTGTCGATCGCCAGATGGTTGCGTTTTCAATTCCAACGGAAAAGCTGGGCAATAATACAGGGTACGCAAAGCTGACGTATTCGACTGCTGTTAAAAGGTCGGTAGACGATACGTCAAAGAATCTCGGCGAGCTCACGAACTCGGCGAGCGCAAGCTCAGATGGTAAAGAATTTAAGGCGGACTCTGATACCGTACAGATCAAGAACGACGTATTGTCAAAGACAGGTTCGTCGGTAAGTAATAGCAAGCGAATTCAATACACGATTTTCGTTAATGAATCGGCACTAGACTTAAAGGTCGGAACCGACTACCTCGATCTGTTCGATGTGATGGATTCTAAGTGTACGTTTATCCCCTCGTCGCTTAGCGTATCTGAGTGCGATAACGGCGATTGGCGTGTGCTGACAAAAGAAAAATACAGAGCGACTCTTGACTCGATTGGCGAGGGCGCTGGAAAGCAGCAGCGATTGACGTTGAGGCTTCCCGATGAGAAATACCTGAAAGTCGAATATGAAGTTCTGTCCGGTGAGTCTGGTACAGCTTCCCTTTCCAACGAGGCGCAGCTTGAAGGTGTTGCAGGCGGGTATGTGAAACACGAGCGTGAATATGACATAGATGCCGGCGCATCGGGAGGCGGAACGGGGCACGGCATTGTGGTCCACAAAGTGGATGAAAAGGACGTTGCCGCGCCGTTGGCTGACGCTACGTTCACACTCTATGCGATTGACATGGATAAGGCGCAGGGCAGTGCCGGCGTTGAGGGCGCAAAGACGTTTTTTTCTGACGGAACGACCGGCCCTGACGGAAGTGTGACTTTTGGAACGAGTTCGGAAACGAGTTCGGACGCCATGGCTTCCTGCAAGCTTTACTGCCTCGAGGAGACGACGGCGCCTCCTGGATATCGCGTCGCCCAACCAACATGGATTCTGCTCAAGGGCAATGCGCCCGAAGAGCAATACGAGCAAGCCATGAACAAGGCGAAATCTTTGCTTGATGTCGATACGGAGATAACGTCAGATGCAGAGATTTGGGTGTATGACGCGCCCCTTGAAGGCAAAGCGACGATAAAAGCAAATAAAGTGCTTAAAGGCGGAACCTTCAGGGAAGGTCAGTTCTCGTTCGCGCTTAAGGACGCCGAGGGCAAAGTGCTCCAGACGGTGACCAATAATGACAAGGGAAATGTCTCCTTTGACGTCAAGTACAACAAGGCGGGAATCTATACCTACACCATCTCCGAGGTCGAGCCCGAGGGTGCCATCGACCATGTTAAAGATCACATCACCTATGACACGACCCCGCGCAAAGTCACGGTTGAGGTAACTAATGGCACGGACCAACTCAACGCCGTAGTTGCCTATGGCGATGGCTCTCAGGATCCGCCGACCTTTACCAACAAGTATTCGACTACGCTACCTGAGGCGGGCGGGGCTGGTTTGACTATGACGTATTTAGCTGGTGCTTCGATGCTGTGTTTTGCCGCGACGTGGATGCATGCTCGCCGCCATCGTGATCTTGATCGGAGTGGTCGTCGTGAGTAAAGTGCTCCGTCATATGTTGGCCGTCGTGGTGATGTCCATGGCCGTCGTCTTCGCTTTTGCGATCGCCCCTGGAACGGCCCGTGCTGCCGACATCGGAGCCATTACGGTGGACGGTACAGTCGCGACACGTTACGACGCGTACCAGCTCTTTTCGGCGACCGTTGTCGACGATGCCGATGCCGACCAAAAGGTCGCAACTGATGTAGCGTGGGCGAATGACACGGTTCGCCAAGCTGCCCTTCCCGTGCTTCATGATGCAGGGCTTGATAACTCGGCATCGACGGCGCAAGAGGCTGCCGAATGGATGAATGCCGACGGGCACATGACGACCACGCTAGCGGCAAAGCTTGCCCGTGCGATTTACAATGCCGGTGCGCCTTCCGTGGCCCTTAACGCGGGCACGACGGCCGAGCTGCCCTGCGGCTACTGGCTCATCGTCGCCGACGATGACGCCATTTCCCAGGGCGAGGCCGGCACCGCGCCGATCATGGCCCTGGTGGGCGTCAGCGCCGTCACCGTCAAGCCCAAGGCCGCGACCCCCAAGGTCGCCAAGCACGTGCTGGAGGACGGCACCGCCGCCTGGCAGAAGGCCGCCGACGCCACGGTCGCCGACGGCCTGTACTGGCGCCTCTCGGCCACGGTTCCCGCGGGCCTTTCCGCCTATGACACCTATACGGTGCGGTTCGTCGACACCATGAGCGCGGGGCTCGACCCCTCCAAGGTCGCCGCGAGCATGCGCGTGTACGTGGCGGCGGGCGCGGACGGCGGCTTTGACGCCGTCTCGGCCGGCAAGGACGGCCGCGTCGGCACCGAGCCCGCGAAGGGCTGGACCGACATCACGGCCCAGTGCGCCACCAAGGTAGCGGCCGACGGCAAGACCTTCACCGTGCGCACCGGCGACCTCATCGCCGCGCTCGGCGGGGTCGACGCCTTCACCGCGGGCGCCCGCGTGGTTGCTGTCTACGATGCGCCGTTGGGGGCCAGCTGCAATAGGGGCGCTACCAAGGGCAACCCCAACGAGGTCTGCCTGCGCTACCCGCGCTCTCCTCTCGCCGACCAGTCCGGCGACGCCGGCTTCACCCGCACGCCGAGCGATGACGCGTGCGCCTACACCTGGGGACTCAGTCTGATCAAGCGCTCAAGCTCGGACGATAAACCGCTCGCGGGCGCCAAGCTGCGCATCATCGATGACCGCGGGCGCATCCTAACGACCGACGGCTCGTGGTCGACGGATGCCGCCGCGTGCGTCACCACGGGCGCGGACGGCCATGTGGAATTGAGCGGTGTGGACGCGGGTGTCTACACCGTCGAAGAGGTCGCGGCTCCCAAGGGATACACCGCCTTTGAGGGCAAGCGAACGGTAACGGTTACGTCCGAGGGATTGGACGTTAAACAGGTTGCAGCCGCGAAGCCCAAGGTGACCGTGTCGGCCGAAAGCCCTCTGCGGGTTGATACCGCTGATGCCGGGACGGGTTCGATTGAACTGTCGGTGCTCAACACTCCAAGCAAAGAAGCAAGTCGAGGCTTTATGCCCTCGACGGGAGATAGAACGTTGGTGCTGGTGGCGGCTTTGGCTGCCATCGGAGTGGCGGCTATTGTTGTCGCGCTCGTCATCAAGCGGGGAGGCGGTCGTCGTGAAAAATAATTGCCCCCCCTGCTTAATGGCGTGCTGCCTCCGTAGCGAGTGACGCACAGGCCTACCGACCTGATGATCATTGGTTTTGAAAAAGTTACTAGAGAACCCTCCAAGAAAAGCGGGGCACCCGGTCGACATGACCGAGTGCCCCGCTTCGTTTGTTGGTGCAAAGTAACCTGGCACCTTTGTGGTGGTTGGTGGCTAAGCGGTGGGGAGTCCTGGCATGTTAGCCGGCTGCTGCGGCTTGAGGTGGGCGTTGCGCAAGATGATCTGGATAACGTAGCCGAGCATAAAGACAAAGGCTACGCCGCTGATGAAGTCACCTACGAGGGGAAGCCCCGT
The DNA here is from genome assembly GCA_048478035.1 of Collinsella aerofaciens. Lineage (GTDB taxonomy): Bacteria > Actinomycetota > Coriobacteriia > Coriobacteriales > Coriobacteriaceae > Collinsella > Collinsella aerofaciens_CN. The sequence goes on along the minus strand of DBGBCW010000038.1, from coordinate 12,749 downwards.
GAGGGCGCCTGCGATTACGCCGCCCACGGCTGCTATGGCGTAGCGGTTTTGGTTGTGTCCGACCATGCGGGAGATCGCGCACCCCGCAAAGGCACTCGACACCAACGCGATGCCGATAACGCCGCACAAGAGGGCTCCGGCAAGCGACAGACCAGCGATAGAGATAATTAGCAGTAGGACGGCGGGGACGATAGCAATCGTGCCCAGAAGACCGCTCACCCACAGGGGTATGGGGCGCTGGTGGAGCATGCCGGCGGCGCTGGCGGTCGCGCGCGGAAAGACGAGCTCGAGCAGCAGAGCGACAAAGCAGGTCGAGAGTGCCGCGGCGACGATACCGCCGATGACATCGTTAACGGTGGAAGTATCCTCGTTCTCGGTGCGGTCGATCTTGAGCGCGCCTACCTCGGCTCCTGCGGCACGCTCGGGGTCCTCGGAGACGTGCGCGTTCACGGTGCCGGTGATGTGGGCGTTCTTGCCCAGGATGAGCTTGTCGGCCCAAACCTCGACATCGCCCTCGACGGTGCCATCGATGGTCACCGTGTTGCCCGCAAGCGCTGCCGACTTGGTAGAGCCGCGCAGGGCAACCGTCTCGCCCATCGCGTAAAAACAGTTGGCGGTGCTACCGGTGTTGAGCACAACGTGCTGGCCGGCCACCGTGACGCTGCCATCAACCGTGGTCTTGGCGATGTCGATGGTGCGTGCCGCCAGACGGACGGCGCCGCCAACCGTGCAGTCGCGGATCGAGAGGGTATCGCCCGCGGCGATGATATCGCGGTCGATGGAGGCATCATCCAAGTTGAGCGCCTGGCCGGCCCAGTACAGGTCACCCTCGACGCCGGACGGATTGGCGTCATTGTCGGTCGCAAGTACGTTGCCTGCGGTATCCGTGCCGGCGAACGACGCCGTGGGAAGCGCAGTGATCGCCAGTGCGATGAGCGCGAATGCCATAAGCAGGCAGCGACGCATTTTGTGTGACGGCGCCGCCGCGGTTTGATTGAGAGCCATGGTTGATCCTTTTGTTAGGTGTTCGGCATATACCTAACAGGGTACCCAACGCGTGGGCGCTCTAAAAGAACCTCTCGGTTGCATTTCGAAGGGTCGTGCCGTGCTGTCTACTTTTTACGGTGCAAAAAGCGTGCGATGTCTTCTTCAGTGGGGCTTTTGATGTCAAAGCGCAGCGAGAGCCAGCGCAGACCCATGGTCACGACAACGCATACGACCAGCGCGGCGACATTGCTCATGATGCCGCTCATAACGAGACACACATAGCTTGTCGATCCGGCGATGGCGGCGATGGCATAAAAGTTAGTACGTTGGAAAATGCCCGGAACCACGCCCATAAAGCCGTCGCGCAACATGCCGCCGCCCACCGCGGTGAAAAAGCCCATCATGATGCACACCGCCGGCGCAAAGCCGTAGACCAGCGCCTTGTCTGCGCCGGTTGCCGCATAAATACCCACCGAGATGATATCGAGCAGGGGAATGAGCTTTTCGGGCTTGTCGACGATTGCCGGGAAGATGTAGATGATGGCCGCGGTGGCGATGGAGAGCGGGAGCGCCATCGGTTGGTTGAGGATGTAGACGTTGCCCACCTGCAGCGTCATGTCGCGCAAGAGGCCGCCGCCCAGACCGCAGACCACCGCGAGCGCGACCGCGCCCACCAGGTCGAGCTTGTGCTCGCGCGCAACCAGCACACCTGAGATCGATGCAGCGACAACAGCGAACATCTCGAGCCAAAACGGAATAGCGACCATGGCATCCGAGGCATGTGAGGTAACGGTTATAGCGGCGACGACGGGCAAGATGGGGTCCTTTGGGTTGCGGGTTTAGACAATGCCCGTACATAGTACATGTTCGGCGCCGATTGCGACCCTATTGCTCGGCAAACGGTCGGGACTGGGTACGGTCATAGGTTCCATGTTTGGGGATCCGGGTTGATGCTGAACGCGATGGGGGCGTGGTCGAATAGGAGGGATGTCCAAATTTTGAGCTCCGCTCAAAATTTATCCGGTCGGCTTGCGCCGACCGCGCTGCGCTAAAAACGCGCCACGGGCGCGTCTTCTTTACGCTCCGCGCCCTGGCGGGTTCGAATCCCTCCTCCTGCGCGTAATTGAAATGTGCCCAAAAAGAAAAAAGCCCCATTGCTGGGGCTCATACCATCTAATGGCGGAGGAGGAGGGATTCGAACCCTCGTGACCTTATACAGGCCAAACGGTTTTCGAGACCGCCGCATTCAACCACTCTGCCACCCCTCCGCGTGGGGTAAAAACAAAGCAGGCTCGAAGGCCTGCTCTGGAATTAACTGGCGGAGAGTCAGGGATTTGAACCCTGGAGACGCTTTTGACGCCTACACGATTTCCAATCGTGCTCCTTCGGCCACTCGGACAACTCTCCGTTAAATGCGAAAGTCAGTATACACGAGGAATCGCAAAGTGCAAACAGAAAAGTTGGCATTTTTTAAAACGCTCGGCCGCGCTTGGCGTTGCAGTGGGGTTTGAGGTGCCAAAAAAACGGCTTCCGACCAGCGTGGTTGATCAACTCAATTGTTCAAAAGGGGTATTCATAAGCGACTTGGCAATGAATTTAAAAATCTTTGGGTGGTGCTGTGGACCGCTGGTATGCATTTTGCGACCACAGCCTTGTGCCCGTTGACCTGCGGCTTGGCTCAGCTTGTCCCCGCGGCATCGTATCTTGTCCACAAATCCGTCAAGCTCTTGGTCGGCATTTGGTTGGAATGCGCATGAAACGTGGTGCGAGCATGGGCATATGTGGAGGTCATGAGGTTGTAGCTGCATATTCTTGCGGCCTGGGAGGTTGAAAGATATTATTACCAAGTCTTTTCCTGCTTCAGGCGCACCTTCACGACCTGAAGCCACATTTGTCCAGAGGAGGTGACAATATGAAGGCTTATGAACTGCTGTTCTTTGTTGACCCGTCGCTCGACCCCGAGACTCGTCTCGCTGTTATGAAGCGTATCGATACCACGATCGCTGAGGGCGCTGGCAAGGTCGACTCCGTTGACGAGTGGGGCAAGCGCAAGCTCGCCTACGAGATCAACGACCTCACCGATGGTGACTACACCCTCATCAACTTCCACGCAGATCCTACCCAGATCGCCGAGCTTGATCGCGTCCTGCGCATCACCGACGCTGTGGTCCGCCACATGATCGTCCGTCGCGACGACCAGGAGTAAGACTGTCGTTTTGGACTGGGCTTGTGCCCCAAGAGGAAGTAGTGAGTTATGAGCATCAATCGAGTGAACATCACCGGTAACCTCACCCGCGATCCCGAGCTGCGCGCCACCGCCGGCGGAACCCAGGTTCTGTCCTTTGGCGTCGCCGTGAACGATCGTCGCCGCAACGCGCAGACTGGCGAGTGGGAGGACTATCCCAACTTTGTCGACTGCACCATGTTCGGCACCCGCGCCGAGGCCGTGAGCCGTTTCCTGGCAAAGGGAAACAAGGTCGCGATCGAGGGCAAGCTGCGCTACAGCTCTTGGGAGCGCGACGGCCAGCGCCGGAGCAAGCTTGAGGTCATCGTCGATGAGATCGAGTTTATGAGCTCCCGTGGTGGCCAGGGTGGCTACGACCAGGGCGGTTACGCCCCCGCAGCTCCCGCGCCCGCAGCACGTCCTGCCGCACCGGTGGCCACGCCGCCCGCGGTCGACGTCTACGATGAGGACATCCCGTTCTAAGGGTTGTTCACCTATTTTTGAGTGAGAGGCGGCTTCGGTTCGCCGAAGTTGCCAAACGAAAGGTATTTTGACATGGCTAATGATTTTTCTGCACGTCAGCCGCGTCGTAAGTACTGCCAGTTCTGCAAGGAGAACACTGAGTTCATCGACTATAAGGACACTCAGCTTCTCCGTAAGTACATGACCGACCGTGGCAAGATCAAGCCCCGTCGCGTCACTGGCGCTTGCACGCAGCATCAGCATGACATCGCCAACGCCATCAAGCGCGCCCGCGAGATGGCTCTCCTGCCGTACACCGTCCCCGTGGTTTCCTCTCGTGGCAACCGCGACCGCGGCTAAGAAGGGAGACGCATTATGAAGGTTATTCTTCTCGATGAGATCAAGGGCAAGGGCGGCGAGGGTGACGTCGTAGAGGTCGCTCAGGGTTACGCTGAGAACTTCCTGTTCCCCAAGAAGCTCGCTGTTGCCGCCACCAAGGGCAACCTCAAGCAGCTTGACGAGCGTCGCAACAACATCGCCAAGCGCGAGGCCGTCCGTCTGGCTACCGCCAACGAGACCAAGGCTGCCTTCGAGGGCAAGACGGTCACCGTTGACGTCAAGGTCGGCGACGAGGGCATCCTCTTTGGCTCCGTTACCGCCGCTATGATCGCTGACGCCATCAAGGCTCAGCTCGGTATGGACATCGACCGCAAGCGCGTCGAGCTCGGTAAGCCCATCAAGGTTGCCGGTGCCCACACCGTTGCCATCTCGCTGTACCGCGAGATCAAGGCCGAAGTTGTCGTTCTCGTCGGCGTTACCGCCGAGGAGCTCGCTGCCGAGGCTGAGGTCGAGGAGGCCGCTGAGGTCGCCGAGGCCGAGACCGCCGAGGTCGAGACTGAGGCTGCTGCCGAGTAGCATTTGCTGCAACGCAACAATCTTGTTCTAAGAAGGGCGCTCTGGGAAACCAGGGCGCCCTTTTGTTTTTTGCGCTGAGTGAGTGTCATGGTGAACGTTGCGTCGAAGTCCTATATACAGGACCGTTCATCCGTTTGGTTCGGTGATGATTGGCGGCGCGCGGCGCGTTTTGGGACCGTGGCTGATACTATGGATGCTCGCAAGCGATATGAATGAGGATGCTCATGGCATATGACGATAGGGAGACGGGGCTGACGGTCGAGGACCGCGGCTCAAAGTTGGGTCTTCCCCAAAACCAAGATGCAGAGGCCAATGTACTGGCCGCTATGCTGCTATCGCCCGAGGTGGTCGAAGAGGCCCAGGTCGAGCTGCAGCCCGATGATTTCTACCGGCCCATTCATAAGACCATCTACACCGCGATGGTCGATATGTACAACAGCCGCATTCCCATCGACTCCATCTCGCTGATCGATTACCTGCGAAGCATCAACAAGCTCGATGCCGTGGGCGGCGAGGCCTACATTTTGGAGCTGATGGGTCAGACTCTGTCGCTCGTGAACTGGCAGCACCATGCCGCCATCGTTCGCCGCGATTCGATGCTGCGTGAGCTGATCGGCGCCACCAACGAGATCAACGCGCTGGCATATAACGCCCCCACCGACACCAAAGAGGTTGTCGAGCTGGCCGAGAGCAAGCTGCTCAAGGTTACGGCGCGCGAGGTCAAGTCGAGCTACAAGACGCTGACCGAGTTTATGGTCGAGGCCTATAACGAGGCCGAGGAAGTGTGCCAGGCCGGTGGCCAGGCCGCGGGCGTGCCCACGGGCTTCCCGTCGCTCGACCGCATGCTCATGGGCTTCCGCGAGGGCCAGCTCATCATTATCGGCGCCCGCCCTGCTGTGGGTAAGACGTCGTTCGCTCTGAACCTGGCACTTAACGCTGCCGCTGCTGGTTATACCGTCGGCTTCTTCTCGCTGGAGATGTCGGGTAAGGAAATTGCCCAGCGTCTGATTTGCGCCTATGCCATGATCTCGATCAGTGACTTCCGCATGGGTCGCATTAGCCCCGAGCAGTGGGCCAATATCAACGAGGCCACGCAGACCTTGTCCAAGCTCGATATTCTGATTGACGATACGCCCGGCACCACAGTGACCGAGATTCGCGCCAAGAGCCGCCGCATGCTCCATAACAAGGAGAAGGCAATCATCATCCTGGACTACCTGCAGCTGGTGAGTCCTCCGCCGGGACGCCGCTCCGAGAGCCGTACCGTCGAGGTCTCGGAGATGTCGCGTGGTTTGAAGATCATGGCCAAGGAGCTCAAGATTCCGCTCATCGCGCTGTCGCAGCTCTCGCGTCAGGTCGAATCCCGTACCGGCAAGCGTCCGCAGCTTTCCGACCTTCGTGAATCGGGCTCTATCGAGCAGGACGCCGATATCGTCATGTTCTTGGACCGCTCCGCCGACGAGGCCGAAGCCTCGCGCGACGATCGACCCGACGAGGGCGTTACGCGTATCGTCGTGGCCAAGAACCGTTCGGGCCCGATCGGCGACGTCGACCTGATGTTCCTGCCGGCATCCACCAAGTTCTATGAGCTTGATGGGGCACATGCCGAGGAGTAGGACAGGCGCCCGTTGCACGGGTATACTGGGAATGTTTTGTGCTTCTGCGTGCCGGCGTGGCGCGTAGACAGTCCATGAATGTAAGGAGTAAACATGCCGTCAACCGTTTTGGTCGGTGCCCAGTGGGGCGATGAGGGCAAGGGTAAGATTTGCGACCTGGTCGCCGGCGACTTCGATGCCGTCGTGCGCTACTCGGGCGGCAACAACGCCGGTCACACCATCGTCGTCAACGGCAAGAAGTACGGCCTGCACCAGGTGCCCTCCGGCATCATGTATTCTGACCACGTGTCGGTGATCGGTAACGGCTGCGTCGTCAACCCCAAGGTTGTCCTTGAGGAGATCGATATGTTCGAGGCCGACGGCATCACCACCAAGAACCTCAAGATTAGCGGCAACGCGCATGTCATCATGCCGTACCACATCGATCTGGATGGCGCCTTTGAGCAGAAGCTCGGCAAGAAGAACATCGGTACCACCAAGCGCGGCATCGGTCCGTGCTATCAGGACAAGATGGCCCGCATCGGCCTGCGCATGCAGGACATGCTGGACGAGGCACTGTTCCGCGACAAGCTGGAGACCGCTCTCGCCCGCGTGAACCCCGAGCTCGAGCTCATCTACAACCTGCCCACCTACACCGTGGACCAGATTTGCGACGAGTACCTGCCGATGGCCGAGCGCCTGCGTCCCTACATCACCGAGACGAGCCTGCTGCTCAACAACATGATCGATGAGGGCAAGGACCTGCTGTTTGAGGGCGCCCAGGCGACGCTACTCGACATCGACCACGGCACCTATCCGTACGTGACGTCTTCCAACTGCACCGCCGGCGGCGCCATCACCGGCTCCGGCGTCGGTATGAAGAACGTCAACCGCGTGCTGGGCGTCATGAAGGCCTATATCACCCGCGTCGGTTCGGGCCCCATGCCCACCGAGCTTTCCTATGAGTCCGAGGCTGGCCACACGCTGACCGAGGAGGGCTATGAGTACGGCGTGACCACCGGTCGCCGTCGTCGCTGCGGCTGGTTCGACGGCCCCATTGCCAACTACGCCTCGCGCGTCAACGGCCTCACCGATATCGCCATGACCAAGCTCGACGTGCTTTCGGCTTTCGACACCATCAAGGTGTGCGTGGCCTACGACGTCGATGGCGAGCGCTATACCAGCGTGCCCGAGCATCAGGTGCGCTTTGAGCATGCCAAGCCCATCTACGAGGAGCTCCCTGGCTGGAAGTGCGACATCACCGGTTGCCGCAGCTTTGACGAGCTGCCGCAGGAAGCTCAGGACTACGTGGCGTTTATCGAGGATCTGGCACACACCCGCGTGACGTTCATTGGCGTTGGCGCTGGTCGCGAGCAGATCATCAACCGATTCTGGAAGTAATCGGGACTATTTGGTTATTGCGATATACCCCTTTGCAGCCCAAGCGGGCGGCCGAGGGGTATATTTGCTTGCAAAGGGCTCGCGCGGAGCGAGCCGTTAATCCATAGAGGAGGCACCCTTGAAGGCGGACACTCAAACCATCGACATCCTGTTGTTGGGCAGCGGCGGCCGTGAGCATGCTTTGGCAGCTAAGCTCGCGGCATCACCGCGCGCCGGCAAGCTCTACATCGCGCCGGGCAACGGCGGCACCGCGAGCTGTGGCGAGAACGTTGTTCTCGACGACTGCGATCCTGCGGCCGTGGCGGCGTTTGCTCAGAGCCACGGATGCGGACTCGTGGTAATTGGCCCCGAGGCTCCGCTCGTGGCGGGCGTGGCCGACGCCGTGCGCGCGGCGGGTATTCCCTGCTTTGGCCCGGGTGCCGAGGGCGCCCAGATGGAGGGCTCTAAGCTGTTCTCCAAGCAGCTCATGGAGCGTGCGGGCATTCCGACGGCAGCCTATGGTTCGTTTACCGACGAGGCTTCGGCTCTCGCCTACGTGCGCGAGCAGGGCGCCCCGCTGGTCGTCAAGGCCGACGGCCTTGCCGCGGGCAAGGGCGTTATCGTGGCGACCGAACTTGAGCAGGCCGAGGAAGCCGTACGCGAGTGCTTTGGCGGCACCTTTGGCGATGCCGGCAACACCGTGGTTATCGAGGAGATGCTCGTTGGTCCCGAGTGCTCGCTGCTGGCCTTTACCGACGGCAAGACCGTGCGCCCCATGGCCACCTCGCAGGACCACAAGCGCGCGCTTGAGGGCGACCTTGGTCCCAACACCGGCGGCATGGGTGTCTACAGCCCGGTGCCCATCGTGACTGACGAGGAGCACGCCACCATGGTGAAGGTCATGGAGCAGACCGTGGCCGAGCTCGCTGCCGAGGGTATCGACTACCGCGGTTGCCTGTATGGCGGCTTTATGCTCACCCCCGCCGGCCCCAAGGTGCTGGAGTTCAATGCCCGCTTTGGTGACCCCGAGACTCAGGTCGTGCTCCCGCGCCTCAAGAACGACCTGGTCGAGGTTATGCTCGCCTGCGCCAACTGCGAGCTTGATCAGATTGAGCTCGACTGGCGTGACGAGTGGGCCGTGGCTGTTGTTCTGACGAGCGCGGGCTATCCCGGCAGCTACGAGAAGGGCAAAGTCATCACCGGCATCGCCGACGCCGAGGCCATGGAGAACGTGACCGTGTACCATGCCGGCACCGCCGTGGTGGACGGCCGGCTCGTGACCAACGGCGGCCGTGTGCTTGCCGTGACCGCGCTGGGCGATACGTTTGAGAACGCCCGCAACCTTGCCTACGAGGCCTGTGAGAAGATTGATTTTGAGGGCAAGACCCTGCGTCACGACATCGGCCTGCGCGCGCTGCGCGGCCGCGACGCCTGGGATGCCTAAAATCCGAGAGGAATGAGACGGATGGACGAGAAGAACGAAGAGCTCGTGGACGCGCAGATCGTCGAAGAGGACAGCCGCATGTATGGGCACGCCGAGGGCGAGCCTGGTGGCGAGGTCGCTGACGAGCCGGCGCTGGTGCTGGGTGACGACGACCCGCACGATGCCGAGCTGCACGAGAAGATTCTTTCGGAGGAGTGCGCCTGGAAGGGCAAGATCCTCGACGTCCACCGTCTTGAGGTTGAGCTGCCCAACGGTCACCGCAGCGCCCGCGATATCGTTCGCCATCCGGGTGCGGCGGCCGTTGTGGCACTGACCGAGAGCGGCAAGATCGTACTGGTGCGTCAGTACCGCACCGCCATCGACCGCGTGACGGTCGAGATTCCCGCCGGCAAGCTCGATCCAGGCGAGGACCCGCTCGATTGCGCCAAGCGCGAGCTGCATGAAGAGACGGGCTTTAGGGCTGGTCGTATTCGCTTTTTGACGTCGATTGTCACGTCCTGCGGTTTTTGCGATGAGATCATCCACATCTACTTGGCTACCAAGCTCGAGTTTGATGCGCCCAACCCCGATGATGACGAGTTTGTCAACGTGGACCTGGTGCCGCTGCACGAGCTGATCGACGCCGTGCTCGACGGCAAGATCGAAGACGCCAAGACCGTCGTGGGCGCCTTGGCTTGCGACAGCATCGCACATAGACTAGGCGGAGCCGAGCTGTAACGAGTGGGGATAGCCCTGGGACAAGAACTACAGATTACTTTGTCCCAGGGCCTTATGTTGCTGATATTTCTTTGAGGATCACATGCTGAAGCGTTTTCTTTCGTATTACAAGCCCCAGATGGGGCTTTTTGTTGCCGATACTGTTTGCGCTCTGGTGCTTGCCGCCATTGACCTGGCGTTCCCTATCATTCTGCGCAATCTGACTGGAGGGTTGTTTACCCAGGGCCAGGCTGCCATTATGCAGGCGCTTGGTATGATCGCGGTGGGCCTGGTGCTGATGTATGCCATCCGTTGCGCCTGTCGCTACTTTGTGAGCTATTGGGGCCACGTGATGGGCGCGCGCATGGAATCCAAGATGCGCGAGGACCTGTTTGACCAGTACGAGCGCTTTAGCTTTGCATACTTCGACCGCAACAGCTCGGGCGATATGATGAGCCGCGTGGTCAACGACCTATTTGATATCTGTGAGGCGGCGCATCACGTACCCGAGTGGATCATCATCTGCGGTATCGAGATTATCGGCTCGTTTGTGATCCTCTTTACCATCGCCCCGGTGCTGGCGCTTGCCATGGCCGTGGTGACGGTGGCGTTTGCGGGCGTCATGTTTTGGCAGAACATGCGCATGCGTGAGGTCTTTAGCGACAACCGCAAAAAGATCAGCGGCATTAATGCACAGCTGCAGGATTCGCTGTCGGGCATGCGCGTGGTCAAGAGCTTTGCCAACGAGGAGACCGAGCGTGCCAAGTTCCGTGCCTCTAACGACCGCTACCTTTCTTCCAAGGAGAACATGTACCACGCCATGGGCGTCTATACCGCGACGTATGGCCTGCTCTCGGGTGTGCTCTATGTGATCGTAGTACTGCTGGGCGGCTGGCTGGTCGCCCAGGGACAGCTGCAGGCGGTCGATATGGCGACCTTCGCACTCTATATTTCGCTGTTCTGCACGCCGCTCGAGACACTCGTCAATTCGGCCGAAACGTATCAGAAGGCTATCGCCGGCTTTAAACGTATGGACGAGGTGCTCTCGACCGCGCCGGATATCCAGGACAAGCCGGGCGCTACGGATCTGCAGGTGACTGCCGGCGCCGTGGAGTATCACGACGTGTGCTTTAACTACGAGGATGTCGAGCTGGGCGAGGGCTATGCCGACGAGCGTCCCGTTATCGACCATATGAATCTGTCCATCAAGCCCGGCCAGACCATCGCTTTGGTTGGCCCCTCGGGCGGCGGCAAGTCCACGACCTGTTCGCTGTTGCCGCGCTTTTATGACGTGGCTGCCGGATCCATTAGCATCGACGGCCAGGACGTGCGTGATGTGACGCAGCAGAGCCTGCGTCGTGCCATCGGCCTGGTGCAGCAGGATGTCTATCTGTTTGACGGTACGATTGGCGAGAACATCGCCTACGGCAAGCCGGACGCTACGGCGGAAGAGATCGCCGACGCCGCCCGTCGCGCCAACATCGATACCTTTATCGAGTCGCTTCCACAGGGCTATGACACGGTCGTGGGCGAGCGCGGCAGCCGTCTTTCGGGCGGACAGAAGCAGCGCGTTGCCATCGCGCGCGTGTTTCTCAAGAACCCCAAGATCCTGATTTTGGACGAGGCGACGAGTGCTTTGGATAACGAGAGCGAGGAGGCGGTGCAGGAGTCGCTCGAAGAGCTGGCACGCGGTCGCACCACGATCATCATCGCCCACCGTCTTTCGACCATTAAGCATGCCGATGAGATTGCGACCGTTGAGCATGGTCGCGTTGTGGAGCGTGGCACGCACGAGGAGCTTCTCGCCCATGGCGGCACCTATGCCCGTTACTATCGAATGCAGTTCGAAGGTGCGCGTGCGCACGAGCTCGACTGATTGATATGACAGGAAGTTTATGGCTGACAAGAACCCTTTGACTCCGGAAGAAGTGACGGAGTTATTCTCCGAAATCGATGCATCCGGCGTCTTGGATCCTACGCTTGCCAAAAAGCGTACCGAGCGCATGCGTGAGAAGGAGGCTGCGGCCAAGCGCGGTGACAAAGCGGCGCTAGCGCAGCTGCGCAGCGAGGACCGCGCGAGCCAGGCAAAACATATCGACCCGCTGTCCGAGGACGATCCTTCGGGCTCGCAGGTGAGCCATACCATTACAAAGACCGCGATGGCCGTGGTCATCGGTATTTTGGTGCTGATCGTGGGCATGCAGATTGGCTACGGCGTGATGCGCCGTCTGAACACCGCCAACCTGTCCGAGAGCGTTTCGGTCGATACCGTTTCGACCGCGCTGAAGGGCGGCCTTGAGTGGGGCAATGGCTTTACGCAGTTCCCGCTCGATTTTACCGTCGATGAAGCCGATGAACGCACGGGCACGGTCGAGGTGACGGTGTTGGACACATCGTCTGCCAACGAGCTCGAGCTGCTGTCCAACGGGCAGATTCAGGCCGCGGCGCTTGCGACCAACGCGTTGCTCAACGATAAGATCGACCGCGTGGTGTATAACGTTCACGCCTATATCGACGAGGATAGCAACATTCAGCACGATTCCTTCTTTGGCATGTTCCCCGCGCGCGGCCACCAGAGCGCCATTTTGACGTTCGTGTGGACCAAGAGCTCATCCAACGCCACGAGTATCGACTGGAAGATGCGCATCGTGAGTATGGATGACACCATCGTCGAGCGCATTCAGAAGCAGGTGAACTCGGTGTCGTCGTTGATTGAGGACCCGGTGGTGAGCCAGACCAAGATTGACGAGGAAAAGGCCGAACGTGACCTGGAACATCGTCTGCATGGCCGCGAGATTTTCCGCGGCGGCAAGCCCGATCGCACACCGTCCGAACTGCTGGAGCAGGACAAGAGAAAGTAAGACGTCATCATCCCGCGTGAGCCACAAGCCTCGCGGGATGATTTTTTAAGGCTCTGTTAGACCAGGATTGACATACCGGCCTGCCGGCTAACTCGCCGTCTCCCCGTCGGGCGCCGGCGTCTTGACCCTCATCTCGAACGGCATCCCGCCCTCCCGGACGAGCGCCCTGAGGAACGCGTTGACGG
>DBGBCW010000037.1:0-110677 GCA_048478035.1 Collinsella aerofaciens | reverse complement strand
TTGCTGAGGTTCGCCATGCCCTTCTTGAAGTTGAGGACCAGGTCTTCGGCGTTCATGCTGCTCCCATCATCGCGGTCTATGGGGTCAACGATATGGCACCGTGAGGACATATGTATGTCAATCCTGGTCTAACAGAGCCTTTTTTAATCCCCGTCCCAGAAAAATCATTATGCATAGAAAGTCATAATTATCATTTCGTAAACATTTCGATGAAATTAACGCCATGAGACATGCTTGCGGTTACAATACCGCGAGGCCTAACTACACACCTTTAAGCCGGTCCTGTGAGACCGGGAAGGAGAACTATGGCGAACAACCATACCGCGGGCGCTGCCGCCCGCACCTTCGCGCCCAGCGAGCTTTGCCAGCGTATGCTGGCCAAAACCAGCAAGGGCACCTGCGGTCCCTGCATCCTGTATCTTGAGGATGGGACCATTTTTTATGGACGTGCATGCGGCGCCGAGGGCACCGCGACCGGCGAAGTCTGCTTCAACACCTCGCTCGAGGGCTACTTTGAGGTCATGACCGATCCGAGTTATGCCGGCCAAATCGTAACCATGACCTATCCGCAGATCGGCAACTACGGTATCGACGAGACCGACGTCCAGTCGGCCTTCCCCGGCGACGCCGTGCGCTCCGCGAGCGCTCCGGCTATGCGCGGCATGATCGTTCGCGACATGTGCGCCACGCCTTCTAACTGGCGCTCGGCCGTCAGCGTGCCGGAGTACCTGCGCGCTCACGGCATCGTCGCTATCGAGGGTGTCGACACCCGCGCTCTGGTGCGCCATCTGCGCGACAATGGTTCCAAGATGGGCATTATCTCGACCGAGATCTTCGACGTCGACGAGCTTGCCGAACGTCTGGCCGCAGCGCCCACACTGGTGGGCGAGAACCTGGTCAAGACCGTAAGTTGCCCCGCGCCTCACGAGTTTGTGACCGCCGACCTGCCTGCCACGCATGACTTTGCGCTTGCCCCTGCCGCTCCTGCCCGTCACAAGGTGGTCGCCTACGACTGCGGCGTCAAGCGCGGCATTCTGGAGGGCCTGGTCCGTGCTGGTTGCGACCTCACCGTCGTGCCGTGGGATACGCCCGCGAGTGAGGTGCTCGACATGAATCCCGATGGCGTTTTTTTATCCAACGGCCCCGGCGACCCTGACGCCGTGGTGGAGACCTACGAGCAGGTGCAGCAGCTGATCGGCAAGGTGCCGGTCTTTGGCATTTGCCTGGGTCATCAGATGATCAGTCTGGCCAGCGGCGCCCAGATGGAAAAGCTTAAGTTCGGTCACCGCGGTGGCAACCAGCCGGTCATGAACCTGGTAAGCCGTCGCGTGGAGATTACCGCGCAAAACCATGGCTTTGGCCTGCTGTTCCCCAGCCTGGGCAAGCTTGTCCCCGAGCTTTCCGGCGGCGAGACCGAGCATGCGGCCGATGGAGATCTGCGCGTCTGGGTGCGCCGCGGAATCGCGCCGGTCGTGATGAACGAGCGCTTTGGCCGCATTCGCCTGACGCACGTGAACCTCAACGACGGCACCGCCGAGGGCATCCAGCTGCTCGACGCCCCGTGCTTCTCGGTCCAGTACCACCCCGAGGCTTCGCCTGGCCCCACCGATGCCCACTATCTCTTTACCGCCTTTACGCGACTCATGGACGGCGAGGAGAACTACCTGGACATCGATACCGCGAAGGACCGCCTGGCTGGCTGGAACTTTGCCGATGTTGGTTCCGCCGTTCTACCGAACGGCGGACCGGTCGACGCTGCGGCTGCATCTGGCACATCATCTTGCCGTTCTGCTTCGGACGCGCGGGCATAAGCCCAGCGCGCCCTCGCATCACGGCAACCTGATGCACCAGCTGCACCCTCGCTGACTGTTTCAAAACATTGAGTCAGCCTCTCTAGGAGGTTTTAAACATGCCGAAACGTACTGACATCAAGCGCATCCTCGTCATTGGCTCGGGCCCCATCGTTATCGGCCAGGCCTGCGAGTTTGACTACTCCGGCGCCCAGGCCTGCAAGGTGCTCAAGGAGGATGGCTTTGAGGTCATCTTGGTCAACTCCAACCCGGCGACCATCATGACCGACCCGGGTCTTGCCGACCGCACCTATGTTGAGCCCATCACCGCCGAGTTTATCGAGCGCGTAATCAAGAAAGAGCGCCCGGACGCGCTGCTGCCCACGCTGGGCGGCCAGACCGGTCTGAACGCCGCCGTCGAGCTGGCAAAGGACGGTACGCTCGACAAGTACGGCGTCGAGATGATCGGCTGCGACCTGGCCGCCATCGAGCGCGGCGAGGACCGCAAGCTCTTTAACGAGGCCATGGCCGAGATTGGCCTGGAGGTCGCGCGCTCGGGCTATGCCTACAGCGTGGCCGACGCCGAGGCCATCGCCGAGCACGTGGGCTATCCCTGCGTACTGCGCCCGAGCTTTACCCTCGGCGGCGCCGGCGGCGGCATCGCACATACTCATGAGGAGCTCGTCTCCATCGTGAGCCAGGGCCTCGAGCTCTCGCCCGCCCACGAGGTGCTGGTCGAGGAGTCCATCGAGGGCTGGAAAGAGTATGAGATGGAGGTTATGCGTGACCACGCCGGCAACGGCATCATCGTGTGCTCCATCGAGAACCTCGACCCCATGGGCGTGCATACCGGCGACTCCATCACCGTGGCGCCGGCGCAGACGCTCTCCGACCTTGAGTATCAGCGCATGCGCGTGGCCTCGCTCGCCATTCTGGAGAAGATCGGCGTCGAGACCGGTGGCTCCAACGTGCAGTTTGCCGTGAACCCCAACACCGGCCGCCTGATCGTCATCGAGATGAACCCGCGCGTGAGCCGCTCGTCCGCCCTCGCTTCCAAGGCCACGGGTTTCCCCATCGCCAAGGCCGCCGCGCGCCTGGCTGTGGGCTACACGCTCGACGAGATCGTCAACGACATCACTAAGGCTACGCCCGCCTGCTTTGAGCCCACAATCGACTACTGCGTCGTCAAGGTGCCGCGCTTTGCCTTCGAGAAGTTCAAGGGTACCGACCCCACACTCACCACGCGCATGAAGGCCGTGGGCGAGATTATGGCAATCGGTCGCACCTTTGAGGAGGCCTTTGGCAAGGCTATGCGCTCGCTGGAGGATGGCCACCAGGGCATTTGCGCCGGTGGCAAAGAGGGTGCCGATAAGCTGAGCGACGACGAGCTCGCTCAGGCCGTGGCAACCCCGAGCGAGCATCGCATCTTCTTTGTGGTCGAGGCCCTGCGCCGTGGCTGGGACATCGCTCGTATCCATACCATCTGCGGTATCGATCCGTGGTACCTCAACCGTATCAACGACATGGTGCAGGTCCAGGAGAGCATCCGCGGCCTGCGTGTGGAGGATATCGACGCCGACGCGATGCGCCTGCTCAAACAGTACGGCACGAGCGACGCCGAGATCGCCGCGCTGACCGGCTCGGACGAGCGCTTTGTTCGCGCTTATCGCAAGGGCCTGGGCGTGGTTCCCAGCATGAAGACGGTCGATACCTGCGCCGCCGAGTTCTCGAGCGCCACGGAGTACCATTACAAGACGTACGAGAACATCTACCGCACGAGCCCGGATGCCAAGAAGTGCGTAGCTCCCGACGAGACCACGCCGGCGGACAAGCCCAAGGCGATGATCCTGGGCGCCGGCCCCAACCGTATCGGCCAGGGTATCGAGTTCGACTACTGCTGCGTGCATGCGAGCTATGCGCTGGCGGCCCGCGGCTTTGAGACCATCATGGTCAACTGCAATCCCGAGACCGTCTCGACTGACTACGACACCTCGGACCGCTTGTACTTTGAGCCGCTCACCTACGAGGACGTCATGGACGTCATCGATGTCGAGCGACCCGACGGCGTTGTGGTGACGCTCGGCGGCCAGACTCCGCTTAAGCTGGCGCGTATGCTCGAGGAGAGCGGCGTGAACATTATGGGCACCAAGCCCGATGCCATCGACTTTGCCGAGGACCGCGAGCGCTTTGCCGCCCTGCTCGACAAGCTGGGCATCATGTACCCGCCGGCGGGCCAGGCCACCTCGTTTGAGGAGGCCGAGGCCGTGGCCGCGCATATCGGCTACCCGCTGCTGGTGCGTCCGAGCTACGTGCTGGGCGGCCGCGGCATGATGATCGCCTACGATGCCGAGCATCTGCGCGATTACATGGCCGAGGCCGCGCGCATTAGCCCCGACTACCCGGTGTATCTGGATCGCTTCTTGGAGGGTGCGATCGAGTCCGATGTCGACGCCCTGTGCGATGGCGAAGAGGTCTACATCGGCGGCATTCTGGAGCATATCGAGGAGGCCGGTATTCACTCCGGCGACTCTGCGACCTGCATTCCGCCGTTCAGCTTTAGCGAGAGCCTGCAGGCGAAGCTCCGCGAGACCACGCGCCGCATCGCGATGGCGCTGGGCGTGCGCGGCCTGGTCAACGTGCAGTACGCCATTAAGGGCGAGACCGTCTACGTGATCGAGGCCAACCCGCGTGCCAGCCGCACCGTGCCGTTTATCTCCAAGGCCACCGGCGTGCCGCTGGCCAAGTGCGCGGCGCGTATCATGGCAGGCGATTCCATCGCCAGCCTGGGCCTGCCGAGCGACGAGCGTCAGCTGGACTGGTTCTGCATGAAGGAAGCCGTTATGCCCTGGGGCCGTTTCCCGGGCGCCGACGTTATTCTGGGTCCCGAGATGAAGTCGACGGGCGAAGTCATGGGTATCGCCAAGAGCTATCCCGAGGCATACGCCAAGACGCAGCTGGCGATTGACTACAAGCTGCCCGACCCGAGCGCCGGCAAGGTGTTCATCAGCGTGTGCGACCGAGACAAGCGCCATATCCTTTCGGTCGCCCGTATCCTGCGCTACCTGGGCTTTGATATCTGCTCCACCGAGGGCACGGCGCGCGTGCTACGTGGAGGCAACGTGACGTGCGAGGTCGTGGAGAAGATTAGCGGCCCGCACGACGGCGAGCGTCCCAACATCGGCGACCTCATCGCCGATGGCAAGATCGCGGTAATCATCAACACGCCGTACGGCCCGGGTTCGCGTGGCGACGGCTATCTGTTGCGTACCGAGGCGGTGCGCCGCGGCGTGACCTGCGTGACGGCGATGTCTGCCGCCAACACGTACGTGAGTGCCATCGAGGCCGTGCGCGAGGACCAGCAGGGTCACGGCAGTGCCAACGACATGGGCATGGATGTCATCGCCCTGCAGGACCTGCCGCAGTACACGGTGTAGTTGACCTGGCCGGCCGGGGCGGAGGGGGCCGAATTTCCCCCTTCGCTCCGGCTGCAAGCAGAGTCGCTCAGGAGGAAACTCGGCCCCTCTTGCCCCGACGCACTGTGTCTAGACGGATTGCACCTCCTGTTTTTAGAGATAAATACCATTTAGCGGTGATATTCAACCGTTCAAGACATTATGTAATGGCATATTACGTCATATGACGTAATATGCCATTAGCAGTCAAGGATGATTGTCTGTGTTCAAGTCGAGAAAGGGGCAAAATGATTAAACTGTGTCGCGTCGATAGCCGGTTAGTGCATGGGCAGACCGTGTTCTCTTGGTATCCAACGCTTGAAGCAAACGCTATTCTTGTGGTTTCAGATGAGTACGCCGCAAGCAAAGAGCGAATTCAAGCGCTGCGAATTGCAAAACCCGCTGATGCCAAATTGGTTGTCAAAAGTGTAGAAGATTCCATCGTGGCCCTTAACGGAAGCGCGGTGGATAAATACGAGCTAATTGTTGTTGCGGGAAATGTACATGACGCCTGTGAAGTTGCGCGTGCGTGTCCAAAAATAACGTCTGTGAATTTAGGCGGCGCTCGACCGTTGGGGGATAGCGTAAAGGAGCTTGGCCCTGCTGTGCGCCTTTCCCAATCCGATATTAATGAAATTAAGAAAGCCATGGCTGATGGAATCGAGTTCGAGGTAAGGCAGGTTGCTAGCGAGAAAAAACGCATCGTAACAAGTTTTGATTTGTAGGAAGAGGGAGAAATATGCTGCTTCAAGCTTTTCTGGTTGGTCTTGCCGCTGCGATAGGTCAATCGGATTATTTACTCGGTACTGCGATGGTCGAGCGGCCGATTGTCCTCGGAGCGATTGTCGGTATTTTTTTGGGTGATATTCCGACTGGCGTTATTGTTGGTTTCCAGCTCGAACTCGCGTTCATGGGGGTCTGGCAGGTTGGTGCTGCCGTGCCGCCCAACGTAATTGTTGGTTCAGTTTTGGGAACAGCCTTTGCGATTACTATGGGTGCGGGTCCCGAGACCGCTCTGACTATTGCTATGCCCACTGCGGTGCTTGCCGGCATGTTTGACAGCCTTATGTATAGCGTTGTTACGCCTCCTATGGCTGTCTGGGCTGATCGTGGCGCCGAAAAAGACGACCCCAAAACGATTGCAGCCGCTATGTGGACCAATGGAATTCTCTACATCATTGCGCTTGGCTTGATTTGCGGCGTGGCTTTTTACGTTGGAAATGATGCTGTTCAGGCACTGATTGACGCCATTCCTGATTGGCTTACGAATGGGCTTACGATCGCAACGGGTATTCTGCCCGCGCTTGGATTTGCGCAGCTTATGTCAATCCTGTCCACCAAGGAGCTGAGCTTCCTATTCTTTGGAGGCTTCTTGCTGAGTGCCTATCTAAACATTCCGACGATCGGTATCGTGGCGTTTTCGCTGATCCTGATTGGGATTCTCAATATGGCTCACATTTTTATGCCTGCCAGTGCGGCGGTCGCTAAGGAGGTTGACGATGACAACGAATTCTAATGATGTTCTTGAGCTCTCGCCGGAGTCAAATAAATCGACCGATAAGAGAATAACCAAGAAAGACTTAAAGGCGTTATTTTGGCGTAGCTTTCCACTCAACATCATGTGGAGCTTTGACCGACAAATGAACGTTGGTTTCTGCTACGACATGATTCCGGTAATCAAGCGGTTATACGATAAGCCTGAAGACCGGATCGAGGCATATAAGCGTCATCTTGAGTTCTACAATATTCAAGTTACGTTTAATCCTCTGGTCGCCGGCATTGTGGCCTCCATGGAGGAGGAGAACGCCAACAATCAGGACTTTGACACCGCCTCAATTAACGCCATGAAAGCATCGCTTATGGCTCCGCTTTCCGGTATTGGAGATTCACTGATTGCCAGTACGCTTCGCATGATTGCGACGGGCGTTGTGACAGGACTTTGCCTTTCGGGCAGTCTGCTCGGCCCAATCCTGTTCCCGCTTCTTTATAATGTCCCAACGATCCTGATCCGCTGGTTTGGGCTTCAGTATGGTTATTCGCTTGGCAGTGGCATGATTTCGAAGCTGAACGATTCTGATGTAATGCACAAAGTTACGTCCGGCCTGGCGATTGTGGGACTAATGGTAGTTGGTGGAATGGTGGCGACCACCGTTGCAGTTACCACTCCGCTCGCTCTTAACTTCGGCGACACCGCGTTTAAGTTGCAGGAAACGCTCGATGGGATATTCCCGGCTCTTTTGCCGCTCTGCGCGTTCGGGATCATGTGTCTTTGCAATAAGAAACAGGTCAAAATTATTTGGCAGATTGTGGGCATTCTCGCTGCGGGTATTGTGCTCGGCGTCCTGGGGATTTTGGGCTAGAGAAGGCGTCCATCTTTTGAGATGCTGAACTCGAAGGACGATGCGTCTGCTCGCCAAACGGTTTTTGAATAGTGGAGCGGCATTTCATCGCAGGCATATGTGACGTGCTCGACAACGCTCACGGGGGCTCCAACGATATAACCGAGAAGGTTTGCTTCTTGGAGCCCCGCTATTCCTGCGGTGATTTTGAGCTTCTCAATACCGGTTGCGATGCTGTAATGGTTGGCGATCAGGTCGAAAAGACTGGCATTGTCTGTGAGAAGCTCCAGTAGTCCGGGCAGAGTGCCCTGCGTTGCATAAACGGTGTCGATGGCGCAGGGGGCATTTTCGATATAAACCAAGCGCGCAACTCGTTGCACTACGGTTCCGTTGTCAATTTTGAGCTCCCGTGCAATGTGGGCATCAGCCTTGATCAAGCCTGTTTCCAGGATGGACTTGGTTGTTTTATCGCCGTATTGGGGGTCGGAGCTCAAATTGAAAATGGTGCTTGTTCCTCGTTTCAGGGTGAGCTTCGATGGGTTTACGAATGTTCCCTTGCCTCGCAGGCGGTAGAGCAAGTTTTGGTCAATGAGATTCTGTACGGCGCGTCTTACGGTGATCCTGCTTACTTTGTATTGCTTGCAAAGCTCGGTTTCGGTGGGAATCTGACTGCCGCCGGGGAGTTCGCCAGAAACTATTTTCTTGAGGATATCGTTTTCAACGGTCTGATAGAGAAGCTCTGGCTGAGTGAGCTCGTCTTTTGCTGCAGGCATGGTGGACCCCTTGGTCTTCAGTTTCTTTAGTACATAGATATACGACAACTGAGGACATCATAAGCCGTTATCTCAAAAGTTATGGAAATATCGATTTGGCGTTATCGCCGAGAGGGGATTTAAGATGGGCAGACAATACGACGAGGCGTTGATTGGCGCCATCTCCGGTCGCTCGTTTATAACCGAGAAGAGGGGGCTCGAGGTTCAAATTCGTCCGGTTCCTGATGATGAAAGAGAGCATGTGCTTGACCCACGAATTCTCGAGGTATCTCGCAAGAAGATGCGGAATGTTAGCATGTCTCCGAGCTGGACGAGCCTTATTGGAATGCGCCATCGCCCGGATAAGCCGACATACCGCCTACTCGATGGTGAGGTTCAGCGCGATGAGATCCTCATGGAGGCGGCCGATCGCTATATAGATTTATTCGTCTGGACGCCACCAAATCATAAGAAGGCAAGTCCAGCGCTTGTTTACCTGCATGGCGGCGCGTTTATGGCGGGGAATGTTCTGCAATTTGAACATCAGCTCGAGTTCATCGCCGAAAAGTCTGGTGCAGTGGTGGTTTATCCAGAATACCGCTTGGCGCCGGAGACGGCATTTCCCGGGCAGATCGAGGATTGCGTTCTTGCTCTTGATTATGTGTGCGAGCATGCCGGGGATCTCGGAATCAATCCTCATAAAATAATGGTCGCCGGCGACTCCGCAGGAGGAAGCCTTACTAATGCGTGTGTTCAGCTCAGGGGTGCTGGAGCTGTAGCCCATGCCTTCGAAATCTATCCTGAAGTCGACCTTGCGGGCGAACAGGGCGAGGGATATGAGGATTTTCCTGCGATAGCCGATCAAGAGGACGTTGCGCGTTTTCGCATCGACCATCTTCGCGATTCGGACGGCCCGATGGTCGAACTTTGTGCACACGGAAAAATGTCTCCTCATGACCCGTTGATTTCTGCGCTAATGCTTGAGGACTGCACTGATTTCCCCCCGGTGACTATCGTGACATCCGAATACGATCCGCTTCGTATCCCCGATGAAAAATGGGCTACAAAATTACGGTCTTCAGGAATCGATGTCGAGGTCATCGAATATGCCGGATGTGACCATGGTTTCTTCGATCATTTTGGCGTGTACCCGCAATCGGAAGACGTGTGTTTGTTGATGGCTGAGAAGCTTAAAGAAATGGCTGCACAATAACGTCTCTCGGCGATAAGGGACTGAAGTCGCCTGTGTTTCTGCATTCGTGGTTCTCAGTCTGATTAAAAATGAGGCTTGCTCCTTGCCCGAGTGGGTGGGGAGCAGTTTGTTTTTTGTAGCGATGCGAGGCGAGTGCCGCGCACTTTAGATCGCCATTTTGCTTCGCTGTATACCACTTGACGTAATAAAAGAGGCAAGGGCGGTGCGAGGGCCAACAGTCATTCTAAGCTCGGATTCGTATTCTAAAAAGGTTGTTTCGGTTGCGCGGTACAATATAGCAAAAAAGAATGATAAAATGAATTCGAAAAAGAATTCATTTTTAGGAGGTATGTATGCCTGCTTTGCAGATGCTCGACAACCTTGTTCCAATTAGCGATTTCAGCCACGGTAAGGGCTCGGCTGCATTTTCGAAGGTTGGGGACGACAATCCTGTTGTGGTTCTCAAACACAACAAGCCAGCGTTTGTGATTGTTACACCCGATGAATATAGGGAAGCGAAGCAAGCGGAGGAGGACCTCACCTTGTTAACGTTGGCGCTTAAGAGAATGGCTGTGGCAAGTGACGATGCGCTTGTTTCCCTGTCTGATGTTATGGAAGAGCTGGGTGTGAGCCAGGACGAACTCGATCAGATGGATGAGGTCGAGTTTGAATGAGTGGGTACGAAGTCGCTTTCTACCCGGATGCTCTCAAGGATATTAAGCGTCTGGACGGCTCCCAACGAAAGATCGTCCTTAAGGCTATAGAAAAAATCAGAACGAACCCATTGCCGCAGAACGAAGGTGGATTCGGCAAGCCTCTTGGAAACAAGGCAGGTACGGATTTGACTGGCTTTATGAAGATCAAGCTCAGGGGAAGTGGCATTCGAATCGTGTACCGCCTCATCAGAATTAAAGAAAAGATGGCCATCGTAGTGGTAGGCGCTCGCGAAGACATGGAAGTCTACCGAACTGCTCAGAGACGAGAACTCGATTTCGAGAAATGGGCGGAAGAGAATATCTAGCTTTAACGATGAACGACGAGTGAGCGTTGGTGGGGCCCTGACGAATTAGATTCGTCAGGGTTTTTCGCTGAACCAATTGCCTTCAGCCTCCGTTGACCTTTCCTTCCAATTCATCAGCCAACGTACGTCATAGCAATCCCCGGTAGGTCGCAGGGCGCTTCGCGGGCGGGCCAGGCTTTATCTTCACTCCGGTTGCTTCGCAAAGTCGTTCAGATAAAGCCTGGCCCGCCCGCGAAGCGCCACAAAGACCGCAGGGACGGGAGCAGCTATACTACTCTCAGTAGTTAAGGGTCGCGGATCCGCCGCGTCACCGCTCTCAACAGGAGGTCTTTGTTTATGGCAGATCAAAAGCCGGTTGTCGGGATCATCATGGGCTCCAAGTCCGATCTGGGCGTTATGGAAGGCTGCACCGCCGAGCTCGAGGCACTCGGTGTGCCCTATGAGCTCGTCATTGCGAGCGCACACCGCACGCCGGCGAAGGTCCACGAGTGGGCCTCGACTGCCGCCGATCGCGGTATCAAAGTGATTATCGCCGCCGCCGGCAAGGCTGCTCACCTGGGCGGTGTCGTGGCTGCCTTTACGCCGCTGCCGGTTATCGGTGTGCCTATGAAGACGAGTGACTTGGGCGGTATGGATTCGCTGCTGTCGATGGTGCAGATGCCTTCGGGCGTGCCCGTGGCCTGCGTTGCCATCAACGGCGCCAAGAACGCCGCCATCTATGCCACGCAGATTCTGGGCGCTTGCGACCCCGAATACCGTAAGGTTATCGAGAAGATGAAGCAGGAGATGGCCGACGCCTAGGCGTTCTGCCGTTTCGCCGCAGTATAAGGAGAGCCATGTCCGACTATCAGGGAAAACGATTCAAGGCTTCTCAGATCCCCGATCCGTCGAAGCCGGGTGCCGCCCATGCGGCGCAGCAGGGTCGGACATCCTCTCCTCAGCAGCCGCGAGCGGCGCGTCCTGTGACGCCGGCGACGCACCGCCGCCAGGACACGCCGGCGGCGTATCGTCCCTCGTCTTATAGCGCAGCTAAGAAGCCGTCCCGGTCTTCATCGCATGCCGCGCCGTCCAGCTACACCGAGCCGCCGCGTAAGAAGCGCCGCTCCATCATTCCCATCTTGCTCATCATCGTGGGCATCGGTCTGATTGTCGCCGCTGCCGCCATCTTTATCAACGCCCAGATTGGCTACAAGCAGGCGAGCGAGTCGTATCAAAAGATCGAAAAACAATATGTGAGCGACAAGGACGCCAGCGGCGTGCCGATTATCGACTTTGATGCACTTGCCCAGACGAATCCCGAGGTTGTGGGTTGGATTTACGCGCCCGGCACCAACATCAACTATCCCGTCGTGCAGACCAACAACAACTCCAAATACCTCAACACGCTGTTTGACGGTACGGCCAACGCGTCCGGTGCCATCTTCTTGGATAGCGACGACACCGCGCCGGGAATGGTTGACCAGCAGACCACGATCTACGGCCACCACATGAATGACGGGTCGATGTTCAACGTGATTTCGGACACCACTGATCAGGCAACGTTCGATAGCATCGAGTACGTGTATTACATCACGCGCGATGCAACGTATAAGCTGCGTCCGCTGGCGACCAAGGTCGTTGAGGATACGTACTCCAAGGCGCGCACGCCCAATTTTGAGGGTGACGACGGGCTCAAGAACTACCTGTCCGAGATGCTCGACGGGGCTTCTGCCGTAACGAGTGATGCGGGCGATCGCGCCGCCTCGGCAACCAAGGTCGTAACGCTTGTGACCTGTCGTTCGTTATCGCTGAGCAACACGCGTGCCGTCATGGTGCTCACGCCGGTCGAGGAATAGATAATGGGCTACTCAATGACGGTGAAAGGGGAAATGATGCTCGAGAATGGCAAAACGATGCCTTCGGTTGATGCTTGGCTGCGCGAGGCCAAGGCCGATTCGTCGGCACCTGCGTGCGGTATGTATCTGACACATAACGGTGTGGTGCGCGCGACGCCCAAGGCCGAGGCGCGCGGTGTCGAGACCGATGGCGTGGCGCCGGGCCACAAGGTGGGCGGCATGGTGTTCGGCTTCGATGCTCAGAAGGTGCAGGCTGCTATCGAGGCCACGAGCGCGATGCCGGGTATCGGCTATGTGCGCGTGTGGCTGGCAAGCGGCGAGCTTGCCGTAGGTGACGACATCATGCTCGTGCTCATCGGCGGGGACATTCGCCCGCACGTGGTCGATGCGCTGCAGGCGCTCGTTGGCACCATCAAGAACGAATGCGTAAGTGAGGTCGAGCGCGAGGCGTAGAGGCTTGCGTCGATAGAAGACTCGTTTATAAAAATGCCCGCCGGTACGTGTGATACCGGCGGGCATTTTGCGTTTTGGACGCGGTTGGCGCTACACGCGCGTCGCATCCTTGGGGCTCATGGTCATGCTCTGGAAGCGATTCTCCATAAAGTCATTATCGAAGTACTTGCCGTAGAACTGCGCAACGGGAATATCCGGTTCCGTGCCGTTGACGCGCTGATACCAATAATCGAGCGACTGCAGCGTCATAACGCCATCGACCAGCATAATGATGGTGAAGATGACAGTAGCCGAGTAGCGACTCTTCCACGGAATCATGTTGATGAGCTTGAGCAGCCTCGGCAGCAGCAGCTTGATCCAGATGAGTCCGCCCAGGCCCCACAGGCAGGCAAAGCCCGTGCAGGTGCGTCCGCCCGTAAGGACGGCGAGCGGGTCGGGCATGCCGAACAGCTTCATGTGCGAGTAGCTCCACGAGACCACTCCAAACGAGGTCTGCATAAACCAGCCCACGAACACTTCAAAGCTCGCGCCGAGCAGCGCGCTCACCAAAAAGATAATGATGGGGTTCTTTTTGTAGAAGCGGTTGAGCACCATGATCATGAGTACGGCGCCAAATCCATAGATGGGGCTGAAGGGGCCAAACAGCATGCCGGCGCGGTTCTGGTAGACGCCGGGGTCGTCGACCGTCATGTGCCAGATGTCCTCGGCGATCAGGCCGAGTATGCAGCAGACAAAGAATACCCAGAACAGGTTGAAGTAGTTGAGCTTGATGTAGCCTTCGCCGGTTTCATCGCGCCCGAGCATGCCCTCGGCGGCGGCGTCGCGATCGAGCATTTCCTGCAGGCGGCGTTGCAGCTCGCGCTCCTGGCGCAGCGTGGGGTCGACGGTGGTCGAAAGTGCGACGAGGATGCCGAGCTGGATGGCGGGGCGCAGCAAGAAAGGCCCGATGCCCTGGAGCATCACGTCAACCAAAAGCTCGACGACGGTCAATGCGATAAGGATATAGGACAGACGGGCGGCATTGCGGCGCTGGTTCTTGATGAGGTCAAGGCCAAAGATGATCAAGATGACGGCACTGGCAGCCGAGAGCATGATGCCGGCGACAATCAGTCCGACCGCGACGAGCGTGTTGTCGCCGAGCTTGGCGGCGGCGTTGCCGTTGATGAGCGCGGTGATGACCTGCCACATAAAGGCGCCGACCGACGGGAACGTGCCCACGCCGGACAGGATGCATAGGACGGCGTACACCTTAATGATGAAGGGGATCTTCTTGACCTCCGTGGCGCTGGGGACGCTGGGGTCGAGTTCGTTTCGATCCATACATAACCTTTCTCGTTTTGCTGTAGGTACAAGGATACGCCGCCGACCTGCTAAAAGACAGGACAAACGACCCAATTGCAGCAATGTAAGCCCTAGCGGTGGACGAGACGCGTCGCGACGGAAGCATGCGGGATCGTCGGCCCCGAGGCGGTTGCCCAATAAAATGTTTGGCTGCAAAACGGATTATAAGCTCGGTGGGCTTTTAAAAAGCGCTGCTCATGCGCGGGAGTGCTTGTCTTGCCGTGCGTATAATAGGGCAGGTAACGCCAAATAACGAGGCTCTGAGGGGATGCCATGTCTCAAGAAACCATCCGCGCGGCCGAGCGTGCCGCGGGACAGGTGAAGACCATGTCGACGTATGATCCGGACTCCGACCAGCTGCATGAGGAATGCGGCATTTTTGGTGTGTGGGCACCCGATCGCGATGTGGCTCGACTGACGTACTTTGGTCTGCGCGCGCTGCAGCATCGCGGCCAGGAATCGGCGGGAATCGCCGTGGGTGATGGCGGCACGGTTATGGTTCGCAAAGACCTGGGACTGCTCGATCGCGTGTTCTCCAACGCCGACTTGTCGACGCTCTCCGGCCAGCTGGCCGTGGGCCACGTGCGCTATGGCACCGCCGGCGCCAAGAGCTGGGAGGCCTCGCAGCCGCACCTCTCTACCATCAATAGCGTCATTATCGCGCTTGCGCACAACGGTACCCTCGTCAACACCGACGAGCTGCGCCGCCAGCTGATCGAGCTGGGCGTGCCGTTCCTCTCCAATTCGGATTCCGAGGTCGCGACCAAGCTTATCGGCTACTTTACCCAGCGTACGGGTCATCTGCGCGAGGGCATTCGTAAGACCATGGAGCTCGTGCGCGGCGGCTACGCCATGACGCTCATCAACGAGCAGGCGCTCTACGCATTCCGCGATCCGCACGGCATTCGCCCGCTCGTGCTGGGCAAGCTGGTGGACGAGGGTCTGGACCAGGCCGATGCCGCATCCGTTTCGCAGCTGCCGTCGCAGGACGGCGCCGCGACGGTCGACGCCACCACCCATGTCACCCGCGCCGGCGGCTGGGTCGTTGCTTCCGAGACGTGCGCGCTCGACATTGTGGGCGCCGAGTATGTTCGTGACGTCCGTCCCGGCGAGATCTTGCGCATCAGCGCCGAGGGCCTTGTGTCCGAGCAGGGCGTGCCTGCCGCCGAAGAGCCTGCTAACTGCATCTTTGAGCAGGTCTACTTCGCTCGCCCCGACTCCATCATGAACGGCAAGAGCGTCTACGCCTGCCGTTATGACATGGGTCGTCAGCTGGCACACGAGGAGCCCGTCGAGGCCGACCTGGTCATCGGCGTGCCCGATTCCGGCCTGCCGCCCGCGGAGGGTTATTCGCACGAGAGCGGTATTCCCTTTGGCGAGGGCCTTATCAAGAACCGCTACGTGGGCCGTACGTTTATCGAACCCACGCAGGAGCTGCGCGCCATGGGCGTGCGTATGAAACTCAACCCGCTGCGCGACAACATCGAGGGCAAGCGCCTGGTCGTCATCGACGACTCCATCGTGCGCGGCACCACCATGGTGCAGCTCGTCAAGATGCTACGCAACGCCGGCGCCAAGGAGATTCATATCCGCATCAACTCACCCGAGGTTATCTGGCCGTGCTTCTACGGTATCGATACCGACGTGCAGTCGCAGCTTATCAGCGCCAACAAGACGGTCGACGAGATTTGCGAGTATATCGGCGCCGATTCGCTGGCCTTCCTTTCGGTCGAGGGCCTGCTTAAGGTCATGCCCAAGGGCGGTTACTGCGATGCGTGCTTTACCGGCCGCTACCCCGTGGCGATTCCCGAGAGTTTTGGTCGCGACAAGTTCATGGAGGGCTTTAAGCCCCGCAACCTGGACAAGCCGCTGCACTTTGATGACGACGCCGTGGTCGAGAAATACGACGACCGCAGCTGGGAAGAGGAACACGGCGAGGCCTAAAACCTGCCATGTAGGGACAGGTTTATTTTGGTAGGTTTTACCTGCTGTTTTGTTGATATGACGGCGCGCGTTGTTATGGCGCGCGCCGAAATGAACGCAACTATGAGCACCGTTTGGCGCCCGGGCGGCGGACGGTAGTGGGAGAGGAAGGTCCAGATGAGCGACAGCAAGCATGTGACGTATGAGGACGCCGGCGTCGATACCGCCGAGGGCGGCCGCGCCGTCGACGCTATTAAGCAAATGGTTAAGGACACCAACCGTCCCGAGGTCATCGGCGGTATCGGTGGCTTTGGTGGCTTATTCTCGGCCGCCGCGCTCAAGGATATGGAAGACCCGATTCTGATTAGCGGTACCGACGGCGTGGGCACCAAGCTCGTGCTCGCCCAGATCATGGATCGCCACGAGACGGTGGGCAAGGACCTGGTCGCCATGTGCGTCAACGACATTCTGGCTTCGGGCGCCGAGCCGCTGTTCTTCCTGGACTATGTTGCCATCGGCCACATCGAGGCCGAGCACATGGCAAAGATTATCAAGGGCGTGGCCGACGGCTGCAAGCTCGCGGGTTGCGCGCTCGTGGGCGGCGAGATGGCCGAGCACCCGGGCGTTATGGCTCCTGCCGACTACGATCTTGCCGGATTTACCGTGGGCGTCGTCGACCGTCCCAAGATGCTCGACCCCGCAAACGTCCGCCCGGGCGATGTGATCCTGGGTCTGCCTTCCACCGGCGTGCACTCCAACGGCTACTCGCTCGTGCGCAAGGTCATCGGCGTCGACGGCATTAAGCCGGGCACGCCCGAGGCCGCCGCTAAGGCGGAGGAGCTGAGCCGTCCGCTCGAGGAGCTCGGCGGTGCTTCGCTGGCAGACGCCCTGCTGGCTCCCACGCGCATCTACGTCAAGCCGATTCTGGAGCTGCTGCGCGGCGGCGCCAACGTGCACGCTATCGCACACATCACCGGCGGCGGCATTACCGAGAACCTCAACCGCGCGCTGGCCGACGACGTCGACGCCGTGGTCACCCGCAACGGTGCCGAGATGGGCTGGGACGTTCCGCCCGTCATCACCTATGTGTCGCGCCAGGCCGAGCTTGCGCCCAACGAGGCGTGCAAGACCTTCAACATGGGCGTTGGCCTGTGCCTGATCGTCGCCCCCGAGGACGAGGCCGCGGTGACCGAGGCCCTGGTCGCGCTGGGCGAGAAGCCGTTCCGCGTGGGCGAGTGCGTCGAGGGCTCCGGTAAGGTCGTGTACTCCGATGAGCGCTAACGAGCAGATGGCTGCCGTCGAGGGCCTGGGCTTTGTGCCCTACACCCGTCCGACCGGCACCGATACGGCCGAGCCGCTCAAGATCGGTGTGCTCATCAGCGGTTCGGGTACCAACCTGCAGGCGCTGATCGATCTGATCGCTGCCGGCAAACTCAACGCTTCGATTGAGCTTGTGGTGTCGAGCCGTCCTTCGGCTAAGGGTTTGCAGCGCGCTGAGCGCGCGGGCATCCAGACGCTTACGCTGTCCAAGGATGTCTATGCCGACCCCATCGCCGCCGACGAGATCATCGCGCACGAGCTGCTCGAGCGCGGCTGCGAATATGTGGTCATGGCCGGTTACATGCGCATGGTGCACACGCCGCTGCTGGCGGCGTTTCCCAACCGCGTGGTCAACTTGCATCCGGCGCTGCTGCCGAGCTTTACCGGTGCGCATGCAATTGACGATGCCTTTGCGCGCGGCGTCAAGGTGACTGGCGTGACCGTGCATTTTGCCAACGAGATCTACGACAACGGCCCCATCATCGCCCAGCGCGCGCTGGCTGTTGAGGAGGGCTGGGACGTCGACACGCTCGAGGAGCACATCCACGCGATTGAGCACGTGTTGTATCCCGAGGTCGTGCAGATGCTCGCCGACGGCCGCGTCCACGTGCTGGAGAGCGGCAAGGTCGCAATTGACGCGCCTCGCGGCTAGCGGCGCACAGTACAATTTAGCCGAGTAGTCAGGGTGGTCATTGGCGCCAAGGCGCGCGTGGCCACCTTTTGTTTGAGTAGTCATCGGGGACGGTCTTTAGCGACTAGTCATTCAAGAACGTCGCAGGTGACTAGGTGAGAGAGGTGAGCGCATGGCGGATAACGAAGCGCTGTTTACGCCTGAGCTGGTGTTTTTTGATTGGGAGTGTGCGACGCCGGGCGAGGTGTTTGCGCGGCTTGAGGGCGAGCTTGCCCCGCGCGGCTACATTGTCGACGGTTGGCTTGACGCCGTTCGCACGCGCGAGGATGCCTACCCTACGGGTCTTGCCATGCCGGCGGCAAACATTGCCATTCCGCATACCGATCCGGGGTTTGTGGCCAAGCCCTATATCGCGGTGGTGAAGCCCACCGCGCCCGTGACATTTAACGCTATGGCTGGCATGGGCGCTCCGGTGCCGGCGCAGATCGTCATCAATCTGGGCATCGCTGAGCCGGGCGGCCAGGTCGAGGCCCTGCAGGCGCTCATGAATATCTTTATGGACGCCGATGCCGCAGCCGACGTGCTCGGCCAGACCACGCCCCAGGGCATGGTCGACGCCATCCGCCGCCACTTCTAAGGTGGGGCTGAGCCGGCACTTGGGGACTGTCCCTAACTGCCGGCTGCCAGAGCTGTCCCCTTTGCACCAAAATGGTGCAGATTAACCTGTCCCCAATGCACCAAGCGTGCCGCGGGGGCCGCGTTGTGACACAATGGCGTTTGTTCGATTCGTTATGCGAAAGGCCAACTATGGCAAACAAGAAAAAGAACTCCGAGGCCGTGCCGACGCCCGAGCAGCAGGCTCGCACTGCCTCCAGCTCTCGTAAGAAGCAGCGCAAGACGTACGTGTCTAAGACCGTCAAGATCGTCCTGGTGGTTATCGGCGTGCTGGCAATGCTGCTTTCCGTCTCGGCCATGGCATGCTCCGGTCTCATGTCGCAGGCAGAGGATACCTCGAGCTACAAGCTTACCGGCGGTGTCGCCGCCACCATCAACGGCACCAACCTCACCGAGGACACCGTAACCAAGCAGATCATGAGCATGCGCACGTCCTACGGTTACACCAAGGACAAGGACTGGGCGCAGTATCTGGT
Source organism: Collinsella aerofaciens (assembly GCA_048478035.1). GTDB lineage: Bacteria > Actinomycetota > Coriobacteriia > Coriobacteriales > Coriobacteriaceae > Collinsella > Collinsella aerofaciens_CN. Next base: position 91,477 of record DBGBCW010000037.1, on the reverse strand, counting down.
CGACAACGACCTGACGCCCAAGAAGTACCGCAAACAGCTCATCGATTCCTACACGCAGCAGATTCTGCTTCAGCAGGCGCAGAAGGAAAACGGCGTGACGGTGTCGGACGAGGAGGTCGAGAAGGCATGGAAGGACGCGTGCAAGAGCGCGGGCGGTGCCAAGGCCTTTAAGAAGACCCTTAAGACCTACGGCTATACCGAGGACACCTACAAGGACTCGCTCAAGGAGAGCCTGGCACAGCAAAAGCTTAAGGATGCCGTGGCGCCCACCAGCAAGCCCAAGGACAGCGAGATCGTCGATTACATCAACGAGAACCTGTCTAACTACAACGATGCCCGCCGCTCGTCGAATATCCTGATCAAGGTTGATTCCGACGCATCCGACGAGGACAAGGCCGCCGCCAAGGCCAAAGCACAGGAGTGCCTGGACAAGATTAACTCCGGCGAGCTGAGCTTTGAGGACGCCGTGGAGCAGTACTCCGACGATACCGGCTCCAAGGAGAAGAAGGGCGATGTGGGTTGGGATAAGCTCACCACCTTCGTCGACAGCTACCAGACGGCGCTCGAGGGGCTCAACAAGGGCGATGTGAGCGACGTGATCGAGTCGACGTACGGTTACCACGTCATCAAGTGCACCGACTACTTCCATGTCGATAACCAGGTCGATGACATCAAGCAGGTGCCCAAGGACATTAAGAAGTATGTCTCCAACGTGGTGAAGACGCAGGCGGCCAGTACTGCATACAGCGAGTGGCTGGAGCAGTACAAGAAGGACGCCGACATTACCGTCAACCCCATGCCCAAGGACGTGCCGTACAACGTCAGCCTGAAGGGCGTCACCAAGAGTTCGACCGACGATTCGTCGACGACTAAGTAATCATGGGGCGGTGCCCGCGTGAGTGCCGCCCACACTATTGAGGAGGATTTGCAGATGACCAACGAAGAGCTGCAGCAGGAAATGATCGCCGCCATGAAGGCCAAGGACAAGGTTCGCCTGTCTATCATTCGCCAGGTCAAGGCCGAGGTGAAGAATATCGAGGTTAATGAGCGCCGCGACGTGACCGAGGAAGACGTCAACAGCATGATCAAGCGTCTGATTAAGCAGACGAGCGAGACGCTGGAGATGTCCATCAAGGCCGGTACCGACCAGGACCGTACCGACAACCTGACCGAGCAGGTCAAGATCCTGGAGAGCCTGCTGCCCGCACAGGTTTCGGGCGAGGAGCTCGAGGCTCTGATCGAGCAGGTCATCGCCGAGCTGGGCGCCACGTCCAAGAAGCAGATGGGCCAGGTCATGGGTGCACTCGGCAAGGCCACCGGCGGCAACTTCGATAAGCCTGCCGCGGCAAAGATCGTCGGAGCAAAATTGGCGTAAGTGCCGGCCGACACATAGCCGATGTTGAGGGGGCGTGGCCATTGCGGTCGCGCCCCTTTTTGCTGGGCGGTGCTCATTGGGGACAGGCTTAAATGAGTGCCCAATGAGCGGGTACTCATTTAAGCCTGTCCCCAATGAGTGGGTTAAAGGTTGCGGGTTCTTTACGGGAATGTAGTGTGGGCTGCGGAAACGCGGTTCTTTCCGTACAATAGTTCAACTCGTGTAAACGCAGGGAAGGGACATTCATGGCAGACATGATCGAGATCAAGCATCTCAACAAGTACTTTGGCGACCTGCATGTGCTCAAAGATATCAATCTCACCGTCAAGCGCGGCGAGAAGCTCGTAATGATCGGGCCTTCCGGTTCGGGTAAGTCGACGCTCATCCGTTGTGTCGATTATCTGGAGGAGCCCACTTCGGGCGAGGTCGTCATCGACGGTACGCCGCTCACAAAAAAGAATCACCTGGAGATGGCTCGCAAGTATAGTTCCATGGTGTTTCAGCAGTTCAACCTGTATCCCAACATGACGGTGCTGGGCAACCTGACGCTCGCGCCCATCAAGCTGCAAAAGAAGAGCAAGGAGGAGGCGACCGAGATCGCCATCGCCGCGCTCAAGCGCGTCGGCATGGCGCATAAGGCCGGCGAGTATCCGCAGAACCTCTCGGGCGGTCAGCAGCAGCGCATCGCCATCGCCCGTGCCCTGTGCACCAAGCAGCCCATCATCCTGTTTGACGAGCCGACCTCGGCGCTCGACCCCGAGATGGTCCAGGAAGTCCTGGACGTTATGATTGAGCTCGCGCAGGAGGACATCACCATGATTTGCGTGACGCACGAGATGGGCTTTGCGCGCCAGGTGGCCGACCGCGTCATCTTTATGGAGGACGGCCGCATCCTGGAGGAGGGCACGCCCGAGCACTTCTTCGATAACCCCGAGAACCCGCGTTGCCGCGAGTTCCTGTCCAAGATTCTGCACTAGGCGCGGTGATGGACATGACGGATATGACGAGGGCGGCCGTGTCGCGCCGTCACTTTTTGCAGCTGGCGGGCGCCGGTATGCTTGCGCTGACGGGGGCCGCGCTTACCGGTTGCGGCAACTCCACCAGCGGCGAGGGCTCCGACAAGGGGTCCAAGCTTGCGGCCATCAAGTCACGTGGCCATCTGAATGCCGGCGTTAAGAAGGACGTTCCCGGCTACGGCTATTACGACACCGCCAAGGGTCGCTTTGAGGGCATGGAAGTCGATTTGTGCTACCAGATCGCCGCTGCCGTCTTTGGCGTGAGCTACAAGGATGCCCGTGCCCAGGAGCTTGTCGAGTTTACCGACGTAACGCCCAAGACGCGCGGCCCGCTGATCGATAACGGCCAGCTCGACGTGGTCGCGGCGACCTACACCATCACCGACGAGCGCAAGAAGAGCTGGGATTTCTCGACGCCGTACCGTACCGACTACGTGGGACTCATGGTCAAGAAGCGTTCGGGCTTTACCTCGATTGAAGATCTGGATGGCAAGGTCATTGGTGTGAGCCAGGGTGCTACCACGCAGAGCCTGATCGAGCAGATGATCAAGGACAACGGCTTTAGCTGCAAGCCCGAGTTTAGGGCCTTTAGCGGCTACCCCATCATCAAGAGTTCGCTCGACGCCGGCAATATCGACGTCTTTGCCATGGACCGCTCCACGCTGGCCGGCTACATGAATGAGACCGTCGAGCTGCTGCAGCCCGAGGTCAAGTTTGGCGAGCAAGGCTACGGCGTGGCGACCAAGAAGGGTTGCGACCTTTCGGCCGTGGTCGATCAGGTGATTTGCGATCGCCTGGCCGATGGCTGGCTCGACCAAGAGGTCAAGACCTGGGGTCTTGTATAGACGCATCGTCCAAGGAAGGAATCAAATGCTCGAAGGATTATTTGACGCCGACCGTTGGTCGACGACATTTCAAAACATGGGGCCCTTCTGGGAGGGCTTTGGCGTGACGCTGCAGGTGGTCGTTGCCGGTCTGCTGCTGTCGCTGGTACTGGGCACGCTGCTGGGTGTGTTCTCTACCACTCGCTCCCTCGCGCTGCGCGCCATAAGCCGCGTGTACGTGGAGTTTTACCAGAACACCCCGTTGCCCGTACAGGTGCTCTTTATGTACATGGCCGGACCGCAGTTTTTGCAGGCCATAACCGGTGCCGACCAGCCGGTGCGCATCGCGCCGTTCGTGCTGGGCTTCTTGGGCGTGGGCCTGTATCATGCGGCCTACATTTCGGAGGTCATCCGCACTGGTATCGAGGCGGTTCCGCGCGGTCAGATGGAGGCGGCCCAGAGCCAGGGCTTCACCCGTGCGCAGGCGTACTGGTACATCGTGCTGCCCCAGACGTTCAAGATCATTTTGCCGCCGCTGTGTAACCAGGCGCTCAACCTGGTCAAGAACACGTCGGTGCTGGCGCTCGTGGCCGGCGGCGACCTTATGTACCGTTCCGACAACTTTGTGAGTCTGTACGGCTACCTGCAGGGATATATCGTCTGCTGCCTTATGTACTTCATCATCTGCTTTCCGCTCGCCATGCTGGTGCAGTGGCTCGAGCGCCGCTCAAAGGAGCGTCCGCGCGGTGTGAGCCTGGCCGAGCTGGGGCTCGACAACGTAGAGGAGGCCTAGCGCATGGAAATCTTCAACGCGACCAACCTGCTCTACATTTGGGGCGGCTTTGTTAAGACGATCGAGATCTCGGCGCTGTCGATCTTTTTCTCGCTCATCTTCGGCACGGTGCTGGCGCTCGTTAAAAGCTATGCGCCCCGCCCGGTCCGTATTTTGGTGAGCGCCTATATCGAGCTGTTCCGTTGCACGCCAAACCTGCTGTGGATCCTGTTTATCTACTTTACGGTGCAGGGTTTGGACATTGTGATTTCGACCATCGCCTTTACGCTGTTTACCAGCGCTGTTATGGCCGAGATTGTGCGCGGCGGCCTCAACTCGATTCCGCGTGGCCAGTTTGAGGCGGCGCAGAGCCAGGGCTTCGGCTTCTTTGCCACCATGCGCTACATCATTCTGCCGCAGACGTTTAAGACGATCATTCCGGCGCTGTTTAGCCAGTGCACGACCGTCATCAAGGACAGCTCGTATCTTTCGGGCATTAACGTGGCCGAGCTCATGTACACGGCAAACGTCGTGATGGCCCACGCGATCGATCTGGCGCAGGTGCTTATGCTCTACGGCCTGGTTTTCGCGATGTACTTTGTGCTCAACTTTGGTATCTCGCTGCTGGTTCGCGCATATCAGAGGCGAATGGTGGCAGCGTAGCCTGGCTTTCCCTGGCACCCAACCTTGGCCTTCAAACCGTCGCTCGCGTACCAAAGTACGCGTCGCTCCTCTTTCAGGCCAATCTTGGGCACCAGGAAAACCCAGGTACGCTATCGTGGGAAAAGGCGATAAACAACCTTTTTTCTCATTTGTTAGAAAGGAATCGCGATGAGCGATCTGGAGAACAAGAAGAGTCCTGTGGTCATTACCATCGCGCGCGACTTTGGCGCCGAGGGCCACGAGATTGGTCGCATGCTTGCCGACGAGTTGGGGATTCCGCTGTACGATAACGAGCTGCTGGTGCGTGCTTCGCTGCGCGCGGGCGAGTCGCTCGACAAGATGGCCGCCTACGACGAGCGCCTGGCCGTGGAGAACATGGCGTTTCTGCCCGACCGCTACGATGCGCGTTCGTACTCGGATAAGTTGTTCCAAAAGATGAGCCAGGTGATTTTGGATCTGGGCGAGACCGAGAGCTGCATTATCGAAGGCCGTCTGTCCGATTACCTGCTGCGCAACAACCCCAACCACATTGCCGTGTTGGTGACCGCACCCTTTGAGGACCGCGTCGAGATTGTGCGCAAGAAGCGTGGCCTTAACAAAAAGAAGGGCGCCAAGCTGGTCAAACAGCAGCAGAAGGCGCGCGAGGCGTTCTATAAGCGCTATAGCGCCGGCAAGTGGAAGATGACGAGCGGTAAAGACATCGTCGTCAACCGCGCCAAGCTGGGCCGCGAAGGCTGCAAGGACGTCATCGCCGCAGCCTACCGCTACAAGGTGGCCCAACTCGAAGGCTAACCAGTTGAAACCACCACAAAGGGGACAGGCACCTTTGTGGTGGTTTTTGTTTTAGGCGGAGGGGAAGGCCTTGGTGAGACCGGCGCGCGTCTGTGTGTCGGTCTTTTGGTAGATAGAGCTCAGGTGGCGCTGTACCATGCGCATCGAGATGCCGAGCTCCTCGGCGATCTGCTTGAGCGGGCGTTCGTCCTGGGTTACGGCCACGAGCACGTCGACTTCGCGCGGGGTGAGAGCGTGATCGGTGATGAAGGCCTGACGCTGCTCCTCGATACTCGGTGCTGCCAGCGCCTCCTCGGCAAGCTGTTGATGTTCGCGCTCCTGCTCGGTTTGGGGCAGGCGGAACAAGCCGGCTGCCACGAATGCTGCGCAGGCGGCGACGAGCAAAACGAGCGCGCCGATCATGATGAGGGCAACGTTGCCCGAGGTCACGAGGGCAAGCGAGATGCCCGATGTAGTGAACGCACACACATTGTTGGCGGCGCGTCCCATGCCGGCCCAAAGGGCGGACGCATGCATGCGCGGTGCCAGCTGTGTAAAGGTGGCGGTAAAGAACGTGACAAAAAAGCCCGAGCTCAGGTAAAAGACGACAAGGCCCAGGTTGGGATCAGCGCCGGCCTCCACGGCCAGGATGGAAATGGTCGAGAGCACGGCGATGCCGAGCATGACAAGTCCCATGTAGCGACGCTCGGCAAGATCAAAGACGATACCGGCGACGAGACCGCTCGCTGCCAAAAAGAGGCGCGGCCAGGTCTGCACGGCGATGGTGCCGTGGGCGTTGGAGAACGTGACCACGTTATCGAGAGTAGAGAACAGGCAGGCGAGAATCATGACGAGCACGATGCTCCAACATGCCTGCTTGGCGAGGGCGTGCGATGGCTCAACAAAGGGATTGATGGCGGGGTTTGAGCTCTCGGCAGCCTTTTGGGAAACGACGCTGAGGGTGGAGATGACGATCGTCGCTATGCCAAGGACGATGAGCTCTGCGATGCCGCCGCAATTGAGCAGGTTGATGGCGAACTGCATCAAGATGCCCGCGGCATAGGCTGCTCCCGCGCCGGTGGCGAGTTTGGGGTCATCCTGGAATGCTAACGAAAAGGCATGGTGCGCAGCGGCGCCCAGCAGGCCGAGTCCAAAGAATGCCATGCAGCCCAAAATCTCGAGCGCAAGCAGGTCCGTGGGGGACTGAATCTGAGTCAACCCCAAGATGGCGATGGGAACGGCGGCGCTGACAACTGCCTGAGGCCGGCCTTTGCGCTGTGCGAGCCCAAGCAGCGGCGCATATCCGATAAAGCCGATCACGCTGGCGCCGAGGATGAAGCCCTGCGCAATTACAACACGCTCGGCACCGGCGAGCAGCCCGACATTAATGTCGAATCGAAACTCGGCGGCAAGAAAGACAAAGGTAAAGAGCGCAAGTGCCAGAAGCGCGTTGATTTTAGGCTTACTCAGGTTCAAGGACGGTCCTTTGGGTGGACGGAATAACCGTTTCCTCGATTGTAGACCAGGATGGTATGGGCGGGCCTTTGGAAAGCGAAGACCCCTCCCTCGGCGATTGCGCGCTCGTTGCCTTTTGCGCTGGCAGATGCGCCACTTGAGAATTTGTGCCCCGGGATCCGGCTATCTTCCCGTAACATGGTGTTACAGAAGTACCCCTTACGACAAGGAGGCTCACATGCGAAAGCAAATCCATGACAACCCAATCGACCACGGCCGCGCGTGCTCGCTCTCTCATGGAACGTGGCGCCGCGTGGGCGCAAAACTTGCTTGCGCGGGGGCTTGCGCGCTCATGGCCGGCCAGCTGTTGCTGCCGAGCGTGGCGCTCGCCGCCGACTGGGTCAACGTGGGCGGCACGCAGTACGACGCGGGCACCGCTGCCGGCGACGAGGCAGGAACCTGGTCCTGGGATGGCGCTGACGACATGAAGCTCAACGGCTACGACGGCGGCTCCATCGGCGCCAAGGGTAACCTCACCATCGGCGTGACGGGCACCAACACCGTCACGGCCGACGCCGGGCAGAGCGCCATTGCTGTCAAGAACGGCAACCTTGCCATTACCGGCGATGGCACCCTTAATGCGACGGCTCAGACCGATGTGATTGCGGCGGAAGGCGACGGCAATGCGGGTGGCGATGTGACCATCAGCGGCGCCAATGTCAACGTGACGGCTTCGGGCGCAGTGAACAGTGCGACGGGCATTCGCGCGACGGCCGGCAGCGTGACGATCGATAAGGGCGCCGATGTCAAAATCGAGGCAAAATCGGCGGAAGGATCTTGGCGTCCAACGGTGGGCACCTACGGTATCTTTGCCGATAACCTTCCCAGTAGACACGCTGCTCAGGAAAGCGAGCAGGAAGAACCGGATTATGTCTCCGTGCACGGGGGCGACGTCACGATCGATGCCGCCAACCTGTCGATCAAGACAGCCGATGCCTGGCAGGTTTCCGTGTGCATCAATACGGTCGGTATCAAAAAGAATACCCTCATGAAAATCGTCAACGGAGCCGATGTCGCGCTTTCCGCCGGCAGTGCGGCTTCGCTCTCGGCGGGCATCAGCGCGCGTTCGCAAAGCGGTGCGGTGTGGATGCTTGTCGAGGAGTCGAATCTTACGTCTCGAAGCCTGTCTTCTGCAAACGGCATCGATGCCGTCCGCAATCAAAGTTTTGGAATCATGGCAGAGGCAAACACCGGGTCGGAAACGCCTCGTATCAAGATTCGCAAATCGAAGATTGAGGCTTCGGGCGCGACTGCGGGAATCTATGCGATCAACTGCAACGACGCGACTGCGACGCTGTTCCGTGCCGCGAGGATTGATTTGAGCGTGAACAATTTGCACGGGCGCGCGATGATTACGACTCCGACGGATGGTGCCGTGCGCGATGTGAAAAAGGTTGTTGATACGGGGAAATGGCCGAGCTCCCAGAACGGGCAGGTCGTCGGTGTTGCCGGTTCGTCTGCTATTACGGATATCGTCGGTTCTGCCGAGGTCGCCCATGATGTAGTGATTGATTTTGGAGACGGGCAGGAGCCGGAGCCGACACCGGAGCCCGAGCCGACACCGGAGCCCGATCCCGATCCTATGCCCAATCCCGAGCAGAAGCCTGACCCCAAGCCCGTAGATAAGGACGCAAAGACCACCATGGCGGTTACCAAGACCGTTACGACCAAGACTGCCGCCGGCACCAAAAGCGCTTCCGGTGTTCTGGCCGCCACGGGCGACAACGCCGCGACGGCGGCAGCTGCACTCGGCATCGCCGGTGCGTCCGTCATCGGCGCCGGCTTCGTCGCGTCCAAGCGCCGCAACCGCTAGCGCAAGCTTTCATAGCCATTTTCAGCCGCCGCGTGGGCATAAATGCCCTTGCGGCGGCTCTTTGTATTTCCGCAGGTATACGCCTAGGTTCGCATCTACGAACCTAGGCGTATAGAGTCATTTGACACATCTTGGTTGTACAGGACCACCACAAAGGGGACAGGCACCTTTGTGGTGGTGTAGCCTTTCGACCAAGGAGGCCGTTATGAACGGAAGCCACTTTAATAAGGAGACCCAGCGCGAACGCACCTGCTCGTTGGTCCACGGTACTTGGCGCTGCGTGGGTGTGAGGATTGCGAGCGTCGGCGCGTGCGCGCTTATGGTTGGCCAGCTGTTGCTGCCGAGTTTGGCGCTGGCGACCGAGTGCGCGGATCCGGATGCCGTGGCGGGTGAGGTTGCTGCGACTCCAGCGACTCCGGCGGTTGCGGAGGATGCGGTTCCGGCGACCGCGCCTGCAACTGATGCTGCTCCGACGGCACAAACCGTCGCTGAACCTCAGCAGACGACTCCGGCTGACACCACCGATGAATCTAGCGATGCGGCACCCGCTGAGCAAAACACTCCCAGCGACACCTCCGCCACGCCGACAAGCGACGCCATCATGCTCTGTGGCGTGACCGATGTGATAGACGGAGGCGGCGTTAAGGTCAACACGACCGTGGTCGATCATTATACGGACTGCGTGCTTCCGAGCAATGTCACACTCGAAAAGGGCCAGTCGTATACCTATGATTTTCCCGATGTTGAGGGCGGCATGCCGGATGAGCCGCTCTGCGAACTTGTCGAAACCAAGTACTACCGGGCCGATGCTGCTTCGGGCACCCTGGCTGAAGTCCAGGACACATCTATGTCCGATGTGACGGCTCGCTTTGAGCCTGTTGGCGATCACATGAGGCTGACGCTGACCTTTACGGGTGGCGCGGCAGGCGGCTCGTATCGACTCACGTGCAATGAGGTTCTTTATATTGGCGCGGCACTGACGTATACCGGAACTGACCATGAGGGCGGTGGCATCATTGTTGGGGATTCCGATGATATCTTCAACGCCTATCAGCCGGGCAGCTCGATTACCCTCAACGAAACCAGGGACGACTATTACCTCCGCTACGCCATCAATAGCGAAATTACGCTTGTTGCGTCAGAAAACGAAGCCATCCATAACCTGGACGTCAACGACGTGAAGACCGACTACGCGCCCGGCGAGGCGCCCCGCGCGACCGCGACGATTCCCGCTGCTGACGCCGACAAGTACGAGATCGCCTACGAGTGCTGGGAGGAAATGGATGGCAGCGACCCCGCGGAGCTCAAGCCCGTTGCCTTCTGGTATTCCGACCCCGCCAAGTATCCGACGGGCGCGAGGAGGATCGAACACTTCGAAGAGGGCAAGTTCTACATGTATTCCGTCGAGCTGAGGCTCAAGGGCGACAATATCGTGGCTGATGACTGCGAAATGAACGTCAACGGTCATTGGGCGCACCACATCAAGACCGTTAACGGCGTCTTCGCGCCAAACGCTGACAATATGCTGTGCGAGCAGCCAATCGACGAATGGCGTGCCATCGACGTTATCGAGATCAACGGCGCCACGACCACCTTCAAGGCAGGCGATAAGCCGGTCTTTACGGCGAATGTTCCGACGGGCTCCAACTCCCTTCCTCAGTGTGAGTTCTGGACGGGCAGCGATGGCAGCGAAGTGAACTCTCAGAAGTTCTGGGATCAGAACATCACGAATCACATCGACGTCTTTAAGCCCGGCGTGACCTATCGCTACGGCATCTACCTTAAGTCGGCGCGTGGCTTCTACTTTACGCCCGACACCAAGCTGATGATCAACGGCCAGGAGTGCGGCTACCAGGTCGCGGATAGCGTTTCCGATGAGGACAGCGGCTGGATCTACACCCTGTGGCTCAACACCGATCTGACGTTTACGCCCGAGGCCACGCCGGCTCCGGTCGACCCCGAAAAGCCCGCGCCGCAGCCTGAGGTCAAGCCTGAGCCCAAGTCCGAGGTGAAGCCCGAGACCAAACCCGCGGCTAAACCGGTCACGACAACCACCACGGCCAAGACGGTTGAGAAAGCCGCGCCGGCCAAGAAGAGCGATGCTGTCCTGGTGGCCACGGGAGATACCACCGCGATGACAGTCGCCGCCCTAGGCATCGCCGGCGCAACCGTTGCCGCGGCCGGCATCGCCGCAACCAAGTGCCGCAAGCGTTAGGTTTTGGCGACAGCGCCCATCCTCGGCGTTAGCAAAATCTCAATCTGTAACACCAAACTGCCCAAAACGGCTCCAGGTGTTACAGATTGAGATGAACCGAATGGTCGCCAACCTAACGTCTCGATCTGTAACACCAGGCGGGGAATTTGACCTCTAACTGTTACAGATCGAGACAAACTGGCCGGCCAAGTCCAGAACCGCCACAAAGGTGCCTGTCCCCTTTGTGGTGGTTTGCGCAGGTAGAACGGTAGGTTCGTATATATGAACCTACCGTTCGCTTTGTTTTTGGACAACGATTACGCTGGATGACTTTTGGTTTCAGGAAAGGAACGACCATGAGGTGGACTACTGTTCGAGCGCTTTGCCGCCGCCTGACCATTGCCGCGGTGACCCTCACCATGGTGACGGGCTCGTTGCCTGTGGGCGCGTTTGCTGAGGCGCTCACCACCGATAGCACCTTTGTGCAGACGGATAACGGCCAAGCAGCCGACGCCGCTCCCGCCGATTCGGCTGATGCCCAAACGTCAGACTCTGCTTCCGCCGACCCCGCGCCCGATGTCGGCGCTGCCGACCCCACAGCGCTCGATGTCGGTGACACCCCTACGCCCCCGGCCTCCGAGATTGCATCGGCGGCGGGCCTGACGGGCGCCGGGCAGACCGAGAGCACACCTGCGGGTACGCTTGCCACCGATCTTGTCGAGGGCAAGGAGCTCGCCGAGCAGCAAAAGCAAGAGGAGGCTTCCGGCACCGAGGCGACCTGGAACGAGGAACTTGAACTCTGGGCAACCTCGAAGGGCGCCACGGGCGTAAAGGACGAATACGACGATGGCTACGTGGCCGGCGAGCAGACCCCCGCGCAGTACTACTTCTCGATCGATAGCCTCACCAACGAAATTTCTATCGAGTATGGCGACGAGGGCATTACCACGTTGGAGGTGCCCTCGGCCATCGACGGCAAGCATGTCGTGAGTCTTAAGGGCATGGGAAACGCTGCGCTCACATCAATTACGTTTGCCCCCGATTCGCATATCCGCTCTGTGGGCGGTTTGGGCGGCAGCATCATCAAGGAAATCGCACTGCCCGATTCGGTTGAGGAGTTGGGCTGGAATGCGTTTACCGGAAGCAAGACACTTCACACGGTGACCTGGCCCAACAACGCGGCCTTTACCACGATTCCCGAGCAGGCCTTTGAGGGCTGCGAACAACTTGACGACAATGTGGTGGCAACGCTGCCGCCTTCGGTTAAGACTATCGACTATCGTGCCTTCGCCAATTGCGGCGTACCGCAGTTCTATGTCTCGGACACAACGGTACTCACCTTTACGCAGATCAACGTGCCGGGCACGGTGGAGCGGATTGAGCGCTATGCCTTTGACGGGTGCTCGCACGTGTCGTCGGTGACGATTGGCGATGGTGTCAAATCTATCGGGGCGCTCGCGTTCGCCTCTCTTGATCCTGCGATTGCCGGCAAAGAGATTGTGCTACCCAAAAGCGTGGAAATGATAGAGTGGGGAGCTTTTGAGAACACGAGATACGGAAACGAGACGAACCATAATGCCGTTGCCCTGCGCGTGATGAACCCCGATCTTCAGTTTGGTGAGGCGGGCTATCCGGGCGACTATAATGAGCGCGTGACAATCGATGGCGTAACGTATGCGATTCCCTTTGGTGAAGGCCAGACCATCTATGCCTATGCGACCGATTCGGCTGGCAACCCCTCGATGGTCAAAAAGCTTGCCGATGCCGTGGCCGATCGCAAGGACTCCGTCGATTCCTCGAAGCCTGCCTACACGTTTGAGTGGATGGGCGAGGCGGCCCAGGTGACGGGCAAACTTCCCCAGAGCGCGACGGCTACACTCGTGCAGGCGGGGCAGTCCACGCCGCTGGCGGTTGGCGATGACGGCAGCTTTACAGCGGACGTTCTCTCCAAGACAGCAGCAACGCTGCGCATTTCGCTCAGCGGTTACTATGACATGGTGCTGGCGCGCCCGGGCGACCAGATGACGGGCACATGGAATATCGGAGAGATTAAGGCTGAGGACTTTACCAAGATTCCGGCTTCGCGCGCGATTGAACTCAACGTGAGCTATCTTGAACCGATTGTGGGCCAGGATAAGACCGAACGCATTGAGCTCGATAGTCTCGATAACATCGATCTGACGGTGAAGAGCGGCGGCAAGACGCTTAAGCCTGCCAAGGGTGACAAAGAAAACGACTTCCGTATCCAGGGCACAGCACTCGTGGTGTCGCAGGCCATTGCCGACGCGGACCAGGATCTGGAGATAACGCTCGAGCCCAAAGACAGCCTCAAGCTGGGTGGGGCGACGGCGACGGTGAAGCCTCCGGCCGGCAAGGTCGATATCGACTTGAAGCCCTGGGGCACGGCGACGGTCACGACCAAGGGCGACTACCAGGGCGCCAACCGCGTGCTGGTGTTCCGTACGTCCGACGGCAAGCTAGTCGCCGACGGCGTCACCTATTTGATGGGTTACGAAGACGATGGCACCACGCCTATCATGAAGGCCGAGACGCCGCGCCTTAAGGCCGGTTCGTACACCATCGTCGCCTTTAACAAGACGAGCTACGACATCCAAGCGACGAGCTATTCCACGTTTAGCCGCCTAGGGCTGACCGTGGGTAAGCATATCGCGCAAAAGCAGGTGAAGATTGAGGACGGCAAACAGCTCGACGTGACGCTCGACGTCCCCACGTTTGACGTGGAGACGTATCGTGCCGAGCGTGGGCTGACGGCGGGCTCGGTTATCGCTGATTCGTCCGCGGTCGTTGGCGTGGAGACCGAGCTGCGCATTCATTACGAGCTCAAGGACAGCCAGGCTGCCAAGATTGAGATTCCGCTGGCCAAGGATGCCGTCGAGGATGTGTCCGCCGGCGCTCGCGAAGCCGGCGCCAGCTCCGATGCCATGTGGGCTGACACAACTTGGGAGGGCGACAACCTCGTTCTCAATATGAAGAAGGGCATGGGCGCCGATGTGTTTGTGCGCTTTAAGCCCAAGGCCGCGGGCATCTATGCCATCTCGCCGCTTATTACGCTGGGTGAGGTGACATTGCCGCTGGGAAGCACCACACTCGAGGTTAGCGGATCGCGCATCGAGGTCGACAGCACCGACGTTCACAGCCTACTGGGCAATGTGGCCTACGTTTATGCGGCACCGGGCAAGAGCGTGCAGCTCACCGTGGGGACGGGCTCGTCGGCTGCAAAGTACACCGGTAAGACCAACAAGCTGGGCCGTGCCAAGATTGAATACGACCTGCCGCAGGATACGCTTGCCGCCGAGCGTGTGACGCTCGAGGCGCGCGTGGGCTCGACCGATGTTGCCGCCGCTGCCGCAGAGGTGACGGCTCGCAACTATGTGCGCTATGTTCCGGGTGCTTCGGTCTGGAACTTTGATGTGACGTATCGTGGCGGTACGCAAAACTTGGTCAAGGACGGCAAGGACACCGGCAAGAGTCTGTGGACCTTCCATCATCTGCCGCAAAAGAAGAACGCCTACTGGACGTTCGATATCACGCTCGAGGTGGGAAACGAAGAGGCCGCCGACACGCTCGACCTGTACGTGGACTGCGTGGATGGCAAGACGGTGACGATTCCTCTGACTCAAAAGTCGCGCGAGGGCACCCGTGTTCGCTATGTGGCGGAGTATGTGGACGAGGGTTACCTTAAGCTGCTCGATGAGTTTAACAAGACGAATGACTCGACCTATGTGAACTGCGGCAACTTTGAGCAAATCTTTATGCCGCAGACCTACCGCATCTCCAATGCTCAGCTTATGACCATGCTGAGTTTTGACGCCAACGCTTCGGCCAAAAAGCATTCCGCCGCGGCCGAGGAGCGCCAGCAGGAGTTCTCGAATGCCGTGCAGCAGTGGCACGAGTATATGATGGATAACTCGTTTAATGATGTCGACGAGGCCTTTAACGACGCGATTGACCAGATGGTCGCCGATGCGTTTGCCGAGGAGGACAAGGACGGTAAAGAGGACGAAGCCCAAGGTGGAGCTGCCCGTAAGGCTCGTCGCGCCCCTGCCGCCAGCGACGGCGAGGGTGATGATGCTGGCAACGACGAGGCCGCGCAGTTTGCGGCCGAGCTCAAGGCCGCGGTCGGCGGGTCGGCGGCGCTGCTGACCCAGCAGGGCGACAGCTATGGCGTCAATGCGGACAAGATGATCTTTGAGGATGCTTACGGCACCAGCGAGGATTGGTATCGGGAACTCGCGGCGGCCCAGGGCGCGAACGCTGCGGATGCGGCCGCCATCAAGGAGCTCGTCGACCATGCATCGCGAGCGGAGTTTATTGCCCAGCAGGCCGAGGATCTGGTGGGCCAGTCGATGGGTATCGGCCAGCTCAACCAATATGGAAGCTGGAATGACGCAACCGCTGCGGCACTCAACAAGTGTGCGGGCATTAAGGCCAGCGAGTACAACGGCCAGTCGACGAGCGGGTTTAACGATTTGGGCCAGGCGCTCGGCAGCTCACTGAGCTACAAGGCGGCTGACGACGATACCGTCAAGGGCTTTAAGGTCGCCGCGCCCGATGGCGAGCAGACGGCCTATATCGAGTCGGAGTTTATCGAGAACTCCAATAACAACAAGAACCAGGCGCTTCTGTTTAACTCGATCGCCATGCAGTGCGACATTCTGGACAACCTGTACGACAACTGGAATGTGGTCCATAGCCTCAACAACTCCAAGGTGCGCGGATGGCTCATGGCCTGGAAGCGCAACGGCGACGTGAGCGCCCATATGAAGCTCATCCGCACGATTCGCTCACTCAAGAGCTATAAGATCGAGTGCGAGATGTTCGGACAGGTCTTTAAGACCGATGTGTGGAAGGCGGCCGGCCAGGCGTTTCCCGCGGCGACCCAGGGCATTGGCATCTTTACCGGCATTTACGGCGTGAACGATGCCAGCAAGAACTGGGAGAACGTGAACGTCCGTATGCAGAAGGTGAAGGGCGAGCGCGAGGGCTATGAGCTTCAGCATACGCGCTTGCTTGCCAAGCCCGAGAAGACCGAGGACGATTGGAAGTGCATTTACGCGCTGCGTGACGCCATGGAGAAGGCGCGTGCGTTTGAGGATCTGCTGTATCGCCAGCTCTGTCACGACAGCACCGATGTGGCAGTGGGCTCCATTATGACAATCGCCGGCGTGCTGACGGCCGGTTCGGCGGGTACCGTGGTGGGCGCTGCCTATGACGCGGCTTCGACCAGCGTGGGTTCGGAGCGCGCGATTAAGCTGACCAATGCCGAATGCGCCTACGATGTTGCCTGCGAGCAGGTGGAGCGCGCGTGCCAGAATCGTATTACGGTCAACTGGGGCGAGCTGACTGATGCCGAGGTCTACAAGGCCAACAAGGACGGCTTGATCTCGGACGAGAAGATGCAGTCGATCTTCGAGGCGCGTTATCGCAATGTGGCTGCCAAGGCTGCACCCGACCCTGCGGGCGTGGTGTACGAGGGCCTGCTGTCCAATACGGTTGAAGGCGCGACGGTTGAGCTGTGGAGCGCCGACGATGCGACCGGTACCAATGCAGTGCGTTGGGATGCCGAGGAGTATGAGCAGGACAATCCGCTTGCGACGGGTGCGGACGGTGCGTACAACTGGAATACGCCGACCGGCTGGTATCAGGTGCGCGTGACCAAGGACGGGTATGAGGAGGCGCGTTCGGCTTGGCTGCGCGTGCCGCCGATTCAGACTGAGGTGAACATTGGCTTGGTGTCGACGGCGGCACCCGAGGTGGCCTCGGCCCATGCCTATACCGATTGCATCGAGGTTGAGTTTGCGCAGTATATGGATGCGAGCGACGATGCCCTGGTCGCATTGCGCGCGCAGGGCTTGGGCGACGTGACGTATACGTGGCTCGACAAACAGGACGATCCCAATGGCAAGCCGCTATCGCGCGTGCTGCGTATTCGCTATGCCGATGCGCGTGAGGCGGGCTCGACGGTGGCGTTTGAGCTCGACGGTGCTCGCAACTACGCTGGCACGGCCATGGCGCGCTGGGCAAGTGGCGAGCTTGTCGTGGGCGTTCGTGCCGACAAGCTCAAGCTCAACGTGGAGCAGGCCGTGACCATGCTTGATGGCAGTGACTTTGAGCTGGTGGCGCACGTGACCGATAAGGCGGGCAAGCCGTTTGCGGGCGCCAAGGTTAGTGTTGGGCTGGAGTCCTCGGCTATCTGCTCTGTCGATGCCACCCAGGCCGTGACGGGCGAGGACGGTGCGGCGACGTTTGTGCTGCATGGTGCTCTGCCCGGTTTGACGACGTTGACGGCGGCGGTGGACGGCACGGCGCTGTCCAAGCAGGTCGACGTTCGCGTGTCTGCCGAGGCCGTGCGACCGGCGCGACCGGTGGCGACGATTGGTGCGACGACGTTTGGTGCATGGTCGCCCAAGGAGAACTACATTACGGTGCCCAAGGGAACGAAGCTGGAGCTTTCGGCCGAGGATGGCACGACGATTTGGTACACCACCAACGACACCTGCCCCTGCCGCGACGAAGGCCGCGTAAAGTACACCGAGCCTATTGCGCTCGATAGCAACATGTATGTGCGCATTGCGGCACAGCGCCCTGGCATGTCATACAGCGAGTATTCCGAGCGTCTGAACATTACGATTACGGTGACCGATGAGGCGGTGCCCGCACCGACGCCCGAGCCGGCCCCGACTCCTGGCGACGGCGAGCAGGGCGGCGGTGCGGACGGCTCTGGCGGCACCGGGGTACTTGCGGGCGGTTCGGCTTCGACGACGACCACGGTGACGACGAACAAGTCCAAGGGTAAGGGCAAGAACGGCAAGAAGTCCGGTGGCACGGAGCTCGCCAGCACGGGTGACTCCGCCGCGATGACGGTCGCTGCTCTGGGCATCGCCGGAGCAACTGTTGCCGCGGCAGGCATCGCTGCGACCAAGCGCCGCAAGCGCTAGGTTTTGGTGGCGGCGCCCATTCTCGGCTTTTGCAAGATCTCAATCTGTAACACCAAGCTGCCCAAAACGGCTCTAGATGTTACAGATTGAGATGAACTGCTCGGCCGCCAATCTAATGTCTCGATCTGTAACACGTAGCGGGGAATTTGGTCTCTAACTGTTACAGATTGAGACAAAGCGGAGGCGGCTGGCGCAAGATCTCGATCTGTAACAACTACAAGGCTCAACGGGCTCCAGGTGTTACAGATTGAGACAAAACGACCGACCAGGCCCCAAACCACCACAAAGGTGCCTGTGAACTGCGCCCCGAAACTTGGACTGAATAAATAGCGACTACGCCGCAAGGGCCTGGTTCCGGAACTCCTCCGGCGTCAGGCCCTTCAATCTTACCTGCCTGCGCCGCGCGTTCCAATGGGCTATGTACTCTTCCAGGTCGCGCTTGAAGTCCCCGAATCTGCCCCACTCCCTGCCGCGGTAGAACTCGTCCTTCACGTGGCCGAAGAGCTGCTCGGTGGCGGCGTTGTCGATGCAGTTCCCCTTGCGCGACATGCTCTGGGTGATGCCCGCCCCCTCCAGCCTGGAGGTGTAGGACTCGTGCTGGTACTGCCAGCCCATGTCCGAGTGCATGGTCGGCGCCGCCCCGTCGGGCAGGGCCTCGAGGAGCCGGTCGAGCATCCTGTGCTGCTGGGCGAGGTCCGGCGAGGTCGATATGTCGCTCGCCACGATCTCCTTCGTGCAGAAGTCGAGCACCGGGGCCCAGTAGGCCTTGGCGCCGGCCACCTTGAACTCGGTGACGTCGGTGCCGAGCTTCTGCCACGGCCCCTCGGCGCCGAAGTCCCTCGCGATGACGTTCTCGAACGTGCTCCCCACGGGCCCCTGTAGGAGCTGTACCGGCGGCGGGAGCCCCGGCGGCGTATCCCGCACCGGATGCCCATCTCGCGCATCATCTTGAGCACGGTCTTGTCGGCCACGACCGCGCCCAGCTCGGCGCGCAGGCACATGGCTATCTGCCGGTGCCCGCAGCCGTTGGCGGTGCGCGAGAATATCTCGGCCGCGGCGTCGCGCAGCTCGGGCCTGGTCGGCCTCCGCGGGTGCGCCAGCGCGTAGTAGTAGGTCGACCTCCTGAGCCCCGAGCACTCCAGCAGGTGGCGCGGGGAGTGCCCCTCCGCGCGCAGCGCCCTCACCGCCTCGGCCGCCGCCCTGGTCAGAGCCCGTCCCGCTCGACCAGGGCGCGCAATTTCTTTAGGTAGGCGACCTCGGCCTCGAGCCTGCGGCAGCGCTCCTCGAGCTCCTGCTCGCGGGTGCGGGCCCGGGGTTTCGACCTCGACCCCCTCGGCCTGCCCTTCGGGCGGGGCCGCAGCGCCTCGGCGCCGCCCTCGCGGTAGAGCCTGCACCAGCGCTCCAGCGGGGACTTCGACCTGATCCCGAACTCGGCCATGGCGTCGGCCTTCGCCATCCCGCCGTCGACCACGGCCGACGCCGCGGCGACCCTCTGCTCGAATGTGTAACTGGATTGTTTCCCGCCCATGGACAGCAGCGCCTCGCTTCCGAACGCCCGGTATACCCACTGCCATTCTCTCACGGTCTCGCGGGGGACGGACAGGGCCTCGGCCGCCGGCTTGCAGCCGACGCCGGCGTCGAAGAGCTCGACGGCCCGCCTCCTGGACTCCAGGTCGTGCTTCACCCTGAGGTCTATACTCATGGAAAACCTCCCATTTCCCGATGTCCAAGAAATGGGAGGCAGTTCACTGTCCCCTTTGTGGTGGTTTGGGCGGCCGGTATAGAAAAAGTCCCCGCCGGGCGTGTGCTCGACGGGGACTTTGCCGTTTGGTGGCTAGCGCTGTAGGTGATTACTCGCCCAGCAGGCTTTTGGTGATGGAAGCGGCGGCCTTCTTGCCGGCGCCCATCGCCAGAATGACCGTAGCGGCACCGGTGACGATGTCGCCGCCGGCCCAGATGCGGGGATCGGTGGTCTGGCCGGTCTCCTCGTCGGCAACGATGTAGCCCCACTTGTTGAGCTCCATCTTGCCGCCGATCTTCTTTGCGAAGGGGTTGGCGTTGGTGCCGATAGCCGAGATCGCGACGTCGCAGGGGATCTCCTCGATGGCGCCCTCGATGGGCACCGGGCGACGGCGGCCGGACTCGTCGGGCTCGCCGAGCTCCATCTTCTGGACCTTGACGGCGCACACGGAGCCGTCCTCGCCAGCGACAAACTCGAGCGGGGAGACGAGCGGCAGAACCTCGACGCCCTCGGCCTTGGCATGGTGCAGCTCGGCGCGACGGCAGGGCATCTCGTCCTCGGTACGACGGTAGGCGATGATGGCGTGCTCGGCGCCCAGGCGCTTGGCGGTACGGACGGCGTCCATAGCCACGTTGCCGCCACCAAAGACGACGACGTTCTTGCCGTGCTTGGTGGGGGTGTCGTACTCGGGGAACTTGTTGGCCTTCATCAGGTTCACGCGGGTGAGGTACTCGTTCGCGAAGAAGACGTTGGGCAGGTTCTCGCCGGGAACGTTGAGGAACTTGGGCAGGCCAGCGCCGGTCGCCACGTAGATGGCGTCGAAGCCCTGCTCGAACAGCTCCTCGGCCGTGGCCATGTTGCCCACGACGGAGTTGTACTCAAACTTGACGCCCATGTCCTCCAGGCCGTCAATCTCGCGCTTGACGACCGCCTTGGGCAGACGGAACTCGGGGATGCCGTAGACCAGCACGCCGCCGCCGGTAAAGAAGGCCTCAAAGACGGTAACGTCAAAGCCGTTACGGGCGAGCTCGCCGGCGCAGGTGATGCCGGACGGGCCGGAGCCGACGACGGCGACCTTCTTGCCGTTCTTGGGGGCCATCTTGGGCGTGGAGGCGAGCTCGGGGCGGTCACCCAGGAAGCGCTCGAGCTGGCCGATGGCCACGGGCTCGGACTTCTTACCACGGATGCACTTACCCTCGCACTGGTTCTCCTGCGGGCAGACGCGGCCGCAGATAGCGGGAAGCATGGAGTCCTCGCGAATGGTATCGAGAGCGCCGCCGAAGTCCTTCGCGCGGATCTGCTCGATAAAGCGGGGAATGTTGATGTTGACGGGGCAGCCCTCAACACAGAACGGCTTCTTGCAGTTGAGGCAGCGCTCGGCCTCGGCCAGCGCCATCTCCTCGGTGAAGCCCTTGTCGACGGGGCGGAAGTCGCAGGCGCGCTCGGCAGCCGGCTCCTCGTTATCGGGGGTGCGGGGCGACTTCATATCGGCAACGAAACGACCGTTAACTAGTGGCATGCGCAGCTCTTTTCCTCATAGGCCTTGAGGGACTCGCCCTCTTCGGAACGGTAAGCGGCCTGGCGGGCACGAAGGTCATCCCAGTCGACCAGGGTGGCATCGAAGTCGGGGCCGTCGACGCAAGCGAACTTGGTCACGCCGCCCACCTCGACGCGGCAGCAGCCGCACATACCGGTGCCGTCAACCATGATGGGGTTGAGCGACGCGGTGATGGGGGTGTCGTACTTCTGGGCGGTGAGGGTCGAGAACTTCATCATCGGAACGGGACCGACGCAGAAGACCTGGCTCACGGCCTTGTCCTGCAGCAGGCGCTCCAGCGGAGCGGTGACAACGCCCTGCTCGCCGTAGGAGCCGTCGTCAGTGGTGATGTGGATGTGGTCCTCGTCGAGGAGCTCGCGGAACTGGTCTTCCATGAGCAGGAGGTCTTTGGTGCGGGCGCCCATGATGGCGTGGACCTCATGACCGGTCTCGACCAGGTGCTTGGCGACCGGGAAGGCAATTGCCAGGCCGACGCCGCCGCCAATGACGGCACAGGGGCCCTCGGCCATCTCGGTGGGAACGCCCAGCGGGCCCACGACGTCGCGCAGCGACTCGCCGGCCTCGTAGGTGGAAAGCATCTCGGTGGTCTTGCCGATCACCATGAAGATGAACTCGACCCAGCCCTCGTCACCGTTCCAGCCGGCCAGGGTAAACGGGACGCGCTCGCCCGTCTCGTTGGCGCGAACCATGAGGAACTGTCCAGCGTGCGCATGCTTGGCGATTGCAGGCGCCTCGATGCGGAACTTGAACACCTTCTCCGAGAACTGCGTCTTCTCCAGGATCTTATACATAGAACCCCTCTCTTGTTAGGGCGGCCGAACCGTGCCTCCACGGAAATGGACGGCAGCCCGAATAAAACCGTACGTGCACAGGCGTTGTGCAGACATACGGTGCAAATTATACCCTCATGGACATGTCGCTTACGTGTATCTTTGGCAGGCGAGAAAAGTGACCGGCCATTTGGGGACAGGTTTATTTTGGCAGGTTTTATCAGGCAAAACGGCAAAGGAGGCCGGTCTCGCGCATCGGTGAGGCCGGCCCCCTTTGGAGCGTTATGCATGTATGGTGGCAGCGTGTTTATTGCGATGTGCCGACTGCGGCGTTTCCGCAGATAAAACCTGCCAAAATAAACATCCCTAAATGGTAGGTTTTAGTGCTTGCCGTTGGCGGAAGCGGAGCCGTTTACGTGATCGCGGGCGTAGATTACGCCGTGGACGATCGCCAGGCCGGCGGCGTCGGCGGCGCGGGCGCAGGTGTCCTGGAAGTCCTCGGCCTCGCGGGCGCGCAGCTGCTTAAGCACGTAGTCGGCGACGGCCATCTTGCCGGGAGGGTTGCCGATGCCGGTGCGGATGCGGCTGAAGTCGCGGCTGCCCATCTTGTCGATGATGGAGCGCAGGCCGTTGTGACCGGCGTGGCCACCGCCCACCTTAACACGTACGTCGCCGGCGGGAATGTCGAGCTCGTCGTGGATTACGAGCAGCTCCTCGGCCTTGATCTTGTATTCGCGGCAAAGCTTGGAGATGGGGCCGCCCGAGGTGTTCATGTACGACTGCGGCTTGACCAGCACAATCTGGCGCTTGCCGCCCTCTTCCTCGGGATCGTTGATGTTGATGAGCGCGACCTCGGCGCCTGCCTGGTTTTTCCAGTACGTGACACCGGCCTGACGGGCCAACTCGTCGATCGCTTTGAAGCCAGCGTTGTGACGGGTCTCGGCATATTCCTCGCCAGGGTTGCCAAGTCCGGCAACCATGCGAATCTTAAGCGGCTGTGCAGCTGCCATGTTCATCCTTTCGTTGATTTGTCGCCTGCTATGGTGAGCGACCCTGTTGCCGCTGTCAAATGGAGGGTAATTGAGGGCGTTTAGGGGCGTTTGGACGGCCGTCGAAATCAGAGGTGGACAGTTAGTTCAGATACGTATAAGTTCTGAGGACTCGAAGTGCTCAATTCAATGCCGATACGTTGTTTCGGAGCTTTAGTTAGTCCATATGGCGCTGTTTTGAAGTCTACCCTGCCTTCAAATAGGGCGAATGGTATAGAGATAGCTGCAAAACAGCCTAATTCAATGTGTCCATCTATACGTATCTGAACTAACTGTCCAGTCCTGTTCGGCGGCGCGCGGGTGATTCGCCGTTTAGACCGGCGCAAGGCCGATTCCGGCCCGCAGAGCGTTGAGCCAAGCGGCCTGACGCTTGCGATAGCCCTTGATACGGTATCGGAATCGGACTCCCGCGAGTCGATGCATCGTTTGGGCGAAGGCTTCGAGTGAAACAAGGTCTTTCATTTGGTCGCGATTGATAACCAGGACGTGGATGCCCATTGCCTTGAGGCCATTATTTCGATTGCCATCGTGGATGCGAGCGTTTTGAAGCTCATGCCCAATTCCGTTGTATTCGTTGTCGACTCCGGCTGCCGGGCAATATAGGTCGCAGATGGCATAGGGGATGCCCGAGGACATGTTGACCGCAAGAGTGTCGAAGTCGATTCGATAGTTGAGTAGCAGGCCTCCCATGGGCAGACTGCAACATCCGAATCCTCCAAAGCGCATGGGCGCTCCGAGAACGGCAAACATTAGGGATTCGGCTGGGGATGCAGATCCGGGTCGGGCAAGTTTGACTGCCGTGCGAAACGATGTGTATGAGCTACTTTTGGCGAAGCGTGCAACCGCCTCAAGCTCTTCGATAGTTGTGGCGGGCTCGCATTTGTAGTGTGCCTGTTCATAGCGGGTTTCGTTCTGTTGCTCGACCACCGACTGGTTGCCCAAGCAATCAAGATCGCCCGTCGCTGCGCAGCCATCGCCCTTGGGCCAGATGTCGTCATGGGCAATGGGGTATGTTGCCCCGGGAGGAAGGGAGTAGGTTCCGAGCAGTTCCATGAGAAGCATCAAGGTTTTGGCGACTGATTCATTTTTGGAACAAAGCATGGCTGTCACGGCAGGAGACGTTGCGTAGATGTCGGCCTCGACGTGCATAATTGCACCTTCAGGAAGCGGAGCGGTGAGAATATGCTGAAGAAGCCGCTTGTCGGGGCGTCTGTTGTCTTCGTCTGAAACGAGAAGATCGAGTAGTTCGGAATCATCTTCATTCCAGGCATCGAGTATCGAAAGTGCGCCAAAGTCTATCGCGTCATTATTGGGAATGCAGCTAGCCAAGGCCTGTGCTTGCTGTTCACTATCAACGGAGTCCCAGGGTAGGGCAGAGTACGCCCGTCGTGCGCGACGAATTGCGCGGAGGGCGGAGAAATGTGAAATCACGGTCGTCATAGCTATAACGTACTAAGTTGGCGGCAGAATGCGACCCCCATACCGTTCTTTTCGCTCAGCGGGGCGCTGCGCGCCATGAACGGCTGGGTGTTATGAAATCGGTTGAGGGGATTGCAGGAAATTGAGCTCTGCCGCGAAGGTTGACGATAGCTACTGGACGGTTAATTCAGATACGTATAAGGCGGCGGGCGTTCGAGGCGTGCCTAAGGCCCTTGAGGGCGATTTGAGGGTAAATATGCAGCGGTTGTACTCGAGAACGATGAGATTTGGACGGCATGGCATCCGCTGGGGAGCTCAGAAGGCTCCGAACGGTCCTTTGGAGCTTTAAAAAAATACGTATCTGAACTAATTGTCCAGGGAAGGTTGGCGAGGGATAGAAAAAGGGTCGGAAGCTCGCTTCCGACCCTTTAAAAGCATCAAAGATGATGCGCGGCAGGCTACAGCGCGAAGTCGCCGCCGACGAGCGTGGAGACGGGCTCCTCGTGGTAAACGGCGGAGATGGCCTGAGCGAACTCCTCGGCGACCGAGATGGTCTTGATCTTGCCACCGACCTCGACGGGAATGGCGTCGGTGACGAGGCACTCGACGATGGGGGCGTCGTTCAGACGCTCGATGGCCGGACCGGAGAAGATGCCGTGGGTGGCGCAGACGTAGATATCGCCAGCGCCCATAGCCTTGAGCTCCTTGACGTTGGCGCACAGGGTGCCAGCGGTGTCGATCATGTCGTCGTTGATGATGCAGGTCTTGCCCTTGATGTCACCGATGATGCCCATGACCTCGGCGGCGTTGTGGCGCGGACGGCCCTTGTGGGCGATGGCCAGGTCGCAGCCGAGCATGTCGGACAGCTTCTTGGCGGCCTTGGCGCGGCCCACGTCGGGGGAGACGACAACCAGGTTGTCGGTGTCGAAGTGCATGTCGTTGTAGTACTGGCCAAACAGCGGCAGTGCGGACAGGTGGTTGACCGGGATATCAAAGAAGCCCTGGATCTGGCCCTGGTGCAGGTCGAGGGTGATGATGCGGTTGACGCCGGCGCGCTCGAGCAGGTTGGCGACGAGGCGGGCGGTGATGGGCTCGCGCGGGCCGGCCTTGCGGTCCTGGCGGGCATAGCCGTAGTGGGTGATAACGGCGGTGATGGAGCGGGCGGATGCGCGCTTGGCAGCGTCGGTGGCGATGAGCAGCTCCATGAGCATGTCGTTGACGTTGCCGCCGGCCACGGACTGAATCAGGAAGACGTCGGCGCCGCGGACGGTCTCGTCGTAGCGGGCGTAAATCTCACCGTTGGCGAACTGCTTTAGCGTAAGGCCCGAAAGCTCGACCCCAAGGTACTCAGCGATCTTCTGAGCGAGGGGACGGTTGGAGGAACCGGAATACACGCGGATGGACTTGCGCATATTCTCCGACTTCTCGGGATCATTAATCGGCATTACCCTTCTCCTTTATATCGAATGCCATATAGATGCCTTGTTGCATTGTAACCGCGCGGCGGGGTTTATCGAGTCTTGATAACGTCTTTACCGTCAACGGACACGAACCGACCACTCATCCGGTTGCGCAGGTCACGATAGAAAAAGGAGCCGCCCCCATGGGAACAGCTCCTTAGATGCTTGGTAAAACGTTATACCTCGTCGTCCTCGTGCAGACGGCGGCGATAATCGGCGGCCCAGCCCTCAATGTTTACCTGACGGGCGCGGCCCAGGCCAAGTGCGTCGGCCGGGACCGGCTCGGTGATGACGGAGCCGGCGGCCACGAGCGCGCCGTCGCCGATCTGGGCGGGCGCGACCATCATGGTGTCGGAACCGATGAAGGCGTCCTTGCCGATGACGGTCTTGTGCTTGTGCACGCCGTCGTAGTTGCAGGTGATGGAGCCCGCGCCCACGTTGACGCCGGAGCCCATGGTGGTGTCGCCGATGTAGGACAGGTGCGGCACCTTGGAGCCCTCGCCGATCGTGGACTTCTTGATCTCCACGTGCGTGCCGGCCTTGGAGCCGTCGAGCATGTGGGTGCCCGGGCGCAGGTAGGCGCGCGGGCCGCAGTCGACGCCGTTCTCGATGACGGCCTCGATGGCGATGGTCTCATCGATGGTGCAGCCGCTGCCGACGGTGGTGTCGGTGAGGCGACTGTTGGGGCCGAGCTGGCACTCTTCGCCCACGGTGACGTGGCCGATCAGGTGCGTCTGCGGCCACACGACGGTGTCACGGCCGATAACGGCGTCGGGGCCGATCCAGGCCTGCGTGGGATCGATGAACGTGACGCCCTCGGCCATCCAGTGCTCGTTGATGCGGTCGCGCGCGATGGCGGTGAGCTGCGCGAGCTGAATGCGGCTGTTGACGCCCAGGCCGTCGCGGTAGTCATCGCAGTGGAAGATGGAGACCGCCTGGCCGTGACCCTTGAGGATTTCGAGCATGTCGGGCAGGTAGTACTCGGATTGCGCGTTGTCGTTGCCGATCTCGTTGATATGGGCGGCGAGCTGCGCGCCGTCAAAGGCGTAGCAGCCGGCGTTGCACTCCAGCAGCGTGGCGGCCTGCTCGGGCGTGCAGTCCTTCTGCTCGATGATGCGCTCGATCTGACCATCGGCGCCCAGCTTGATGCGGCCGTAGCCGAAGGGGTCGGGCGGGGTCATGGTCATGACGGTGCAGGCGAGCTCGCCGGTGGCGACGGTTTGCGCGAACTTGGCGACGGTGTCGGCGGTGATGAGCGGCAGGTCGCCGTTGAGCACCACGACGGGGCCTTGCGCGATGCCGCAGGCCTCGAGCGCGACCTTCGCGGCGTGACCGGTGCCCAGGCGCTCGGTCTGCTCAACGCACTCGACCTTGGTGGCGCTGTTGGCGTAGGCGCCATCGATGAGGGCGCGCATCTCGTCGGCGTGGCTGCCGATGACGACCACGACGCGGCTGCAGCCGGCCTTGATGGTAGCGTCGACGATCCACTGGACCATGGGCTTGCCCAGGATCTTGTGCGAAACCTTGCAGTGGTTCGACTTCATGCGGGTGCCCTCGCCGGCGGCGAGGATAATTGCGGTTGCGTCCATGTGATCTCCTGTTACGTTATAGAGACGTGTGTTTGGAAACGATACACGGCGCAATATGATACCGCAGGCATATGTTGAGCACGTAACGATTGATGCGTGAGGGCCGATGTCGGTGCCGCCGGCGTGACGTTTGTACTGCTTGCGTGCGGCGTTGGCGGTGCTGTGGAGCTGTCGTTTGAGCGAGGGGACGGGGGTGCCCGTGGACAACATACAAGAGGAGTTTGGCGGCGAGCCCGTCGCGGCGTTCTCGATGTCGCATCCGGCTGTGCCGGCACTCTATATAGTGCTGACGCTGGGGCTCACCATGTTCTCGATGCAGCCGGTGCTGATTGCGCTGTCACTTGCGGGCGGGCTGGCGTATGGATTTGCGACGCGTGGGGCTGCCCGCACGCTGGGCGCACTCCGCTGGCAGTTGCCGGTGATTTTGATTATCGCGCTGGTCAATCCGCTGTTTAGCGCCTCGGGCTCGACGGAGCTGTTCCGTATTGGCATGCGCGCGGTGTATCTGGAAAGCATGGTATATGGCCTGTGCATGGGCGGGCTGTTTGTGGCGAGCGTGCTGTGGTTTGAGGCCGCGGCGTCGATGCTCGAATACGACAAGGTGCTCGCGCTGCTGGGCAATGCCGCACCGGTGATTGCGCTCATGATCTCGATGTGCATGAGGCTTATCCCGCAGTTTTTACGCCGCGGTCGTACGGTGCTGGCGGTGCAGGATGCGATTGATGTGCCGGGCCGCGCGCCCACCGATCCCGTGCGATCGCGCCTGCGGGCGTCGAGCGTGTTGATGGGCTGGGGCATGGAAGATTCGCTGGAGCGCGCGGACGCGATGCGCTCGCGCGGGTGGGGTGCCGCGACGCGTCGTACGACGTATGCGCGGTATCGGCTGGGGCGCAGTGACGTTGCCGCGCTGGCCGGGCTCGTACTGTTTGGCGCTGCCGCGGTGGCGGTGGCGTGGACCGCGACGACGCAGTATTCGTTTTATCCGCAGCTCTCGGTGCCGGCGCCGTGGCCGGGCTATGTCGTGTACGCTGCCTGGATGGTGCTGCCTTGCGCGTTGCATGCGATTGATGAGAAGAGGTTCGGCTGATGGCTCGGTTGGATAGGAGCTCGGCGGCGGGTGTGGCATATGGCTCGGCCGCGCCGGCGATTGAGGTGCGAGGCCTTAGTTTTGCCTATCCCGGGGTCAAGGCACCGGTGCTCGAGGGGCTTGATTGGCGTGTTTCCCAAGGTGCGTTTGCACTGCTTGTTGGCGGTATCGGTTCGGGCAAGTCGACGCTGCTGTCGCTGCTCAAGCCCGAGATCGCTCCAGCGGGCGAGCGCACTGGTGATGCGCGCGTGCTGGGCGAGAACGTTGCCGACATGGACGTGCGGGCATCGGCGGAGCGCGTTGGTTATGTGTTTCAGGATCCCGAGAACCAGATTGTGTGTGAGACCGTGTGGCACGAGATGGCGTTTGGCCTGGAAAACTTGGGGCTAGCGCGTGATGAGATGCGCCGTCGCGTAGCTGAGACCAGCTATTTCTTTGGGTTGGAGGATTGGCTCCACCGCGATACCGATACGCTTTCGGGCGGTCGCAAACAGTTGCTGTCGTTGGCGGCCGTTCTGGCGCTGCGCCCGCGCGTGCTGCTACTCGACGAGCCCACGTCTCAGCTTGATCCGGTTGCGGAGAAGAATTTCCTGCACGCGCTGTTTCGTGTGAATCGCGAGCTGGGCTGCACGGTTGTTGTGGCGACGCATCAGCCGCGCCCAATGCTCGAATACGCGACGTGTGCGTACCGGATTGAGGACGGTCGCGTGCGCGAGGTGGCGGATATGGCTTCTTTGGGGCGCCGAGAATCGCTGTTTTCCGACGACATGTTGGGGTGGGGTGCCATCCGATGTGCAAAAAACGGAGTATTCAGCAGGCGTGAGGACAATTTGGGCTCTCTGGAGCCGCCCGGGGACGTATCGAGCGCGAAAAAAAGTTCGGAATTGGACAAATCGTCCGAATTTGTGGCGCAAACGTCGCTCGAGAACGGCTCGGAAGCGTTCCCGCGCACGGATGGAAGCAGAATACTCCAAAAAATGCACGGGGGGTCGGCTACCACCCTGTCGGAAGGTTGGTTTCGCTATGACCGAGCTACCGGTTGGGTGCTGCGCGGGCTCGACGTGACGTTTTCGGCCGGTGCGGTGCATGCGATCGTGGGCGGCAACGGATGCGGTAAGTCGACGATGCTCTCGGTGCTGGCGAAGACCGCCAAGCTGCAGTGCGGCCGCATGGTGCGCGGAGCGGCCTCGGCGGCGCTGCTGCCTCAGAATCCCAAAGCATTGCTGGTTGCCGAGACGGTTCGCGATGAGCTGATGGAATGGGCTTCGACCTGCGGATATGACGAGACCGTGGCGCGGGAGCGCGCGGCGAGCTTGGGGCTGGACGGCCTGGAGACGCGCCACCCCTACGACCTTTCGGGCGGACAGCGCCAGCTGCTCGCGCTGGCAAAGCTGCTGCTGATCGGCCCCGAGCTGCTGCTGCTTGACGAGCCCACGAAGGGCTTGGACCTGGAGAGCCGCCGCATCATCGCCCGCGCCCTGCGTGACCATGCGAAGGCTGGCGGTACCGTCATCATGGCTACGCACGATTTGGACTTTGTCGAGCAGGTAGCCGACGACGTCGCCATGATGTTTGACGGCGAGATTGCCTGCATGGAGTCCCCGGCCGACTTCTTTGCCGACAACGTGTTCTATAGGGCGTGATGGGATGACGGACTGTCGTTTCTCGCGTTTGCTTGCAAAACTGGAGATCCCGCTGTTGTTGGCGGTGCCGGCGGTGATGGCTGCCGCGTTGCTGGCGGGTGTTGAGCAGGCAGCGTTGGCCATGCTGGTTGTGGTGGCGTTGGTGCTTGCGCTGTTCTTTGCGGGCTATGAGGCATCGCGTCCAGGCCTGCGTCAGATTATGCCCACGCTGGTGCTGGCGGCGCTGGCGGCGGCGGGGCGCATCCTGTTTGGACCCATTCCCGACTTTAAACCCGTGAGTGCCATCGCCATTATCGCCGGGGCGACACTCGGTCGTCGTAACGGCTTTATGGTCGGTGCGTTGGCGGCGCTGACCAGCAATTTCTTTTTTGGGCAGGGCATGTGGACGCCGTGGCAGATGTATGCCTGGGGGCTCGTGGGATACGTTGGCGGTGCGCTGGCGTATGCGGGTGCATTCGACCGCGCCGATGGCACCGTGCGTATGCCGGCGCTGCTGACCTACGGCTTTGCTTCGGGTTTGCTGTACGGCGTTGTGATCAACGCTTACGACATCATTGGTTTTGTACAGCCGCTTACTTGGGCAGGTGCCGTGGCACGTCTTGCCACCGCCGTGCCGTTCGATATCACGCACGGACTCGCGACCTGCGTGTTTTTGGCCGCCTTGTACAAGCCCTGGTGCCGTCGCATTAACCGTGTCGTCGTGAAATACGGGCTGTAAGGCATTTCGCGTTTCCTCACGAACTTGCGGTGGAATAGTTCTCGTTTTTGGCTATTTGCTGCCCAAACAGGAACTATTCCACCGCAACTTATAGGGGGAGAGGGGTCACATGATCTGTTTTCCTCTGTCCCCTAGAGGAATTACTTGGGGCTAGAGCTCTAGCGTGAGGGTGACGGGGCAGTGGTCGCTGCCGAAGATGTCGCCGCGGATGCCGGTGTCGCGAACGTTGGCGGCGATTGCGTCGCTTACCAGGAAGTAGTCGATGCGCCAGCCGGCGTTGTTCTTGCGGGCATTAAAGCGATAGCTCCACCAGCTGTAGACGCCCTCAACGTCCGGATTAGCCGTGCGCCAGGTATCGGTAAAGCCGGCGTTGAGCAGCTCGGTAAACTTACCGCGCTCTTCGTCCGAAAAGCCTGCGTTGCCGCGGTTGGACTTGGGGTTCTTAAGGTCGATCTCTTCGTGCGCCACGTTAAAGTCGCCGCAGGTTACGACGGGCTTGCCGGTTTCGCGCTCGAGCGCGCCCAAAAAGCCGCGATAGGCATCGTCCCAGGCCATACGCACGTCGATGCGCGCGAGCTCATTTTGCGCGTTGGGCGTATAGACGTCGACAAACCAAAACTTGTCGAACTCGAGCGCACAGACGCGGCCCTCGGTTGCGGCTTGGGCAACGAGCTCGGCGGCCTCGCCCTCGCCGGCGTAGGGCGGCAGCGCGTCGGCGCGCAGCACGCGTAGCGGCTCCTGGCGGCTAAAGACCGCGGTGCCCGAATAGCCTTTGCGCTCGGCGTAGCTCCAGGTTTGGTGATAGCCGGGCAGGTCAATATCGACCTGGCCCTCCTGCAGCTTGGTCTCTTGCAACGCCAGGATATCGACGTCGAGTTCTTGCGCGATCTGGATAAAGCTCGGGTCCTTTTTGAGCACGGCGCGCAGGCCGTTTACGTTCCACGAGGCGAAAGTGTAAGTCTGAGGCATGGTGTCCTTTCGACGGGGTTGGCAGGCTTAAGATTAGCGCAACAGGGGCGGTGGTGGGCACCGCGCGTGCTGACCCAAAGGCCGCATGCTGGGACATCGCCCGACGCTGCCCGACCAACAAGGACGGAGGACTCATATGACGCAGGCGATAACGGACTCCAAACAGGCCTCCGCCGCGCTGGCGGAGCTGTTCGGCACCCACAAGCGCGTGGTCTTCTTTGGCGGCGCGGGCGTTTCCACGGCGAGTGGCATCCCCGATTTCCGCAGCGTGGACGGCCTATATCACCAACAGTTTGCCTATCCGCCCGAGACTATGCTCTCGCATGGCTTTTACGAGGCGCATCCTGTGGAGTTCTTCGACTTTTACCGCACCAAGATGATCGCGCTTAACGCTAAGCCCAACCGCTGCCACACCAAGCTGGCCGAGCTGGAGCGCGCCGGCAAGCTCGACGCCGTGGTGACGCAAAATATCGACGGCCTGCATCAGATGGCCGGCTCACAGCGCGTGTTCGAGCTGCACGGATCGGTCCATCGCAACATTTGCCAGTCGTGCGGCGCGGTCTATAGCGCCGAGTGGATTTGCTCGCGCGAGCACGAGGATGCCGCGGGCGTGCCTGCGTGCCCCGCGTGCGGCGGCCGCATCAAGCCCGATGTAGTGCTCTATGAAGAGCCGCTCGACGAGCATGTGTTGACCGGTGCCGTTGCCGCCATCGCCGCGGCCGATGCCCTCATTGTGGGCGGGACCTCGCTCGTGGTGTATCCGGCGGCAGGCCTTACGCGATACTTTACCGGCGATACGCTGGCTATTTGCAATCTTGCTCCCACCGATCAGGATGCAAATGCCGACCTGCTGATTTCTTGCGACATCGCGGCCGCGTTTGCGTTCTAGCCCGCGCGCGCGGATACAATAGAAAGACTGAGTGCAAAGCGACCCCGCCGCCAGCTCCCCAAGCTCGGCGGCGTGGGCATTTTAGGAGGATGTTCATGGCGAACGACAGCAAGACATGGCGGTGCGGAAAGTACGAGCTCAGCTTTGACCGTCCGCGCATCATGGGCGTCCTCAACGTGACGCCCGATTCGTTTAGCGACGGCGGGGAGCACTTCGACCCCGATGCCGCCATCGAGTACGGCCTGGCGATGCTCGAT
Organism: Collinsella aerofaciens; assembly: GCA_048478035.1. Lineage (GTDB taxonomy): Bacteria > Actinomycetota > Coriobacteriia > Coriobacteriales > Coriobacteriaceae > Collinsella > Collinsella aerofaciens_CN. The sequence goes on along the minus strand of DBGBCW010000037.1, from coordinate 58,426 downwards.
GCCGGCGCCGACATCATCGACGTGGGCGGTGAGTCCACGCGCCCTGGTTTTACCCCGGTCAACCCCGACGAGGAGGCTCGCCGCGTGCTGCCCGTGGTGCGCGCGCTGGCCAAGGAGGGCGCCATCGTCTCGATCGACACGCGTCATGTGGCGGTTGCCAAGGCGGCCGTGCGCTGCGGCGCCTCGATCGTCAACGACGTGACGGGCTTCACCGATCCCAAGATGGTCGAGTTTGTTAAGACGAGTACCTGCGGCGTCATCGTGATGCATGCCGGCGAGGTCGCCGCGCCCACCCGCACGCACGCAACGGTGCAGCTCGATACCTCGGCAGCGGCGTTTGTTGCCGAGAAGGCACGCGAAGCGGCTGCCGAGGCCGCGCGCGAGGCCGAGAAGCCGGCTCGCCGCCGTCGCGGCAAGTTGCTGGGCGAGCCTAAGCCGGAGGCCAAGCTTCCGGGCGGCGTGGTGCAGCCCTCGTTGCCGTTTGGCGAACCGGAGCCCACGTCCGAGCCTGCAAGCGAGCAGGAGACGCCCGCCGCCGAGCGGGCTGCTGCCGCCGAGACCGTCGCGCCCGCGCCCGAGGCCACGCCCGCAGCCACCGAGGCCGCATCGGAGTCCAATGACCGCCTGGCCGCCATGATGCGCCGCAGCGCCCGCCGCGAGGAAGCCTACGTGCCCACCTCGCAGCTCCGCCGCTTCACCCTGCCCGATTCGGCGCCCATCATGCGCCGCGTCATGGGCTTTCTGTCCGACCAGGCCCGCACGCTCATCCATGCCGGCGTGTCGCGCGACCGCATCTGCATCGATCCTGGCCCGGGCTTTGGTAAGTCGGCTAACGAGGACATCGTCATCCAGCGCGAGACTGCCAAGATGGCGTCACTGGGCTATCCGCTCATGTGCGCCGTGTCGCGCAAGCGCTTTGTGGGCGCTATCTCGGGCGTGACCGAGGCCGCCGCGCGCGATGCCGCCACGTTTGGCGTGTGCCTGGGCGCCATCCAGGCCGGTGCCAACATCGTGCGCGTGCACGACGCCGCGGGTTTTGCGCAGTTCCTGAACGGCTACTGGGCGGTTGCCAAGCCGCAGCCGCGCCGCGCGTTTGTGGCCGTGGGCTCCAACCTGGGGCATCGCTGCGACAACATCCGCGCCGCACGTGAGATGATCGCCGAGATTCCACTTACCTGCGTGTCTAACTCCTCCAAGATTTACGAGAGCGAGCCGGCCTACGAGACGCGCCAGGACGCGTTTGCCAACGCCGTCATCGAGATCAAGACCGAGCTGGCGCCGCTGGTGCTGCTCGACGAGCTCATGAAGATCGAGGCCGAGCTGGGGCGCGACCGCTCCAAAAAGGCCAAGGCCAACGGTCCGCGCACCATCGACCTGGACCTGCTGTGGATGGACGGCGAGACCCACGGCGGCAAAAAGCTGCGCCTGCCGCATCCGCTGATCGGCGAACGCGACTTTGTGCTGGTGCCGCTCGAGGACCTGATGCACGACCCGGCGCGGTTCTTCCGCTACAACGGTGTCGAGGTCAAGGAGCCCGAGGACCGCGTGGGTCATATCGTGGGCGAATTGGGGCGTATGTAGATGATCGAGATGAATGCTGTTGCCGCCGGCGCCGAGCTCGACTCGGCACGTGACGCGGGCCGCGAGGGTGCGTCCGCGGGCTGGTGCGCATGGAGCGCGGGCGATGCCTCGCTGACGTTTTCGCTGGTCGTGCGTCCGGATGTGAACATGCATGCCTTCCACGGCCTGCCGTTTGTGGCCGCGATGGGCATGATGGACGCGCTCGTGGGCACGGCTTCGACGCCGGGGTTGGGCCTTGCCGGTAAGGTGGGTATCCAGTGGCCGAGCGATATCGTGTGTGGTGCGCCTGCGTTTGAGACGTCGCTCGCGCGTGTTGCCGTGAACGGCGGTGCCGGTGCTGCGGGCATGTTCGGTGCCGTGACGGTGGATATTGAGCGTTCGGCGTTGAGCGAGCTCGGTGTAGATATGGCCGACGAAGCGCTGGTCGAAGAGTTGGCCGCCGCCGTGCTGACCCGTGTGGATGCCTGGGCGGCTGTTGCCAACACGCCGCAGGGCGCCGCAGGGCCGCTGGCTCCCGTGCTGGGCGAGTACTTCGACATGGTGCCGCTGCTGGGCCGCCAAGTTGCGGCGGTGTCGCCCAACGGTTTGCCGCTTGCGGTCGGTGTGTTTGCGGGCCTGGATATCTGGGGTCGTGCGACTATCAAGACCGATGCCGGCGAGCAAGAGTTTCCGCCCGAGGCCGTACGCATTCGCGGGCTGTAGCGCGGGGCGCCAGCGCTCAAAGATAACGATGGCAACAAGACCCTTCTCGGCCTGTGCCGGGGAGGGTTTCGCCTATCTGAGGAATAGGCTTGGCGAGCATTTGCGGGGGCTGTGGCATCGGGCGTGCTCGACTTAAGCCCCTGCTCTATCCCAGCTCCTGCATGCGGCGGTAGATTTCGCAGATGCCCTTGATGGTGAGCTGTCCGTCGACCACATCGAAGGCATCGGTCGAATCGGCGACGATGCTGGCGAGACCGCCCGTGGCGATAACGGTGGCATCCTCGCGGCCCAGCTCGCGCTTCATGCGCGCGACCAGGCCCTCGGCCATGGCGGCGGCGCCCGTTACGGCGCCGACCTTGATGCACTCCTCGGTATCGCGGCCGATGGCGTGCTCGGGCGCCTCGAGCGGCACGCTGGCGAGCTTGGCGGCACGGGCGGCAAGCGCGTCCATGGAGATGCGAATGCCCGGCGCGATCGCTCCGCCAATGTAATAACCGTCCCCATCGATGACGTCGATATTGGTCGCGGTGCCAAAGTCCACCACGATTGCCGGCGCGCCGTAGAAAGTTTCGGCCGCAACGGCGTTAGCGACGCGATCGGCGCCTACGGCCTGGGGACGCGCCGCGCGCAGCTTGGTCACCGCGGCCGTCTGCGGTCCGATGACGATGGCGTCTGCGGCAATGCGGTCGGCCACGGCGTGCCATTCGCGCGAGAGCTGCGGCACCACGCCGGCAAAGGCGATCGCGTCGACCGCGCCGAGCGAGAGGTCGTACATCTTAAAGAAGCCCATCAGGCGCACGTGGATCTCGTCGGCGGTATAAGAGCGGTCGGTGGGCATGCGCCACGACTGCACCAGCTCGTCTCCGTCAAACAGGCCCATGGCCGTCTGCGTATTTCCCATATCGATAGCGAGCAGCATGTCTACTCCCGGTGTCGGCGTAAAAGGACGCGCACCATTGTATACGTGCCGTCGACGGCGCTCGGCTGCGATTCGTTTACGGTGATAGGGGCTGAGGAGTTTAAATATGAAGGAATTATGCTCTACGAGATTTTTCTTGCCGTTTGCCGAACTCCCGCGTAATATTCTTTCTTGCGCACATGAGGCGCCCAGACATTGCGGGGTGGAGCAGTCTGGTAGCTCGCCGGGCTCATAACCCGGAGGTCGTAGGTTCAAATCCTGCCCCCGCGACCAAGAACTTGCAGCTCGTCGGCCTAGTCGGCGAGCTTTTTTGTTATTCCGGGATCGTTTCTTCGGTTCAATTCTCGGCCTCTCAAACAAAATCTCGATCTGTAACATCTAGACCCGATTTGGGCGGCTAGGTGTTACAGATCGAGATATACCGGTGGGTTGGGTCGTGTTTGTCTAAATCTGTAACACAAGGGACGGATTTTGCCGAGTTGTTGTTATAGATTGAGATTTTCTAGCAGGCGGGTTTGGTTTGTCTCGATCTGTAACAGGTAGGGGTCAAAAGTGGGTCTAGCTGTTACAGATTGAGATTGTTGAGGTTGGGTCGAGGGGAATATCTCGATCTGTAACAGTAAGACCCGGTTTTGCCGAGTAACTGTTACAGATTGAGACGAACCGACGGGCCGCTCTGCCCCATCCACCTGCCGCCACCTGATATTCGCCGATTTCCGTTGTGCCGCCGTGCTCCCATGCCATATCCTCTAGACAACTACGCGGCATCATCGCCGCCGCGCCTACAAGAGAGGAATGTCCATGACCACACCTGCATCCAAGCTGCTCCAGCCCATTACGGTTGGCCCCCTTGAGCTCAAGAACCGCATTATGTTTCCGCCGCTGACCACCGGCTACGAGGAGCGTGACGGTTCCATCGGCGAGCGCAGCCTGGCTTTTTACGAGCGCTTGGCCCGTGGCGGCGTGAGCTACATCGTCATCGGCGACGTTGCTCCCGTCATGACCGCAAGCCCCACGCCCAAGCTGGCAACCGACGCCCAGATCCCCACGTTTAAGGCGCTGGCCGATGCCGTCCACAAGCACGGCGCCAAGGTCGCGCTGCAGCTGTTCCACCCCGAGTACGATGTGCCCGGTGTCGGCCGCATGGTCATGGGCTCCATGGCTGCCGCCAAGGCCGCGCAGGAGGCCAAGGCCGCCGGCGACGAGGAGACCTTTGCCGCCAAGATGGCCGAGTCCAACGAGATCCGCAACCAGGCCTACGCCAAGCTGCATCACGACATGCAGCACTTTGTGAACGAGGCGAGCGTAGAGCAACTCACCCAGATCAAGGAGGCCATCGCTGCCTCGGCCGCCCGTGCGCAGCAGGCCGGCATCGACGCCATCGAGGTCCACGGCGATCGTCTGGTGGGTTCGCTGTGCTCGGCCATCCTCAACCAGCGCACCGACGAGTACGGCGGCTCGTTCGAGAACCGCGTTCGCTACGCGCTGGAGGTCGTCGCTGCCATTAAGGAAGCCGCGCCGCAGCTGATGGTGGAGTACAAGCTCCCCGTGATCATGGAGAACCCCGACGGCACGCCGCGCGGCAAGGGCGGCCTGCAGCCCGACGAGGCCTGCGAGTTCGCCAAGCTGCTCGAGGGCGCGGGCATCGATATGATCCAGGTCGCACAGGCCAACCACACCGGCAACATGGGCGACACCATTCCGCCCATGGGCGCCATGCCCTACAACTGGACGCTGCCCGTGGCCGAGCGCGTCAAGGCCCTGGTCTCCGTGCCGGTGGCAACCGTGGGCCGCGTGGTTTCGGTCGAGGCCGGCGAGAAGATTCTGGAAGACGGCGCCGCCGACATCATCGCCTATGGCCGCTCGCTCATGTGCGACCCCGACATTGCGCTGAAGGCCGCCACGGGTGAGCCCATCCGCGAGTGCCTCAACTGCAACAAGGGTTGCGTCGATGCGATTCAAAACCGCAAGTACATTTCGTGCGTGCTCAATGCCGAAAACGGCGACGAGGCGACCATCGCCATCAAGCCGGGCGAGGGCGACAAGAAGGTCGCCGTGGTGGGCGGCGGCATCGCCGGCCTGGAGGCCGCGCGCGTGGCGGCCAAACGCGGCTACGACGTGACCGTCTACGAGGCGAGCGACCATCTGGGCGGCCAGATTGTGCTGGCGGCTGCGCCTCCGCGCAAGGACGAGATCATGCGCTCGGTCGAGTACTACGAGAAGATTCTGCCTGGCCTGGGCGTGAAGGTTGAGCTCAGCCACGTCGCTACGGCAGAGGACCTCAACGCCGCCGATGCCGCGATTGTGGCCGTGGGCGCGCACGACGTGGTCATCCCCGTTCCGGGTGCCGACTCGGACAAGGTCGTCTCGAGCTGGGACGTGCTGGCCGGCAAGGTGGAGCTTACGGGCCGCGTCGCCGTCATTGGCGGCGGCCTGGTGGGCACCGAGACTGCCGAGTACCTGCTGCAGCACGGCTGCGAGGTGGCGATCGTGGAGATGCTCGACAAGATTGCCGCGGGCGAGTCCGAGACCATTCTGCCGCTGATTATGAGCGACTTTGCCGAGCACAACGTGGAGCAGCACGTGAAGACCCGCCTGACCGCCATTACCGACGAGGGCGTGGAGGCCGTGCGCACCACCGAGGACGGCGCCGAGGAGCCGGTAAATATCGCCTGCGATTACGTGGTGATGGCCGTGGGCTCCAAGGCCAACGCGTTTGACCTGGACGGCGTGACGGTGCCCGTGACCTGCGTGGGCGACTGCTCGGGCGAGCGCACCGCCGACATTGCGAGCGCCATCCGCACGGCGTATCACGCGGCCAACGAGCTGTAGTTGAGCATCGCGGCCAGGCGGGGCGGTAGCACGGATCCGCCTCGCCCGACTGCGTCCCGTCGGGTGTCAATCGGTGCGGGGCCTGCAAGCGCAGCAGGTCCCGCCCTTTTGTTTTGCTCCGGTGGATGGCAATGCGCAGTAATCATGAGGAGTGAGGACGTCTACTGCCTTGCAGATTACTCAAAATTATTGGGGGAGGGGTTAATAACTATATCTTCTATACCAAAGGACATAAAGAGATGCCAATTTTGTTGACAAGCGAATGACGATTAGCTGCGAGTCAGCTACCAGCGTAAATAATCGATAAAGAAATGTCGTAATTTGGTGCCAAATGCCCAGATAACGCCGCGTCTATTTTAATTAACTGCTTTGAGCAAACAGTAAAATGCTACTATCTAACTTGCACGTAAGAAAGCAGATTAACGGTTAAGGCTAAGAAGTGGCAGGTATGTCGGAAGCAACTAGGACTCGCACGCATGCGCCCGAGGTTAGGCAGCGCGCCGTCGAGATCCTCCAAGAGGGGGTCGGTCATCGTGCCCTCGCTGCGGAGCTTGGCATTCCCCAGGCCACGGCTCGTCAGTGGGCCCGCGCGTATGCCGTGGGCGGTGCCGACGCCGTTCTCAATGCCGGTTCGCATCATCACACCTATTCGTACGACGTAAAGCTCGCTGTGGTTAAGGACCGTCTGGAAAACGGCTTGACGGTTCGCGAGGCCATGATCAAGCACAAGATTCCCAGCGAGTCTTCGGTCAAGGCTTGGTGCCGTCAGTACCGCGAGAGCGGTGAGTCCGCACTGGTCGATAAGCCGCGCGGTCGCAAGCCGCGCGTTAAAAAGGCGGAATAGCAAACGGGATGGTGCGCCCACAGGGGCGCATTTTTCTTGCCGCCCCTCTACTCCAATGCGGACAGGCTCCTTGCCCCGTACGCCTAAAACTCCCCAGTTGACCGAAAACCCGCTGCCGCTACTCATCAATTGAGCTATAACGTTAAACAATTGCAGCGTTTTTGCATGGGGGAGTGATGGTATGACGCTACTGTATTTCCTTACCCTGTTTCCGCTGGTACCGGCGCTGGGCATGCTGTTCGCGCGCGGCGACCGCGCCCGCGATGCGGTGGGGCTCATAGGTTCCGGCATTATTATGGCGGTGACAGTTGTAGTCGCCGTCATGTTTTTTGGCATGGGTCCGCAGAGCTTTGAGGTTGCCTCCGGCACCTCGCATGTGCTCTCGATCATCAGCTCCGTCATCGACGTCATCCTGTGCGCCGTAATCCTGTACAACGCGTACAAATATAGGAACGCGCTCGCCACGGTGCTCGGCATAGTCCAGCTGGTGGGCTCGTTCGCCTTTGCAGCCATGACGCTGCCCGCGGTCGAAGCCGTCACGGCGACGCCGCTCTACCTGGACTACATGAGTGTGATCATGGTCCTCGCCGTCGGCATCGTCGGTAGCCTAATCTGCGTGTATGCCCTGGGCTACATGAAGGACTTCCAGGCCCATGACGAGCACGAGGCTGCGCTGCGCGGGCAGACCGCGCCCGACCGTCGCCCGCAGTTCCTGGCGCTTATGTTTCTATTCCTCTCGGCCATGTTCGTCATCGTGACGAGTGACAACCTTGAGTGGCTGTTCTGCGGCTGGGAAATCACCACTGTGTGCTCGTTCCTTATGATTGGCTACACGCGCACGCCCGAGGCCATCAAAAACGCCTTCACCCAGATCATCCTCAACATGCTGGGCGGCATCGCGTTTTTGGCGGGCCTTATGTTTCTGCACGTCAATGGCATGCCGCTGACCATCTCGGGCATGATCGAGCTTTCCGGCGCCGGAACCGCGCAGTCCGCGCTGCTGGTGATGCCGGTCGTTCTGCTGTCGCTCGCCGCGCTCACCAAGGCCGCACAGATGCCGTTCCACACTTGGCTGCTGGGTGCCATGGTTGCCCCCACGCCCACGAGCGCCCTGCTGCACTCGTCAACCATGGTCAAAGCCGGCGTGTTCCTGATGGTCAAGCTGAGCCCGCTCTATGCCATCTATCCTGTGACCGGCTTTATGGTCACGAGTGTGGGTGCCATCACGTTTTTGCTCGCTGCCCTCATGGCCATCTCGCAGAGCAACGCCAAACGCGTGCTCGCGTACTCCACCATTTCCAACTTGGGCCTCATTAGTGCCTGCTTGGGTGTCGGCGCGCCCGAGGCCGTATGGGCGGCCATCTTCCTGATCCTGTTCCACACGGTGGCCAAGTCGCTGCTGTTCCTGTGCGTGGGCACGGCCGAGCATCATATCGGCAGCCGCGATATCGAGGACATGGACGGCATGTTCAGCCGCATGCCGCACCTGACGCGCCTGATGATGCTGGGCATCATGGGCATGTTTGTGGCGCCGTTTGGCATGCTCGTGTCCAAGTGGGGCGCCCTGGTGGCGTTCGCGCAGACCGGCAACGTGCTCATGATCATGGTGCTTGCCTTTGGCTCGGCCGCGACGTTCTTCTTCTGGGGCAAGTGGCTTGCCAAGCTTTCGGGCGTCGACCCCACGGCTCAAAACGTTGAGGTCAATGTCCATAAGACCGAATGGATGGCCCTCAACACCATCGCCGCGCTGCTTATTCTGTGCTGCGTGGCGTTCCCGGTTATCTCGAGCGGTCTGGTGTCGCCTTACTTGGCCATGGTGTTTGGCCGCGTGCCGTACGTTATTGGCAAGGACGCCATGTATCTGATGGTGGTTATCGTGGCTTTTATTGCCGTGGTGTTGCTGACTTCATTCCGCGTGAGCAACAAACCGCATGTAAACGTATATCTTTCGGGTGTGGGAACCGACAAATATCGCCATTTCCGCGGCTCGATGGGACACGAGGTAAAGGCCGAAAAGCGCAATTGGTACTCGGAGGACGCCCTTGGCGAGAAGCGTATTGGCCCCGCGGGTAGCGTCGTGTGCTGCAGCATTATCTTGTTTGCGCTGCTGTGTTGCGCATGGATTGGGCCCGAGAGACTTGCCATGAGTGCGCCCTCGGTGCTGCGCGGCAAGTATTTTGAAGGTTCGGGTGTCGTGGGCATTTTTATTGGCACCGTGGCGTTTGCCCTGCTGGCGCCGCTTGTGGGTGGCATGATCGACGGCATCGACCGCAAGCTGTCCGCCCGCATGCAGGGCCGCGTGGGCCCGCGCCTGCTGCAGCCCTTCTACGACGTTGCCAAGCTGCTGCGCAAGGCCCCCGCCAGCGTAAACACCATGGACGATACCTATATGGCGTGCGCGCTCATCTTTACCGTGGTGGGCGGCGGCATCTTTGTGTCGGGCTCTAACACGCTACTGTGCGCTTTTATGGTGACGCTCGCCGCGATCTTTGTGGTGCTGGCGTCCGCCTCGACGCAAAGCCCGTTTGCCCAGGTTGGCGCCGATCGTGAGTTACTGCAGGTTATGAGTTACGAGCCCGCCGTTTTGCTGATGAGCGTGGGCCTGTACCTTGCCACCGACAGCTTTGATTCCATCGCCGTGACGGGGCAGTCGGTCCCCATCATCGTGTACAGCGCACCCATTTTCCTCGCGTTGCTCGCGGTGCTTACCATCAAGCTGCGCAAGTCGCCGTTTGACCTTTCGTACTCGCATCATGCGCATCAGGAGATCGTCCAGGGCGTCGCCACCGAGATGAGCGGCGGCACGCTGGCCAAGATGACCCTTATGCACTGGTGCGAGACCGTGCTGTTTTTGATGTGGGTGGGCATGTTCTTTGTTTGGGACAACCCTGTGAGCTGGGTTGTAGCCCTGGTCGTGATGGCCGCGACGTATTTTGTCGAGGTCCTGATCGACAACACCTTCGCACGCAGCACCTGGCGCAGCTGCTTTAGGCTCGGATGGGGCGTGGCGCTGGTGTTTGGCCTGCTCAACCTTATGCCCATCCTCGTCGACGTGTTTATTTAGGAGGCGGCATCCATGGATCATAAAATGTCGCGCTCGCCGTGGGTTATTCATTACGACGGTTCGAGCTGCAACGGATGCGATATCGAGGTGCTGGCCTCGCTCACGCCGCTGTTCGATGCGGAGCGCTTTGGCGTGGTCAACACCGGCAACCCCAAGCATGCGGATATCTTTTTGGTGACGGGGTCGGTCAATGCCCAGAACCTGCCCGTCGTGCGCCAGATCTACAACCAGATGCTCGAGCCCAAGTGCGTGGTGGCCTGCGGCATCTGCGCGTGTTCGGGCGGCGTGTTCCGCGATGCCTACAACGTGATCGGCGGCGTGGACCGCGCGATTCCCGTGGATGTGTACGCGCCCGGGTGCGCCATTCGCCCCGAGACCGTGATCGATGCCATCGTGGAGGCGTGCGGCATCCTGGACCAGAAAGAGGCCGTGATGCGCGCCGGTGGCGATCCGCTCACCGTGGGCGGTGCCGCAACCTGGGACGGTGGCGTTGAGCTGGGCGAGGACGGGTTTGTGGCTGCGGGGGCCGGGGCTGATGGTGCCGGTGACGGTGTCGAGGCCAACGTGTCCACCAGGTCCGCCGCGCCCGCCGCTGCAAAGGAGGCCGAGTAATGCAAAAGGCTATCTATACCACCGTCGGGATCGACGAGCTCCTGTCGCATGTCCAGGCGCTCAAGGGCGTCGGCGCGCGCTTTGTGCAAATGCACGCCGAGCGCAACGTCGACGACGGCACGTATCGCCTGGTCTATACGTTTATCAACGTTCGTGTTGCTCAGGAGCAGATTGCGCAGGACGGCAGCTATGCGATCGAGAACCTGGTGGTTGAGGGAATTAATCAGTACCAGGAGATTCCGTCCATCAGCTCGTACTATCCGGCAGTATTCCCGTTTGAAAACGAAGCGCACGACCTGTTTGGTCTTGCCATCACCGATATGCAGATTGACTTTAAGGGCTTTTTCTACCAGGTCTCGACTGCCGAGCCCATGAGCGTTATCACGCCCGAGGTGAAGGCCGCGCGCGAGAAAGCCATGAAGGTCCGTGCCGCTGCCGAGGCCAAGGCGCGCAAGGCCGCGGCCGAGAAGGCTGCTACTGCCACGGCCGCTGCGGGGGAGGGCACTGCGGGCGCTGGCGATGCTGCGGGCGCTGCCGTCGCTCAGCCCGCTGCGGCTGCCGGCTCCGATGCTCAGCACGATGAAACTGCTGCGAAGGCCGCGCTCAAGGCTGCCGAGATGGAGGCAAAGCTCGCCGCCATGGATCCCGAGAAAGCGGCCAAGGTCCGCGCGGCGCTTGCCGCCAAGGCCGCCCGCGACAAGCAGAAAAAGGAGGCGTAAGGCCCATGGCACATCGCTCCGTTATTCCGTTTGGCCCGCAGCACCCGGTGCTGCCCGAGCCGCTTCATCTGGACCTGGTGATCGAGGACGACCGCGTCATCGAGGCAATTCCGCAGATCGGCTTTGTGCACCGCGGACTCGAGAAGCTCACCGAAAAGCGTGATATGCACCAGTTTGGCTACATCGCCGAGCGCATCTGCGGCATCTGCGCCGTGGGCCACAGCTGCGGCTATGCCAGCGCCTGCGAGCGCATGCTCGACATCGAGGTGCCCGGCCGCGTGCAGTATATCCGCACCATTCTGCACGAGCTTTCGCGCATTCACTCGCATCTGCTGTGGCTGGGCCTGCTCGCCGATGCCTTTGGTTTCGAGGCACTGTTCTATCGTTCGTGGACCCTACGCGAGCAGATTCTTAAGATCTTTGAGAGCACCTGCGGCGGCCGCGTGATCCTTTCGATTAACGAGATCGGCGGCCTTAAACACGACATTGAGGACTCCGAACTGGCGGGCATTGTCCAGACGCTCGATGCCATGCGTCCTGACTACGAGGCCTTGGTGCATACGTTTTTGGACGACAATAGCTGCGGCGAGCGCCTGCACGGCGTGGGCGTGATCAGCAAGAAGGACGCGCTGGATCTGTCGATGGTCGGCCCGTTCGGTCGCGCCTCGGGCGTGGATTACGACGTGCGCATGTTTGGCGACGGCGCCTATGCTGATCTGGCCGCGTTTGAGCCTATCGTTGCTAGCGATGGCGACTGCTATGCCCGCTGCCAGGTGCGTTGTGCCGAGGTCACGCAGGCCATGGATATTATCAAGGAGCTTGTGGGCAAGATTCCGCACGACGGTATCGGCGGGCGCACCAAGCTCACGCCGGCCGACGGTGCGCGCGGCGAGGTTGTGATTGAGCAGCCGCGCGGCGAGGCGTATTACTATGTGCGCGGCAGCGGCACCAAGAACCTGGACCGTTTTCGCGTGCGAACGCCGACGTCGCAAAACCTGGCGGGTCTGACGCATGCGCTGCAGGGCGTGCTCCTTGCCAACGTGCCCATGATTATCCTGACCATCGACCCCTGCATTAGCTGCACGGAAAGGTAGGCGCGGCATGAGTTTACTGACATTTGCCAAGACGGCCTTGGGTTCTATGGTCAAGCAGCCGGTAACGGTGTGCTATCCGCAGGAGAAGCTCGCGGTACCCGAGCGCTTGCGCGGACATATCGTTAACGACATGGACGTGTGCATTTGCTGCGGCATGTGCGCGCGTCGCTGCCCGGCGGGCGCGCTCGCGGTCGATCGCAAGGGTGGAACGTGGTCGATCGACCCGTATGCCTGCGTGGTGTGCGGTGAGTGCATCGAGAGCTGCCCCAAGCACTGCCTGACTATGGACACCGCCCGCACCCCAGTCGCAGCGGACAAGACTCCCACAGTAGAAACCAAGCCGGAGTAACGCTGGGATAGAACTGGAATAGGGGCCGGTGGGGCAATTTTGCCCCACCGGCCCCGCGTTTAAACGCGCGGTTGTGCCGTCGCGAACAAAACTATGCCGGATTACTACGATAAATCGCCCACCTCCAACCACACCGCATTTGGCAAAATCAAAACCGCAGGTAGACGGCTTGTAGTTTTGCGAAAAAATCACGCGTGGTCGGGAATCTCGTTTTTATCGTAGTAAACCGGCATAGTTTTGAAATGACATCATATTCGTAACATCACTTGATCTCCCGTGGACAGAGGGAAACGGATCATTTTGGCCTCGCGAGGACATCCGTGTGGCCCGTTCGCCATGAAATGGGCCTATCTACTACGTTTGGGCGGTGGCCCTCAACCACGGCAAAAAATGCGAAAAGAAAACCGCAGGTAGAACGCCTGCGGTTTTCTGGAAAACGGGGGTATGGTCAAGGGTATCGAGTCAAACGTAGTAGATGGGCAGGTTTCGTGGCGAGCGGTTCCGGGTGATTCCTTGGGGACGGAGGAAAACGGATCATTTTGGTCCCGCGAGGCTTGCGGAGGCGCTCGTGCAGAGCCGCTCGGACAAAACTATGCCGGTTTACGGGGCTAAGTCACGCGCTCCCAACCATGCCGATATCCGTGAAAATAAAACCGCAGGTAGACAAGCCGTCATTTTACGGAAAACGCGGGTATGGATGGGGGCCCTGAGCTTAGCCCCGTAAACCGGCATAGTTTTGAAATGGCATTAAATCGATAACAGCTATTTTGCTCTGTCGGAGCGGTTGGCCGTTGGGTAATTACCCTCGCAGGTAGGCGATGGCGATCTGCGTGCGGTTGCGTAGGCCCATTTTGGCAAGGATCGAGCTGATGTGGTTGCGTACGGTGCCTTCGCCCATATAGGCGGTGGCGGCAATCTCCTTGTTATCGAGGCCGCGGGCGATGAGCTCGGCGACTTCGAATTCGCGGTCGGTTAGGCTGGCGAAGGCCGCAGGCCGGCGGGGCGTGCCCGCCTCAACGTCCGTTCCGTCAAAATCGACGTCCTCGATCGCCTTGCCCTCGAGCACGCGTTTGCCATCCATGACCTGCGTCAACGCGGGAGGGATGGCAGCGACGTCGGTTTTAATCAAGTAGCCGCGCGCGCCCAGTTTGAGCGCCGACACAATGTATTCGTCATCCGAGAATGTCGTCAGAAACACCACGCGCGCCGAAGGGTCGCGCTCGAGGATCTCGCGTGCCGCCGAAAGTCCGTCACGCCCCGGCATCTGGATGTCGAGCAGTGCGATATCAGGCGCGTGTTCGGCATAGAGCGAAACCGCGTCGTTGCCGTTGGCGCCGGTGCCCACTACCTCGATCTGCGGCTGGGCGCCCAGGATAATCTTGAGCGAATCGACCACCAAGCGGTCGTCGTCGACAACGATGAGCCTCATCGGCCCTCATCTCCTTGCTGTTTGGGAACGGTGGCAAACACACGCCAGCCGCCGGTGCCGGCGCGCGGGCCGGCGGTGAAGGTGCCGCCAAGCGCCTCGACGCGCTCGCGCATGGAGGCGAGCCCCATGCCCTCCGCAGCGCCGCGGCCGCTTGCTTGGACCCCGCCCGCGCCATCGTCGGTAACGACAAGCTGGTAAAACGACGGATGTTCCATGCATCGTACGGTGACGGTTTGGGCGCAAGCGTGGCGCATGGCGTTGGAAAGCGCCTCGCGCAGCACCGCCGCAAAGCAGTTGGCGACGTTGGCGGGCGCATGCTCGGCCAAAACCTCAAGCTCAATCTGCGGACCGCTGTCCGAGCGTGCGCCTTCAACGATGCGCTCGAGCTGCACGGAGAGGTCAGTTGCATTGTCGTTGAGCGCGTGGACGCTGGCGCGCACGAGCTGGAGCGCCTCGTCAACCGTGCGTTTGACGTCGGCGAAATCGGCGGCGACGCCGGGCTCATCGGCATGGACCACGCGCAGGGCCTCGGCTTGAAGCGAAGCGCGCGTGAGCTGGTGGCCCACGTTATCGTGGATCTCGCGCGCGATACGGGCGCGTTCGGCGAGCGTCGCGAGCTCGACTTCGTAGTCCTGGCGGTCGGCGAGGTCGCGGTTGCGTGCCTCGAGTGCCAGGGCGCGTTCTTGCAGCTTGTCGCGGGTGCGACGCATGCGTTCCTGTTCGCGCTCCAGCTGCGCGGTGCGCAGCGACAGCAACGTGGCGGCGACCGAAAGGATGGCGGTTAACAGCAGCGTTCGGGTGGTGAGCACGCCACCACGAAGGTCCGCGACAAGCGCGCAGACAAACACGGCGCCAATCGCCAGCGCGGGCCAGATTCGTTCACGGCGAACGCGTCGCGCGATGTCATAGAGAGCGAGAGGCGCAAACGGCACAAACGGCGGCACGAAGACAGCCGCGATGATGCAGGCGTAGCTCGCGGCCTCGCTCACACGGCGGGCGCGGTTTCCCTGTACGACCTCGGCCAGCGAGGTGGCAATAACGCCAAGGCAAAACGCCGCGACCAGGCGAGCGTCCACAGCAAGACCCATGGCGGCCGCAATACAGCACGCCAGCACGATCGATTTGTCGAAAAGCCTGTTCATACGGGTATTGTACGCGAAGGCGCGCGCGGTGGAGGGGCTGCCTGCGCAACCGTGACATTCCTCCCGCGCGGCAAAGCGGCGTCGATCGCTCGCGCGAGCGGGGGTTTCACCTCTGCCCCCTCGCACTCGTGACAAAGTTCACTGGTGCGCGTCGGCGGCTCCTGCGATGATGCAATCGTACCGGGCCGCAATCAACAGAAGGGCCGCCTCATGACAGACATCGTCCACGTCGAAAACCTCGTCAAGCGCTACGACGACCTTATCGCGCTCGACCACTTTAACCTGAGCATCGCCCCCGGCGAGATCTTTGGCCTGCTGGGCCCCAACGGCTCGGGCAAGACCACGTCCATCAACTGCATCCTGCAGCTGCTCGCCTACGACAAGGGCACCATCGAACTGTTCGGCGAGCCCATGACGCCCGCCCGCTACGACCTCAAGCGCCGCATCGGCGTGGTGCCGCAGCAGGTGGCGGTGTTCGACGAGCTTACGGTGCGCGAGAACATCGACTATTTCTGCAGCCTCTACGTCAACGACCGCAAGCGCCGCCGCGCGCTGGTCGACGAGGCCATCGACTTTGTCGGCCTGGGCGACTTTGCCAAGTTCCGCCCCGGCAAGCTCTCGGGCGGCCTGGCGCGACGCCTCAACATCGCCTGCGGCATCGCGCACAAGCCCGAGCTCATCTTTTTTGACGAGCCCACGGTGGCGGTCGACCCGCAGAGCCGCAACGCCATCCTGGAGGGCATCTGCCGCCTGCGCGACGAGGGCGCCACGGTGGTGTATACCAGCCATTACATGGAGGAAGTCGAGCAGATCTGCAGCCGCATCATGATCATGGACGGCGGCCGCGTGCTGGCGCAGGGCACCAACGACGAGCTCAAACGCATGATTCAGATGGGCGAGCGCGTGACCGTCGAGGTGGGCGCCGTCGAGCCAGCCACGGTCGAGCGGCTGCGCGCCCTCGAGCACGTGCTCAGCGTCGAGTTGTCCGGCGGCGAGCTCGTCTGCACCTGCGAGACGAGTCCGCACAATCTGGTCGACATCCTCGACACGCTGCGCGCTGCCGACGTTGCGCTCGGCCGCGTGTGGAGCGAGCCACCGACCCTCAACGACGTGTTCCTCGAGATCACCGGCCGCGAGCTGCGCGACTAGGGGGCGGCCATGTTCAACACCATTATCATTACGGTCAAGACGCTGCTGCGCCGGCCGAGCACGTGGGTTTGGGGCGCTCTCTTTCCCATCGCGCTTTCCACGATGTTTATGTTTATGTTTGCGAACCTCAGCTCCGACGGCAAGATCGACCCGGTGCCAGTGGCTGTCGTAGCGGATGAGGCCTGGGACGCCTCGACCTTTAAGGATGCGGCGGCTTCGCTTGCCAAGGAGAGCGACAATCAGCTGCTCGAGATCCACGAGTGCGACGACGCAGCCGATGCGAACCGTGCGCTTAAGGCCGGCGAGGTCGCGGGCATCTATACGGTCGACGACGCAGGCGCACCCAAGCTCACACTGCTATCGAGCTACGACAGCTCGCGCGCATCATCGGTGCTCACCGATCGCAGCATCCTGGAGACGGTGGCAAGCTCGTATACACAAAATGCCGAGCTCATGTCCCAGATTGCCCAGGACAACCCGGCGGCACTCGCCGACCCCGAGGCGGTTGCGCGCGCTCTGTCGCTCGAGGGCGGCACCCGCCGCGTAAGCCTGACACGCACCACGCCCGATGGCACGGTCATCTACTATTACGCGCTCTTTGGCCTGGTGGCGATGATGTCTGCCGAGTTTGCCGCCTTGAGCGTCGTCGATCTGCAACCCAATCTGTCGGGCCTTGGCGCGCGCCGCTGCGCGGGTGGTCTTTCCAAAACGGCGTCGCTGGCCGGTATCTTTGTGGGCTCGTGGCTGGTCTCCTTTGCCTCGATGGCGATCGCGATCGGCTACGTGCGTCTGGTCGTGGGCGTCGACTTTGGCGGGCGCGAGGGGCTGTGTTTGGTGGGCGGCGCCGCTTCCGCGCTTGCCGCCACGGGCTTGGGACTCTTTGTGGGCACGCTTCCCGTTAAGGGCGGCAAGGCGTCCAAGTCTGGCATCCTCACGGGCTTTGCCACTACGTGCGCCCTGTTCGCCGGCCTCTACGGCGAGCCAGCGATGGCGCTTGCCGACGACGTCGCCCGCGCCTGCCCGGCTGAGTGCTGGCTCAACCCCGTCAAGCTTATCTGCGACATGTTCAACCGCCTGTATTTCTTTGAAGACTTGGGACCTTTTGCCGTTCGCGCCGGCGCGCTGGTCCTCATGACGCTGGTGTTTGTCGCCGCCGCTACGCTGATCTTTGGAAGGAGCCGCTATGAGCACCTTTAAGACCGCGCTTCGCATGGCGCTGGCGCACCCATTCTACCTGATCATCTACACGGTGTTCATTTCGCTCATGGGAGTATTCATCGCGGCCTCGGTGAGCTGGAACTCGTCGCAGCTCACCGAGTACAAGCCCTACGATGCCAACGTGATCGTGGTCGACCGCGACGGCAGCGACCTTTCGCGTGCGCTTACCAAGCATCTGGGTTCGCGTTTTGAGCTGGTCACGGGCATCGGCGATGACACGTACGATCTTGCGGACGCGCTCTCCAAGAGCAATAGTGCCAAGGGCAGCGCCGACTGCGTGTTCTTTATCCCGGAGGGGTTTGAGGACGACCTCGTTGCAGCCGCCCGCGTGGGGGAGTCCCTGCCCAAGCTCGATGTGACCTACGGTGCCGGCACCATGGCGGCGGCGCTTTCGTCTGCCGAGGCCTCGCGCTGGATCTCGCTCGCGGGCGCTGCGGCGGCGCTTGAGCCCGCTGCTTCTAACGGCGACGTTGCCAAGGCCGCCGAGCATGCCGCTGCAAAGCGCGCGGAGGTCCAGATCGAGCAGGTCAAGGTCGACTCGACTGCTGCCGCCACGCTCGAGTCGTACTTCAACTTTGGCGCGTACGCGATTATCTCGTCGGTCATCGTGTCGTTGGGACTGGTGTTCTCGGGCATGAACGAGCCCGAGCGCGTGCGCCGCATGGATGCCAGCCCGGTCTCCGAGCGTCAGCGTTCGCTTGCCGTGTTTGCGGCCGCCGCCGTGCTCACCGTCTGCATTTGGCTCGTGTCGAGTATGATGGGCGTCGTGGGCTTTGCCGGCGCGGTTGCCGAGGTCGGCGCGGGTCGTGTGTGTCTGGCGCTGGCGGCGACGTTTGCCCTGGCGTGGACGCCGCTGGCCGTTGGCTTTGCGTTGTCGAGCCTGGGTGCGCGCGAGGAGCTGCTCAACGGCGCGGGCAACTTACTCGGCATGCTCATGACGTTTTTGGGCGGTGCCTGGATGCCGCTGTCGCTCATGGGCTCGGCCGTGCAGACCGTGGCGCACTTTGTGCCGACATATTGGGTGAACGATGCGATCAGCAAGGCACTTGCCTCGGATCTGACGTCTGCCGTGCTGAGCGACATCGCCTGCGATCTGGGCGTCACGGTGCTCTTCGCCGCCGCCATTGCCGCCGTAGGTCTGGCCCTCGCACGCGCCAAATCCCGCGCCTAGCCACCTAGTCATTTAGAGCGTCCCCAATGACCAGTCTGAAATAAATCCCGAGCCTCGCTCCAAAATAGTTCGCCATGGTTTACTATTACGCTCATAAAGTAGCAATAGGCTAACAATGGGGGATAGCATGGCGACGAAGCAAGCCTACGTCCAGGTCAAGGGGCTCAAGAAGCACTACGGCGATGGAGATGCACGCCTGACGGTGCTCGACGGCATCGACACGTCCATCAACCGCGGAGAGATCTGCGTCATGCTGGGGCCTTCGGGTTCGGGCAAGTCGACGTTTCTTAACCTGATCGGCGGCCTGGAGGATGCCGACGGCGGCTCCATCATGGTGGACGGCTGCGACCTCACGGTGCTCAAGCCTACCGACCTGGGCGAGTATCGCCGCCGTGAGCTGGGTTTTGTCTTCCAGTTCTACAACCTGGTGCCCGATCTCACCATCAAGGAGAACATCGAGGTCACGGCGCACCTGTCCAAAAACCCGCTCAATGTCGACGACCTGCTGCGTTCGCTGGGCCTCTACGAGCACCGCAACAAGTTCCCGCGCCAGGTCTCGGGCGGCCAGCAGCAGCGCTGTGCCATCGGCCGTGCGCTCGTCAAAAACCCGGGCCTGCTGCTGTGCGACGAGCCCACCGGCGCGCTTGACTACAAGACGTCCAAGGAAATCCTGCAGCTCATGGAGGATGTCAACCGCACCTACGGCTGCACCATCATCATTGTCACCCACAATGCCGCCATCGCGCACATGGCCAATCGCGTGCTGCGCCTGCGCGACGGGCACATCGTCGAGGATGAGCTCAACGAGTCGCCCGTTGCGGCCGCCGAGCTCGATTGGTAGGCGGCGCCATGACACCTCTCGCAAAACGTCTCCCGCGCGAGCTGCGCCGCAATATCGGCAAATACCTGGGCATCTTTTTGCTTATGTGCGGAAGCACCGCTCTCACCTCGGGATTTTTGCTCGCAGCGCATTCCATCGGCTGCCTTATCGATGACATGCGCGATGCGTACGCGATTGAGGACGGCCGCGTGACCACCTCCTTCGAGGCTACCGACGATCAACTCAAGGCCGCCGAGGATGCAGCCGGCGACGTCGGCGGCGTCACGCTCTACAAGAATTTCTCCATCGACGCCATCATCAAAAAGGTGTCCGGCGACGACGGCACCAAGCGCACGCTGCGCACCTATGCGCACCGCACCAAGGTCGATATCGCGTCCTACTGTGAGGGCAAGGAGCCCAAAACGGACGATGAGGTGGCAATCGACCGTGTCTTTGCCACCAACAACGGCCTCGCCGTGGGCGATAAGGTCGAGCTCGAGGGCCGCACCTACACCATCTGCGGCATCATGACCCAGCCCGATAGCCAGGCGCTGTTCCTCAACAATTCGGACTTTACGGTGAACACCATCACGTACGGCGTGGCCGAGGTCACCGATGCCGGCTTTGCCGCGCTCGAGGATGCCGGCGGCGCGCCCGCCTACACCTACTCCTTTACCTTTGCCGATCGCGACCTCCCCACCGCGGATCGCATCGATGCGGAGCAGGATATGGTCGAGGCGCTGACCGACGCCGATGCGCGCGTGGATGACCTCATCGACGCCGATTCCAACCAGGGCATTGGCTATGCGCGCGACGACGTAGACGGCGACTCCATGATGTGGATGACGCTGCTCGACATCATCATCGTGATCATGGCGTTCGTCTTTGTGGTCCTTACCGACGCCACCATCGAGGAGGAGAGCGCCATCATCGGCACGCTGCTCGCCAGCGGCTATCGTCGACGCGAGATCGTGCTGCACTACCTTGCGCTTCCCGCTATCGTGGGCGTGGCCGCGGCGCTTTTGGGCACTGCGCTCGGCGTTGTGTTCTTTACCGAGCCCATGCGCAGCCTCTATTACGGCTCGTACAGCCTGCCGCCCTTCCAGGTGTACTGGAGCTGGGAGATCTTTGTGAAGTGCGCCGTGGTTCCCGCCGCTGCGCTCATCCTCATCACGCTGGTGGGTCTGCTTCGCAAGATGGGCAAGACGCCGTTGCAGTTTCTTCGCCACGAGGCGAGCGGCAAGTCTGGCACCAAGCGCGGCCTGCAGCTGCCGGAGCGCATGGGCTTTGTCTCGCGCTTCCGCCTGCGTATCTTCCTGCGCAACCTGGGCAACTTCGCCACGCTCTTCGTGGGCATTGCGTTTGCCTCGCTGCTGCTGCTCTTTGGCCTGGCGATTCTGCCCACGATGACGCACTACGCGGACAACCTCGAGACGAGCCTGGTCGCCGAGCACCAGTACACGCTCAAGGCTCCGCTGGAGCTCGAGGGCACTGCCGAGGAGCGCGAGCAGTGGTCGGCACTCGAGCGTTTGCAGTCGGTTGACGGCGCGCTGCTTTCTGCCGCTCAGGATGCCGATGACGAGCTTGACGACGTGGCCGATGCAGCGCAGGCGGCAGCCGATGCCGCGACCAGCGCTCCGTCTGCCGAGAGCCTGGCCGCGGCGCAGGACGCGCTCGCCAAGGTCCAGGACAAGAAGGATGCGCTCTACGCGCGCCTCGATGACCTTGCCGATGCCCTCGGCTGCGACCGCGACGAGGCTATCGACCTGATCGACAAGGCCTCTAAGATCGACACTGACAATGATGATATCCACCCGGTCAATACGACCGACAACGGCGCGGGCGCAATCGCGCAGGCCGAGAAATATGCCGTTTACCAGCTGCAATACGACCGCGGCGATGGAAATGGGCAGGAGACGATTTCCGTCTACGGCATCTCGCCCGATTCGCGCTATTGGAAAGACCTCAACGTTGGCGATGGGCGCGTCGTCTTTGGCAGCGGCCTGCTCGACAAGTTTGGCTGGAGCGAGGGCCAGAAGGTCACGCTCATCGACAAGTACGAGGGGGAGCATTATTCCCTTGAGTACGCGGGCAAGGACTGTGCCTGGGGCTCCAAGTCGGACATGAATATCTATATGAGCATCGATGACTTTAACGAGCTGTTCGGCAATGACGCCACCTACTTTAACGGCTATGTGAGCGACGAGAAGCTCGACCTCGATGCTCGTTACTTTGCCGGCGACACCACGCCCGACGACATGCGGGCCGTGGGCGACCAGTTCATCGGCATGATGAGCAAAATGATCGGCATGATGGTTGGCCTCGCGGTGTTTATCTTCCTGCTGTTTATGTATCTACTGACCAAGGCCGTGATCGACCACAGCGCCCGCTCGATTAGCTATATGAAAGTCTTTGGCTATCGCGATAGCGAGATCTCGCATCTGTACATCCGCTCGATCACGTTGTGCGTGGCAGCGTCGCTCGTGCTGAGCCTGCCGGTCATCATTGGCTCGCTCACGGCCATCTTCCGCTCGATGCTGCTCGCCTACAACGGCAATATCGAGATCTACGTGCCCACTTGGTCCATGGCTGCATGCGTCGGTATTGGCTTTGCGACCTACCTGGTCGTGGCGTTGCTGCACATGCGTTCCATCAAACGTGTGGGCCTGGCCGAAGCTCTCAAGGTGCAGGAGTAGTCATCGGGGACAGTCTTTGCCGATTCGCCGGTTCGCCGGCCGTGCTGGCAAGGACTGTCCCCAGCTGCCGGCAGGAAAGGAACGTCCCTAGCTGCCAGGTGGCGAGGCACTCATTTAAGTCCGTCCCCAATGAGTGTCAAAGTCCAAGAGCAGTCATTTAAGAGCGTCCCCAATGACTAGGTGCCGTACTTGACTTTACCTCTGCTTTAACTGGTACCATCCTCTTATGTCTGTAACGCCATATAGACCGAGGGGATAGATCTATGACCGCAACTGCACCCGCAGCACCCGCTAAGGTGTACTTCACCAACCTGCGCACGCATGCTCGCGAGAGCCAGCTCGACAAGCTCAAGCGCCTCATCCGTCACGCCGGAATTGAGCAGATCGACTTTGAGAACAAGTTCGTTGCTATCAAGATTCACTTTGGCGAGCTGGGCAACCTGAGCTTTTTGCGCCCCAACTACGCCCGCGCCGTCGCGGACGTCGTGAAGGAGCTGGGCGGCAAGCCCTTCCTCACCGACTGCAATACGCTCTATGTCGGTAGCCGCAAAAACGCGCTCGAGCACATCGACACCGCCTACCAGAACGGCTTTACCCCGTATGCTACGGGTTGCCAGATCATCATCGCCGACGGCCTCAAGGGCACCGACGAGGCGCTTGTCCCGGTCGAGGGCGGCGAGTACGTGCACGAGGCCAAGATTGGTCAGGCGCTCATGGACGCCGATATCGTGATCAGCCTCACCCACTTTAAGGGCCATGAGCAGGCTGGCTTTGGCGGTGCCATGAAGAACCTGGGCATGGGAGGCGGCAGCCGTGCCGGCAAGATGGAGCAGCATGCCGCCGGCAAGCCGAACGTCGCGGCCGAGCACTGCGTTGGCTGCCGCGCCTGCGAAAAGATCTGCGCGCACAACGCTATCTCGTTCGACGACACCCGCGAGCGCGAGCTTGCCAACGACAACACCCGCACGGTTCACGTCGCTGCCATCGACCACGATCGCTGCGTGGGCTGCGGCCGCTGCATTGCGGCATGCAACCAGGACTGCATCAAGCCCGGCTATGACGCCGCGGCCGACGTGCTCAACTGCAAGATCGCCGAGTACACCAAGGCCGTTGTCCAGGATCGTCCCAGCTTCCACATTTCGCTGGCTATGGATA
Organism: Collinsella aerofaciens; assembly: GCA_048478035.1. Lineage (GTDB taxonomy): Bacteria > Actinomycetota > Coriobacteriia > Coriobacteriales > Coriobacteriaceae > Collinsella > Collinsella aerofaciens_CN. Next base: position 34,930 of record DBGBCW010000037.1, on the reverse strand, counting down.
TCAGCCCCAACTGCGATTGCCATCCCGAAAACGATACGCCTATCGTCAACGACATCGGCATGTTCGCGAGCTTCGACCCGGTCGCCATCGACCAGGCCTGCGCCGACGCCGTCATGGCGTCTGAGCCGCTGCCCAACACCGAGCTCACCGATAGCGCGGCCAAGATGGAGCACAACCACGAGCATCTGGAGGGCGAGCAGGCCAAGGATCCCTTCTGCATCACGCATCCCGACACCGACTGGCGCGTGTGCATCGCGCACGCCGAGAAGATCGGCCTGGGCACGAGCAAGTACGAGCTCATCGAGGTCAAGTAGCACCTAGCTATTAGACAAAACAAGCGCCTTTGTAGCACAACTGTTAGCAAAAGCCGCCCGTGAGCACAGTGCCCACGGGCGGCTTTTCGGAAGTGCTAGGGGGTCAGATAGGCCAGTAAACCGTACTATTTGCCTAAAAATACTCGTCGAGGAAGTCGTCGACCGTGTTCCAGTAGAGTTCGGGGTCGACCTGCGCGCTCTTGGCGTGGGTGGCGCCATGGACGGTGAGCTTTTGCTTGACCTTGCTGGCGCACGCGTCGTAGTTTTGGTCGAGCATGCTGTACGGCACAAAGGTGTCTTGGTCACCGTGGATAAACAGCATGGGAACCGTCGCGCGCTTGAGCTGTTCCACGCTGCTCGCCTTATGAAAGTCGTAGCCCGCGCGCACGTTGCACACCAAGTTTGCTACATCGAGCAAGGGAAAGCTGGGCAGGCCGAACACGTCCTTGAGCTGCAGAGAAAACTCGTCCCAAACACTCGTATAACCGCAGTCCTCGATAATGCATTTCACGTTTGCGGGCAGAGATTCCCCCGCGACGTTCATGGCGGTCGCCGCGCCCATGGATTCGCCAAAGACCAGGATGCGCGCCTTGGGGTCAGCCTGAACGATTCGCTCGATCCATGCGACGATGTCGAGGCGCTCGGGCCAGCCCATGCCGATATAGTCGCCGCCGGAGCGCTCGTGGGCGCGGGCGGCGGGTGCGAGTACGTTCATGCCACGGTCGTGGAAGCGTTTGGCGTATCGGGTCATACCGATGGGCTCGTTGGTATATCCATGCAGGCAGACGGCGTAGTCGTGCGTGCTCTCTGACGCAGCAAAATACCAGGCGGCAAGCTCGGTCCCGTCGTCCGCGGTGAGGTTGCTGCTCTTGCGGTTCTCCTTAAACCATGCCCGCGCCTCGGTATCCTCGGCATCCGGCTGCTCACCTTCTTTGTCGTTCTTGCTATCCTGCATCATCTTCATGGTGTATGGCGCGCGGGGATTCAGCGCGAAGTCAAACAAAAAGTTGCCGGCAAACCCCAGCAGCGCGACAACGATCACCAGCGTAACGACGCCGGCTATCTTGAGCTTTCGATGGGAACGTGCGTTTTGAGACATGAGAAGCTTTCCTATAAGATGTTAATACATCAACATTTAATGCAAGCGCATTATGGACGTTCGCCGTTGATGCGTCAACAGGCAAAGAATGGGTAAACGAAAGGTCACGTATGGTGCAAATTTCGCACGTACCTAGACGCTTTGATATAGTGTTGAGAACTCTTTACGTTGGAGGATGTAACCGGCATGTCCGATTCGAGCGACAGTTCTAAGCCGCGACCCAAGACCGCGGCCGTTCCACACTACACGGTGGGTGAGGAGATCATGAACTCCGTCACCCATGGTGTCGGCTGCCTGTTGGGTATCGCGGGCCTGGTGCTCCTGATCGTATTCGCCGCCCTGCGCGGCGGAGGCCCGGCCCACATGGCCGCGGCAATTGTCTATGGCGTCAGCATTATCCTCGAATACCTAGCCTCCACGCTCTACCACGCGATTCAGCCCGCGCGCGCCAAGCGCGTGTTTCGCATCATCGATCACAGCTGCATCTACCTGCTCATAGCCGGCAGCTATACGCCGTTTTGCCTCATCACGCTCGCAAACGACGGCGGCGCTGTGCTGTTCTTTGCCGTATGGGCCATCGCCATCATCGGCATCGCCCTCGAGTGCTTCCTACGCGAGCGTCAACCGCACTGGGTAAGCGGCCTGGTCTACCTGCTGATGGGCTGGCTCGTTGTCTTTAAGCTGCCTGAACTTGTGGTGCTGCTCAACCCCGTGGCACTTGCCCTGCTCGCCGTCGGCGGCGTGTGCTACACCGCGGGCGTGCCGTTCTATATCGCCAAAAACGTGCGCTATCTGCACAGCGTGTTTCACCTGTGGGTGCTCGCCGGCAGCATCTTCCAGTTCATGGCGGTGATCCTCTTCGTAATCTAGCGACCACGCCAGCGCCCGTGCCTCCGCTCGGTCGCCAGTGCAATTGCCGTATCCGCCACCAACGTTTTAATCCGACGTCCCGAATCTTGGAGGTTCGAGAAACTCCCGATGGACATAACCATCTCCCTTATCACCACCCTCGTTTTGACCCTCATCAACGGCTACTTCTCTATGTCCGAGATGGCGCTCACCACGGCCAAGCGCGCCGTGCTGGAGCACGAGGCCGAGGAAGGCGACAAGCGCGCCGAGCGTGCCATTAAGCTGGCTGCCGACTCCGACCAGCTGCTCGCCACCATCCAGGTCGCCATCACGCTCGTGGGCTTCGCCTCGTCCGCCGTCGCCTCGACGAGTCTGTCCGACCCGCTCGCCACGTGGCTCATGAGCTTTGGCATCGCGCCGCTCTCCGCCATCGCGCGCGGCCTGGCGCCGGTCATCATCACCGTCGCGGTCGCCTTCGTGTCCATTGTGATCGGCGAGCTTGTGCCCAAGCGCATCGGCCTGGCCAATGCCGAGGGCGTGTCCAAGCAGGTCGTGGGCCCGCTTTCCGTGTTCCAAAAGATCGCCCGTCCACTCGTGTGGCTGACCGGCGCTTGCTCCGATGGCCTGGCCCGTATCCTGCGCATCAAGAGTGCCGACGACCGCCAGAACGTCTCGGAAGAAGAGATCAAGTACATGGTCTCGGAGCAGGACGACCTGCTCGACGAGGAAAAGCGCATGATCCACGAGATCTTCGACCTGGGCGACACCGTTGCCCGCGAGGTCATGGTGCCGCGCGTGGACACCACCATGTGCGAGGACGACGAGACGGTCGCCGACGTGCTGTCCACCATGCGCCAGACCGGCTTCAGCCGCATCCCCGTCTATCACGAGGATCCCGACAACGTCGCCGGCATCGCGCACATCAAGGACCTGATTCAGCCCGCGCTCGACGGCAAGGGCGACCAGCCCATCGCCGGCTTTTTGCGCGACGCCACCTTTGTGCCCGACACCAAGGACATCCTGCCGCTGCTGTCCGAGATGCAGACCTCGCACGACCAGATCGTGGTGGTCGTGGACGAGTACGGCGGCACGGCCGGCATTATCACTATCGAGGACATCGTCGAGGAGATCGTCGGCGAGATCGAGGACGAGTTCGACCCCGACAACAAGTATCTCACGCGCCTTTCGCGCCGCGAGTGGCTCGTTGATGGGCGTTTTTCGTGCGATGACGCGATTGAGCTTGGTTGGCCGCTTGAGGAAAGCGATGATTATGAGACCATCGCCGGCTGGATTTTGGAGCTTTGTGACTCGGTGCCCGACATCGGAGAGGTGTTTGAGGTCGCGGGGTACAAGTTTAAAGTTCAGTCGATGCGTGGCCAGCGCATCTCGCTCATTCGCGTGATCGCTCCGGCCGAAACCGATAAGAAGGATTCCGAGTCTTCGGCAGAGAAGCCGGCGGCGTCGGGTGCGGGCTCTGTGGATCCGCACGATGGCGACGAGTAGGGCAAGGAAGAGTAGGGGAGAGTTATGGCAGGCCTGTTCAACATCCTTAAGGTCACCGTCAGCGAGGACAAGATCTGCGCGCATGTGCTGGTGAACCCCGGCATGCCGCTCATGACCTCGGAGGATATCGAGGCCACGGCGCGCGTGTATTACCTGGTGCCGGCGATTGCCAAGCACCTGTGCCTGGGTGATTCCGGTCGCGAGTTCCAGGACTGCATGGGCCAGACCGAGCTCTGCCACCTGCTGGAGCACGTGACGGTTGAGCTCATGAACGAGACCGGGCTTGCCGGCAGCATCTCGTGCGGCCGCACGCGCGTAAGCGAGCACGACGAGCGCGTTTTTGAGGTTGAGCTTTCGTGCCCCGACGACGCACTGGCCATTGGTGCGCTGTCGTCGGCCACCTTTATGATGGACTGGGCGTACCTGCACGCCGACCAGCCTGCTCCCGACGTGGAAGGCACGGTCGCGGGTCTGCGCAACCTGGTGTTGGGCATGCGCGCCGAGGCCGAGGGCAAGGATCCTCACGAGGCCGTCGCCGCTGCGAACGGCGAAGATGCTGCCGAGGACGAGGGCGCTGACGAGGGCGATGTGCCGGTCGACGCCGAGCTCGTTGCCGATGCGACCGCCGAGCCCGTTCCCGCCGAGCCCCAGGGCGTCCCCAACTTTGACGACGAGCCCCAGGTGGCGATTGATACCGAGGGCGCGGTTGCCGAGAACCACGAGGCCTCCGCTGCCGTCTTTGGCGGCGCTGCGACGGTTCCGGCAGGACCTGCGCATGAGGGCGGCCTGCCGCTCGTGGACGGCGCCGGCGAGGACCCGGGTGCCACGGTGGCCATGCCGGCTATGCCCCAGGAGTAGGCCTACGCGTTTATCACCATCACGTACCTGCGCCTTCGCCGTACGCAGATGAGCGGAGCGGCAAGTGATGCGCTGCGGGTATAATGGACAGCATTCAAACGGTGGGCACCGACGTGCCCACAGGAGAGGAATGATCATGGGTAAGACTTTCAGCTTTGTCTCCGGCGCACTTTTTGGTGCCGCTGCCGGCGCTATTGTCGGCGTTGCTCTGGCCCCGCGCTCGGGCGCCGAGACCCGCGCCATGGCTGCCGATATCGCCAACGACGCCTGGGACAATATGCGCGACACCTACGAGCACAGCGCCGAGGAGGCCCGTGCTGCGGTGAATGACTTTGGCCCGATGGTCGACGCCAAGACCGACGACCTGCGCGCCAAGGTCGACCTGGCCCGCGAGCGCATGGACCAGCTGCGCGAGCAGCTCAACGACGCCATTTCGGGCGGCAACGTGACGCCTGCCGCCGACGTCGTGGTCGAGAACGCCGTCGAGGCTGATACCGAGGCTGCGGAGCCCTCGACCGAGGCATAATGCGCGCCGGGGATTTTGTCGGCGCCAAGATCTATCGCAAGCCTACCGAGGACAAGCGCATCAAAAAGGACGGCACGCCGCGCAGCCCTAAAAAGCTCGGAAAGATTCACTTTCCGGTCTTTACCCCGGGCGGTACGCGCGTGGTCGGCTTTATGGTCCGCCAGTCCGATATCGCGGGCATGATCGAGCGTCCCGACCGATTCGTAGCGCTCGACGCCATTGGTGTCTACGAGGGCGCCATTGCGGTCGATGACGTCAAGGACACGTACGATGCCGCCGCTGCCAAGCGCCTCAACATCAACCTGGACGATTGCATCATCTGGGTCGGTATGGATGTGCGCACGGAATCGGGCGACGTCGTGGGCTATTGCTCGGACGTTGAGTTCAAGCCACGCTCGGGCATCGTGCAGGCATTCTATGTGACCGCCGGTGCTGCTTCGAGTGTTTTGGTTGGTGACACGCAGGTGCCGCCGACGATGCTGCGCGGCTATGCGGACGGCGCGATGATTGTTTCGGACGAGGTCAAGTCGCTCGGGTATTCGGGCGGTGCGGCTGCCAAGGCCGCCGAGGCCAGCGTCGTGGTGGGCGACAAGGTCAAAAAGGGCGCCAAGGTGCTCGACGACAAGGGATCGGTTGCCGTGGACAAGGGCAGTCGCGCACTGGGCAAGCAGCTCGGTAAGACGCGCGGCATGTTCAAGGCCTTTAAGGACGAATACCAAAAGGCGAGCGGAGGCTCGTCAAAAGCTACAAAATAGCGACGTACCAAATGATGGGAGGCAAGCCGGAGACCTGTTGCTCCGGCTTGCTGTGTTTATGGGGGAGGGCACATGCGCCAAAACGGATCCAACTTAAACGGGCGTTCGGGTGCGCGTCCGACGGCGCGCCGCGACCTGGGGCAGCTGCCCAGCGGTCAGCGCAAGCGTCACCGTAAGCCCGGCGCGATGTATCTCAACCATAGCCGCGGCTTTAGCGACCGCAGTGCGCGCATCGGCAACAGCCGTACGCCCCGTCGTTCGTCTCGCCTGCCCTACGCGCTCATCGCCGTGGGTTGCGCGCTCGTGCTGTTTATCGCTGCCGTCGTGGGCTACGTCAACCGCAGTGTGGACGTGGAGCTCAACGGCCAGAAGACCGCGGTGCGTGTGGGCTCTACGCTGCAGAATCTCATCGACGACCAGGAGTTGACTGACACCTACGATGCAGGCGACCTGCTGGCCGTCGATGACAGCGTGCTCAAGCGCCATGGGGGCGAAAAGCTGTCGGTGAAGGTCGACGGCAAGCGCGTGAAGCAGGGCAAATGGGATAGCCGCGAACTCGAGGGCGGCGAGAAGGTGACGGTCAAGGATGGCCGTAACACTTACGAGAAGCACGAGGTTCAGGCTACGGTTATCGAGCCCAAGCTCAAGGTCGAGGGCACGGGCGCTATCGAGTATGTGCAGACATGGGGTGTCCAGGGCCGATCCGAGGTGTGGGTTGGTGAGCAGTCAGGCAAGACGCAAGACCGCGGCGAGGTTGTGCCCGCCACCGATTGCGTTGTTGCGTGCGCCAGCGTGGCGCCCAAGGGCAACAAAAAGTACGTGGCACTGACGTTTGACGAGGGTCCGAGCGGCGCCACCAAACAGATCTTGCAGGTGCTCAAGGAAAAGGGCGTCACCGCGACGTTCTTCCTTTCGGGCGATGCGGCCGAGGCCTCGCCTGCCACGGCCAAGGCGATTGTCGATGCCGGGTGCGAGATCGGATCCAACAGCTACAGCGACGATTCGCTCAAGGGCCAGGACCGTGAGGCGGTACGCGAGCAGATCGCGAAAGGCACCGATGCGATTAAGTCGGCGACCGGCGTGAAGACGATGCTGCTGCGTGCTCCCTACGCTGCCTTTGACGAGCAAAACTGGATTGATGCGATGGACCTGGTCTCCGCCGTGGTCTCGTGGAATATTGACTCGGGCGACTGGCTGCTCAACGGTGCCGACGAGCAGGTCTCGACGGTGCTCGATTCGGTGACGCCGGGCAATATCGTGCTGCTCACCGATAGAGACGAATGCGCCGAGCAGACGCTCGAGGCGCTGCCGCAGATTATCGACGGCCTCATTGCCGACGGCTACAAGATCGTGACGCTCAGCGACCTGGTCAAGACGGACACGTCGCTGAGCAAAAAGCTCACTTCGCTGACGAAGGCCACCATGCCCAAGGACGCCGTGTTCCCCCAACTTGCCGAGGACAACGACACCACAGAGTAGTTATTGGGTAGTCATTTAAGAACGTCCCCAATGACTATGTCACGGATGCGTCAGCGTTTGGTATGCCTGCAATGTGCAGCGCATAAATTCGATGCCGCAGGGCGATGCTGATGCTATAGTTACTGCGGTTAATGAGGGTCAAGAGAAAGGTTACAGGTGAAATCCAAACCTCGACCATACAGTCGATGACCCCATGCAGGTGCTTTTTGCGCATGCACGGGGTGTAAGCGTCGAGCGGCGTGCCGCCCGCGCATGCGTATACATATCCAGAAGCCCCCGGACGCCGCACGCGCGGCCGCGTCCGGAGGAATAATGATGGGGAGCACCATTGAATTATCTGAGTGAGATGCTCAAATTGCCGGTCTTGGACGTCGACGGCGAAAAGCTCGGCGTGGTCAACGATTTTGGTATTGCTACCGGCGAAGTTTTTCCGCACGTGACGTCGCTCGCGTTCCGGGGACCCGGCAAGACGCCGTTTATGATCAGCTGGCGCAAATGGGTCGACCGTATCGACGAGACGGGCGTACACCTTAAGACGTCGGCTACCGAAATTCGCTTTTCGTACCTGCAACCGACCGAACTCTTGCTTGCCCGTGACGTGCTCAACAAGCAGATTGTCGACACGCAGGGCATGAAGGTCGTGCGCGTCAACGACATCAAGTTTTCCATGTCGGGCGAAAATCAGCTGCGCCTGCTGGGCGCCGAGGTCGGTGCCCGCGGTCTGCTACGCGCCATCAGCCCCGCGCTCGAGCATATCGTCGAAGGCTTTATGAAGCACCTGGGCAAGCCGCTCAGTGAGGACATCATCGCTTGGTCCTACATGGACCTGCTCGACCGCTCGACCAAGAACATTCAACTTTCGGTGTCGCACAAGACGCTCGGCGAGCTGCACCCTGCCGACATCGCCGATATTATCGAGCAGCTCGACCCGCGCCTACGTGCGCAGGTGTTTGCGCAGCTCGATACTGCCCAGGCCGCCGAGGCCATCTCGGAGTTCGATGACGACGAGCTTATGACCGAGATGCTCGAGGGCCTGTCCGACACGGACGCATCGTCGATGCTGGCCATGATGGACCCGGACGATGCAGCCGACCTGATCGACGAGCTCGATTACGAGAAGGCCGAGAAGCTCCTGCGCCTGATGGGCGTCAAGGAGGAGAAGGCGATTCGTAACCTGCTGGGGTATGAGGACAACACTGCCGGCCGCATCATGACCTCGGAGTTTGTCTCCCTGCCCGCTACGGCAACGGTCGGTGACGCCATCGAGGCGATTCGCGAGCTCGACGAGGACTTCGAGAGCGTCTACTACGTCTATACCGAGGATCCGAGCGGCATGCTGACCGGCGTGCTTTCGCTGCGCACGCTGATCGTAGCCGACCGCGACGCCACGCTGGGTCAGCTGGCCTATCGCGACCTGGTCTACGTGTCACCCGACGAGGACCAGGAAGACGTGACGGACGAGATGACCAAGTACGACCTGGTTGCCATCCCTGTCTGCGACGAGAACCGTCATATCCTGGGTATCGTAACCTTCGACGACGCCATGGACGTTATCGCCGAGGAGCACCAGGAGGACCTGCAGATCGCCGGTGTCGGCTCGGGCGATAGCGCGTCGGACGACTCGACGAACGTGCTCAGCTGGTTTGTGCATCGCCAGTACTGGGTTGTCGTGTGGGGCATTGCCTCGTGCATCATGGCAACGGTGCTGGGGACGGCGCTCGGCTCCGCGCATCTGGTGGTGTTCCCCATGTGCGCCATGCCACTCGTGCTGCTGGCGGCCTCGCGCATGGTGTCGTTCGTCAAGAACTACTTCCTGGAGTATGACGGTCACGACGACGAGCCCAAGCCGTATCTGGGGTTCTTCTTCCAGAGCACGGGCATGGGCCTGATTCTGTCACTCGTGACCTATCTGTGCGCCCAGCTGGTGCGCACCGCTGCGTTCCCCGATGCGCCCATGTTTGAGGAGCAACTCTTTACCGGGTGCTTTAATATCGCTGCCATCATTTGCCTGGTTGGCAACATGAGCGCCGTGATTTACCTGATGGTGCTGTTCTGGCGTGACGAGCATGACCTCAACACGTCGGGCACCGCCATGAACGTTATTGCCGTCATGATCTCGTGCGTAGCGTACTGCGCCGCTGCGGTGCTGCTCACCATGTCGGTCATGGGTTAGGTGGTCGCGTGCAAAATACCAAGCAAAAGTCGGGCACCAAGCAAAAGTTGACCATCGCGGCCATCTTTGGCGCTATGGGTCCCGGTCTGCTGGCGGCGCTTTCGGGCAATGACGCCGGCGGCATTGCAACGTATTCCAGCGCGGGTGCCAGCTATGGCTACAAGATGCTCTGGATGCTTCCCGTCATGACTGTGCTGCTCATCGTGACGCAGGAGACCGCGGCGCGCTGCGGCTGCGTCACGGGCAAGGGCCTGGCATCGCTCATTCGCGAGCGCTTTGGCGTGCGCAAGAGTGTACTTGCTATGGCGGCGCTGTTGATCGCCAACACGGCTGTGACCATTTCGGAGTTTGCGGGCATCGCCAGCGGCCTTGCCCTCTTTGGCGTGCCGGCGAGCATTTCGGTGCCGCTGGTGGCGCTGCTGGTGTGGATGCTTACCATGTCGGGCAGCTTCCAGCGCATCGAGAAGATTCTGCTGCTGGTGAGCTGCGTGTTCGTGACCTATATTGTCGCCGCGTTTATGGCTGGCCCCAACTGGGGTGAGGTCGCGGTCGACCTGGTCGTGCCTAACATTCAAAATGACCCCAGCTACGTGTCGCTCGTGGTCGCAACGATCGGTACCACCATCGCGCCGTGGATGATTTTCTTGGCGCAGAACAACGTGGTCGATAAGAACGCGGGCGAGGACGATATCGTGCTGCAGCGCATCGATACCGTGAGCGGCTCGCTTGCCGCCGATGTCATTGCCGGCTTTATTATCATCACGACCGGTACGGTGTTGTTCCCGGCGGGCATTCAGATTAGCGATGCTGCCGATGCCGCCCGCGCGTTGGAGCCTATTGCGGGTCAGTGGTCCACGGTACTGTTTGCCTCGGGCCTGGTCGCGGCGAGCTTCTTGGCTGCCTGCGTGCTGCCGGGCGTTACGTCGAGCGCTATCTGCGAGGCATTTGGCTGGGAGCGCGGTGCCGACCGCAGCTGGGACGAGGCCCCGGTCTATCGCGGCATCATTACGGCCATCATCGGTATCTCTGCCGTGCTGGTGCTTATGCCCGGCGTCGATCTGTTCCAGATTATGATGACCTCACAGGTCATCAATGGTGTGCTGTTGCCCGTGGTTCTGGTGTTCCAGGTGGTTATCGCAGCCGACCGTCACATTATGGGTGCCAACCGCAACGGCCGCGTGTGGAATGTGCTCACTTGGGCGACTATCGCCGTGATTACGGTGCTGACAGTCGTCATGTTTGTGCTGCAAGCGATGGGCTACAGCGCTTAACGCCCACTTTTGCTTCCGAACAGGCCGCAGCGATGGGCTGCGGCCTGCTTTTTGTCTGCTATAGGGTGTTAGTTATATAGCAATGGACAAAAAATGCCAAATATGAGTACTGTTGCTAAGTGAATAGCATTTACATCCTAAAAGATAATGAACATAGCCTTTAGTATGTTCATTAAAATTGGCTCCAATACGCCTTAAACCAGTCAGGTTGGCTGCTTTAGGGGGTTGTAGGGGTCGCTCGGACGTCATTTTGGGTGGTTTTGCCTGTTACTAAAATGGTAACAGTACTCATATTTGCCCTTTTTTGCCCACAGACCTTTGAGGGTGCGGCGAAAAGGGCTTGTTTTGATTGTTTGGGGCAGGCACGAGGCGCGGAAACGATGTCTGGAGCGACGGAGCGGCCTGGAATTCATCCGTAGAGGTCTTCATTGGCTGCGCCAGGAGTGTCCCTAACTGCCGGAGGGGGTGTCTGCCGTGGCAGACACCCCCTCCGGATGTGGGAAGTTTGCCGTGGCAGACACCCCCTCCGGATGTGGGAAGTTTGCGCTGCAGGTTACTTGTCGGTGCCCAGCTTGTGCGGCTTGAGAGCGAGCGCATTGACGAGTGCGTCGGTGGCAGACTTGACGGCTGCCGGCTGCGGATCGTTGACGTGATCCTCGGGATGCACGGGCAGGTCCTTCTTGACGGCATCGTGGATCAAGTTGAGGTACTCAGTCACGCCAGTGGTCGATAGATGCGTGCCATCGCCATCGAACAGGTCGTTGCGGTTGGCACTGTATCCGTACCAGTCGATAACGCGTACGTTCTTGTAGCGCGTAGCGGCGTTGGCGATGGCCTGGTTGGTAGAGCCAACCCACGGCTGCGGGCTGCGCGTGTTCACAAACACCACAATACGCTTATCTCCTGCATCGGCCATGATGGCGTCGATTTGGTCGTCGGTTACCAAGCCGTTGGTGCCCAGCGCAAAGACCACGATCTTGCCGGCAAGGTTCTGTTGAAGATAGCCCTCAAATGTCGCACGGCCCGCATCGAACTGGCGGCCCTTTTCGGCATCGATATGGCTGTGCGGGAACACGCCGTCAAAGGAATCAACGGCGCGCAGCGACACGGAGTCACCGATCATCAACAGGTCGTAGGAGCCGTCGGGAAAGCCGTCGTTGTCCTTGTCGGTGTCGTCGGCCGCCTGCTGGTCGGTGGGTGCGGCGTTCTTGGCTTCCTTGTTCAGAACTTCGGCGCCCTCGCCGCTCAGCGCAGACGTCTCGGGCACAAAGATCAGGCCGCCCAGCGCAACGACCAACACAACGGCGCAGGCTGCGCAGGCAGGGACGTTCGCGCGCACCCAGTTGGCGGGCGTGGCGGTGCCGTCGCGGAACTCGGATACGGTGCGCCCAAAGGCGCCCTTTCTAAACGGCGTCTCGATAAAGCGATATGAGCATTCGGCCACGGCGACCACCAGCAGCACCTGCAAAATGTACTGCCACCAGGGTGTATCGTTGATGTTGGCGACTGGGTTCATGAGGAGCAGCAGCGGATAGTGCCACAGGTAGATGCTGTAGGAGCGCTTGCCAACCCACACGAGTGGCTCGGCGGATAGCGCGCGGGCAACCATTCCCTGGGGCTGCACGCAGGCCGCGATGACCATGAGCGTGAGGATCGAGCACAGCAGCGTGCCTCCGCGATACTGGAAGGCGGTGTAGCCGTTGGTGAGCGCGACCATGGCGGCAAGGCCAACCAGACCCACGACGCCCAACACATCGATGGATGCGGGCGAGGACCAAAAACGCACGAGGGCGCTCGGCTGTGCCGGGGCGGTCTCGGCTGCTTCGTCGGCCTTCTCGCCAGGTTTGCCCTCGGCGTTCTTGCCGTGCTTGGCGGCGCCAGCCAGGCGATTGAGCCCCAAACGATGAGCGAGACGCACCGGCGCCAGGTCGCGATCGGGGATAAAGGCCATCCAGGCACCCAGCAGCAGCGAGAACACGCGGGTGTCGGTGCCGTAGTACACGCGGCTGGGGTCGGCGGCAGGGTTGTAAAGCACCATCATGGCGAGGGCAGATACCGCGGCAAGGCCCAGAACCACGCGGCGCGTGTTGGGCTTGCTCACATGCATGGATACCATGGCAAACAGCAGCGGCGGCCAAATCAGGTAGAACTGTTCCTCGATGGCAAGCGACCAAAAGTGCGTGAGCGGTGAGGGGTCGCCCAGAGCATTGAAGTACGAGACGTTTTGGGCAATCTGCCACCAGTTGTTGAAGAACAGCAGCGACGGCAGGATGTCGGGGCGCATCTTGGTGAGCATCACGTGGTTAAAGAGAGTGCACAGCGCGCAGGTCACCACCACGACGGTCACCACGGCGGGGACCAGGCGACGGATGCGGCGAATCCAGAAGCTCTTGAGGTCGATGCGTCCGGTCTTAGCGACTTCGTTGAGCAGCAGGCGCGTGATCAGATAGCCCGAAAGCACAAAGAAAATCGTGACACCGAGCAGACCGCCCTGCGCCCACGTGAGGTTGAGGTGATAGAGCACCACCGCGACGACGGCAAGCGTGCGCAGGCCGTCAAGGGCAGGGATGTAGCGGGACTTGGGGCGAGCAGGCGTCTGCTCCGCGGCGGGAGTGTTGGCGCGGCCCGCGTTGTTGGCAGAAGCGCGATGGGGGCTCGCGGTGCGTCGCGGCTCGTTGGCACGGCGTTCGCTCTTCACGCGTTCGTGCGGCGCCGGCTCGTTGCCCGTGCGGCGTCGACCGCGCGAGCCCGATTGCGAGAATTGTTCCATAAAACATCATCCAATGACGAGAATAATCAGCACGCCTTCATTGTAGCTGCCTGCTCCTGTGAATGCTTGCTGCTGGCGCAAGCTCAAGCGCGCGTCCACATCAAAGTGAACTAAAGTTATAGGGGGTGCGAGAGTGCACGATCGACGACTGGCGGTGGGTATAAGGCCCGCAGATGAGGAGGTTTCCATGGCAGATCGCGGCATCGTTGCGGTGTTCGGCAGCATGAACATGGACCTTTCGGTGGCGTGCGAGCGCATGCCGCGCGCGGGCGAGACCGTCGGCGGTAGCGGCTTTATCACCAACGCCGGCGGTAAGGGCGCCAACCAGGCCGTCGCCGCTGCGCGCATGGGTGCGCGCACGTGCATGATCGGCGCGGTCGGTTGCGACGCGTTTGGCGCGTCGCTCGTGGCGGGGCTCCAAGACGCCGGCGTGGACTGTGACTTTGTAGTGCATCGCGATGACGTGGAGACGGGAACGGCGACCATCATTCGCTGCGAGGGCGACAACCGCATCATACTGTCACCGGGCGCCAACCATGCGCTTGCGGGCGCGGACGTTGCTTGCGCGCTGAGGCGTCTGGTGGCCCATGAGCCCGACGGCGACGCCAGCGAGATTGCCCCGGCTGCCGGAAGCGTCTTTATCGCCCAGGGCGAATGTGACCTTGCGGCGACGGCCGAGGCGCTTGTTTGCGCTCACGAGCTGGGGTTCTATACGGTCTTTAATCCAGCGCCTGCCTGTGAGCTGCCTGCGGAGGTCTGGCCTGCGGTCGACCTGGTCTGTCCCAACGAGACCGAGTGCCAGGTTCTGACGGGCATTCTGCCCACGGATGATGAGAGTTGCGTCGCTGCGCTCAATGCACTGCTCAACAAGGGCGCCGGCGCCGCGGTCATCACGCTGGGCGGCGCCGGCTCGGTTACGCTCGGCGATGGCGGTGAGCTGCTGCGCATACCGGCACTTTCGAGCGCGGTAGTCGATACCACGGCCGCCGGCGATACGTTTATCGGCGCGTTGGCGGCGGCTCGCCTAGAGGGCCTGCCGCTCTTTGAGTGCATGGCCGCGGGTGCTCGCGCCTCGGCAGTGACGGTGTCGCGCCTGGGCGCTCAGCAATCGATTCCCACGCGCGCCGAAGTTGAACATTGGTTTGGTTAAACGATAAAGACGGAGAAGCGGAGTAGAACAATGGCAATCAAGAAGCTGATCCTTGATCTGGATATGGGTGTGGACGATGCGATGGCGCTGGCCTATGCCATCGCGAGCCCCGAGGTGGAGCTCGTGGGCATCACCACGTGCTTTGGCAACGTGCGCGTCGAGCAATCGGCGCACAATTGCCTGGCGGTGCTCGATCTGCTGGGTCGCCCCGAGGTTCCGGTGTACCTGGGTGCCGACCGTCCTCTGCAGGCGACTGAGCCCTATACGCCGCCGGCGTCCACCGCGCTCATTCACGGCAAGAACGGCATCGGCGGCGCGAGCGTGCCCGCGTCGCCCTACGAGCCGGTGGGGGCGACCTCGGCCGACGGCAACGCTGCGGTCGATTATCTGATCGATGCCGCGCGCACCTATGGTCCCGATCTGGTCTACGTAGCGACTGGCCCGCTCTCCAACCTGGCGCTCGCCCTGGAGCGCGATGCGGCGGCGATGATGTCCATCGGCCGCGTTGTCGTGATGGGCGGCGCCCTTACCGTGCCCGGCAACGTGAGCGCGGGCGCCGAGGCCAACATGGCGAGCGACCCCGAGGCAGCCGACGCGGTGCTGCGTTCAGGTCGCAAGCTCACCATGGTTGGTCTGGACGTGACGCATCGCGTGGTGCTCACACGTCGCGACGTTGCCGGCTGGACGGGCTCGGGCACTATGGCTGGCTGCGCGTTTGCGAGCATGGTCGAGCACTATATCGGTTCGTACGAAATGAACGCACCCTACCTGGGTGGTTGTGCGCTGCACGATCCGCTGGCCGTTGCCGTGGCGATCGACCCCACGCTCGTAGGTGCGCTCGGCTGCAACCTGCGTGTTGATCTGCTGGGCGAGTACCGCGGTCGCACCATCTGCGATGAGCGCCGCCTGTCCGATCCGGACAAGAGCGCGCTTGTGGCACTGACCGTGGATGCTCCGCGCTTCCTGTCCGAGTTCAAGACGCGTATGGCCCGTGTCCTTGGCTAAGTTGTCTTTTTGGGACGGGGCTTTTTTGACTGGTATGATTGGTGCGACCATTCGAACCAGCTAAAAGAGCCCCGTCCCAATTTGACTATCGAGAGGATCTGCCATGGAGCGCATCGCCAGCTTTTCCGTTGATCATCTGCTGCTTGAGCCCGGCGTGTATGTGAGCCGCATCGACCGCGATCCGGCGACCGGTGCTGCTGTCACCACCTTTGACCTGCGCCTGACCACGCCCAACAAGGAGCCGGTCATGAACACGGCCGAGTGCCACACCATCGAGCACCTGGGTGCGACGTTCCTTCGCAATCATGCCGAGTGGTCGGGCCGCATTGTCTACTTTGGCCCCATGGGCTGCCGCACGGGCTTTTACCTCGTCGTATTTGGCGAAGTGACGAGCGAGGAGATTCTGCCGCTCGTGCGTGAGCTGTTCGAGTTTGTCGCCGGTTTTGAGGGCGATGTTCCCGGTGCCGCTCCCGAGGAATGCGGCAACTACCTGGACCAGAACCTCCCCATGGCCAACTGGCTTGCGCGTCGCTACCTCGACCGCGACCTGGCCGATATCGACGAGAAGCATCTGCACTATCAGCAGGCGTAAGGGTTTTATCGCCCAAAACGCGTGCATTGGGCGCCTTCGCTTATGCGGGGGCGCCTTTTTGTTGATTGGTCGGGACGAGCGTTCAAAATCGCTCATGTTTGTTCTAGAATGTTCGTATAGTCACATTTACGAACAGGAGTGAACATGCATATCTACTCTGTCAACGATCCCGAGTTCAAATCCTATGGCAACGTTTGGGATGACGTTCCGTCCGAGCTCACGTCGCCCGTGCTCGAGGCGCTCTCAGCCACGCCCATTCCCGAGGGCAGCAAGTACGTAGCAAGCGCGCCGGAGCTCGAGGGCGTCAAAGATGCCGATAAACTGGGCTTTCTCATGTTTGGCGGCCGTCCCTTCCAGCTCGGCTGGTGCAACGGCCACAACACGCAGCTCAACTGCCTGGAGTATCACCGCGCCAGCGAGTTCAACCTGGGTACACGCGATTTTATCCTGCTCGTGGCGCATCGCTGGGAGATCGAGGACGGCAAGCTCGACACCGCGTGCGTCAAGGCGTTCCGTGTACCGGCCGGTACGCTTGTTGAGGTTTTCAACACCACGCTTCACTACACGCCGTGCATGGTCGACGATGGGGGCTTCCAGGTGATGGTGGCGCTGCCCGCCGGCACCAACGGTCCGCGCCCCGAGGCTGCGGCCGACATGCCCACGGCCGGCGACAGCTACTGCTATTGGAAGGCCGACAAGTGGGTTCTCTGCCATGCTGACAGCCCCAAGGCTGCCGAGGGCGGCTACGTAGGCCTCATTGGCAAGAACCTCGACATCGCCTGCGACTAGAATCTTCTGTCTCGATATGTAACATCTGGCGGGCCAAATCGTCTCTACCTGTTACAGATTTAGACAAACTGCAGGGGCTGCCCGAAAGATCTCGATCTGTAACACCAGGCCCGGTTTTGACGGCCTAGCTGTTACAGATCGAGACAAAACGGGCCCAAACCACCACAAAGGTGCCTGTCCCCATTGCGGTGGCTGCCTAGAGTTGGCTGCGCAGATAGTCAGCCATATATGGAACGGCGAAACGCACGTAACCGCGGCGCGCCTGTTCGATTACGCCGGCGTCGATGAGGCGCCGGCGATACTTTTGCGCATAGTCGGGTGTGACTGACATACGTTTCGCTACATCGGAAATGCGCGAAACGGCGTCTTCGTCATCAGTCATTGCGTCGAGAAACGCGACGTCTTGGTTCGATAGCGCGGCGAGCGTCGTTTCACAAACATCGTTTTCGAAATCGGCTTTTGACGTTTCGATAGCTCCGTCGACTTGCTCTGGCGTTACGTGTTCTCCTGTCTTGCAGCGATTGCCGATGTTATAGCCGATGAGCTGCAGCATATAGGGCGAGCCTTGGGTTGCGCGAGCGGCACGGAGGCGAAGATCGCCTGGAATATCAAGGTCGAGCTCTTCGAAAGCCCGCTGATAATAGGCATCGACATCTCCGACTGAAAGCGGTTCGAGCGTGACCTTGCGAGCGCGGTTGAGAAATGTCAGCACGCGGTCATTGAGCGTTGCACAGACGGCTCCCGGGAGACCTGCCATAACAAGCGCGACGTTGAGTCCCTCACCGACCAGCTCTTGATAGGCGGTGACGAGCTGTCTAATCTCAGGTGAATTAGCTTGGAGCTCATCGATAAGGATGAGGATGCCGTGCCCCTGCTCGGTCAGCTTGCGCGCCAGCTGCGTGAGTTTGAACTGGAAACTCTTGGTCTCCTGCACATCGCGTGTGAACTCGAGACCGGCTGAGAAGCCGAAGACGCTCAAGCTACCGCCAGAAAGTTTGGGGAGATGACGCTTGCTGACATAAGGCTCGCCTGCTTCTTGGATTTTTTCAACAATGCGCTCAAGCATATCTTCGGAGGCTACGGTGGGTGTGGCGACAACAAAACCGAGCTTGCGTGCGCGGTCGGCAAGTTCCCACAGAAGAACCGTCTTGCCGCTGCCTCGCTGGCCGAGCATGAGCATGGCTCGGTCTCGATTGCCCGGCTCCTGCTCAAGACCGGAGATGAATGTCGAAATCACGTTCCCGCGACCCACCAGATAGGACGGGCGATTTCCAAATGAGGGGGAGAAGATGGTTTCAGTCATAAGTCTCCTTTCCTTTTTTTCCTATTTTTTCCTTTCTTTCCTATTCAGTCAAATGAATTGCTGAGCGAAGGCGGTTACGTAGGCCTCGTCGGCAAAACCTCGACATCACCTGCGACTAGAATCTTCTGTCTCAATCTGTAACATCTAGCGGGCTAAATCGTCTCTACCTGTTACAGATCGAGACAAACCGGGCCCAAGCCGCCACAAAGGTGCCTGTCCCCTTTGCGGTGGTTTGGGGCGGCGGTATCAGAAAGTGTCAGACGGGGGCGGCTGCCGGGCCGCCGTGTGCGAAAAGAAGTGTCGGCCTGCGTCGCTGTCGTTGGGCGAGGCCCTATTTGCGGGGATACTGAAACCACGACAAGCAGCGTATGAAAGGATCGATGCATGGCTTTCCGTAATGACTTTCTGTGGGGCGGCGCGACGGCTGCCAACCAGTGCGAGGGCGCCTACAACGTGGACGGTCGCGGCCTGGCCAACGTGGACGTGGCTCCGCACGGCCCCGAGCGCTATGCGGTGGTCTCCGGCCAGCGTAAAATGCTCGGCTTTGAGGACGGCTATTACTATCCCGCGCAGACCGGCATCGATTTCTATCACCACTACAAAGATGACATCGCCCTCTTTGCCGAGATGGGCTTTAAAACCTTCCGTATGAGCCTGGCTTGGACCCGCATTTTCCCCAACGGCGACGAGACCGAGCCCAACGAGGCTGGTCTGGCCTTCTACGAGGACGTATTCCGCGAGTGTCAGGCGCACGGCATCGAGCCGCTCGTGACCATCACGCACTTCGACTGCCCGATTCACCTCACCAAGGAGTACGGCGGTTGGCGCAACCGCAAGCTCATCGACTTCTACAAGAACCTCGCGACCACGATCTTTACCCGCTACAAGGGTCTGGTGAAGTACTGGCTCACCTTTAACGAGATCAATATGATCTTGCACCTGCCGTTTATGGGTGCCGGTCTGGTCTTTGAGGAAGGCGAGAACAAGGAGGCCGTCGAGTACCTGGCCGCCCACAACGAGCTTGTCGCCAGCGCTTGGGCAACCAAGATTGCCCACGAGATCGACCCTGAGGTCAAGATCGGCTGCATGCTTGCCGCAGGTAGCTACTACCCCTACAGCTGCCGTCCGGGCGATGTGCGCCAGGCGCAGATTGACAACCAGAGCAATTATTTCTTCGTCGACGTCCAGAGCCGTGGCTACTACCCGGCCTATGCCGTCAAGAAGCTCGAGCGCCTGGGTATCGACGTCGGCATGACCGACGAGGACCGCGAGATTCTGGCTGCCAACACCGTCGACTTCATCAGCTTTAGCTATTACAGCACCCGTTGTTCCGCCGGTGCCGACAACCCCGATGTCGTGCGCACCCAGGGCAACGCCTTCGCCGGCGCCAAGAACCCCTACCTGCAGGAGAGCCAGTGGGGCTGGGCCATCGATCCGCTGGGCTTCCGCATCACCCTTAATGACCTGTACGACCGTTATCAGAAGCCGCTGTTTGTGGTTGAGAACGGCCTGGGCGCCAAGGATGTTGTCGAGGAGGATGGTTCCATCAACGACGACTACCGTATCGACTACCTGCGCCAGCATATCGCCGCGATGCGCGATGCGGTGACCGAGGACGGCGTTGACCTGCTGGGCTACACCACCTGGGGCCCGATTGACCTGGTGTCTGCCGGCACGGGCGAGATGTCCAAGCGCTACGGCTTTATCTATGTGGACCGCGATGATGCGGGCAACGGCACCCTCAAGCGCTCCAAAAAGAAGAGCTTCGACTGGTACAAGAAGGTTATCGCCACCAACGGCGAAGATTTGGCCTAGGCTTTCCCGATAACCGTAGCCTCCTAACCAAGGCGCCCGGCGAGTATGTGCTCGCCGGGCGCCTTGCCGTCTGCGAATTTTGGGACATGCGGCCCGCTTTTTCGACCCATCTGTCGGTACACTAAAAGCACTATGGGTACCCGCGAGCGACATATCGGCCACGCGGCCGCCCGATTCGCTCCCGTGGCGGATCCCAGGGGCGGCAGGCTCTTCGCCATGCCGCGATTCCTTGTTGGCATAACACATCAGGTGTACCGCCACCGCGTCTTTGCTATCGCCGGTGTCATCACCGCGCTGTTCCTCATGCTTTTGGTGGTCTTGCCGTCGCTGTTCGCCTTCGACCCCAAACTTTCCAACGCCGTGCCCGCCCATAGCGAGGTGTCCGAAGAGGTCGTGGATGCGCTCGTCCATTCGAGCTCTCTCCCGCTGCTTGTCGCCGCAATAGTATTTTCAATTTGGGGCGTATCGGTCTATCTGCGCTGTTTGGACTATGTGTTGCGCCGCCGCCTTGTTGCCATCGCCACCATCTGCGCCCTGTGGATGATCGAAGTCATTCTCAAGTACAAGTCGTTCACGCCGTTCTATGCCACCGTACTGTGGTACCTGTACTACGTGCCCATGACGCTCATTCCGCTGCTCTACCAGTTGTGTGGTCTGCGCCTTGCGGGCCTGGAGCAACACCGCCTGGGTCGCCGCTACTGCGTTGCGCTGTGGATTGCGGCCATCCTGCTTATCGGATTTGTGCTCGCCAACGATTTTCACCAGCAGGTCTTCCGCTTTGACCGTACAAGCGACACCTGGAGCAACGATTACACGTACGGCTGGGGTTATTTCGCTGTCTTAGTGTGGACGGCCTTTAACTTCGTGGCCTTTTTTATCCTGGTTGGTCGGTCCTCGTCCTTTCGCATCCAGCGTTTCTCGGGTACGGCGGCGCTCGTACTGCTGGGTGGCGCATTCTTTGCCATCTCGTATGCGTTGCGCGTGCCCTGGGCATGGAAGCTCAACTTTTCGCTCGTCTATTGCGTCCTGTGCGTGGTGGCGATGGAAATCTGTCTCGATTGCGGTGTCATTCCGTCATATCACGACATTGCCGGCATCTTTGACACCTTGCCGCTTGACCTCAAAGTTCTAACGCGCGACCTGCAGGAGGTCTATGCCACGCCGGTGTCAAAGCCAATGCCGGTAGGCGTGCGCGAGGAGTTGCGGACCCAGGAGCACGGCCACGCCCATGCCTTTGCCGTGGCGTCCGATCCCGATGTGATGTACCGTGCCTTTCCACTGCTGGGCGGATCGGCCCTGCTTGCCCAAGACGTGTCGGAGCTCAACGAGCTTAACCGTGAGCTGGCACATCGTCGCATGGAGCTGCAGCGTCAAAACGAGCTGCTCGCCGCCGACTACGACCTTAAGACGCATCTGGCAGATCAAGAGGCCGAGACCTTGTTGGTCCAAGACGTGGACCAGGCGATTGCCCGCGCGCTCGAAGGGATGTACGACCTGCTGAGCTCGCTGCCGCCGTTGACCGACGAGGCGTCTTCGCACGAGCGTTACCGCATGCTGCAGCGCGCCAAGATGCTCGTCGCCTATTGCAAGCGCAAGGGGTCGCTCACGTTGGCACAGCATGGGGAGAGCGGTTTTGATCGCGACCGCATTCAGCTCATTGCCAACGAGCTCGCAAGCGACCTGCGCAGCATCGATGTCGATTGCGCCTCGATTATCGCCATACGGCGCCCGATGCACGCCAGTACAGTAAGCGCCCTGTACGACTGCGTGTATGACTTTGCGTTTTTTGCCTACACCACCGACCATCCGGCGCTTATGTATCACTTGGGCGACCATGACCGGTGCAGTGTCGAGCTGCGTGCCACGCTTTTTTCCAACGATGATGAAGATCTTTCGCAGACGCCCGCTGCGCAAGAGCTCGAAAGCGCTCTGCAAGGGCGCAACGTGGCATACCGCCTTGAGGGCGAGCCCGGCCAGCTGCGCATGATCGTCTTGATGCCGAGGGCGGGTGAGTGACGATGCAGATTTCGTTCATCCTTCCCCAAATCGTTGCACTCGATATTGTCTTTGCCCTGGCTGCGTGCCTGCAGACGATCCACGTTCCGCTCATCGCATCGCGCCGCTCGTCCTATAACCGTAAGGCGGTTTGCACCTACGAGGCGAGCCTCGTGCTTCACCTGGTGGTTTCGGCGCTTATCCTGTTCGCGTCGTCTGGCTCGTATCTGGTGGCGCCGCTTGACGTTTGCGCCAGGGCAATGGGCGGAGTGCTGTGGCTCAATGCCGCAATCTTTGCCTATGGCGTGGTGCTTATGGTGCGCTATCGTCGCCCCGTCATGCTGGTCGAGCTGCTGCTTGTTGTCGCTGTGACGCCGCCGGTGGTTTTTGCCATGGGCTCGGCGTGGACCGTTGTCCTTATCGCAGAGGGAGCGTTCTTCCTGTTCCGTTCCATCGCGGCGCTCTTGATGGACGTCCGTAACCGCCAGGAGGATATCACCGCGTTCTCGATGATCGAGACCATCAACGTGATTCCCGTGGGCATCCTGTATCTGGACCCGAGGGGCCGTCCGCTGCTCATGAACCGCTGCATGCGCAAAAACCTGGTGGAACTTCATATGCCCACCGATCTAGGTGACATGAGCGGCACATGGAACGACCTGCGCAAACTTAGCATGCAAATGCCCGAAAGCAGTAGGAACCGCGTGCGGATTAACTTGGACCGTTTTGGTGAGGCTCGCGCGGTGATCGAGATTTCTCCCGCCGAGATTCGCCTATTTGTGCACGACGAGGTTATGGTTTCGGGCCGCCTCTTTGAGCGCATTATCGGACTGGACGTGACGGAATACGCACACGCCTACGACCGCTTGGCGCAAGCAAACCACCTGCTTGAGCTTGCGGGCCAAGAGCTCCAGTCCCAGATCGAAGAAGTTAAAAAGGTTGCCGACAATGCGGCCTACCTACGTATGCGAGCCCGCGTTCACGATGTGATCGGGCAGCGCCTGTCCATTCTTCATCGCTATTTGGAGGAGGGGCGTCTGGACGATGAGTCACTCGAGCAGATCGACCCGCTGCTGCGCTCAATCGCTGCCGATCTGCGCAGCGGAGGCGACACCGAACCGGCAGAGCAACTGGGCGATATCGTCCATGCCTTTGGCCTGGTGAGCGTGCAGATCGATGTGGAGGGTGAGCTGCCAAGCGACGCGCGTGTCGCCGCAGCCTTTCTGCAGATTATCCGCGAGGCCTCGACCAATGCCACCAAGCATGCACAGGCCCATCAGGTCCATGTGCGCCTGTGGCAGGAGGGGACAGAAGACGGCACTGTCGCGCGGATGGTCGTTTCTAACGACGGCGCGCCTGCACCCGTATCGTATCGCGAGGGAACGGGTATCCCAGGTATGAGGCATGTCGCACAGAATCTGGGCGGCAGCCTGGAAGTCCACACCGCCCCGCCCTTCACGCTTACGGTGTCCATCCCGCTCAACGCCAGCGCCACAGCTCAAAGGAGAAGCTCATGATCCGCGTCCTTATAGTCGAAGACCAGGCCATCCTGCGCGAGAGCCTGGCGCGTTCCGTTGGCGACCAGCCCGATATGACCGTTGTTTCCGCCATTGCCGATGCTTCCGAGGCCTTGGGTGTCGCGCTCAAGGAGCGCCCGGACATGATACTGATGGACGTATGCACCGAGCATGATTCCAACGGCATCGTGGCGGCGGCGCGCATTAAAGAACAACTGCCCGAGTGCCGCGTCATTATCATGACCGGCATGCCCGAGATCACCTTTGTCGATCAGGCCCGCGAGGCGGGCGTCGATAGCTTTGTGTACAAGAACGTCGGTATCGACGAGCTGTTCGCCGTGATGCGCTCCACGCTGGCGGGCTATTGCACGTTTCCCAAGCCGCCCGAGAGTATTTTTTCGGGTACGGCGGCACTCGACGATGTTGAGCTATCGATTTTGCGCCTTGCCTGCGAGGGCAAGAGCCGTCGCGAGATCGCGGCCGAGCTGTTTATGAGTGAGGGCACCATCAAACGTCGCATCTCGGAGATCCTGAGCAAGACCGGCTACGACAACATCATGCGCTTGGCCGTGCGCGCAGTAACGGAGGGCAGCATCGTTCCCAATATGGAGCGCTAGCGCTCGTTACGCATCGGCACAAAAACGACGGGGCCGCAGGATCAACTCCTGCGGCCCCGCCTGACATGTGCGCGGATGTATCCGCCAATCCGCGGCCGTCGATGTCTGCCGCTACGCGATGGTTGCGCTGTAGGAGGCGACGTCCTCGTAGGAATCGGTCAGGTAGGCGTCGATGCCGATGGTCGTATTGACCAGGTCGTCAAGGCTGTCAAGCTCGCCGCTCGAGAACGTGAATTCCTCGGTGGCGCTGGTGCCGGGCATCAGGTTAGCCGAGAACCAGGGTTCCTTCATAGTGCCGTTGACGTTGGTCTTGCCGGAAGGAGCGTAGAAGGTCAGGTCCTTGTCGCTCTTGTTGGTGATGTTGACGACAAAGCCGATGTCGCCCCAGTCGTCCTTGAATTTCTCGGTGATGGTGATGGTGCACAGATCGTCATCGGCGACGGTGACGGCGGGGGAGATTTCGACACTCTGGACGTCGTCGTCTTCGACGGCCTCATCGACCTCTTCTTCCTTCTCGGCCGCCTCGCGATCCTTCTTCACCGTGCCGGACAGATCCTTGTCGGACTTGGTGAAGATAAGCTTGTCGCCTTCCACCTCCAGGACGAGCTTGTCGTCCTTGAGCTTCAGGTCGTGCGACTCATCTTCGGCGGTGATCGTTACGGTGGTGGCGTCCTTGGCTTCCCATTTCAGGTCGGCGACCTCAAGGAACATATCGAGGACGCCTGTGCCGTCCTCGTCGAGGATCAGGACGCAGTTGAGGCCCCACTCCTTGAGCATGTCCATGTACTCATCGGTCAGCTCTTCGCCGTCCAAGGTTCCACCCGAGTACTGCCAGCTGCCGACGAAGTTGGCCTTGGGGTCTTTGCCGCCGCCGCTGCAGCCCGTCAGGGCAAAGGCGAGCGCCAAGATACATGTCAGGAATGCGAGCGCGGACTTTTTGAACGTTGTCTTCATGGTGTCCTCCTTTATCGAACGAAACCTATAGAAACAAATGCGGGGTGGCGGATCCCCCGCCAATTACCAGATAGAGGGGCTAGGGCCGGGGCGTTCCGCAGTTGCTGCAGAACTTGCCGCCGTTTTCGCTGCCGCAGTTGGGGCAGAACCACTTGGCCGGTGCCGGGGCGGGTGCGGGACTACCGCACTCGGAGCAGAACTTGCCGGTGTTGGTGGCGCCGCAGCTGCAGGTCCATGCGCCGGCCGCAGGTGCGGCGGGAGCCGGTGTGGGAGTGGGTGCCGGAGCCGGCTGCGGGGCGGCCTGCTGCTGTGCCTGGCCGGCGGCGAACAGCTGGCTGGCGTTCATGCCGCCCATGCCACCCGCCATGCCCATGCCCATAAAGCCTGCCATCGCGCCGTTGGGGTTGGCGGCTGCCGCGCGCATTGCGTCGCTCTGGGCGCTGGCAATGTTGGCGGCTGCCATGGTGGGATCGCGCATGACCGCGGCTTTCTGCAGGTCCTTGATCATCTGCTCGTCTTCTTGCGAGGCGGCGATGGAGTTGACGCCAAAGCTTACGATCTCAACGCCGCGCAGGTCACGCCAGTCGGCAGAGAGGACCTCGTTGAGCGCGCGGGCGAGCTCGGTGGTGTGGCCGGGGATGGCGCTGTAGCGGATGCCCATCTCCGAGATCTTGGCAAAGGCGGGCTGCAGGGCGGTGAGCAGCTCGGACTTAAGCTGGCTGTCGATCTTGTCGCGCGTGTAGCTATCGGTCACGTTGCCGCACACGTTGGTGTAGAACAGCAGCGGGTTGGTGATGCGGTACGAATACTCGCCGTTGCAGCGCACGGAGATGTCGACGTCCAGACCGATGTTGTTGTCGACCACGCGGAAGGGCACGGGCGAGGCGGTGCCGTACTTGTTGCCGATGATCTCCTTGGTGTTGATGAAGTAGACGCGCTGGTCTTTGCCCGCGTCGCCGCCAAAGGTAAAGCGGCTGCCGATATTGGCAAAGGTTTCCTTGATGGAGTCGCCCAGGTTGCCGCTAAAGACGCTCGGCTCGCTGCCGGTGTCAAAGACGAACTCACCGGGCTCCAGCGCGACTTCGATGATCTTGCCGTTTTGCACCACGAGCATGCCCTGGCCGTCGTTGACGGCGATGACCGAGCCGTTGGAGATGACGTTGTCCTCGCCGCGCGTGTTGGAGCTGCGGCCGCCGGTGCGCTTGCTGCCCTTGCAGGCCAAGACGTCAGCGGGCATCGATTCGCAGTAGATAAATTCCTTCCACTGGTCGGCCATGACGCCGCCGGCAGCACCCAATCCAGCTTTCAAGAGTCCCATGGTGATCTTCCTTTCTCGTCAAAGGCCGGGTGGTATTGGTCAGGATGGTTAATCGTCCTTGTCGTCCTTCATGACAACGGTGGTCTCGGTGTGGCTGAAGGTGTCGTGCTTCTCGGTCAGGTCGAGCTCGCCACAGTAGCAATCGGCGTGGGTGGCCTCGTTGGCCGTCTTGAGCTGGCCCACCAGCAGCACGTCTGCGATGACCACGATGATCAGCGGCGCGACGATGTTGATGAGGATGCCCTCGATATCAAAGGTGAGGTAATCCGGATCGAAGGCGTTCTCACCCATGAAGAGGATCTGGGAGAGGACAAATCCGATCACAAAGAACAGCACCGAGGCGATAGCGAGCTTGGGCTTGGAGCAAGGAAGCTCGCCGACCATACGGCCGGTTTGGCCGTTCATGGCAAACAGGTAGCTCTTGCCGTTCCACGAGGTGGAAAGCATCCACACGGGGAACAGGGCATAGTCGCTGTCTTCCCAGGTGTAGTCGAGCTGCTTGCTTTCGACCGTGGCATCGTCATATTCGTCGACGACGGTTTCGCGCAGGGCCGAGATCGTGCTTTCCTCCATGCGGCGTTCGGCGCGCGCCTTGCAGGTTTCGCAGTCCTCGTCGTAGCGGTTGGCGATGTAGCCGGGCATATACGCGACCGAAAACGGGCGCAGGGCATCGTAGTCAAACGGCTCGATGGCGTCCATGTGGCCGTCGGGCATCTTGGACGATCCGTCGACGGGCACGCGCTTAAACGAGATGTTTCCCTTGCGGTAGGCGTCGTAGTGGTCGGTGGTCGTGACGGTGCGGTCGGATTCCTCGGTCACGGTCTCGTTGGTCGCATCAAAGTACACTTCGCCGTCCACGCGGGCGCCGTAAAGCCAAAACGGCACGTAGACGCCTTGGACTTCGTCGATGTGGTTGCCGGTGACAAAGCTCTTGGGCAGCAGGATCTTGCTCTTGTAGTGCTCTTTGAGCGCGGCCATAACGTCGTCGCGGCCGAGCTTAAACGGAATCACCAGGTCGGGTGAGAAGTCGCCCGAGAGCTGACCGGGTGCCACGGCGGGGTTGCCGCAGTACGGGCAGGTGGTAACGGCGACGGTGCCATCCGAGATTAGCTCGGCGCCGCACGACGAGCAGATATAGCCGGCGTTTTGGGCGAGCTCCTGCACCGCAGCGTCGGTCGCGGGCTTGGGTGCCGCCGCTGCGGCGTCGGCTTTGGCATCTGCCTTGTCCTGGCGCTCGCGATAGAGGGCCTCGACTTCTTCGACTTCAAAACGCGAATCGCAGTAGTCGCAGACGAGCTTTTGCTCGGCACTGGCAAAGTGAAGGGGACCGCCACACGCGGGGCACTGATAGTTGACACTCTCGAAGGCCATGATCGGTCCTTTCCGTGCCGGAGGCTATGCGCCGATGGCGCCGCCGCAGTATTCGCAGCGCCCACTGGCATCGGGAATGGTGGTTGCACCGCAGAAGGGGCAGGTGACCGCGGTCTTGGGGGCCTTAGCGGCCACGACGCTGTCGCGTGTCTCCTGGCGCAGCTGCACCAGCGCGTCGCGGACCTCGGTTGCCTGGCGCTTGGCCTCGCGGTACTCGATGGAACCGCGCTGATCGATGGTGGAGTCGTTCACGCGCAGGTTGATCTCGGTAAAGTACGGCGTGTTGACGTGAATGGTCAGATTAAAGTCGTAATCCAGGTCGTAGCGCGGCGGGTTGTAGCTCTCGCGCTCACCGTCTTTGGTCTCGCGATAGATCTCGGTGCGGTGCTCGTCAATATCCATATCGCAGCCGAGTACCTGCGAGAACTCGATGATGTCGGGATTGGCGTCGCGCCAGCGGCTCTGCGAAGTGATGATCAGCAGGCCCGCGTCTTCGTCGAGCATGATGTTGGTGCGCCCGGCAGAGAGCGTGCGCGTAGGGTTGAATGACGCCAGGCGCTCGGCATTGGCCTCGCGGTAGGCGAGTTGCTCGCGGATATCGTCCGCGGTGCTGGAGCGATAGCCGTGGAAGTAGGGGGAGAGCTTGCCGGCACACTCTTTGCACAGGTAGCCTTCGCTGATCTTGGTCTTTCCCAAAAGTCCCAGCTCGGTACCGCAAATCGCGCACTCTTTCTTCTCGAACATCTTGTCAAAGAAGCCCATGGCTGCCTCCCATCAACAGGTAGCGTGTGTCACTTTTGATGATGGGGGAGTGCGCGATCTTTCACGATACCCAGACGGCTCAACGAGTCTCCACAACTGGGACAGATGGCCCATTTTTGACTAGTCATTGGGGACGTTCTTAAACGAATAGTCGCGGGGGACACTCTTTGGGCACTCATTGGGGACGTACTTAAATGAGTGGCAGTTGGAGACACTCCTTGCCGAGCTAGAGGCCGCGCGTGTCCCTTCTGGTCCATGAGGCTCAAAACCGCGGTGTGACGTGAACGGCTGGGGTCAAATTTGCAGCATTTCAAGCCTGGCTTCGATATTGAGACTGGTTCTTTATTAAAATAGATTTCCAGACAATTGAGCGGCTGGGGGTTAACCATGGGGGACATGGGAGACACAACCGCATATTTGCGTCGGGGTATTCGGGAGATTATATGCCTGGCGCTGTTCTTTTTCACGTTTTTGGCGTGCGAGTATCTCTTTGACGTGCGCATGGCCGAGTTCGTGTCTCCGGACGAGGTTGTTATTTATGAGAGCCTTGTTATCGGCGCGAGCGTGATTGGCTTTTTTGTGCGTCCTATTCTGTACTATCGCCGTCCCCATGCCATTGAAGCAACGAGTGACGTTACGGGCGTTTTGCTGGTGGCGGCATTGCTGCTGTTGATTATGGCGGTTCAGGTTGAGGTGATAATTGCCGGCGGTTTGGTGGCGTGCTGCGCGCTGGGCTACTGCGGATCGACTGCCCATGCAAACTTTGCGCGGCGCTTTGCACGGACGCCCTGCTTGGCGCGTGCGGCTGCACTTTCCTACGCCATGGGCGTTCTGGTGCAGGTGCTCAACCACATGGTGATGCCTGCCGGCATTCCTCAGCAGGCTGTTCTGGTCGTCTGCGCGATCGCGCAGGTGGCGTCGCTCCACGGTGCCCGACGCGCCAAGCTGCGCGACGAGTCCGATCCCAGCTTTGAACCCAGTGTTGCCGGGCTTTCGGTAGATGCTCTGGAATATGGCGCCAAGTGGCATGACGATCCCGAGGCAAAGGCGGCATTCCGCCGCACTGCAGCTCGCTTGACCGTGGCGACAGCGTATCTTTCCGGCGTATTCGCCGCTCTCAACGCGAGCCTCACGACCCTGCATGCTACCGGAGCCGTTGATTTGGGTGACTGGCCGCGCCTGCTGCTTGTCGTGAGCTCGTTGGCCGCCGGCGTCCTATTTGACCTGCGCGGCCGTTCGTATATGAATATCGGCATGACATGCGCCGCCATGTTGTCTACGCTTTCGTTCTTTGTGCTCATCATCGACGGCAATGGCGGCAACGAGCTTGCTGCCACGATCATCTTTTATCTGGGCTCGGGCTTCTTTGTGGTGTTCTTTACCACAAAATTCGCCGCCATCTCGCTCTATGCGCGCTGGTCATATTTTTGGCCGTGCATGGGCCGCGTCGTCAACAACGTGTGCTCGATGCTCGTGACGGCGCCGGCAGTGGCGATTATTTTGAGTCAAAACGTGCTGGCTGCAGTCGGCGCGGCGCTCGTGATGTTTGTGGGTATTGCGATTACGCTGCTGGGGCAGTTGGGGCAACGGGCCGATGATGTCGTGATGCAGGACGGCCTGCCGCTTGCCACCGATGATCTTGGTGGGGATCTTGCGCCCACATGCTCCGACCCCGAGCCCGTGGAGGCAGCGGAGCTCACGTCCGATGAACGTCTTGATGCCTTCGTTGCCACCTTTGAGCTTACAGAGCGCGAGCGCGATATTCTTGAGGCCTTGGTCGTTTCGGACCAGAGCGTTCAGGACATCGCCACAACGCTCTTTCTTTCGCGCTCCACGCTCTATCGCCACATTTCCTCGATCAACAAAAAGGCCGGTACCGCCTCGCGCGTGGCCCTCATCAACTTCTTCTGGTCCTGGACGCCCAAGGACTAGCTAATCTCCCAATAAGTTGCGGTGGAATAGTCCCTAAATTAAAGTCACGGGGCTTTAAACAGGAACTATTTCACCGCAACTGCTGGGGGGATAGACTGCGGCGGCGGCAGAGGCAGAGGCAGCGGCAGCGGCGTTGGCAGCTGTGGTAGTGGCAACGGCAGCTGGCAGGGTGTTTTCCGTCTGCTCGCTACAGTAGCTCGTCGTGGCGTGCAATGTAGCGGCGCTTTGCCAGCTGGGTGAGCGCGATATAGGCGGTAACGATGCCGATGAGCAGCGCGAAAAAGCTCGCGGGTAGCGTCATGAGGCCGAGTGCATCGGCGATGGGGCTTGCCGGCAGCCAGGTGACGAGCGCCAGGCCCAGCACGGTGAGAGCGCACAGCGCGGGCGCGGCGTGGTCACGCGGGCTCGGCAGGCGCGGGGAGCGCAGCATGTGGATCACGAGCGTCTGCGACCACATGGACTCGACAAACCAGCCGCTCTGGAAGAGCGCGGCGAAGGTCGCCATGCCCGCGACATTGCTCGTAGCGGCAAGCTCGGCCCAGCTTGCGCCCACGGCGGCGGGGCACACCACAAAGAAGAGCGCGGCGAAGGTCACGATGTCAAACAGCGAGCTCACGGGGCCCAGCTCGAGCATAAAGCCCTTGATGGACGCGGCGTCCCAGGCGCGCGGACGGGCGGTCCAGACGTCATCGACGGTGTCCCACGGTAGCGCGATGCACACGATCTCGTAGACCAGCGACAGCAGCACCAGCTGCAGGGCACTCATGGGCAAAAACGGCAAGAACAGGCTCGCGACGGTCACGGACAGCACGTTGCCAAAGTTGGAGCTCACCGTGGTCTTGAGGTACTTGAGCAGGTTGCCGTAAGTGCGGCGGCCTTCGATGATGCCGCGCTCGAGCACGCCCAGGTCCTTCTGAAGCAAGATGATATCGGCGGATTCCTTGGCAATATCGACGGCCGAATCGACCGAGATGCCGCAATCGCTCGCACGCATGGCGGCGGCGTCGTTGATGCCGTCGCCCATAAAGCCCACGGTGTGGCCGAGCATCTCGCGCATGACACGTACCAGGCGCGCCTTCTGCAGCGGCGAGAGCTTGGCGAAGAGGTGGGTTTTCTCGGCGCGCTCGGCAAGTTCGGCGTCATCGAGCGCATCGATCTCGGAGCCGAGCAAGACGTTGCTCGCATCGATACCAATCTGCTCGCAGACGGTGGCGGCGACGCGGTCGTTGTCGCCGGTTAGGACCTTGACCGCCACGCCCTTGGCCTCGAGGGTGGCGACGGCGCCCGCGGCACTTGCTTTGGGCGGATCGAGGAAGGCCAAAAAGCCCATCAGCACCATGTCGCACTCGTCGGCGATGCCAAACTCGCCCACGCAGCGCGGATTGGTCTTCTGCGCCACGGCAATTACGCGTAGGCCCTCGGCGTTAAGTCCGGCGATCTGCTTGCGAATCTGGGCGAGCTTCTCGTCGGTGAGCGGCTGAGCGATGCCATCGACCTCGACAAAGGAGCAGATCTCGAGCATTTCCTCGGCAGCTCCCTTGGTAACCATCTGGGTTTTGCCTTGGGAGTCGGCGACAACTACGCTCAGGCGACGGCGCGAGAAATCGAAGGGCACCTCGTCGACCTTGGTATAGCGGTCGCGCAGGCTCTGGCCCAGCATGGAATCGGGCACGACGGTCGAGGGCGTCACATCGGCACGGTCGATTACGGCCAGGTCGATAAGGTTTTTGAGGCCGGTCTGGAAGAAGCTGTTCAAAAACGCATGGCGCAGCACGCGCGCGTCCTCGTTGCCATCGGTGTTGAGGTAGCGCTCGAGCACGATGCGGTCTTCGGTGAGGGTGCCGGTCTTGTCGCAGCACAGGACGTCCATCGCGCCGAGGTTTTGAATCGCCGGCAGCTCCTTGACGATAACCTGGCGACGGGCGAGGTCCTTGGCGCCCTGCGACAGGCTCGTGGTCACGATGACGGGAAGCATCTGCGGCGTGATGCCCACGGCCACGCTCGTGGCGAACAGCAGCGCGTCGATGACGTTGCCCTTGGTGGCGGCGTTGATGACAAAGACGGCCGGCGCCATAACGAGCATGAGGCGTACGAGCAGCATGGAGACGCTCGAGACACCGTGGTCAAACGCGCTCTTTTCGCCGCGCCCGTTGAGCATCTTGGCGATGCCGCCCAGGTAGGTGTCCGAGCCGGTGGCAACGACAAGCGCCATGGCGGCGCCGTTTTGCACGGAGGTGCCGGTAAAGACGATGTTCTTGCAGGCAGAGAGTGGCAGTGCGGAGCCGTCGGCGCCCTCGACGACGGTGACGGCGGTGGTCTTCTCGACGGCCTCGCTCTCGCCGGTGAGTGCGGACTCGATCACAAACAGGTCGCGCGCGGTGATGATGCGGGCATCTGCCGGCACCATATCGCCGGCAGAGAGACGGATTACATCGCCGGGGACGAGCTCGTCGAAGGGGATCTCGATGCGCTCGCCGTCGCGCAGGGCGGTGCAAGTGTTGGAGACCAGGTCCTTGAGGGCCTCGGCCGCATTGCCGCTGCGGGCTTCCTGGATAAACTTCATGCCGCCCGATACCAGCAGCATGGTGCCGATGACGATGACCGTGGAGGGGTCGCGTTGCGGTTCGGGCACGGCGAGCACGTCGATGTAGAGCGAGACCAGTGCGAGCGCGGCGAGGATGCCGGCGAAGGGATCGATGAAGGCGTCGGCGATGCGGCGGGCGAGCGTCTTGGTCGGTGCCTCGATGGTGTTGGGGCCGACGGCGTTCAGGCGCTCGGTTGCCTGCTCGGCGGTGAGGCCGTTTGCCGTGGCGTCAAGCAGTACGAGGGCGTCCTCGGCACTATGGGTGGCGGCGAATATGGTGTTCTTGGACAGGCCGGTATGAGCGGCAGGGCGCGCCGTGCGACGGCGCTTGGAGATGGCTTCGAGTACCGTGACGGTTTTGGGCATCAGCATAGGGTCCTCCTTGTTGAGGGGAGTTAGCGTACGTGTCGTATTTGCTTCAAAAAACCTAGATGTCGCTCACGTCAAGCTCTTGAGCCCACAAAGGGTGCAGCGCGCCTTTGCGGTGGTTTTGGCGATCTGCCGGTGGCGTTTATGCGTGTGCGGAGTCCTCGCGGCGTGCCGAGGGTGACATGCAGGTTTTTCGACTAGGACTGCCTTCCATGGCACACCTCCTAAAGGCTGAGCGCAGCGCGCTTTGGGTATCTCGTACCCCTTTTTAATCCGCCCGTATTCTTGATGAGGGAGTTTGACATGTCAACCCCATTGTTCGGAAAACCATTCCCCCTGACAAAGCCTTTACAGAATGCCGTGGCCCCAAAGCGCGCCCGCATCTACGCTTCGCCTGCGCTAAACTGGAAGGCACGTACGCGATTACGAGAGGAGCCCGCATGGAGGCTTACAAGCAAGAGTTCATCAAGTTTATGGTCGAGTCCGACGTCCTTAAGTTCGGCAGCTTTACGCTCAAGAGCGGCCGTCAGTCCCCGTTCTTTATGAACGCCGGCGCTTACGTGACGGGCTATCAGCTCAAGAAGCTGGGCGAGTATTACGCCCAGGCCATCCACGATAACTTTGGCGACGACTTTGATGTGCTGTTTGGACCGGCCTACAAGGGTATTCCGCTGGCCGTCGTGACCGCAATTGCCTACCACGAGCTGTACGGCAAGGAGGTCAAGTACTGCTGCGACCGCAAGGAGGCCAAGGACCACGGCGCCGACAAGGGTAACCTGCTGGGCTATGAGCCCCAGGACGGCGACCGCGTGGTCATGGTCGAGGACGTCACCACCAGCGGCAAGTCCATCGACGAGACCTATCCCAAGGTCAAGGCTGCTGCCGATGTCGAGATTAAGGGCCTGATCGTGTCCCTCAACCGCATGGAGGTCGGCAAGGGTGGCGTGACCACCGCCCAGAAGGAGATCGAGGCCAAGTACGGTTTCCCCGTCGCGAGCATCGTCTCCATGGCCGAGGTCGTCGAGACCCTCTATAACCACGAGATCGACGGCAAGGTCGTCATCGATGACGAGCTCAAGACCGCCATCGACGCCTACTACGAGCAGTACGGAGCACGTTAGTTACGGCGTTTTACCAAACGCCGTAACTGCTCGACGCTGCGCGGGCCGCATTTGGACAATCTGACGTTCAACTTCAAGGGCGCGACCAGAAGGTCAGCGCCCTTTCGTTTCACGTCACCTTGTCTCAAATGCGACCCGC
>DBGBCW010000036.1:0-7502 GCA_048478035.1 Collinsella aerofaciens | reverse complement strand
ACCGCCGTCAACGCGTTCCTCAGGGCGCTCGTCCGGGAGGGCGGGATGCCGTTCGAGATGAGGGTCAAGACGCCGGCGCCCGACGGGGAGACGGCGAGTTAGCCGGCAGGCCGGTATGTCAATCCTGGTCTAACAGAGCCTAAAACAAAATGTTGTACAAATAACAACAGAGTGTCATTTCTCTATATTTGCCAGCAGTTCTACCTGCGGTTTTCCATAATTGAAAAATCGAATAACACAGCATGATTAAACAAATGTCAAGGAAAAGACTCTGAGAAAAGAAATTGACAGAATCGGGCTTTTCGGTGTTTAAACAATGAGTAATACATATGTATATCTTGCGCGAGCAATTATAGGTTGCGCGCTCTATACTAATTCGTGAAAGAGCAAGATTGCGGTCTCTTGGGGCGGAGACATTGATCACAGCAAATTCAGATAAATCTAAGCAGGACAATAAAGCGGCACATCGTGTGCTGGCAGGTGTTTTGTGCGGAGCTTCCGTTTTGAGCCTGGTACTGTCGCTCGTTATGCCCCCGATCTCGCAGGCCATCGCCAGCGACACCCAGACAGTTTTTACCGAGGAAACTGTAATGGGGTGCTCAAAGTGAAGAAGTTCGCCGCATGTAGCTTTATGGCAACTGTTCTCGTTGCAAGCACGCTGCTGTCCCCGTTCAGCGCGGCCACCTCTGCGAGCGCGGCTACCACTGTGAACAAGGGCATCTACAAGCCCACGCCTATCGGCATCGGTACGAATATCGATGTCTCTACCCCCGATCCCGGCGTGGCCACCTACGTCGGCCGCGACATGTACATCGGTGGTAAACCGAGCAACACTAAAACTCTTGATGCGAGCAACGCCCCCGCCGGCTCATATGCCGCTGAGGCGGAGGGCCTTACCGTGGTCCGTGGCAAGCTTGCCATGAATCCACTCAAAGAGAGCTGGCCCTATGAAGGTATTGGCGCTGGTTTCCGCTTTGGCACCGTTGGTTTTGGTTCCCAGTTCCGTCCTGTCGACGGCAGCACCGTGCTTGCGGTGGCTGGAATCGACAGTGCGATCACCAACATGAGCGTTGGTTACAGCGGCGACTTGCCGGGGAAGACTACCGTTGGCGCTTGGAACAAAGGCGCTTGGGTCGGCAAAGCGAGAACGGCTGACTCCGCTGGCTATGACTACACCGCGAAGATCGCCGGTCCCATTACCTATTGGAATACTAATAACGGGCGCCAGTCTGTGGTGAAAACCCAGGGTTATTGGTACGCGGGCGAGAACGCTCAGGACAGTACTCTGTTCAACCAAGTTAACTTCCTCAAGGACATTAATGGCAAGGATTATTCGAATTACAGCGGAGAGACAGGCTATCTCAACACGCTTTCTAATCAGCTGAATTCGTTTGCGAAGACGGGCAAAGTGAGCTACGGCGTTGCTCCGGCGTGCGATAAGGACAACCGCTACATCATCAACAAGTACAACAATACGGATTATAGCTATGGCCTGGTGTTTGATGGGTCGGATAAGACCATCAATGAGGACTGCGCCGATACGTCGCTCAATGGTAAGCAATTCAAGAATAGCGAGCGTCTTATCACGTTTAAGGGCGACAACACCTCTATGCAGCAGGTGTTCACCATCGATGCTTCTCAGCTGAGCAATACATACAACAACGAGTATTATCGTGGCGTTGATTTCGCATTCGAGGACATTCCCGAGGGCGCCTCGGTTGTTGTGAACGTTACCGGATCTTCGAATATTGAGTTCCACAATGGCTGGCGCTTTTGGTGGAACGGCATCGAGATTTCGCGTGGTTACGAAACTCAATATTCCGGCAAGGCACTGGGTGAAGCATACGCGACGGCTTCCCAGTCCATCATGTGGAACTTTGTCGATACGCAAAGCCTTACCATTCGGGGCGGCATTGCGGGAGAGGACCGCGCGGACTGGGGATACGATGGCGCAACTACCGGTGCCAAGTGGACTGACGACGATCCTGCGGCGGCTATGATCGGATCGATTCTCGTTCCCAACGGAAGCTTCGACGACCATGTGACCACCAATGGTCGTGTGTACGCCGGCGCCGATTTCTCAATGAACAGCCCGAAGGTTGCCGCAGCATTTGGTGAGGGTAACTCGGCTTCCGTTATCGATATGGACCAGGAGCGTCACAACTTCCCGTGGTCTGGCTCGTATACACCGGACGGTTCCTCCATTGCATGGAGCAAGGTCGACGCTGCGGATGGTACTAAGCTGCTTCCCGGTTCCTCGTGGACGATATACGGCACTGTCAAAGATGCCAAGAACGGGACGGGTCCCATCGTTACGGTAACGGATGGCGCTGCCAACGATTACGCTTCTACTGATGGCAAGCTTCAGTTCAACTATTTGAACCAGAAGGCCGATCCGAGTAAGGAGATCTCGGATTCTAATCCGGCATTCACCTATTACATCAAAGAGGAGACGGCGCCGGAGGGTTACCAGGTTTCGGACAAGATCTACTACGCAACCATGAACAATGCTGGTGAGTCGGTGAACTATGTCCAGGGCTACGTGGATGAGAACGGGAACGAGGTTCCGTTCACACCTTCTAACACCACGGGTGCCATCGCCAACACCAAGATCACCGGTACGGTGTTTTGGACCAAGGTGGCGGAGGGCGACGCAGGACACACTCCTTTGGCTGGTTCTGAGTGGAAGCTCACCAAGACCAAGGACGCCGATGGTACGGACGTTAACCAGTCCTGGACCGTGAGCGATCAGTCGGATTCGGGTGAGATCACGTGGAAAGACATTGATGGCACGTCTGGCAAGTTCAAGCTCGAGGGCCTGCTGCCGGGTACGTAC
Organism: Collinsella aerofaciens; assembly: GCA_048478035.1. GTDB lineage: Bacteria > Actinomycetota > Coriobacteriia > Coriobacteriales > Coriobacteriaceae > Collinsella > Collinsella aerofaciens_CN. The sequence continues at coordinate 4,666 of DBGBCW010000036.1, read as the reverse complement.
ACGCTTGTTGAGACCCAGGCTCCGATTGGCTACAACTTGAATGACGCGGGTTACGAGTTCAAGGTGTTCAAGGGCGGCTCCATTACGTGGACCGAGGGAAAGAGCCCGACGATTGCCGGGAACAACGTCTACATTTCCGACGCTCTTGCCACCACGTCCGTGAAGATCCCGGTGACCAAATCGGTTCGCAATACGGATTGGCCTACTGCCGACGGCAGCTATGTGCCGTTCGAGTTCAGCATTAAGGCTACGGGTGACTACGCAGACACAGCCCCCAAGCCCATTTCTGTTGCCCCAAAGGCAGGGGAGACCGACGCCACCAAGCTCAACAACATCACGGCGGCCTTTGGCGCGATGACGTTCAACAAGAAGCACCTGTCCACTGAAGCAGGCACCAATAAAGATTACGCCAAGACCTACACCTACACGGTGAAGGAGGTCGCGCCCGACACCGCATCCGCCATCGACAAGCTCCGCTACTCCAAGGCCGAGTACCAGGTGGCCGTCACGGTGAAGGCCAAGCTGAATGACGCCGGCAAGTACTCCGGCCTCACCACCTCCACCACGGTCACGCAGGTGAAGGACGACATGGGCAACACCGTTAATAAGGACATCGGCACCGTCGACGCGCCCAACGCCATCCCTGCCTCCACCTTCACCAACGTGAAAGTTCTCACGGACCTCCCGCTCACCGGCGCGGATTGGACCGAAAACTCCATGCTCCTCGTGGGCGCCGGTCTCATGCTTCTGAGCGGCATCGCTGCGGGAGCGTATTGGTTCGCTACAAAGCGCCGCCAGGACGACCCGTCCGATGGCGCTGGTAGATAGATGTTTATGAATGTCGGGCTCATTTCTGAAAGGGGAATCATGAACCGATTCGTACAAAAGCTGATCGCCGGCGCCGCCGCCGTAGCGATCGCCGTAACCGGCCTGGTGGGCGCCGCCCCTGTGGCCAAGGCTGCGGAACCCGTACAGCCGACGGAGGGCACCATCACCATCCATAATGCCGACAACGACGAAGCGACGCACACGCTCGATGGCTTTCAGCTCGCTTCGCTGAAGAACGTTGACTCCGCCGGCGGCAAGCTCACATTTCTCATCGATACCAATGATGACCTTGTGAGCGTGATCGAGGCTTCGATGACCGATGCCCAGCGACAAGATTACGAGGCAGACCACAACTACTACAACGCTGCGGGCAGCAAAGACAACAACCCGATCGGTTACCTGGTTGCCAACGTCTTCAATGACTCCAGCGAGCCGGATGATCCGTGGGGCGGCAACACGTCTGAGCTGCGCAAGTTCGCGACGAGGCTCTCCAAGAAGCTCGCGGTGGATGGGGTACACGCTACCAGGACTGGGTTCCAGAGCAGTGTCTCCGGTTTCAAGAATACCTGCGATCAGGGCCTTTGGTTCCTGAAGGACACCACGGACGATCCGGCAACGCAGTCCATCCCCATAATCGTCGCAACTGCACTTAATAAGGAGTACTCTAACGAGACGGCTAGCTGGGGCGTCGTCACGCTGAAGATGAACGTGCCGACTGTTGACAAGAAGATCACCAGTTCCGATACCGGCACCGTTGCAAAGAATGGCTCTAACGCAGACGCCCTTATCGGCGGCAAGGTCGAGTATGAGCTCAGCTCCGTCATTCCGACCTACACCGGCTACGACATCAACGAACCTCCCCGTGTGTTCAGGCTTATCGATACCGCTTCCAAGGGTCTGACGGTTGACGAGAACCCTGTGAAGTCTGTGAAGTCCGTCACTCTGAAGAAGGACGGCGAAGATGATGTGACGCTCGACGAGGGCACCGATTACACCGTTAACATTGATGACTACAAAGGCACCGACTCTAAATATACCGGCGGCCACGTGACTACCATCGACCTGGGGAAGTACGTCAACATGGACGATGGCTCCAAGTCCAAGAATGATGGAAAGATCCTCGAGGGCTACACCGTCGTTGTTAAGTTCGAGGCTATTGTCAACAGCAGCGCCGTCATGGCTGGCGATGGTAACCCCAACTCCGTTGAGCTTGAGTATTCTCGCACTCCTAATAACGAGTCCACCACGATTCATGGCCCCAAGGTTCCTCGCGTTTACACCTACGAGTTCGGCATCCTGAAGACCGACATGGCCGGCGCCAAGACGCTTGATGGTGCTCAGTTCGCCATCGCCCGCGTGGACGCTACTACTAAGGACAAGACCTTCCTGAAGAGGGATGCCAAGACCGGTGCTTGGTCTGAGCTCACCACGGCCACGCCCGTCAAGGACGGTACCGAGGCCACCGGTGTGTTCACCACCGGTGCAGACGGCAAGATTGAGATGTCCGGTCTGCCTAAGGGTACCTACTACGTCGAGGAGATCAAGGCTCCGACCGGGTACACCAACATCGGCCTGCCTAACTTCGAGTTTACGATTTCCGCTGATTTTGATGCCGATGGCATGACCGTGAAGAATTTGGAGTACAAGCAGACCACCGGCGCCGACGACAGCCGTATCGCCTTCGACGCCACCACCCGCTCTCAGGCCAACGTCAAGAACGCCAAGAACCTCACCGAGCTGCCCTTGACCGGTGACCTGGGCATCAAGGTCTTCATCACCGTGGGCGTGCTGCTCATGGCTGCTGGCGCCGCCTTCGCCCTGAGTGCACGTATGCGCTCTTAATTCCCTAGCTTGATGACGCGGCGAGCGGGCGATCGTCGTCTCCTATCAGCGCCTGCGCACCGCGTTCTCATATTCCCTTTCGCCGCACCCCGTCGCGCTTGGACCCGCGGCGGGGTCGGCGCTTTAACCGTGTCCTCGCACCCACACCCCCGGAGGTGAACCACATGGAGGCAATCAAGCCCGTATCGACGATGCGCACGCCGAGGGGCGGTTCGAACCCGGCTTTCACCAGCCGGCGTAAACCGCCCCTCGTCCTGCGCCTGCTTTCCCTTCTGTGCTTTGCCGCCGGCTTTGTTATCGTGGCCACGCCCCTCGTCCTGCGCGCCATGTCCCAGGCCGAGCAAACTGCCGCCGTTACCGCTGCGCAAAACACCGTGGATGGCTGGCCCTATCCGCAAGCGGAGGAGGCCCTCGCGGCCGCTCGCGCCTATAACGAGCAGCTGGCTGCCGGCGGTCAGGACGTTATCGGCGAGGTCGTGGACCCGTTTGGAAACACCTCTGGCGCCTCCACCGCCTCTGGCTCTGAGGATTCCATCGCCTCGCAAGATACCACCTACCAGGGACTCCTTAACGCGGGATCGGGCCTTATGTGCTCGGTGCGTATCCCCAAGATCGACGTGAATCTGCCCGTGTACCACGGCACCTCCACCGAGGTGCTCGCCGCGGGCGCCGGCCACCTGTACGGAACGTCGCTGCCCGTGGGCGGCGAGAGCACGCATGCCGTGCTCACCGGTCACCGTGGCGTGCCGGGCTCGCTCCTGTTCACGCGCTTGGATGAGCTGCAGGTGGGCGACTCGTTCTACATCGAGGTGATGGGCGAAGAACTGGGCTACAAGATCGACCGCATAGACGTGATCGAGCCCGACGACGATTCCAAGTTGCGCGTGACCGCCGGCGAGGACCGCGTGACGCTCATGACCTGCACGCCCTACGGCGTGAACTCGCACCGTCTGCTGGTATCGGGTGTGCGTGCAAGCATTCCGGATGAGGTTCCCGTGCCCGAGGAGGCACAGGGCATCAACACTACCGCGGTGGCGCTGGGCGTTTTGGGCGCGCTGCTGGCCATTGTGATTGGCCTTTTCGTGGCCGGGCACGTGCGCAGGAAGCGCCGCGCGGCGCAGCGTGCTGCCGTTGCCGCCGCGGTGACGCTGGACGCCGACGTGGCTGGTGGCGATGGTGGAAACGGGTGGACCGTGGGAGCCTCCAGGCCTGCGGCCCCCTTCGTCTCCTCTGCTTCAGATCCTTCGGCTTCCCCCGATTCCGATGCTGATTCTTCCGGCTATCGCGGGCGACACCTGCGCTAGCGCCCGCATCGGTGCTCAATATCGCTCGAAGTGTAGCGCCTTCGCACGCTTCCCGGTCATTTGCCAGAACCGCGGCGCGATCCCGAAAATGCCGTACGACGCGATGGTCGAGCTGCCCGCCTACATCGGCAAGAACGGCCCCGAGGTCATCTCGCGCGACAACATCCCGCTGTTCCAGCAGGGCCTCATGATGCAGCGGCTCAACTCCGAGAAGCTCGTGGTCGAGGCGTGCATCGAGGGTTCGTATGAGAAGGCGCTCAGGGCGTTCACGCTCAACAAGACCGTGCCGTCCATGACGGTCGCCAAGGAGGTTCTCGACGACATGATCGAGGCCAACAAGGATTTCTGGCCTGAGCTTAAGTAACGAGGCCTTCGACGGCCCGACTGCGAACGGTTCGCAGCGGCCTTTGAGGTCCATAGGCTCCCCCTGGGGTCCATCCTAGGGGGGAGCCTCTCAGAAGCGCCCCGAGGGGCGCTTCTTGTGTATATGGAGGCAAAAGGGATATACAGTCTTCATATACGGCCTCCTTTTAGTAGGGTCGATTTCTCCGGTTGGATCGCGTCGGAAATGTTGGTGTAAGCGCGCCGACGGCTGACCGCCAAACGCAAGCGGCCCCTGTCCTAGAATCTGGAATTGCTACATAACACAGGTTCTGGGAAAGGACAGGGACCGCTATGGAGATATTAGCAGA
>DBGBCW010000035.1:0-33822 GCA_048478035.1 Collinsella aerofaciens | reverse complement strand
GGTCTGATAAGATTCCCATAGCGGTCTTCGTCCTTTCCTAGAACCTGTTGTTGTGGTGATTTCAGATTCTAGGACGAAGGCCGTTTTTCGTTAAACGGGCGCTAGGGTGTCACCCTTACACCAACATTTTCGACGCGATCGGCGTATTTGCTGTACACGTTGACCTCCCACTGCTTTTTTTCGACCTTTGCTACAGAATCTAGGATGAAGCCGGTCGCAAGGCTCAGGCCGCACAGGAACATAAACGAGGCGGCGAGCATAGCGGTGGGGAAGCGCGGGACGAGGCCGGTCTGGAAATATTCGACAACGATGGGCATGCCCAGGGCGAGGCCGAATACCGCGAACAGAAGCGCAACGAGGCTGAAGAACTTCAGCGGGCGGTAGTCCTTGAACAGCGTGCCGATCATCGCAACGACTTTAATGCCGTCGCTCACTGTGTTGAGTTTGGACTCGGAACCCTCGGGACGGTCGCGGTACTCGATGGGCACATCTTTGATGCGCCAGCGGTGGTCGACGGCGTGGATCGAGAGCTCGATTTCGATCTGAAAGCCCTCGGAAAGCACTGGGAAGGTTTTAACGAACGGGCGGCTCATGGCGCGGTAGCCGGTCATGACGTCATCGAAGCTGTAGCCATAGATCCACTTGATCATGGCGCGGACCAGATTGTTGCCAAAGCCGTGGAAGGCGCGCTTGTTTTCCTCGGCGTAGGTGCCGTTTGAAAGGCGATCGCCTACGGTCATGTCGGCCGTACCGTTAAGGATGGGCTCGCAGAGGGCCTTGGCCGCCTCGGCGGGATAGGTGTCGTCGCCGTCGACCATCAGGTAGCAATCAGCGTCGATGTCGCGAAACATCTGGCGGCATACGTTGCCCTTTCCCTGACGGGGCTCAAAGCGGACCGTGGCGCCGTGCTTGGTGGCGATGCGTGAGGTATCGTCCGACGAGTTGTTGTCATAGACATAGACCGTCGCCTGCGGAAGCTCGCGGTGAAAGTCGTCGATGACCTTACCAATGGTGAGCGCTTCGTTGTAGCAAGGGATGATGACGGCGATGGATTCAGAATTCACTCAATGCTCCTTATACGTTCAATCCTTGAAAGTATAGCCGTTTGGGCTTGGCATCCTAAGATGTGGGTTAGTTCTCCAGTTTTGTTGCGCGAATCGTTTGCATGGCCGTCGGGTCTATACTGTTCGTTTGTCAACGATTACGAGTAAAGGAGTTGCATCCGTGTCGGATCAGACAAAGCAACAAGAAACTCGCAGTCTGCCTGCGACGTTTGCTAAGAACGAATTTGAGAAGGACGCGTTTATCCTTCGTCAGCTGGTTACCAAGGATTTTAAGATCAAGTATCGCCGTAGCGTTCTGGGCGTCGCATGGTCGGTGCTCAACCCGCTGCTGATGATGATCGTCATGGCCATCGTGTTCTCGACGATTTTCGCCCAGGGCCGCAATGGCTCAATTACGCCCGAGATGTACCCGCTGTACTTGATCGTGGGTAACGTCACCTTTGCCGTCATGTCCGAGTCTACGAACCAGGCCCTGACGTCGATCGTGGGTGCTGCCCCGCTGCTCAAGAAGGTTAAGGTGCACCGTTGGGTCTTCCCAGTACAGAAGGTGCTCTTCTCGCTGGTTAACTTTGCCTTCTCACTGGTCGCCGTTGCCATCGTTATGCTGTGGTTCCACGTTATGCCTTCTTGGCACCTGATTCTGCTGCCGGTCTGCCTACTGCTGCTTATGTGCTTCTGCATGGGCCTGGGCATGATGCTCTCCGCCCTCACGGTCTTCTTCCGCGATGTCATGCATCTATGGAGCGTCGTCATTACGGCGTGGACTTACATTACGCCTATTTTCTGGACGACCGACTTCGTTGCGCAAATGCCGCATCTCGTGCGCATTCTGGTCTATGCGAACCCCATGTATAACTACCTGCAGTTTATGCGCGATATCTTCCTGTTCCAGACTACGCCCTCGCTTATGACGTTTGGTATGTGCGTTGCTTGGGCGGTTCTTGCGCTTGTTATTGGCTATACCGTGTTCCATAAGTCCGAGCGCAAGTTCATCCTCTACATCTAAGGAGTGCTGTGATGACTGAATCTGTTGTTGATTACAGCGAGCAGCCTCTGGCTGTCGAGGTCGACGACGTCACCATGATCTTTAACATGGCGTCCGAGTCGCTGACCAACCTCAAAGAGTACTTCATCAAGCTTGCCAAGCACGAGTTGTTCTTTGAGGAGTTTAGGGCGCTCAAGCATATCTCGTTTGATATTCATCGTGGCGAGGTCGTGGGTCTGGTTGGCACCAATGGTTCCGGTAAGTCTACGATGCTCAAGATTATCGCCGGTGTGCTTGAGCCTAGCGAGGGCAGCGTTAAGGTGCACGGTAACATTGCGCCGCTGATTGAGCTTGGTGCCGGCTTTGACCCCGAGCTGACCGCCCGCGAGAACATCTATCTGAACGGCGCCCTGCTCGGCTATACCAAGGAGTTCATCGACGCCAACTTTGACGGCATTATTGAGTTCGCTGAGCTTCAGAACTTTGTCGATATGCCGCTTAAGAACTTCTCCTCGGGCATGGTGGCGCGTATCGCCTTTGCAATCGCGACGATTACCGAGCCCGATATTCTGATCGTTGACGAGACGTTATCCGTCGGTGATGTGTTCTTCCAGCAGAAGTGCGAGGCCCGCATCCAGCACTTTATCCAGAGCGGCGACGTGACGGTTCTGTTCGTTTCGCACTCCATGGAGCAGGTTGAGCGCATCTGCCAGCGTGCCGTTTGGATCGAGAAGGGTGACCTTCGCATGGACGGCCCGGTTGATGAGGTCTGCAAGGCGTATCGCGAGCAGTTCAACTAGGTTATAATTACTTGTGCCTAACAGGCTTGCGCTTGCTTGGGCGTGCGGTTATTTGCTCCATTAGCTCAGTTGGATAGAGCAGGGGACTTCTAATCCCAAGGTCGACGGTTCGAATCCGCCATGGAGCACCATCGTTTATTAAGCCCAGACCGCTTGGTGGTCTGGGCTTTTTCACATGCCGGTGTTCTTTATTCTTGCCGGGTATACGTTTAGGCCGAAGCGGTGGTGCGAGCGTTCTGCGGACAGGCAAGCCTTGCCGTCTTTGCCTTTCATGCGGTTGACTGGTTTATCCCTTGGCAGACGATGCCGTTGCTTTTAACGCTGCCAGTACCATGGCTCTTTGCGTCGATTGTGCGCTGCGGGTGCGACATAGGGTTGGTGTACGTGATCAAGAAGGCGTAACAAAAACGGGGAGGACCAACTTGGCCCTCCCCACTATATCTAGTCTGTCTAGTCTGCCTTCAGGCACTCGGGCAAGACGTTTGCAACTGCATTCATCGCCTGCGGCCTCAGGTACTGCTCATTGAGCTTTGCCTTTCTGTAGGCGTAGCGAGTGTCTGCCGAGTACTTGATCAATACGTCGGTGAAGAATCGTTCCCAGCTTAGGTAGTCGCGGCTTTCGATATAGCTCGAAGGATCCTTGAGGATTTTTGGAATGTCGTTACTGGGAATGAGGCCAGATTGCAGAAGTGTCCACTCGAATGATTCCGGGAGGAACAAGCGAACGTTCTTGTAAACGCGCTGTCCGAGCACCTTTTCGATGTAGGGACCAAACGCTGCGCCGTCTCCAATGGCAAGAACGTTTTGCTCGGGGCATTCGTGAATTGTCCGCTTTAGATTTGCTACGCCGGTGGCGGTATAGCAGGGGATTCCGAGCCGGTTGCAAAGAGCGTCGTAGAATTGATAGCCAGATTTGCTATCCTCGACAACTACGGCGTCGGGTACCTCGAATCCAACATTTAGATCCTGATACAGCATGCTTGCCGTGTGGTCATATAGCGGCTTGGTCACCGAGTAGAAGCGCCTGTCGCTCTTGCGGCCATTGATTGTTTTACTCGTCGTGTTGACTAACTTCAGGATCTCATCAACGCTGTAGGGGAGCTCGTTGGCATCGCGACGAGATATCAGAACAAAATAGTTGGACGAGCCGTTTACGGCTTTGGCGAAGTCCTTTGAGTAGATAAGCTCGTTACCCTCATCTAGAAAGACGATTGAATCTTCGATGATCGATAGCTCGCGCTCCCAGCGTCTGCCGGAAAGCGTTTCGCAGGGCACGTCGCAGCTGAGTGCAACGCCGCTTTCCGGTCCTCGGTCGTTGTAGTCGCGAATCATCGAGATGAGCGTCGTTTTGCCCGTGCCGCTGTTGCCGCGGATGAAGGAGATGTTGCGTTTGAACGTGAGCGTGTATTTGACCTTTGCGCGCTCCACGACAACGGTGTGTGATCCTTTCATTACTCATCAACATCCAGAAAATCATTGGTGGCACCGACGAACTCCTGCATGTTCCTGACGATGCGGCCGTCGTTATTGATGCGAATCTCAAAACGCTTCCAGGGAAATTTCATGATGTGGTAAAGGGTCACCAGCACATCCTGCTCTTTGCCAATTTTGAGCAGCCAGCGGGCGCAGTTATCTCCGCAAGTGGATGCATTGAACACCATGTTTGGTAGATTGCGCACCAGCAGCAGCGTCTTAACGCCGCCGGACAGTTCGAGTGGGGTGATCGAGCCCAGCTGCTTGCTTACGATGTTGTGGGGGCCGATGAGCTCTGATCCGTCCACGCTTTTAATGATCTGTGCGGCCATAGGGTCTTCGAACCATGAGTCCAAGTATGAGTTCCTAAAGTAGGTCTCGGTATCGTAGATGGAACCGGGGTAATCTCCCAGATGGATGCTTAGCATGCGAGTCTCCAGACGTTGTGTGGCTGCAACGATTATATGCCAGTAATAAAGTGCCGCCAGTAGCGAGGTTGCTGCTGGCGGCACTGGCATTACTGGCGTGCGAATCGGGGTTGATGGATTTGCGCGCGAGACTACTTTTCGAGTCGTTCCCTCAACAGCTCTAGCGCATGTGCGTAGCCCTGCAGGCCCTCACCGGTGATGGTGGCGAAGCAGGCCAGGCGGGCGTAGCTCACCTGGCGGAAGTCCTCGCGGGTCTCGACAGCGCTGATGTGGACCTCCACAGCCGGGATTGCGACGGCTTTGAGCGCGTCCAGGATGGCCACGCTCGTATGCGTGTAGGCGGCCGGGTTGATGACGATGCCGTCGACCTTGCCGTAGGCCTCCTGAATCTTGTCGACGATGTTGCCCTCGTGGTTGGACTGGAAGACCTCGACCTCGTCGAAGCCCTGTGCAGTGCCCGCTTCCTGGCAGATCTGCACTAAGCGGTCGTAGTTGTCGCTGCCATAGATGCCTGGCTCGCGAATGCCGAGCATGTTGAGGTTGGGGCCGTTAATGACGAGTGCTTTCATGGTTGCTTCCTTTGCGGTTGAAAAACCACCACAAAGGTGCCTGTCCCCTTTGTGGTGGTTTTGGTTAGAGAGCGGGTGGGAGGGTGTCGAGGAGGGCATGGGCGGTGTTGGCGGCGCAGTCGCGTGAGTCGATGATGTAGTCGGCCCAGGCGCGGTAGCGCGGCATACGCTGCTCGGCCAGCTTGGCGATGCCGTCGCGGGCGGTGATGGGGCGGCCCTTGTGGGCGAGTTCATCGAGCTTGCGGTTGAGCATCACGATTTGGCTGTTCTGGTGCAACAGCGGATAGTTCTCGTCACGCGTGACCACGCCGCCGCCGGTGGAGAGCACCAGGCCGCTGCGCTTGGAGATGTCGGACAGCGCCGCCGTCTCCTGCTCGCGGAAGGCCGCCTCGCCGCGCTCGACGATAAAGTCGGCGCAGGGCATGTCGAGGCGTTCCTCGAGGGCGCGGTCCAGGTCGATGTGCTCGCGACCCGTGAGCAGGGCAATCTGCTCACCCACGCGGGTCTTGCCCGAGCCCGGCATGCCGATCAGCGCGATGTTCTGTTCGCGGCGTGACAAGCGCTCCGTTACATCCAGGATGCGCTTGCGCGGGGTGACCTGGCCGGTGTAGCGCTCAACAGCCTGTGCCGCTTGGGCCACGAGCATCAGCAGACCGCCGATGCAGGGGATACCGCTGCGCTCGGCCTCGAGCATGAGTCCCGTGCGAGCGGGGTTGTAGACAATGTCGATGACGCCTTCGAGTGCATCGAGCCCTTCGAGCGTGCAAGGCGCGTCGGGGCAGTGGGGGAACATACCGGCAGGCGTGCAGTTGACGAGTAAGGCGGCGTCGGACTGCTGCGCGATGTTGCCGTAGTTGACCTCGCTCGTGCGACCCACGGGCACAACGATGGCGCCCAGGTCTCCCAGCACCATACTTGCCGTGGTGCCGGCGCCGCCGGTGGCGCCAAGTACGAGGACCTTCTTGCCGGCAACCTCTACGCCCAGCTCCTCGACCAGGCAATGAAAACCAAAGTAGTCGGTGTTGTCGCCGCGCAGGCGACCGTTGGGCAGGCGCGTGATGGTGTTGACGTTTCCCATGCGCTTGGCGAGTGGACTCAGCTCGTCCAGGTACTCCATGACGGCGCGCTTGTAAGGGATAGTCACGTTGGTGCCCTCCCACTCGTCGCCTGTCATAAAGGCCTCGAGGTCCTCGGGCTCGCGCTCAAAGCGCACGTACTCCAGCCCCGCGAGCTCCTTGTAGATGGTCGGGGTGTAGCTGTGGCCCAGCACACGGCCCAGCACGCCGTAGGGGCGGGTTGCGGCGGCATCGGTCATCTAGAGCACCTCCGTGTAACTGCCAAAGTAGGTGAAGCTTTCGCACACGTCGTCGATGGAATCGAGCAGGTCGTCGAGGGCCTTGCTGCCAAAGGGGCAGTCCAGGTCAAAGTAGAACATAAACTCAAAGTCGTGGCCGGGGATGGGGCGGCTTTCGAGCTTAATGAGGTTGATGTTGAGTGCGTAGAAGCGCTCGAGCACGCGGTAGAGGGCGCCCGGTTCGTTGGCCGTGGTGATCATGAGCGAGGTGCGGTTGGCGCCGGGGTAGACGCGCGGCTCGCGGCTGATGACGACAAAGCGCGTGTAGTTGTTGTCCGAGTCTTGGATGTTGGGTTCCAACACCTCCAGGCCGTAGAGCGCTGCGCAGCTTCGTGAGGCGATGGCGGCGACGTCGGTGCGCTCGGAGTTGGCAACCATCTCGGCCGACATGGCTGTGTTGGGGTACTTGGTGGCGTGCAGGTCGTGCGCCTCGATAAAACTGGCGCACTGGGCGATGGCCTGGCCGTGGCTGTAGACCTCGCGCACGTCCTGCAGCTTGGTGCCGGGCTTGACGAGCAGGTTGTGGTCGATCTTGAGACGCAGCGAGCGCACGATGTGGAAGTCGAACTGAGCGAGCAGGTCGTAGACCGCGTTGACCGAGCCGGCGGTGGAGTTTTCGATGGGCAACACGCCAAACTCGCAGAACCCGTCGCGCACGGCTCGCATGACGCCCTCAAAGGTCTCGAAGAACGCGATATCGGGCACGTCGAAGAGCTTGCACGCGGCGATTTGACTGTAAGCGCCCTCAACGCCCTGGCAAGCGACGGTGGCGGTTTGAGGGAAGGGCGTGTCGGAGGCTGCAGCCGTGGCGTGTGCCTTTTGCGAGACGGTGATGCCCTTGAGCTCGTTGATGTAGCGCTGCTGCTCGGCCTTGCTCATGCTCATGAGGAGGCGGAACAGGGTGATGGTCTGCGCCTCGTAGCGCTCGGGCGCGCGGCTGGCGAGATTGTTGAGCTTGGAGCGCTCACGGGCGGGGTCGAAGACGGCCTTGCCCATCTCGATTTTTGACTTGGCGACCTCGGTGGCAATGTCCATACGCTCGACAAAGCTGTTGAGGAGCGTGGTGTCGATGCCATCGATGGCCTGGCGGATGTCAGCAAGGTCCATGGAGGCCCCTTTCGTGAATGGTTGCCTGGGGTAGTTAATTTGGGACGGGGCTTTTTTAGCTACCCTTTGACTGTCGACGAATCGATGGGTGCCAGGGCAAATATCAACTGGCATATGGGGGTAGCTAAAATAGCCCCGTCCCAAATTAACTACCCTTGGGGTGGGTGGACTAAAGCTGGCCTGCGTCCTCAAGGAGGGCGTCCCAAATCGCGAGGGCAGCTGCTGCTTCAGCTACGGGGACAGCTCGGGGGACGATACAGGGATCGTGACGGCCGTGCACCGAGAGTTCGGCATTTTCCATGGCGTCCATGTCTACGGTCTGCTGCTCGCGGCCAATTGAGGGCGTCGGCTTTACGGCCATCCGCCACATGACGGGCGCGCCGGTCGAAATACCGCCCAGGATGCCGCCGGCGTTGTTGGATTCAACCTCGATCTCGCCCGACTCTGCATCGATGCGATACGGATCGTTGTTTTCGCTGCCGCGCATGGCGGCCACGGCAAAGCCCATGCCAAACTCCACGCCCTTTACGGCGGGAATGCCAAACGCGATTTGCGCGATGCGGTTCTCGATGCCGTCGAACATGGGGTCGCCGATGCCCGCGGGAAGCCCGTAGATGCCGCACTCCACGATGCCGCCGATGCTGTCGAGTTCGTCGCGCGCGGCTAGGATCTCCTCGCGCATGCGACCGGCTGCGGTGGCGTCAATGCACGGCAGATCGTTCGTAAGGATTGCCTTGCGGTCGGCCTCGCGATAGACCATATCGTCCATAGGCAGGTCGGAGATGCCGCCGATCTGCGCGACGTGCGCCATGACCTGAATGCCGCGGGCCTCAAGTGCCTGCAGCGCAATGCCGCCGGCGATGCATAAGGGGGCCGTTAGGCGGCCGGAAAAATGCCCGCCACCAGCGACATCGTGCATGTTGTGATACTTCACGCGCGCAGGGAAGTCCGCATGTCCGGGACGGGGCTTGCGGCGCAGCTCGGAGTAATCATTGGAGCGCGTGTTGGTGTTCTCGATAATCGCGGCGATGGGCGCGCCGGTGGTATGTCCATCGACAACACCGGCGATGATGTGGGCGGCGTCGGCCTCGCGGCGTTTGGTCGCGGTCTCGTCGCGACCGGGGGCGCGACGGTCGAGGAAGGCCTGCAGCTTCTCCTGGTCCACGGCGATGCCCGCCGGGATGCCATCGAGCGAGCAGCCGATAGCGGGAGAGTGCGACTGGCCGAAGATGCTTAAGTGCAAGACGTTGCCAAAGGTCGAGGACATGCTATTCCTCCTCGAGCGTGACCTTGCCGCCCAGTAGGCGGTAGTGGTCGAAGAAATCGGGATAGGACTTGTTGACGGCCTCGGCGCCGTGGATCACGACCTCGCCGGTGGCGCGGCTCGCGGCGATGGCGGCCATCATGGCGATGCGGTGGTCGTTGTGCGAATCGACCTCGCCTCCGGTGAAGGCATCGACACCCTTGATGATGAGGTCGTCACCGGCGATGCGCACCTGCGCTCCCAGCGCGGTGAGCTCGCGGGTGGTGGTGACCAGACGGTCAGATTCCTTGATGCGCAGGCGTGCGCAGTCACGGATGAACGTGCGGCCCTGAGCCAGCGATGCCACGGCCGAGATGACGGGCACCAGGTCCGGAATGTCGTGGGCGCTCATCTCAAAGCCGGCGAGCTTGTCGGACTGCACGGTGGCGGCGTTGGTGGAGCGCACGATGCGGGCACCAAAGCGCGAAAGCGCGGCGAGCACGTTGCGGTCGCCCTGTGCGGAGCTCAGCGACACGCCCTCGACGGTGATGGGGTCGGTGCCGATGGCGCCGGCGCACAGCCAAAAGGCGGCGTTGGACCAGTCGCCCTCGACGGCCACGCTGCCGGGCGTGCGGTACGAGCCGCTGCTCACACGGAAGTTCGTGACCTCGGGCTGACCGTCCTTGGCGGGAATGCGCTCGACGTTGACCTCGACGCCAAAGGCCTTCATGGCCTGGATCGTCAGGTTGATGTAGGGGCGGCTCTCAATGAGGCCGGTCACCTGCACACAGGAGGGCTGGGCGAGCAACGGGGCTGCCAGCAGCAGGCCCGAGATGTACTGCGAGCTCACGTTGCCCGGCAGCACAAAGGTGCCCGGGCGCATGCGGCCGCTCGTCTTGAGCGGAAAACCGCCCAGACCCTGTAGGTCGCAGCCGGCGGCGATAATCTCGTCCGAGAGCGGGGACAGCGGGCGGGCGCCAAGGCGGCCCTGGCCCACGAAGGTGGCATCCGCACCCAGCGCGCAGGCGACGGGCAACATAAAGCGGAGCGTGGAGCCGCTTTCGCCGCAGTCGAGCGTGCCGCCGGCAAGGGCCTTGAGCAGGCCAAACTCAACACTCTTCATAGTGGGATGGACCTGGAAGCCATCCTCGACGGTCTCGATGCGAGCGCCCAGTGCCGTAAGGCAACGCACCGTAGCCTCGATGTCGGCGCAGGTGGTGTTGCAGGTAACGTGCGTCTCGCCGTTGGCAAGCGCAGCGCAGATGATGAGGCGATGCGCCATCGACTTGGACGCGATGGCGGGAACGGTGCCCTTAAGCGGGGACGGGGTGATGCGGGCTAGCATGCGAATGCGTCTCCCTTCTGGCCGAGGCCCTCGGCAATGAGTTCGTGGAAAGTGGAAAGCGGCGTGCGGTCGATGCTGCAGCGGCCGATGCCGTGCGGAATCACCAGGTCGATGGTGTCGCCCGCGCGCTTCTTGTCGTGGAGCGCCTCGGCAAAAACGGCATCGGCATCTAGGTCGCAGCGGGTCTTGAGGCCATGGCGGGCGCAGAGCTCCTCGATACGACCGGGCAGTGCAGCATCGCAAATGCCGTGCAGAGCCGCGGCGCGCGTGATGATGCCCATGCCGATCGACACACAGTTGCCGTGTCCGAGCTCAAAGTGCTCGCAGGCCTCGACGGCGTGTCCGGCGCTGTGTCCAAAGTTGAGGAGCTTGCGCTGGTTGATCTCGCGCTCGTCGGCAACGACCACGGCGCGCTTGATGTCGATATTGCGGGCGATGATGAGCGCTACGCGCGCCACATCGCGGTTGAGCAGCTCCAGCGTGAGTGGGGTCTTCTCCAGCTCGGCGAAAAGCTCCGGGTCGGCGATCACGGCGTGCTTGACGACCTCGCCGCAGCCGTCGGCGAACTGCTCGGGCGTGAGGGTGGCCAGGCACCCCACGTCGGCGATAACCACGCTCGGCTGCCAAAAGGCGCCGGCCAGGTTCTTGCCGGCAGCCAGGTCGATGGCGGTCTTGCCGCCCACCGACGAATCCACCATGGCGAGCAGACTCGTGGGGATCTGCACAAACTTGCAGCCGCGCATGTAGGTGGCGGCCACAAAGCCCGCCACGTCGCCCACGACGCCGCCGCCGAGTGCCACTATCACGTCGGAGCGCGAAAGCTCGTGCTCGGCCACAAACTCCAAAATGGCAACATAGGTTTCTGCGCGCTTATGGGCCTCGCCGGCCTCGAAGGTGCAGATGCTCACCTCGTAGCCTGACGCCTCCAAGCTCTGCTTAACGGGCATCTGGTAGAGCGGGCCCACGTTGGTGTCCGTCACGATGACGGCCTTGGTGCCGCCGGCAGTGGCGCGCACGAGCGGTCCCGCCTGCTCCAGCAAAAACGTGCCAACATGCACCTGGTAGGGGCGTGCGGTGTCGATATCGATGGTAATCGCCATAAGCTATGGTCCTTTCGACCTGGCGTGATAGGTGGTCTAGTGGGAGGCCTCGTCGTCGAGCGCGCGCTTAATGCGGTCGCCCTCGGCAAGGAGATTCTCCAGATAGCGCTGGTCGCGGTCCTTAAGGGCGCGGCTGTAGGCGCCGAGCGAGTCGATCAGGTGGTCGATCTCGAAGGCGAGCGCATCGGCGTCGTCGATCATAAGCTCGGACCACATCTGAGGATTGAGGTGCGCCACGCGGGTGAGATCGCGGTAGCTTCCGGCCGAAAAGCCGTGGTGGACCTGGGCGGTGGGGCTCTTGACGTAGGCGTTGGATACCACGTGCGCAAGCTGGCTCGTGAAGGCGATGACGCGGTCGTGTTCGGCGGCGCTGGTCACGCTGAACTTGCCAAAGCCCAAGGGGCGCACCATCTCGCGCACCTGGCCCAGAAGTTCCAGCTTAAGTGCGTCGTCCACCGCGGGCGGCACGAGCACGAGCGGCGCGCCCTGGAACAGGTCGGCGCGGGAGTGCGCATAGCCCGAGTACTGCGTGCCCGCCATGGGGTGCGCGCCCACAAAATAAAAGCCGTGCTCGCGGGCAAGCTCAAAGGCGCGCTCGCACACGATGCCTTTGACGCCCACCGTGTCGATCACCACGGGGCCCATGATGGCCTCGGTATCGGTGGCGTCGGCGAGTGCCTGGGCATGCGCCTCGAGCCACTCGATGCAGGCCTCGGGGTAGCAAGCCAGGACGATGATGTCGCATTCGCCGAGTGTCCTGTCGTTGAGCTCTCCGGCGACAGTGCCCATGCTGGCGGCCGTCATGACATCGTCATCGGGGTCCCAGGCCAGCACGCGGACGCCCACCTGCGCATAGCCGCGGGCAAAGCTGCCGCCGATGAGGCCCAGGCCCACGATACCGGCACACTTGGGGCCGCCCTGGTTGACGCGTGCGTTTCTCACCGTACCCATGGGCTACTCCTGAACGGTCTCTTGGCAGACGACCTCGCGGATGGCGCGGATGCGGCGCATGGTGTCGTCGAACTGGTCGGGAGTGAGGGCCTGGGCGCCGTCGGACCAAGCGTGGCTCGGGTCGTCGTGGACCTCGATCTCCAGACCGTTGGCGCCGCAGGCAGTCGCGGCGAGCGCCATGGGCTCGACATAGCGGGTGTAGCCGGTGGCGTGGCTGGGGTCGGCGACGACGGGCAGGTGCGACAGATGGTGCAGCACCGGCACGGCATTGAGGTCGAAGGTGTTGCGGGTGCGGGTCTCGAAGGTGCGAATGCCGCGCTCGCACAGGATGACGTTGTCGTTGCCCTCGCTCATGATGTACTCGGCAGCCATGAGCAGCTCGTCGACGGTGCCGGACATGCCGCGCTTGAGCAGGATCGGGGTCTTGGTCTTGCCGACCTCTTTGAGCAGGGGGAAGTTCTGCGCGTTGCGGGCGCCGATCTGCATGACGTCGATCTTCTTATCCAAGAAGACCTGCACGTCGCGCGGGTCCATGATCTCGGTGACGATCGGCATGTCGAGCTCGGCGGATGCCTCGCATAGCAGGTCCAGGCCGGCGGGGCCCATGCCCTGGTAGGCGTAAGGGGAGGTGCGGGGCTTGTAGGCGCCACCGCGCAGCATCGTGGCGCCGGCGGCCTTTACGCGGCGTGCGATGCGAATGAGGTTCTCGCCCTCGACGGAGCAGGGGCCGGCGATGACCTGGAACTGGTCGCCGCCAATCTTGACGCCGTGACCGCAGTCGATGACGGAGTCCTCGGGGTGGAATTTGCGGTTGGCACGCTTAAAAGGCTCGGAAACGCGCTGCACGCGCTCGACGACATCCATGGACTCGAGCAGGAACGGGTCAATCTTGGTCGTATCGCCCACCAGGCCGATGATGGTCTCGTTCTCGCCGCGCGAGACGTCGGTCTTGAGACCCTTCTTCTCAATCCAGCTGACGATATGGCCGACGGCCTCGTCGCTGGCGCTCTGCTTTAAAATTGCAATCATGGTGTGCCTCTCACCTCGATGGATAACTTTTGCAAAAACGGCCCGCATCGCGGGCCGTGCATATATGGTGCATGTGAGTTTATACTAATTGTTTCACTTTTGCGTTCTAAAGTGTGCCGTTGCGCCGTGTCTCCCACGTAATTGCAAAGCTTTTTCTATTCTTTTGTTAGCCCGTGGCGCACTTGGGTATAATGCCAACCGTTCGCCCTATTAGCTCAGGGGATTAGAGCGTCTGCCTCCGGAGCAGAAGGCCGTTGGTTCGAATCCAACATGGGGCACCATCGAACGTAAGACCGTCCGAACCTCGCATGGTCCGGGCAGTTTTCTTATACCGACGCGACGTGGTGGGACGTGGTATGGCAGCAACGGATATCGAGCGCGGGCTTTCGACCGCCGAGGTCGAGGAGCGCATCGCCGCCGGTAAGATCAACCGCAACATGGAGCTCAAGACTAAATCGGTCCGCGAGCTCATCATCGAGAACCTCTGCACACTGTTTAACTTGATCAACGCTGTCTTGGCGATTTTGGTGTTGCTGACCGGTTCGTTTAAGAACCTGACGTTCCTGTTCGTGGTGTTCCTCAATACCGCCATCGGCGTCATCCAGTCCATGCGCTCCAAGAAGATGGTCGACAAACTTACGCTGTTGACCTCTAAGAAGGCCATCGCGGTGCGCGACGGTGCCGAGGTGGAGCTCGACCTGGACCAGATCGTGCTCGACGACATCATCCGCCTGGGACGCGGCGACCAGATTCCCGCTGATGCCGTGGTGGTGTCGGGTGAGGCACTCGTTAACGAGAGCCTGTTGACGGGCGAGAGCGATCTCATCAAAAAACAGCCCGGCTCCGAGCTCATGAGCGGCAGCTTTATCGACTCGGGCCTGCTGCGCGCCCGTGTGATCCATGTTGGCGCCGATAACTACGTGGCAAAGATCAACAACGAGGCCAAGTACGTCAAAAAGGTCAATTCCGAGATCATGAACGCGCTCAACGCCATCGTGCGCTTCGCGAGCATTATCATGATTCCGCTTGGTCTGGCGCTCTTTTCCTCGAGCGTGAGCGAGCTTTGGGATGCCGCGGGAACCCCGGGCGATAGCGCGCTTTCCTGGTGCTTTTCCGAGCTGCTTGCCGGTCGCGTGCCTTCGTCGGCGCTGCTTTCCACGGTGGGCGCTCTTTTGGGCATGATTCCGCAGGGCCTGGTGCTGCTGACCTCGTCGGTGCTTGCCATCGCCACGGTGCGCCTGGCGCGCCGCAAGGTACTCGCGCAGCAGCTCTACTGCATCGAGACGCTCGCGCGCGTCGACGTGCTGTGCTTGGACAAGACGGGCACCATCACGTCGGGTCGCATGGAGGTCGAGGGCACCTATCCGTTGCCGATCGAGGGCGCTGGCACGGGCGCGGGGGAGAGCGAGGCGTCTGTCCCCGTCGAGACCACGGTCCTCGATTTTGCGCTCGCCAATGTGGCACGTGCCACCTCGGCAGACGCCAACGAGACCTGTCAGGCGCTGCTCAACTATTACGCCGACCGCCCGGTCGAGGTGTCCGAGCCGCTGGCGGTCATTCCGTTCTCATCGTCCAAAAAGTGGAGCGGCGCCTCGTTTGCGCAGGGCTCCTATGTGATGGGCGCAGCGCAATTTGTGCTTTCGGAGCGCGCCTTTGCTCAGGTCGAGAACCGTGTGGCCGAGCTCGCCGACACCTGCCGCGTACTTGTTGTGGCACGCGTGGACGGCTTTACGCCCGACGGCGATATGGTTGGCGAGGCCGAGCCCGTGGGCTTTGTGACTATTCGCGACGAGATCCGTACCTCGGCTGCCGAGACCATCGGCTACTTTAACGAGCAGGGCGTGACCCTCAACGTGATCAGCGGCGACGACCCGCGCACGGTGTCATCGATCGCGCGCGTGGTGGGCGTTCCGGGGGCCGATGCCTACGTCGACGCCACGACACTCGATACGCCGTCCAAGCTCGATGCGGCAGTGGACCGCTATCACGTCTTTGGTCGCGTGACCCCGCAACAGAAGCGCGAGCTCGTGCAGGCGCTCAAGCGTCGCGACCATACCGTTGCCATGACGGGCGACGGCGTCAACGACGTGCTGGCGCTCAAGGAGGCAGACTGCTCCGTGGCCATGGCCGCCGGTTCCGATGCCGCGCGCAACGTGGCCGAAATCGTGCTGGTAGACAACGATTTTGCCTCGATGCCCGCCGTGGTGGCCGAGGGCCGTCGTTCCATTAACAACTTGCAGCGCTCTGCGGCGTTGTTTCTGACCAAGACGCTGTTCTCGATGGGCTTGGCGGCGCTGTGCATCGCGTTTCCGCCGTATCCCTTCGAGCCGATTCAGATGACACTCATCAACTTCTTCTGCATCGGCGCGCCGGGCTTTGTGCTTGGTCTGGAGCCCAATAATGCCCGCGTGAAGGGGTCATTCTTGACCAACGTGCTCAAGCGTGCACTGCCGGCGTCGCTGGCGGTCATTATGGCTGCGGCGCTCAATATCTTTGTGGCGCGCGTGTTTGGCTTTAGCCAGCTCACGCTGTCTACGATGTGCCTGCTTACGTCGTGCGCGGCGAGCGACAGCCTAATCTGGCGCATCTCGCAGCCTCTCACGCCCTTACGTGTGGTGCTCTTTGTGTTTGTAGTCGCCGGCATCCTGGTGGGCGTTATCGGATTCCCGGAGCTGCTGTCTATTGCCAACCTGTCGATGGGCCAGATGGTTATCTCGGCTGTTATCGTGGTCTTTACCTGCTCGGTGTTCTTTAAGCTCGCCACGATGATGGATTCGCTCAAGCCGCGTCGTCGTCATGCCGCAACTGGTTTTGGCCGTGATGTGCGCGTCCACCTGGGTCGCGGTGGCGGCAAGGTGAGCTCGACGGGTTCGACGGCCGAGCGTTTTGCCAAGCGCGTCGCCGCCGACATGGCGCAGCGCCGCGAAGATCGCACCGCTCGCGAGGCCGAGGTCCGTGCACTCGAGGGCGTGGCCCAGGCCCAGCCCAAGAAAAAGAGGAGTGCCGGAGCCAAGCGCTCCCGCGTGACGAAGTCCGCCCAAGGCATCAAAGTCTCGATGCCAAGCAAAAAGAAGAAGTAGCTACGCGCCCTGGCGATGTTGAATTGGTGCCTTGTTCCTGTGGGGCCGTGGCGATGTTATGCTCTAACCTCGATTGTTTGAATTGCTTCGAAAAGAGGATGCCGTGATCTGCCCGCATTGCCTTAAGACTATCGAGGACGGCGCCTCGTTCTGCCCCTACTGCAACGCCTATGTGGGTCCGGGCGATGGTCCCGAGCACACCGAGTTCGTGTTCTGTGAGGGTTGCGGTGCCCGTCTTTCTCCGCATGATCGTACGTGCCCCAAATGCGGACGCCCCGCTCCGGGTATCCTCTCCGAGGACGCGGCCGCATCCGACTTGGCAGCGGGCCGCACGGCGGGCTTTCCGCGCCTAACGCAAGAGCAGATCGATACCGAGGTGCCTCATGCGCCGGCCTCTGCCGCTGCGGTGCTTTCGGACGCCGCCGATCCTAACGAGACCTGCGTGCTGCCGGCTTTCGATAAGGATTTCGGTATTCCCAAGGTCGATATTCCCACGCCGGTTTCCCTGCACGACGATCCTCGAAAACCCAAGCGCAAGGTGCACCCCGACGAGGACGCCTATCACAAGCACAAGCGTCATATCCCCAAGCCGCTCGTCGTCATCGCGGTTCTTGCCGTCGTTTGCGGCGGTGCCTATTGGTTCGTGACGGCCGATCCCATGGGCGTTATGCCCGGCTTCTATGACCAGTTTGGCCAGGCCGCGCAGACGACCTTCCCTACGCGCCAAAAGGGCGAGGCGACTGAGGACGATACCAAGCAAGACGATTCTGCCGAGGTGGTCCAGGAAGAAACCGTGCTCACCGATGATCAGCTCTATACCAGGCTCGACGGTCTGTATCAGGCCATCGTGTCCTACGGTGACGAGGACCAGATCGGCGAGGTCATCGATTCCTTTAACAACGGTTATCTCCGAACGCCGCTGTCCACCCGTCAGGAGCTGTCGCAGAGTGCCTATGCCCTGCGCGACCAGATTAAAAAGACGCAAGATGAGCTCAACAACCTTAAGTATCAGGACGATACGGTCTATGCGGACGACATCGCCCACTTAAAGCAGCTTGCCGAGTGGATGTATGAGCGCGTCGACGTGATTTGCCAGAGCTGGGACATCTCGCTGGCCATTCCCGATGGCGAGTCGATGAGTTCCCACCAAAGCGAGATCCTGGCGCCCATCGCGCAGAGTGGCAACAGCGCGCTGAACCAGTACGACGCCAATGTGGGTTCCTGGAAGCCGCAGCAGCGTTCCTAAAATTAGTTCGCCATAGTCGGCATAACCTACGTGCGCAATTGATGTAAGCGCATGCTTATTGCTACAATTCGTACAAATATGCTTTAAACGCACGAGGAAGGAACCACATGTTTGGTTTTAAGAAAGAGCTCTACACGCCTGAGTATCAGCTTGCCGGCGACGAGTGCGCCGTTATCGAGACGTCGAAGGGTACCATCAAGGTCAAGTTTGACGGCGAGGGCGCTCCCATTCATGTCGCGAACTTCTGCGAGCTTTCCACGATGGGTTTCTATGATGGCCTTAAGTTCCATCGCTATGTGCCCGGCTTTGTCATTCAGGGCGGCGACCCCAATACCCGCGATATGTCCGGCGCCGACGTCGCCGCTGGTCTTGAGGGCCCCGACGGCATGCCCGGTACCGGTGGCCCCGGCTACTGCATCAAGGGCGAGTTTGCCACCAATCCGCGCAACAGCCATGTCGATGGTGCCCTTGCCATGGCACGCTCCATGGACCCCGATTCCGCGGGTTCGCAGTTCTACTTCTGCCTGGGCGCCCAGCATAACCTCGATTCCGGTTACACCGTCTTTGGTACCACGGTCGAGGGTCTCGATGTGATTTCGCAGCTGCGTGCCGGCGACGAGATCGTCCATGTCGAGATCGTTCACGAGTAAAGGGGACTTCCTTGAATAGCCAGCTGATCCAACAGGGCCGCGCCGCTTACCGCGCGGGTGATTTTTCCGCTGCAGCCCAGATGCTTGGGGCGGCAAAGACTCCCGATGAGATTATGGGCGAGGCCGATCACCTTCGTGGCAACGCCTTGATGCACCTGGGCATGTATGCCGAGGCCGCCGAGGCTTATGCTGCCGCCCTCAACGACGGCACCTACGGCAAGCGCGGCGCGCTGCTCACCAACCGCGGCAAGGCGCTCGCCGCCGTGGGCGACAACACGACGGCCGCCCAGGCGTTCTCTGCTGCTACGCAGGATGCTTCCTATGCCACGCCGTTCAAGGCCTATCTGGGCCTGGGCAATGCGCTGTTCCAGTCGGGCGATTATGCCAACGCAGGTACTGCCTTCCGTCAGGCTGCCATCGACGGCGCCAATCCGGCTCCTGCCGCCGCACTCGGCGAGCTCGGTCGTTGCTTCATCAAGCTCGGCCGTCCGGCGGATGCCGTGGAGACCTACCGTACGGCTATCGACTTTGCCGGTCCCCGTGACGACACGCGCGCGCTCAACGCCGGCATGGGTCAGGCGCTTTCTGCCGCCGGCCGTCCCTCCGACGCACTCGACGCCTTTAACGCCGCTACTGCCGATGGCATCTACCAGCTTACCTCCGAGCAGGCCGATGAGCTTGCCCGCGTGCACGATTCGCTTGCCGCGCTGTCTGCCCAGACGGCTATGGCCACGGCTCCGGCGCCTGCGATGGACGCTCCTGCCGTCGATCCGCTCGATCCTACGGGCGCGACCGGTCAGTTTATGCCCGATCCCTCGGACACCGGCTTCTTTACACTGTCAGAGTCCGAGATGGTCCAGCAGGACCGTCAGGATCGTAAGCAGGCCAAGGTCCGTCGTCGCCATCGCCACACGGGTCTCAAAGTCTTCATCGTGCTGCTTCTGCTCATTTTGATTGCTGCGGGCGGTCTGGGCTTTGCCTACACGCGCGGCTTTGGCTTCCCCTCGCAGGAGTCGGTTATCACCGATCTGTTCCAGGCTGCCGGCGACGGTGACACCGCAAAGGCCGAGTCTTGCCTGGCCTCGAGCCTGTCCGAGGACGCCAAGTCGATGATCATCTCCTCGATTCCGCAGGGCGCCACCGTGTCCGTCGAGGGCATGGATCAGTCCATGACCGAGACGACCGCTAAGGTGAAGGCATCGCTGTCCAAGGGCGGCGAGCAGGAGTACACCGTCAAATTCGTGCGCTCCGACAATCATATCGGCTGGGCCGTTTCCTCGCTCGATATGGATTTCTCGGCTGCTGACAACCAGTAGTGACCTTATGGGATTTAGCTTTGCCCGGCGCTTCACCGCAAGTGAGGTGCCGGGCTTGCGCTAGTATCATGAGCTAGTAGTTTTCCAGCAATCATCCAACACATCAGGAGTTGCGTTGTTTTCTTTGATGGATATGTTCTTCGGTAGCTATGCGGGCGATCTTGCCATCGACCTCGGCACCGCAAATACGCTTGTCTCCGTGCGCGGCAAGGGCATTGTCATTCGCGAGCCCTCTGTTGTCGCCATCGACAAGAACGACGAGCGCATCCTGGCGGTCGGTATCGAGGCAAAGCGCATGCTCGGCCGTACGCCCGGCAACATCGTGGCCGTTCGTCCCCTGAAGGACGGCGTCATCGCCGACTTCGATGTTACCGAGGCCATGCTTCGCTACTTTATCGACAAGGCTTCCGAGAAGCGCTATCCGTGGACCCCGCGTCCGCGCGTTGTCGTTTGCGTTCCCTCCGGCGTCACGTCGGTCGAGAAGCGTGCCGTCTTTGAGGCTACGATCCAGGCCGGCGCTCGCCAGGCCTACCTGATCGAGGAGCCCATGGCTGCTGCTATCGGCGCCGACCTGCCTGTCGAGGAGCCCACCGGCTCCATGGTCATCGACATCGGTGGCGGTACCACCGAGGTTGCCGTTATCGCTATGGGCGGCATCGTCGTCTCGCAGTCCATCCGTATTGCCGGCGACGAGTTCGATCAGGCCATCCTCACGCACGTTCGCGATGCCTACAACCTTGCCATCGGCG
This sequence comes from Collinsella aerofaciens, assembly GCA_048478035.1. Taxonomy (GTDB): domain Bacteria; phylum Actinomycetota; class Coriobacteriia; order Coriobacteriales; family Coriobacteriaceae; genus Collinsella; species Collinsella aerofaciens_CN. The sequence goes on along the minus strand of DBGBCW010000035.1, from coordinate 13,333 downwards.
AGCGTACGGCAGAGGACATCAAGATCAAGGTCGGTTCCGCCGTGCCGCTCAAGGACGAGCTCGACGTCGAGGTCAACGGCCGCGACGTGATCACCGGTCTGCCCAAGACCGTGCGCATCGAGAGCGAGGAGATTCGTCGCGCGCTCAACAAGCCGCTCGACGAGATGGCCAAGGCCGTCAAGGACGCACTCGACGCTACGCCTCCCGATCTTGCCTCGGACCTTATGTACTACGGCATTTTGCTGACTGGTGGCGGCGCGCTGCTGCGCGGTCTCGACGTGCGCCTGCGCGATGAGACCGGTGTTTCGGTCAACGTCAGCCCCACGGCGCTCGATAACGTCGTTAACGGCTGTGCCCGCGTGCTCGAGGCCAATGCGTTTGATGGCGGCTTCGTCCAGACCAATGCTTAATTTCCAAAAGGTGGATTCCATTTGGCACGATCTTCGGGTTTCTCCACAAATCTGAATACCAAGCGACAATCAACGGGTATGCGCCCGTTGATTGTTTTCAGCCTGATTTCGGTGTTGCTGCTCACGTTTTACATCCGCGAGGGCGAGGCAGGGCCGATTCATGCCGTGCGTTCGGGCGTAACGACGATTACCTCTCCGGTGCGCTTTGTGGGCTCGGCTGTGGCGGCTCCCTTCAATGCGATTGGCAACGTGTTCTCTAACCTAACGGCGTCGCAGGACACGCTCGACGAGCTCAAGAAGCAAAATGAGGAGCTGACCTCTAAGGTCGCCGAGCTTTCTGAGGCTCAAAAGACTGCCGAGCGCCTGGAGGGCCTGGTCGGGCTGCAATCGACCTACAACCTCAAATCGACCGCAGCTCGTATCGTTGGTGCCTCCGGCGATGCCTGGACCTCGACCGTTACCATCGACAAGGGCTCTGCCGACGGCCTTACCATCAACATGCCCGTGACGAGTTCTGCCGGTGTTATCGGCCAGATTATCGAGGTATCGGCCAAGACCTCTATCGTGCGCCTGATTGGCGACGAGAACTCGGGCGTGTCCGCCATGGTGCAGGACACGCGCGCCCAGGGTATGCTGCAGGGTCAGGCTGACGGCACGCTGCGTCTTGAGTACGTGAGCGTCGACTCCGATGTTAAGGTTGGCGATATCATCGTGACCTCTGGCATCGGTGGCGTGTTCCCCAAGGGCCTTCCGCTTGGCACCGTCTCGTCGGTTGAGAAATCGGCAAACGACGTGTACTACACCATTGTGGTGCGCGCTCAGACCACGGCCGAGAACAACGAGGAAGTGCTGGTCATCACCTCGCTGACCGACGAACAGTCGGCCTCGGATGAGGACGTGAGCACGGCCAACAGCACGCCGCAGGGAACGTCGCGCGATGCTGCGACCAAGACGAAGGACGAGAGCTCGGATGACAGTTCCGACACGTCCGAGACGACCGATTCTGGCTCGAGCGAATAGGGGGCATGTCCATGGATCTACACGAGCAGGGGATGAGCTCCCGCACGTTTGTAATCGCCGCCATTGTGTGTGTGCTGCTGCAGGCAGGCCTGGCACCGCAGATCTCCATTGCGGGAGGTCGCGTCAACTTCATGATTATCCTGGTGTGCCTAAGCGTGTTCTCGGGCGACCCGACCCGTGCCGTCGTGTGCGGTTTTTGCAGCGGCTTGTTTTATGACCTGTCCGCTGCCGTGCCGGTGGGCGTTATGTCGCTCCTGCTGACCGTGGGTTCTTTTGCCCTGGTGCACAGCGCCGTCGGTCAGACGGGCGGTACCCCGAGTGCGCGCGGCGTCACCGTGGGCGCCTTTGCGCTCGTCATTAATGTGATCTACAGCATCATCTTGCTGTTTATGGGTTTGGAGACGAGCTTTGTCGTGGCGATCTTCGGCCATGCGCTGCCGTCCTCGATCCTGACGGGTCTGGTTGCCATTCCGTTTTTGATGTCCGGCGTCGTGCCGCAGTCCGGCTATGGATTCTCCGCACGTGGCGGACGCCAGACGGGTATGCGCTTTAAGCCCAAGACCCGCAAGCTCAAATAGGGGAGGCCCGTAGATGTCTTCCCAGATGACGGTTATTATCGCCGGTATCGTGCTGGTTGTGGCCATCGTGGTCGCGCTGGTCATCATGCGTCGAGGCGATTCCCGTTTTACCTACGATACACAGCATGGAACGGCCCCGCGCGCCACCGAGGGCGAGGGTAATACTGCCGCGACCGCCTTCAAGGGTCGCTTCTCCATCCTCACCGCCGGCGTGGGAGCGATGTTCGCCGCGCTCGCCGTCAAGCTGTGGGGTATGCAGATGGTCTCGTCGGACTACTACGACAAGCAGGCCAAGAGCAACCAGACCCGTACTGTCACTACGCCGGCTGTGCGCGGACGAATCCTTGATCGCAATGGCGTGGCACTTGTGCAAAACCGTCCCTCACTTGCCGTTGTCGCCTATCGCGACCTGGCCAATGACACCGTGCTGGTGCATCACCTCGCGAATGTGCTCGGCATGCCCTACGTCGCGGTTCTACGCAACATTCAGGACAATTCCGAGGGCGCTCAGAGCCTGCATACCATCGCGACGGACGTCCGTCGCTCCACGGTTGCCTATATCAAGGAACACGCCGGCGAGTTCCCGGGCGTCAAGATTGCCGAGCGTACCGAGCGCCAGTATCCATACGGCGAGACGGCATGCCATATCTTGGGCTATACCGGCACCATTACCTCCGAGCAGCTCGAGGCCCAGAATAAGAAAACCTCTGGCGATGATGATGCTTCTGCTGGCAAGATTACGTACCAGTCGGGCGATATCGTGGGCCAGGCGGGCGTTGAGAGCTACTACGAAAACCTGCTGCAGGGTATTCGTGGCGAGCAGACCGTCAAGGTCGATGCCTCGGGCAATGTGACCGGTCAGGCCGGCGCCGTGCCCGCGAAGGCCGGCTCCGACATTAAGCTCACGCTCGACCTTAAGATCCAACAGGCCTGTGAGACGGCGCTGGCGAGCGCTATCGAGCTTGCCAAGACCACTGGCTACAGCAATGCCGGCAACGGCGCTGTGGTGTGTCTCGATCCCAACAATGGCGAGATCCTGGGCATGGCGAGCCAGCCCAAGTTCGATCCGTCCGTCTTTATCGGCGGCGTCTCAAATGACGTGTGGACCGAGCTCAATGATGACAAGGGTTCGCACCCGCTGCTCAACCGCGCCATTAGCGGACAGTACATGTCGGCCTCGACCATCAAGCCGCTCTCGGCACTGGCCGGTCTTGAGTTTGGAACCTACACTTCAACGCAGACAACCAACTGCACGGGTTATTGGACGGGTCTGGGCAAGGCTTGGGGCAAGCGCTGCTGGCTTCAATCCGGACATGGTGTCATGACGCTGCAGTCCGGTATCGCCAATTCCTGCGACCCCGTGTTCTACGACATGGGCAAGGCGTTCTTTTATGACGAGCAACATCCCGAGGGCCTGCAGGAGGTCTTTCGTCGCTGGGGCCTGGGCAAGACCTGCGGCATCGACCTGCCGAGTGAGGGCACGGGCCGTATTCCCGATGCCGAGTGGAAAGAGTCGTACTTTACCGACGCATCTGCCGAGGACCGCAAGTGGAATGCCGGCGATATGACCAACATTGCCATCGGCCAGGGCGACATCCTAGTGACGCCCCTGCAGATGGCGTGCGCCTATATGGGTCTTGCCAACGGCGGCAAACAGTACGTGCCTCACGTGTTTTTGTCAGCCGTGTCGCGTGATGGCGACGGCGATGCCTACAAGTACAACGGCAAGGGCAAGAAGAAGCGCCTGGAGGCCAAGATCAACAGCGATTCGGATTTGGCTCTTGTTCGCAACGGCATGCACGACGTGATTTACACGGCATCGACGTCCCTGGCGGCGCACTTTGGTACCCTGACGCCGCAGGTATACGGCAAGTCGGGCACGGGCGAGAAAAGCGGCGAGGACGAATACGCTTGGTTCTGCGCCTATGCACCGGCCGATAATCCCAAGTATGTCATCGCTACTGTCCTGGAGCAGGGCGGCGGCGGCTCAGATACCGCGATGCATGTCGTGCGCGACGTGCTCGGTGTGATTTATGACGAGCCCGATACCTCTTCGGCCTCGGGCGATTCTTCGGTTCGATAGGAGGTTGCGATGGATTTTTCTCCGGCGGATCTGTTCCGTTCAACCAAGACCGGCTCTCGCAGCAGCCTGGACCGCGTCAACAAGCAACTTTCGGCCTCGCGCGGCACGTTTCGCCAAAAGGTCCATATCGGTGTGCTCGTGGCTACAGTGGCGCTCGTCGCCTACGGTGCCATCATTATCTGGTCGGCTTCGCAGTTTAAGGCCGATGCTTCGTTCTCACGCCATCTGCTGGGAATTGGCATCGGCACGGTGCTGGCGGTGCCGGTCTGGCGCTCCGACCTGCGCGGTATTTCCAATTTCTCGACGGCGTTGCTCGTCATCGACCTGATCGTGATCCTCTCGCCCAAGATTCCGGGTCTGTCCTATACGGGCGGTCTGGGCATGACGGGCTGGATCAAGATTCCCGGTATCGGCTTGACATTCCAGCCGGTTGAGCTTGCCAAGCTCATCACCATCTTCTTTATTGCTACGCTTGGCTCGCAGTATAACGGTCGCATCGATACCGTTCGCGACTACGTCAAGCTCTGCGGCATGTTGTCCATTCCGTTTTTGGCCGTCGTCGCCATGGGCGACCTGGGCTCGGGCCTTGTCGTGCTGGTTTCGGGCGCCATCGTCATTTGTATGAGTGGTGCACGCCGCGAATGGGTGCTGTCGACCCTGGCCCTGCTCGTGGGCCTGGTGGCCCTCGTCCTGGCGCTCGATTCGGTCTTTGATTCGTTGCTCGGCCACGATGTGCTTATCAAGCAGTATCAGATGAACCGTCTGACGGTCTTTATCGACCCCGATAATGCCGATTCGGACGATGCCTACAACCTGCAGCAGTCGCTTATCGCCGTTGGCTCGGGTGGCTTCTTTGGTAAGGGTTTGGGCCATGCGACGCAGTCGGCCGGCGGCTTTCTGCCTGAGTTCCACACCGACTTCGTCTTCGCCTTTCTGTCCGAGACCTTTGGCTTTTGCGGCTCCTTTTTGCTGCTGTGCTTGTACGTACTGCTCATCTTCTCGACGATCCGCGTTGCTTTTAAGTGCGAGTCTCTGTTCCTACGCTTATCATGCGTAGGTATCGTCGGCATGTGGGCGTTCCAGACCTTCGAAAACATCGGCATGTGCATCGGCATGATGCCGATTACCGGTATTCCGCTACCGTTTATTAGCTTCGGTTCGTCTTCGATGATGATTCAGCTGCTGACGGTGGGTATCGTACAATCCATATGGCGGCATCGTTCGGGCGCCGCGTAACCGCTGGAGGGGTTTGCTATGAAAATTCCCGTAGATAAGCTGACCCGCGCTTTTAAGATGGGCGCGTCCGTTAAGAAGGATTCCGATACGCCGGTGCGCGTCTCGGTCTATCTGGATTCGTCCGCCTCGCGCTTTCTTGCCGAGACGGTGCGTGACGCCTTTGTGCCGCAGACGACCTCGGGTATTGTGCGCGTCGAGCGTCTGGGGGAGGAGCGAATTGCTCCAAAGACCGATACCGATGTGGTGCTGGTGCTCTCGTGTGGTTCCGACCGCTTGGAGAGTGCCGTGCAGGAGCTCGTGATCGCCGGCGCGCCCGTGTGCGTGCTTGCCGAGTCTGCTGTGGAGGTGCCGTTTATCGAGGAGTCCACGCCCATGCTCGGCGTGGTAGCGGCAACCGATAAGACGTATCTGCTCGAGACGCTTGCCCGCTGGATTCTCGATCGCACCGACAAGGAAACGGCTTTTGCGGCGAACTTTGCCTTCATGCGCATCGCGGCGGCCAATCGTATCATCACCTCGTGCGCGCTCACCAATATGGCGACCGGTGCGCTGGTGTTTTTGCCGGGCGCCGATTATCCCGTTATGGCGCTGGCGCAGGTGGGCATGCTCTTTGAGCTCGCTGCCGTCTTTGGACGCGGTATTAAGCCCGAGCGCGGCTACGAGGTCGCGGGCGTGCTTGCCGGCGGTCTTGTGATCCGCGCGGTCACCCGCGCGCTCGTCAAGCAGACGCCGCATATTGGGTTTGCCGTCAAGGCGCTCACTGCTGCCGCGGGCACCTATGGCATGGGCCGTGCGCTCGTTTCGCTCTACGAGCGCGATGTCGACTACAGCCTTGCCAACGAGGTGGTCACTGCCACGTTCTCCCGCGTTCGCGATCTGGTGACCACGGTCGCGGGCGCTACCCGTCCTATGGCGTCCCATCAGGACGCATCAGATCTCGCTGCTTAGGGGTTTTCCGTTGCGCGTTGCATACCAAGATTGTTTTCATTTAATTGAGCCGTTGCTCGCCAAGGTCGAGAAGCCGAGTCGCTATATCGATCACGAGTGGGGCACGCTTTCCAAAGCCGATGCCGACTACCGTTGCTGCCTGATCTACCCGGATGTGTACGAGGTTGGTCTGCCCAACCAGGGCATCGCCATCCTCTACAACATCCTTAACCAGGCCGAGGGCATCTCCTGTGAGCGTGGCTATGTGCCGTGGCCCGATATGGGTGACGCCATGCGCGAGGCGGGTATTCCGCTGCTGTCGCTCGAGGGTGCAGCGCCGGTCGCTTCGTTTGATATCGTCGGTCTGCATGTGCCGCACGAGATGGCGGTGACGAACTTCCTCGAGGCACTCGACCTCGCTGGCATTCCGCTGTTAGCGGCCGACCGAGGCGAAGACGACCCCATCATCATCGCCGGCGGCCCCTCGGTGTACAACCCCGAGCCGTACGCGGCCTTCTTCGATGTCATCCTCATCGGTGAGGGCGAGGAATCGCTGCTCGAGACCTGTCAGCTGCATCGCCGCCTGCGTGACGAAGGAGTCCCGCGCGCGCAGATTGTTGAGCAGCTTGCATCCATTGGTGGCAACTACGTGCCGTCGCTCTATGAGGTTCGTCACGACGAGCCCTGCTCGCCGCATGGCTACACCGTGCCGCGTGAGGGCAAGGATGCGCCGACCGTGGTCTACAAGCGCGTCGTCGAGGATTTCGGCGCCACGAATCCGCTGTCGCAGTCGTGCGTGCCCTATGCGCAGCTGGTCCACGACCGCCTGTCTATCGAGATCCTGCGCGGCTGCGCCCGCGGCTGTCGTTTTTGCCAGGCTGGCATGACGTATCGCCCGGTGCGCGAGCGCTCGGCCGACCAGATTGTCTCGTCGGTGATTCAGGGTCTGGAAAAGACTGGCTATGACGAGGTGTCGCTGACCTCGCTCTCCACGACCGACCACTCCTGCATTCGCGACGTGCTCGGCAGGCTCAACCGTCGCCTGGAGGATACGGGTATTCGCGTGTCTATTCCGTCGCAGCGCCTGGATTCGTTTGGCGTGGATATGGCCGAGTCGGTCGCCGGCGAAAAGAAGGGCGGACTGACGTTCGCGCCCGAGGCCGGCAGCCAGCGCATGCGCGACATCATTAACAAGAACGTGACCGAGGAGGACCTGGACCGTGCGGCCAAGGCGGCCTTCGAGGCCGGCTGGAACCGCATGAAGCTCTACTTTATGATGGGCCTTCCCGGCGAGCGCGACGAGGACATCGTGGCCATCGCCAATCTGGCCGATCACGTGCTGGAGCTCGGTCGTTCCGTGGTGCCCAAGGCTCGTCGCGGCTCGATCTCGGTGTCCATCTCGGTTTCGGTCTTTATCCCCAAGGCCGCCACGCCGTTCCAGTGGTGCCCGCAGCTCGACTACGACGACGTCAAGCGTCGCCAGAAGCTGCTTATCACGAGCGTTCGCAACCGTGCCGTCCGCGTGCATTACCACGATGCCGAGACTTCGCTCATCGAGGCCGCGCTGTCCCGCGCCGGTCGCGACATGACGCCCGTCATCATCGATGCTTGGCGCTCGGGCTCTCGCTTTGACGCCTGGGTAGAGCATTTCTCGCTCGATAACTGGAAGGAGGCTGCTGCCAAAAACGGCATCGACCTCAATGAGCTCGTGCACCTGCCCTACGAGTTGGACTGGCGCCTGCCGTGGGAGCATGTGAGCCCCGGCTGCACGCGCGGTTTCCTCGAGCGCGAGTACCGTCGCTCGCTCGAGGGCGTCACGACTCCCGACTGCACCCGTACGTCGTGCACCGGCTGCGGGATCTGCCCCACGCTCCACGCCAAGAATGTATTGATGGGTGATCGCGCATGAGTGAGCGCCTGACCGACAACCCCACGCTCTTTAGACTTCGTGTTCGCTATGGCAAGCGCGATCGCCTTAAGTACCTGGGCCATCTCGAAGTGATCCATACCATTGAGCGCATCGTGCGCCGTGCGGGACTTCCCTATGCCGTCACGCAGGGCTTCTCTCCGCACATGCGCGTGGGCTTCTCTTCGGCGCTACCGGTTGGTACGTCGTCGACCTGCGAGTGGTATGACCTGTTTATGACCGAGTTCGTGGCGCTCGACGAGGCGTTTGAGCGCCTAGCTGCGGCGTCTCCGGCCGATCTGGCGCCCATCGAGGCGGCGTACATCGACGTGCGCACGCCGGCATTGACGGCGCAGCTCACGCGCCTGTCGTATCGCATCGACTTACACCTGGATCCCGAGGCGCCCGTAAGCGCCGACGAGGTGCGTCGTGCGATCGACACGCTGCGCGCGGATCATGGCATCGACTACGCGCGCGGCAAAAAGAGCAAGCGCTTGGATTTGGATCACACGCTCGTTGGCTATGAGCTCACGGCGGGGGAGCGCCCGGACCATTTGGTTCTCATGCTCGACACCCATGCCGACAACGAGGGCTCTATGCGTCCGGAAATTTTGCTTTCTGCTGCTGATGTTTTGTTGCAGGGCTTGACCCCGGGCGTGGATGCACCTATTGTTTCCACCGGTATGCAAGACCTCGTGACCATCTGCTCCTACGATGTCGAGCGTCAGAATCAAGCATGCGAGGACGACGAGGGCCGACTCGTCAGCCCCATACCTGTGCGAACTTGTGGATTTGCTCCACATACTCGTTGACGGGGGTATTTTCGCCTGCTACTATATTCGGCTGTTGCACTAACTGATGCATGAAGGGCAAGTAAACATGTACGCAATCGTTAACACGGGCGGCAAGCAGTACAAGGTCGCCACCGACGATGTCATCACCGTCGAGAAGATCGAGGGCAATGAGGGCGACAAGGTCACCCTGCCGGTTATCTTCCTCAACGATGGTAAGAAGATCGTCACCGATCCCGACAAGCTGGCCAAGGCCAAGGTTACCGCTCAGATCGTTGAGCAGTTCAAGGGCGAGAAGCAGCTGGTCTTCAAGTTCCACAAGCGTAAGCGCTATCGTCGTCTGAAGGGTCACCGTCAGCAGCTCACCAAGCTGAAGATCGTGAAGGTCCAGGCTACGTCCCGCGCCAAGAAGGCTGTCAAGGCAGAGGCCGAGGCTGTTGCCGAGGCTCCCGTCGCCGAGTAGATTACACTCGTAACGAAAGAGTAGGTATACACAATGGCACACAAAAAAGGACTCGGTTCCTCCCGTAATGGCCGTGACTCCCGCGGTCAGCGCCTTGGCACGAAGCGCTATGCCGGCCAGACGGTAACCACGGGCACGATTCTCGTCCGTCAGCACGGCACGCACATCCACCCGGGTGAGAACGTTGGCCGTGGTAAGGACGACACGCTGTTCGCGCTGGTCGACGGTACCGTTGAGTTCCACAAGGGTATCAAGCACAGGGTCAGCGTACGCCCGCTCGCGAACGCGTAATTCACCCTTCATAGAGCACATATGTGGGAGGCACTTGAGTTTTAGGATTCAAGGGTCTCCCTCTTTTTTGTAGGAGGCGATTCTGTTGTCACAGTTCACCGATATCAGCCGCATTAACGTGTGCGGCGGCGACGGCGGAGCCGGATGCATGTCGTTTAGGCGCGAGGCATTTGTCCCCAAGGGCGGCCCCGATGGCGGCGACGGCGGTCGTGGCGGCAATGTCGTCATCCAGGCCGATGCTCAGCTGTCTTCGCTGATCGATTACCGCTTTAAGCATCACTTCCGCGCCGAGCGCGGCACGCACGGGCAGGGTGCCCGTCGTAACGGTAAGAGCGGCGAGGACCTGATTCTCAAGGTCCCTATGGGTACCGTGGTGCGCGAGCTCGATCCCGAGACGCAGACCCCGATGTTCGAGATTGCCGACCTGGTGCACGACGGCGAGCGCGTCGTCGTGGCGCCCGGCGGTGCCGGCGGTCTGGGCAACACACACTTTGTGACGTCGGTGCGTCGCGCTCCGGCCTTTGCCCAGCTCGGCGAGCCTGCCGAGGAACACTGGATCGAGCTCGAGATGAAGCTTATGGCCGATGCCGCGCTTGTGGGCTTTCCCTCGGTGGGTAAGTCATCGCTCATTGCGCGCATGAGTGCCGCCCGCCCCAAGATCGCTGACTACCCGTTTACCACGCTCGTGCCGAACCTCGGCATGGTGCGTGCCGGCGAATATTCTTATGTCGTTGCCGACGTCCCCGGTCTCATCGAGGGCGCGAGCGAGGGCAAAGGTCTGGGTCACCAGTTCCTGCGCCACATTGAGCGTACGGCCCTGATCATGCATGTCGTCGACATGACGGGTGGTTTTGAGGATCGCGATCCGGTCGAGGATTACCACATCATCAACCGCGAGCTCGAGCAGTATGGCGCCGAGCTCTCGGAGCGTCCGCAGATCGTCGTTGCCAACAAGTGCGACGCGCCGGGCACGGCCGACAAGATTGTCGACCTTAAGCGTGCAGCGCTCGACGACGGCCATATGTTCTTTGCCGTGTCCGCCGTGACGGGTGCCGGTCTCAACACGTTGATGCTTGCCGTGGGCGAGCAGGTGGCTAAGCTGCGCGCCGAGTTGGCGGTCTCGGATGAGCCGGTCGTTCTGCGCGACGATGAGTGGGAGCGCCGTCGCCTGCAGCGTGAGAAGCGTTTCCGCATTGTCCAGGAAGAGCCCGGTGCCTTCCGCGTGGTCGGTCGTGCCATCGAGCGCATGGTCATCCAGACCGACTGGGAAAATGAGGAAGCCGTCATTTACCTGCAGCATAAGTTTGCGCGTATGGGTGTTGACGACGCGCTCGAGAAGGCCGGTTGCCGTGCGGGCGACGAGGTCCGCATTTGCCAGCGCGCCTTTGACTTTGAGGGCGCCGAGGACTTCTCGGAGTACGAGGAGCTCGAGGATGCTGGCGAGGACGTTGCCGTCGAGGCCATTGACGTGGCCGATGCTGCGGATGAGGGCGTCGAGGTTGTCGATGCGGCGGATGCCGCGGGCGATGCCGAGACCTCGGAGGGCGAGTAGGCCATGTCGCTGCGCGGTGGAATCGGTCTGCCCGAGCTCCCTCTAGAGGACGGGCAGGAGTTTAGGCTCGGCATTATGGGTGGCACCTTTGATCCCATCCATTACGGGCACCTGGTGACCGCCGAGCAGGCGCGTGAGTCCCTCGACTTGGATGCCGTGCTCTTTATGCCGGCGGGCACGCCTGCCTTTAAGCTTGACAAGCCGGTGACGCCTGCCGAGGACCGTTATGCCATGACGGTCCTCGCCACCGCCGCGAACCCGGCCTTTTTGGCGAGCCGGTTCGAGATCGACCGCCCGGGCGTAACCTATACGGCTGATACGCTTCATGCCCTTCGCGACTTTTACCCGCCGCAGGTAAAGCTCTACTTTATTACGGGCGCCGATGCGATTATCGATATCGTGACCTGGCATGATGCCGAACGAATCGCTGAGCTTGCTACCTTTATTGCGGCGACACGACCGGGCTTTGATATCGATACAGCGCGTGCCCGAATCAAAGAGTCGGGGCTGCCGTTCGACGTGCGCTATATTCAGATTCCGGCGCTGGCGATCAGCTCGACGAACATTCGTAAGCGAGTTGCCCGCGGTATGAGCGTGCGCTATCTTACGAGCGAGTCCGTGCTCGGCTACATTCGCAAACGCAGGCTATATGCCGATTTGGGCCAAGAAGATTTTGAGTGATAGGGGTCTACGTTGTCGGTAGAGGATCAGTTTGAGGGCGATGAGCGCGCGCTGCTCAAGCGCATTCAAGAGCTGCTCGATGTTCGCATGAAGGATAAGCGCAAGCGCTATGTGCATTCGCTGGGTGTTGCCGAGACCGCACTTCATCTGGCCGAGGTCTACGGCGTTGACCGCTTTGATGCCGCTGCCGCCGGCCTGATCCATGACTGGGACAAAGTGCTCTCCGACGACGAGCTGGTCACGCGCGCTCTGCATTACGGCATTAAGATTGCCGGCTCTCCTTCCGCCGCGACGCCGCTTTTGCATGGCCCTGTTGCCGCCTATGAGCTTCCGCAGCTTTTTCCCGAGCTGTCGCCGGCCGTTTTCCAGGCTGTCGACCGTCACACCGTGGGTGCCTGCGACATGACGCCGCTCGATATGGTGGTCTTTGTGGCCGATGCCATCGAGCCCAACCGCCACGGCGACTATGCGCATGCGCTGCGCAAGATGGTGGGGGAGTCGACGCTCGTTGAGTTGTTCTTCTCCTGTTTTGCGCAGGGTTTGGTCTATGTGATCCAGTCCGGGCGCTATCTTTATCCCACAGCTATTACGATTTACAACCATTACGCCCAGCTGCGCTAGCTCGGGCTGTCTAGAAAGAGGTATTCCATGGCCGAAGAGACCATGACCGACGAGCAGATTCTTGAAGGTGTGGAGCACAAGAGCTTCGCCGCCACGTCCGACCGCACTGCCGCCTCGCTGTCCGCGAGCGGTGTCGCCGCCGAGGATGTCGCCCGCGCCGCCGCGCAGGCCGCCTACGACAAGAAGGGCGAGGACGTTCAGGTGCTCGACCTGACCGAGCTTTCCGACGTATGCGACTACTTTGTGCTTGCCACCGGTACCAACAACCGCCAGGTCGATTCTATCGTCGACGAGATCGAGGAGAAGGTCGCCGAGGCTTGCGGCGAGCACCCGTTCTCCATCGAGGGTCGCGAGCAGAAGACCTGGATGCTCATGGACTACGGTTCGGTTGTCGTCCACGTCTTCACTCCCGAAGCCCGCGACTTCTACCGCCTCGAGAAACTCTGGGGAGACGCCCCCCAGCTCCCCCTCAACCTCCTCTAGTAGCTCATTTTGAGACGGGGTTAGCTATCCTCACGCATATCGCCGGGCAGTTGCGGTTTTCCGCACCTGCTCGGCTTTCTTTTTGCCCAAAGTAGCTAATTTGGGACGGGGCTTTTTTAGCTACTACCTACCGTTCGCCGATAGAAGCGAGTTGGATCGCGTCGGAAATGTTGGTGTAAGCGCGCCGACGGCTGACCGCCAAACGCAAGCGGCCCCTGTCCTAGAATCTGGAATTGCTACATAACACAGGTTCTGGGAAAGGACAGGGACCGCTATGGAGATATTAGCAGA
>DBGBCW010000034.1:0-7467 GCA_048478035.1 Collinsella aerofaciens | reverse complement strand
CCGGAAGCTAAGCCCCATCGCGCCGAGAGTACTGCGGGGTCAGCCCGTGGGAGGCCAGGGCGCCGCTGACCGGTGGACGGCACCGAGCCGTACGCTTGAACTGAGAAGGGGGAGGCCTCGCGGCCTCCCCCTTTTTGCGTTTACGGGCTTTTGTCTCACATAGTAGCTGTGTTTTATAACCCTCGTTTGTCGCATCTTCTGTGAACGGGCTACAATAACTTAGTCTGTGCGATATGGAGGTGAACATGGCTGAAGCTGGTATCGGCGTTGATATCGTCGAGATTTCCCGTATGAAATCAATTCTTGAAAAGACGCCGTCGTTTGCTCGGCGTGTGTTTACCGAAGAAGAGCGTGCGTATTGTGATGCATCATCGCGTCCCGCTGCTCACTATGCCAGCCGCTTTGCTTCGCGCGAGGCGGTACTTAAAGCTCTCGGCACGGGTTTTAGTCAAGGCGTTGGTCGCAAGGATGTTTCGGTTACGCGTGATAAACTCGGCAAACCGAAGGCGCTGCTTTCGGGCCGTGCTCTCGAGATCGCTCAAGAGCTGGGTGTTGTTGAGGTCGCTCTTTCCATTACGCTTACAGGAGACTTAGCCGTTGCGAATGCCATCGCGATTACCGAAGATGCTCGGCCTAAGCCAAAAGAGGAAAAGGTGAGTACCAAGAAACGCGTAGCGCAGACATTTAAAGAGGCTCGCTCTGTTTTAGATGAGCTTGAGCAGCTGCAGAATTCAGCATTGACGGAGCACCTGGGCGATGCTTCGCAAGATACGCTAGGAGCATAGATGAAACCGGTTTTGAGTACCGAAGAAGTCGTTCGTCTCGAGGATATCATCGAACGCGAAGGGACTTCGAAGGCCGAGCTTATGGAGCTAGCGGGTGAGTTTGCCGCCAACGAGGTCTTGAAGCTCAATCCCGATCGGGTTCTCGTTCTGGTCGGTTTTGGTAATAATGGCGGCGACGGTTGGGTTGCCGCCGATATTCTGAGCCATAAGGGTGTGGACGTCGATATCGTTTCTCCGGTTGAGCCGGATGAGATTCCTGCTGCTCTGGCACGTCATGTTGCTCGTCGTACTGCCGGCCGCGATGTGCACGTTTGCGTCGGCCCCTCGCGCGACGAACTCGAGGTTTTGATCGATAAGGCCGATGTTGTTGTCGATGCCATTTTTGGTACCGGTTTCCATGGGAATTTGCGTGCGCCGTTCTCCATCTGGATTCCTACGGTCAATGAATGCGCCGATTGTGTCGTATCCATTGATGTCCCCTCGGGCCTGAATGCCGAGACGGGCGTTGTTGATGACGACTGCATTCGTGCCGAGCATACGGTGACGATGATTGCGCCCAAGATTGGTCTGTATAGCGCTGATGGCCCTGAGTATGCTGGCGATTTGATCTGCGGCAATCTTTACGACCGTCTTGACGAGGTCATCGATGATGTCGACCACGCCGCCGAGATTGTCGAGCCCGGTGACTTAGTTGATTTCTTTGCTCCACTTCCTACGAATATCGATAAGTATTCCCGTGGCTCTGTGCTTATTGTCGCCGGATCTGCGCAATATCCTGGTGCTGCCATTATGGCGGCCAAGTCTGCAGCTCGCGCGGGTGCTGGTTACGTGGCAGTCGCGGCTCCTGACGCCTGCGCTAATCTTATTCGCATGGCACTTCCTTCGATTCCCGTCTTTGCTATTCCGTCTGATTCCCGCGGCTCCTTTGGCGCCGCTGCGCGCATGACGGTGTGCGAGATTGCAAAGAAGTACAGCTGCGTACTGTGCGGTCCCGGTATGACGACGTCTGCCGGCGCTATGCAGGTGGTTTCGGGCTTGCTCGAGCTTGATGTACCGCTTATTTTGGATGCCGATGCACTCAACTGCCTTGCTAAGATTGCCATTGACGGTATTGATAGTAACCCCGAGATGTATCGTCGCGAGCAGCCGTTGGTTATGACGCCGCACTATCGTGAGCTTTCGCGTCTGGTTGCCGGTGACGAGGTGAACGACCTTGGTACCGCGATTGCAGCCGCGCAGAAGGTTGTCTGGGCTGCAGGCTCCGACAATCTGGTGGTCATTGCCAAGGGGCCGACGACGGCTATCTGTGGCGTTGAGCGTGTGCTGCTGCCACTTTCGGGTCCGGCTTCTCTGGCAACTGCCGGTTCGGGTGATGTTCTCGCGGGTATTTTGGCCGGCACGCTTGCCACCATGCGCGACGAGATGGATCGTTGGGAGTTGCTGTATTCGTACGCCGTCGCACTTCACAGCTACGCCGGTTTTGCCGCGGCGACGGAGTATGGTGAGAAGAGCGTTATCGCGACCGATCTTATCGACTTGATTGGTCCTGCCATGGAGCTGGCAGCAAAGGATGCGCTCGAAGATCTGGGAATCATGGACGAAGGGTCGGATGACTAATCATGAATAAAGCCGATTTGACGCGCTGGTCCTGGGTCGAGATCGACCGCGGGGCGCTCCGTCGCAACACGAGGGCCTATAAGAACTTGTTGAATCCACGTCAGCGCTTGTGTTGCGTGGTCAAGGCCGATGCTTATGGTCATGGAGCTGTTGAGTGCGCCAAGATCATGTATTCGGCTGGTGCCGACATGTTTGCCGTGGCGACGGTTAACGAGGGCGTTGAGCTCCGACAGGGCGGGATTACGAAGCCCATCCTCATCCTAAGCGAGCCGCCTATCGAGGCCATTCCGACGTTGCTCGAGTTTGATATCATGCCCTCGGTCTATACGTCTGACTTTGCTCTTGCGTATGGCGAATGTGCCGTCGCGGCGGGCAAGGTGGGCAAGTATCATCTCGCCATCGAGACGGGCATGAACCGCATTGGCGTACATTACACGCAGGTGCTCGACTTTGTCCGCGGTATTAATTTCCATCGCGGTATTCAGTGCGACGGCGTATTTACGCACTTTGCCACGGCCGATGAGCCTTCGGGTTGGGACTACAAGCTGCAGTGTCAGCGCTTTACCGAGGCCGTTCAGGCCATTAAGGATGCGGGTTTTGAGTGCGGTATCGTGCATTGTGCCAACACGCCGTCCTCGATGCTCGACCCCTCGATGCATTTTGATATGATTCGCGCCGGCGTTGGCTTGTATGGCATGCAGCCGTGCGAGCTGAGTGGCCGCGTGATGCAGCTTGATCCCGTTATGAGCGTCCATGCGCGCGTGACGCGCGTGGCACACCCTGCGATGGGTGAGGGCGTGGGCTACGGTTTTACCTACCGCGTACCGCGTACGCGCGTTCAGATCTGCACGCTGCCGATTGGTTATGCCGACGGCCTATCGCGTACGCTTTCCAATCGTATGGATGTGCTGTATCGCGGCGAGCGCGTGCATCAGGTTGGCAATATCTGCATGGATCAGTTTATGGTCGCCATTCAGTCCAACCCGGCACACGAGATTCCCGAGGCCGAATATGGTGACGAGATGATTATTGTCGGCCGCGATGGCGATGCCGAGATCACTATGGACGAGATGGCCCGACTGCGCGGCACGATTAACTACGAGGTCGCCTGCGGCTTTGGCATGCGCCTCGACAAGGTCTACGTGTAGGAGTCGCCATGGGCGTCATGCACATTCCCGGCCATACCCATCAGGCGCCACGTGAGGTCGCACTCGAGGAAATCGAGGCCGTTCTGGGCGATTGTCATCTCTGCCAGCTCTACCAGTCGCGTCACAATATCGTGTTTGGCGTGGGAAACCCCCGCGCCCGCGTCATGTTTATCGGTGAGGCGCCGGGTCGCAACGAGGATTTGCAGGGCGAACCCTTTGTGGGGGCGGCGGGTGAAGACCTCAACGGCATTTTGTCCCTGGCGGGTCTTAAACGCGAAGACGTCTACATTGCCAATGTGCTTAAGTGCCGCCCGCCGGGAAACCGCAATCCGCGCCCCGAGGAAGTACTGGCTTGCTCGCCGTTTTTGCGTGAGCAGATTCGAAGCATCTGGCCCGATATCATCGTGACGCTCGGCAACCCCGCGACGCACTTTGTGCTTAAGACCGAGATTGGCATTACTAAGCTGCGCGGCAGGTTCCACCAGATGGGGCATTTTGTAGTAATGCCCACGTTCCATCCGGCAGCAGCGCTACGCAATCCGGCGTGGCAGGAACTGCTGGAGGAAGACTTTAAGATGCTGGGCGACTATCTGGAGCGACATCCCGCACCAGAGGACGCCTCGGAATAATAAGGAGCATATATGTCCCTGGAGCGCCTGGGGGTAGGTACTTACAAAACGACTTGCGCTGCCGATACGGAGTACTTTGGCGAGCTAATTGCACCGTGCCTTGAGGACGGCGATGTGCTCATCCTGACCGGTGGCCTGGGGGCGGGCAAAACTCACTTTACCAAGGGCGTCTCGCGCGGGCTGGGCGATGGGCATATGGTTACGAGCCCTACGTTTGCGCTCATGGCCGTTCACGATCAAGGCCGTATTCCGCTGTTTCACTTTGATCTATACCGCCTGGAGCATGCCTACGAGCTCGAGGATACGGGCATTTTCGATGTGCTGGGCTATGAGGGTGCTTGCCTGCTGGAATGGGGCGAACAATTCCAAGACGAGCTGACGGATGAGTATCTTTCGGTGACGCTCAAGCGTGATGAGGGCGACAGTGATGTGCGAACGATAACGCTCGAGGCGCACGGTGACCGCGCAATGGAGCTTTCCCATTTGATTGATAAGGCTGTACAAGATGAGCTTGCATAACGACAACGCGCTGGTGGTGGCGCTCGATACTTCGACCGACATGCTTGCCTGCGCGGCAAGCTGGATTGATGGGCAGACGGGCGAGACGAAGCTCGTGAGTGGCGACCACATGTGTCGCCGTCACGCCAACGTTGAGCTCGTGAATACCGTTGATGGCGTGCTGGCTCAAGCCGGTCTGGATCGCAGCGATGTTGGTTGCTATGTGGTCGGCCGCGGCCCGGGGTCCTTTACGGGTGTGCGCATCGGCATCTCCACTGCCAAGGGCCTCGCGCGTGGTGCCAATGTTCCGCTGCTGGGCGTGTCGACGCTCGACGCTTGCGCTTGGACGGCGTGGAAGGCTGGCGTGCGCGGCAAGCTTGGTATCTTGGCCGATGCCATGCGCGGTGAGGTATATCCGGCACTATATATGCTGGGCGATGAGGGTCCCGAGCGTCAATTTGAGCGCGAACACGTGGTCAAGGCCGCCGTGGCGCTCGATGAGTGGCGCCAAGCAGCGGACTGGGACCAGGTTCAGCTGACCGGTGACGGTCTCGTGCGCTATGGCAAGCTGCTGGGTGAGGACGAGACCGTCCGCTGCGTGGAGCGCGACCTGTGGTGGCCTTCGGGCGAGGGCTTGCTGCTCGCGCACGCTGCGGGTGACGGCGATCCGGCTCGCGTCCTGCCGATTTACACGCGCCTTTCGGATGCCGAGGAAAACGAGCGCAAGCGTCTTGGTCTTGCCGAGAGTGCGCAGAGCGAAATTACGGGCGTTGCCGATGAGCTCGCCGGTCGTCATCTGCAATTCCGCCCCATGGGCGCGGCGGATGCCGAGGGCGCGAGCGCACTGGAGACCGCCTGCTTTGAAGGCGCCGGACACGAGGCGTGGACGCCGGGCATGTTCTTGTCCGAGCTGGGCGAGGACGTTGCCGCTCCGCGTAGCTGGTGGGTGGCGCACGACGACGGTCAGTTGCTGGGTCTTGCCGGCGGCATGGTCGTCGACGGGGACGTGCAGATTATGGACGTTGCCGTCGATCCGACTCATCGCCGTGAGGGTATCGCCCGCAAGCTGCTGTCGCATGTGAGCTATGATGCCCAGATGCTCGGCTGCACCACGGCTTCGCTCGAGGTCGAGGACGGCAACGAGGGAGCGATCGCGCTTTATAACGCTCTGGGCTTTACCGAGGCTGGCCGTCGCCGCGGCTACTATGGTGCCGACAAGGATGCCATCGTCATGACGGCTCCGCTGCCCCTCGTGCTTCCGGCCGACAATGCTTCGCCCGAGCCGACGGCGGCTGAGCAGCGTGTATGGCCGCTGCCTGCGCCCGAGCGAACCGTTGAGGAGCGCGCTGAAATTGAGCGCCGTCGCCTAGTGCTCGCTATCGAGAGTTCCTGCGACGAGACGGCCGTGGCGATTATCGATGCGGATGGCAATATGCTGGCCAACCAGGTGTCGACACAGATTGATTTTCATGCCCGCTTTGGCGGCGTGGTGCCCGAGATCGCCTCGCGCAAACACGTTGAGGTGATTGTGAGTGTCGTGGATGCGGCGCTCGAGGATGCCGCAGTATCGCTTGGTCTTGAGGGTGGAGCCATTGCCCCCAGCGAGCTTGCCGCCGTGGGCGTGACACAGGGTCCGGGCCTGGTGGGCGCCCTCGTGGTGGGCGTTGCCTTTGCCAAAGGCTTTGCCTACGCCGCCGGTAAGCCGCTCGTATGCGTCAACCATCTGGAGGGGCACCTGTTTGCCAACTTGCTGGCGCAGCCCGACCTCAAGCCGCCGTTCATCTTCACGCTTGTCTCGGGCGGGCACACCATGCTCGTGCACGTGAAGGCATGGGGCGACTACGAGGTACTTGGTGAGACACTCGACGATGCTGTGGGCGAGGCCTTCGACAAGGTAGCCAAGGCGTTGGGTCTGGGCTATCCCGGTGGCCCCATCATCTCCAAGCTGGCCGAGACGGGCAATCCCAAGGCGATCGATTTCCCCCGTGCACTCAACAGCAGGGGAGACTATCGTTTCTCGCTTTCGGGCCTTAAAACCGCTGTGACGCTCTACATTGAGCAGGAGACCAAAGCCGGGCGCACGATTCACCTGCCCGATCTGGCAGCTTCGTTTGAGGCAGCTGTCTTTGATGTGCAGTACAAGAAGGCCAAAAACGCACTGCACGCTACCGGATGCAAGGAATACTGCATCGGCGGCGGCGTCTCGGCCAACCCGCATCTGCGCGAGATGATGATCAAGAAGCTTGGGCGTCAGGGGATTCGCGTAACGGTGCCGCCCTTGTCTGCCTGTACCGATAACGCAGCCATGATCGCGGAGGTCGCTCGCCGTAAATTCGACCGAGGTGAAATCTCGCCGTTCGATGTCGACGCCGATCCGAACATGACGTTGTAGCTGGTACGGCGCGGTCCCCGGACGGAGGGGCCGGATATAAGGTTTCCTGCTCTACAGTCCTGCGCAAGACGAAGGCCACATTAAGTGGCCTTCTTTGCGTGCGGAACTCGCGATAAACCTTATATCCGGCCCCTCCGTCCGGGGACCTTTCTGTATCGATATAGCTTCTGGGCTGGTTTGGCGTCGACAACGTCCGGCAAGGTTAGCCAGCTGCGTCGAATTTCCGGCGTGCTTTAGCTGAAAGAAAAAGATGGTGTGCGGAGCTTTGCTCCGCATTTGGGATGGGAGCCCCTGAGAGCCGCGGGAGCCGGGCGGCGCATATGAACTTTATCGCGAGTTCCGCACGCAAAGGAAAGCACTTAATGTGCTTTCCGTCTGGCGCAGGACTGTAGAGCAGG
>DBGBCW010000033.1:0-6191 GCA_048478035.1 Collinsella aerofaciens | reverse complement strand
GTCGCGGTCGCCGAACTTGTTCATGAGGTACTCGAGCTGCATGAGCTCGTCCCAGGTGCCGCCGACGCCCATCAGGAACACGGCGTCGTAGCCCTCGTCGGCGACCTTGTCGGCGAGCGCGGTCATCTTCTTGCCGGTCTCGTAGAGCGCCTTGCCGTCCTCGAGATAGCCCTCCTGGTCGAAATGCATGATCTCGATCTTCTCGGTTTCCTTCATTTGTCTCTCCTTTCTGGGGTTGTCTTCACATCCCCCATGCCAACGGGCATCAAAACCCGCTTACATTCCGTAACACTCAGCCGCTTTGGCCTTAAGCGCATTGACTGACTCTTCGTAGCCCTCTGCCTTGACCTCCATTTGCTTGGAGCCGGCATCGAGATACGGGTGCACGTCCCATGACTTCAGACGCTCGGCGATTATTGCCGCAATCGTCTGGAAGAACACGAGATTGGGAATTGCGCTGAGCAGCGGAGCCACCTGAGGCACCACAGCCTCGTGAGCCCCACCCTTGGGATGGGCCGTGAGCAGCACCGTTTTTGTCGTAACGTTCGATAGCGCATCGGCGATATTCGCAAGACGCTCCGACCCCTGCGGATCGTCGACAATAAACACCAGATAGCCCGGAACGATCTGCATCTCGGGACCGTGGACGAACTCCTCGCCTTCGTGATGCATGGCAGGAATCTTGATGGTCTCGCTCAGCTTGAGCGCTGCCTCCTCGGCAACACCATAGTTGGGGCCGTTGCCGACGACCATAGCGGGCGTGTGCTCAGAAAGCTCGAGCATGTGGTCTTGGACATATGCCTCGGCGGTCTTGCACATCACGGCATTGGCCTGGATAGCCTCGCGCAGGTCGTCAAGACGCTGGGCAACGCCTTTGGCGTCAACCGTTCCGCGCGCCTGACCGCCGTAAATACCAAAGAGCACCAGATACTCAACGAGAACCTCGACGCCCAGAGTTACAAAGTCCACCGACTCGACGCCCACACCGTAGTCAAGAACGATGTCAGCGTGTTCCTTGATGGGTGCCTCGACGTTTGCCGTGAGCGCAACTGCAGCCATATCGTGTGCGCGCATGTAATCGAGCGCCGCAATCGTATTGGTTGAATAGCCGCTCTGCGAGACGGCAATGTTGAGCGCATGCTGCGGATAGGTGTGTTCAAAATCGACGAAGGCCTCGGGCGTTACAACGGACACCTGCATCTGCAGCGCATCTTGCAGGTAATCGCGGGCGCAATCGGCGGCATGGCGCGACGAACCCGAAGCAACGATGCGCAGTGCGTTAAAAGAACCGGACTGGAAAATATCAACGAGCTGCGCTACCAGCTCAGACGAACGCTCGAGGTTCTCCCCCATACGCACATGGGCAAGCTGAACGTAATCGAGCATCTTCATCGTCTCACCTCGTTATAAATCATTAGTATTTGATACCAATCACAGTTACAGGTTACGGCTTTTTGATACCTCTTTGTCGATTAATTTATCCCCTTCGGCGAACGGTCAATTTTGAGCCATGTAAGGTTGTATATACAGCTGACCCAACGATCAAAACTGGTTAGTTTCCCAGCCGTTATTCACAAAATACCAGCTAGTACGTATAGGTGTAGCCGCCCGTATCGCCACGATTGAAGGACTTTACATACTCGATAGCCTGACCGCTCGCGTCATAGCTCACGCATTCCAAAAGCAAAACAAGATCGCCCTGTTCCAGTCCAAGGAGGCCGGCATCTCGTGCGCCCAGTGCCTCGATATCGAGCTTTTCCTGTGCCATGACTGGCTTTCGGCCCAGCATCTCATAGGTCTCGTACAAACTGAAGACCGACACGTCAATATCTTCGATGGTTGGGAACAGCAGGCAGGGAATCAGCGCCGTCTCAATCGATACGGGGCTACCGTTTATGCAGTTCAGGCGTCGAACGGAATAGAGCAGGTCGTCCTCGGCGATGCCAAACAGGTCGGCGTAATATGGCCCCGCATAACGCTTGGAACGCGCGAGAATACGGACGGACGGCTCGCCGTCCGAAGCACGGACCGATTCACGGAAACCGACCGTGCGTTCAAAAAAAGCAGGTACTTTCTGCGCCACAAAGGCACCTTTTCCCCGAACACGGCGAATCTGCCCGCGCCGAACCAGCTCATCGACAGCGCTTCGGATGGTCAAGCGTGTCGTACCAAATTCCTCGGCGAGGTCTTTTTCGGACGGAATCATGGAACCCGTGGGATATGCACCGCGCTCGATACGTTCCTCGATGCAGCGTCGAATGCGCATATAAACCGGGGTGGCATCTACTGTTTCAGCCATTGTTCACCTGCCACGCTCCTCATGCCGTTCTCTTCGCCGTTATCGACAAAGCGGAACTTTGTGGGCAAAATCACCGATTTGCAATGCTCCACAAAACGCATGTCCTTATCAAATACGATCGAGCTCTCATAGAACACCGGCGTTCCCTCTTCTTGCTGGAGCAGCTCGGCCTCTTCGACGTTCAAACGCGAGATGGAGATATGCTCACGTCCATGCTCAACGCGCACGCCACCTTCTTTGAGCAAGACATCGTAAAGGCTCTCACACTCAAAATCGTGCTCGGGAAGCGATGGGCACAGGGACAGGTTAACGTGAGCGGTCTCGATTGACGCCGGCTCGCCCTCAATAAGTCGAACGCGCTGCATGCGGAGCAAGGGAGCGCCTACAGCCACCCCAAGCTTGTCGGCAAGCGCCTCATCCGCCTCGATGGTCCCGGTGGAAACCAGACGAGAAGAGGGGTGCAGGCCGGCAGTCCGCACAGCATCGGAAAAGTTATACGTTTCCTGGAAGATGTTCAGCGGCTTGGGAGGACACACATACGTGCCCGATCCGCGACGGCTCTCGAGCGTTCCACACGAGATAAGCCGCGTGATACCGGCACGCAACGCCGTACGCGAAACGCCAATCTCTTCGCACAGCACGCGCTCGGCCGGCAGGCGATCGCCGCCGGCAAGCTGATGGTGCTGGATATACCAAAGAATTCCCTCAACAGCATGATCTTTGGGGGGAATTGCATAAGATTCGCCTGCCATTGCACAGACTCCTCATTCAGAAACGTATGCCGCCAAAATTAGGCCAGCCCTCCCATGGCATCAAATTCTGCCTTGATCTTCTCGGCGACATTCCGATACGACTTATATAGACTTGAATCGCGTTTGACTTCGTCGGTCATAACGGGAATCTCTAATTTGGAAACCTCGTCTTTTCCCGTCTGAACCGCCACAACAACGCCCATACCAAGACACATATTACGCTTGGCAGCGTTTATTTTCGCCGCCTTGGCAGGATTTGCCAGGATACGCTGGGCAAATTCCTGTTTAGAGACCGCTTCTTCGGCCTCCGGATCGCCCGCCTCGGCCACTTCGCACTGCAGCACATCCGCATAGTCAAAAATCTTCGGCTCGCCGCCGCGCTGATGCACGGCCCACTTGCGGCGCGTGGCATCCTGGTAGATAGCCGGCAAAAACGTAAACCGCGGTGGGTCCAAAATCGTATCCGTGATGGTAAACACATCGGGATCAAAGGCATCCTGCGGGTTTTTCTTCTTGAACAGCCCCATATCAGCCTCCCGTACTAGCATTAAACAACTCAAGCCGAATATAGCACCAATTTCAAGCCACCGCTTTACCGCATCGGTGCGCGGCGTCTATAGCTCGCCCAGCGGAAGAGTTCACGGACGAGGGCCGGGGTGCCTGCCTTGTTTTGAGAAGTGGGTTCCGCGAACTTCTCAAAACAAGGCAGGCACCCCGGCCCCGCCGGCAAATAGCGGACACTCCGCATGCAATCTATGCAAACAAACAAGTACGCTTAGCTACATTCGGTAAGTTCGAGCACGCTGCCCTTAACGATAAGCGCCGGCTCCAGGACGACCTCTTCGGCACGCCTGCCGCCCCTACCGGCAAGACGCTTGGACATGCAGCCAAAAGCATGCTCCGCAAGGACACCAGGATCCTGCTCAATGGCGGTCAGCGCCGGCTCAAAGAGAACGTCGGCCGCCGAGTTGTCATAGCTCACCACCGAGATATCGCCCGGGAT
The DNA here is from genome assembly GCA_048478035.1 of Collinsella aerofaciens. GTDB lineage: Bacteria > Actinomycetota > Coriobacteriia > Coriobacteriales > Coriobacteriaceae > Collinsella > Collinsella aerofaciens_CN. The sequence continues at coordinate 2,137 of DBGBCW010000033.1, read as the reverse complement.
GCTCTTCCCCATCTCGTGCAAGCGCTTGAGCAGACCGAGGGCGATGTTATCCGAACTTGCGAACACAGCGGTGGCATCAGTTGCGAGCACCGCCTCCGAGGCCTCGTAGGCACTCGGAATGTAGTACTCGCTCTCAAACTCCAAACGTGCGTCGATAGGCAGGCCAACCTCGCGCAGCGCGCGCTCATAGCCGGCAAGTCGCTTACGCCCCGTATTGGAACGGCGCGCGTTAACCAAGCAGGCAATGCGACGGTGACCCTGCTCGATCAGATAGCGAGTGGCCATGTAGCCACCCATCTCGTGGTCGAACATCACTTTGTCGCACTCGAGCCCCTCAATGGCACGGTCGACCATCACGGCAGGGATAGGCAGATGGCTGACTTCTTCGCGCAGGGCGCGGTCGTCGGAGAACTCGTCACCCACCACCAGAAAGACACCATCAACGCCGCGCGTTACCAGCTGGCGCAGCAGCTCCAGATCGTCGTCGGCACTTCCACCCGAGCTGGTAATGAAGAGCGCATAGCCGTCCTCGCGGCAGCGCTTTTCCAGGCTACCGGCGAGCGAAGAAAAAAAGCGGCTCTCGATGTTAGGGACGATAAGGCCCAGGGTGCGCGACTCGCGCATGACCAGGCTACGCGCAATCTGGTTGGGAACATAGTGGTTGCGCGCCGCGACCTCTTTGATGAGCTTGCGGTTTTCTTCCGAGATGCGACAGGGCCGATTATTGAGCACAAGCGAGACCGACGAGGGGGAAAGCCCCACCTCCTGGGCGATCTGCTTGAGGGTGACTTTGTTGGCCATCTCGCTCCTTCCGGGTTTACGCGCAATCTCTTGAAAGTATAGCGACTACCCCTCTACCTCGGTGATAAACACTTTACCAATCCGGTAGACGGCTGTTTTATCGCCGCCAGCGCACCAAATCCGTCCGGGTGGGGTATATTGCAATCGATTGATGACAACGACCACCAAAAGGCGGATATTCGTATGCACGAGAACGACTTTTTTAACGAGGACCTGCTGTGCGCACTTGCTGGCGTTGCCGGCGAGGACAACGTGTTGATGAGCGAGCCCATGCGCGAGCACACCACGTTTAAGATCGGCGGCCCGGCCGACGTCTTTGTCACGCCCGATACTGAGCAGGGCCTCGTCGCCACGCTCGATACCTGCTATCGCTGCGACCTGCCGCTTACCATCGTGGGCAACGGCTCCGACCTGCTCGTCGGCGACAAGGGCATCCGTGGCGTCGTCGTGGCGCTGGGCGAAGGCCTCTCCGACATTACGGTCGACGGCACGCACGTCACGGCGGCGGCCGGCGCCTTGCTTTCCGATGTCGCCGCGGCGGCAGCCGAGGCCGGTCTCACCGGCATGGAGCTCATCTCGGGCATCCCCGGATCGGTCGGCGGCGCCTGCTACATGAACGCCGGTGCCTACGGTGCCTGCATGGCCGATGTGCTGGAGTCCGTGCGCGTCTACAAACCCGCTCGCCAGCTCGACGACGGCACCCGCGGCAGCGGCAATATCATCGAGTTCGATGTCGACGAGCTCAACCTGGGTTATCGAAAGAGCCGCATCGCCGATGACGGCTTTATCGTGCTTTCGGCCACCTTCAATCTCGCCCCGGGCAACGCCGCGATGATCAAGGCCGACATGGACGACTACCGCCAGCGCCGCGAGGACAAGCAGCCGCTCGACATGCCGAGTGCCGGCTCCACTTTCAAGCGCCCCGAGGGTTACTTTGCCGGCAAACTCATCATGGATGCCGGCCTGCGAGGACACGCCGTTGGCGGCGCGCAGGTGAGCGAGAAGCACTGCGGCTTCATCGTCAACGCCGACCACGCCACCGCCGCCGATGTCGACGAACTCATCCGCCACATCCAGGCAACCGTCAAAGACCAATTCAACGTAGACCTAGAACCCGAAGTCCACCGAGTAGGCGAATTCCTTTAACAAAGAAGGCCCCGAAAGGGGCCTTCGCCATATTTATTCAGATAACCCAGTCCGGTGTGTCGCGCCCCGAACCCGGAAGGTCCGGGACCGCGGGCGAGGCATAAGGTTGGTCGCGAGTTCCGCACGCAAAGAAGGCCACTTAATGTGGCCTTCGTCTTGCGCAGGACTGTAGAGCAGGCAACCTTATGCC
>DBGBCW010000032.1:0-22819 GCA_048478035.1 Collinsella aerofaciens | reverse complement strand
GGCATAAGGTTGGTCGCGAGTTCCGCACGCAAAGAAGGCCACTTAATGTGGCCTTCGTCTTGCGCAGGACTGTAGAGCAGGCAACCTTATGCCTCGCCCGCGGTCCCGGACCAACTTACTTCAAACCGCAGCTACGACAGCGCAATACCGCCAAGCCAGCCCCAACGCACGCCAGAGCCAGTGCCATAGAAGCTAATAAACGAATCGAGCGACTTAGACGTAATGGCTCCCTCATTGCTCATAACGATGCCGCCGCCAACGTAGATACCCACATGACCGTAGATAAGGCCCGGAGCACCCGTGCCGCTGTGCGAGGAATCGGCCACGATCATGCCCACCTGCAGCGCCGAGCGGTCGGAGCTATAGCACCAGGCGTTAAACATGTCGCACGCATTGCCTCCAAAGTAGCCAACGCCGGCGTTACGGAAGACATTGGTGACCCACGCCGCGCACCAGTTCTGACCCGGCGAAGGCGTGGAGTAGCACGCGTTGACGACAGCCTGCTGCTTGCCCGAGCCGGCATTCTGCTGCGGAGTTCCGGGCGCGTACGATCCACCACCCGAGCTCGAACCACCCGAGTAGGAATTGTTCTTGTTCGCGGCAGCCGCGGCAGCGGCAGCCTTCCTAGCGGCCTCCTCAGCCTGGGCAGCAGCGAGGATCTCGGAATCGCGCTGAGCCATGAGCTCCTTGACGTCGTCGGAAAGACCGTTCAGCACGGTCTGGACTTCTTGCTGCTTGGCCTGCATGTCCTGCATCTGGGCAGTCTGCTGGTCCTTGAGCTTCTCTAAGTCGGCCTTCTGCGACTCGAGCTCGGTCTTTTGCGCATCGAGCTCTTCCTGGATGGTCTGAATGTCCTCGATGGCGTCGCGGTCGCTCTTGTTGATCTTCTCAACGTAATGCGCGTTGGCGACGAGTTCCTCAAACGAGCCAGAGGCCAGCAGCAGCGACAGGATGTTCGTGCCGCCGGACTTGTAGCTGGCGGCCACGCGATCGGAAAGGTCGTTGCGCTTCTTCTTGAGCTCGGCCTTCTTTTCATCGATCTGGGCCTGCGTGTCGTCAATCTTGCCCTGGACATTCTCGATGTCGTTGAGGGTCTGGGCATTCTTGTTGGCCAGCGCCGCATACTCATTTGCGATGCTGTCGAGCTGGGCCTGAACCTCGTCGAGCTGGGCCTGGACGGCATTCAGTTTATCGGTGGTTTCTTTGGAAGCCTCCGCCGCATGGGCGCGAGCGGGCAGGCCAAAAAGAACTGCCGCAGAAGCGGCGCCGAACAGGGCCTTGAGGGCAGTGCGGCGCGAGAGCTCCTGGGAAAGGATAGAATCGCTGTTTGGTGACATATGTACTCCGTTACATGCTTATTTATATGTCGCTCAACTCATACATATTAGCGTACATATGGCGCGTCCCAACGATTTCCACGAACGGCAGGAAACTACAAGGTCAGCGGCTCGTAAGCAAATGCCAAAGATCAGGTTATGCGTACGCAAGCTCTTCTATGAGTACGTTAGCACAATCCTCTGCTTTTCCTACAGCGCACGATTTGGGCGTCCCTGCCTGCGCTATACTCCCCTGAAGAAGTGTTCCTGATTCGATAGGAGACTACATGTCCAAAGCACTCGACCCCAAAGACACCTGTGTCCTCGTTACCGGTGGCGCCGGCTTTATCGGCTCGCACACCGTCGTTCAGCTGCTCGAGGGTGGCTACCAGGTCGTCATCGTCGATGATCTCTCCAACTCCAGCGCCGTCGCCGTCGACCGCGTCAAGACCATCGTGGGCGACGAGGCCGCCAAGAACCTCACCTTCTACGAGGCCAACGTGCTCGACCGCGATGCGATGAACAAGATCTTCGATACCCATCAGATCGACCGCGTCATCCACTTTGCCGGCTTTAAGGCCGTCGGCGAGTCGGTGAGCAAGCCCGTCGAGTACTACCACAACAACATCGAGAACACCCTGGTGCTCATCGACGTCATGCGCAACCATGGCTGCAAGTCCATCATCTTCTCGAGCTCCTCGACCGTCTACGGCGACCCGGACAACCCGCCCGTCACCGAGGAGGATCCTAAGAAGCCCGCGACCAACCCCTATGGTTGGACCAAGTGGATGATCGAGCAGATCCTTATGGACGTCCACACCGCCGACCCCGAGTGGGACGTCGTGCTGCTCCGTTACTTCAACCCCATTGGCGCTCATCCGTCGGGCCTGATCGGCGAGGACCCCAAGGGCATCCCCAACAACCTGGTGCCCTATGTCGCCCAGGTTGCCGTGGGCAAGCTCGAGGCCGTTCAGGTCTTTGGCAACGACTACCCCACCCCCGACGGCACCGGCGTGCGCGACTACATCCACGTGTGCGATCTGGCCTCTGGTCACGTTGCCGCCCTTAATTGGATGAACGGCAAGACCGGCGTCGAGATCTTTAACTTGGGCACCGGCACCGGCACCTCGGTACTCGAGGTCGTCGCCGCCTTCTCCAAGGCTTGTGGCAAGGAGCTGCCCTACGTGATCCGCGAGCGCCGCGCCGGCGACATCGCTGCCAACTGGTGTGATGCCTCCAAGGCCGAGCGCATGATGGGCTGGAAGGCCCAATACGACATCGCGGACATGTGCCGCGATAGCTGGAACTGGCAGAGCCACAACCCCAACGGCTTCGCCGACGCCGAGTAGCAAAAACCTACATACCGCTCTTGCCCCGATCTCACGTTGTGAGGTCGGGGCTTTTTCATGGCATGTAACCATTCGCCGAAAATCGACCAACTTATTTATCTTGCCTGTACATGTTTAAACAACATGTTTTACAATAGGCGTATCGAATCAGAACATCGGAGGCGGACTGCACACCCATCGGCAGGCCGACCCCACAACAAGAAGGTTGGTGAGCGCATTCATGGAGCGTGCAAGCGGCGTCCTCATGCCCGTCTCATCTCTGCCCGGACCATACGGAATCGGCGGCTTTGGCTGGAATGCCTACGACTTCGTCGATTTTCTCGCCTCGTGCAAACAACATTACTGGCAGATTCTGCCCCTTACGACGACCAGCTATGGCGATTCGCCCTATCAGTCGTTCTCGGCCCGCGCAGGCAACCCCAACTTTATCGACTTTGCCGAGCTTATCGAGGCAGGGTATCTAGAGCAGCGCGATATCGATGGCGTGTACCTGGGTTCTGACCCCAGTAACGTCGACTACGGTGCCATCTTTGGCGGCCGCCGTCAGATTCTCGACCGCGCCGCCGAGCGCTTTGCTGCCGACAAGCCGGCCGATTTCGATGACTTTATCCAAGCCAACGAGGACTGGCTCATCCCCTACTGTGAGTTTATGACCGTCAAAGAGGAGTGCGGTCTCAAGGCGTTTTGGGAGTGGCCCGCGGAGCTCCGCACCCGCGGTGAGGCTTCCGCCAAGGTCTGCGCCGACCATCCGGCGCGTATGCTCTACCACCAGATGACGCAGTACTTCTTCGATCGCCAGTGGAGCCGCCTCAAGGCCTATGCCAACGAGCGCGACATTCTCATCATCGGCGACCTGCCCATCTATGTCTCGCGTGACTCCGTCGAGATGTGGGCGACGCCTGAGCTCTTTAAGATCGACGCCGCCGGCAATCCCGTGAGCGTCGCCGGCACGCCGCCCGACCAGTTCTCGGCCACCGGCCAGTACTGGGGCAACCCCATCTACGACTGGGACGCCATGGAGTCCGACGGCTTCTCCTGGTGGGAGGGCCGCATTCGCGCCGCCCTCGACATGTACGACGTCATCCGCCTGGATCACTTCCGCGGCTTCGAGGCCTATTGGGAGGTGCCGTTCTCCTCGCCCGATTCGTCCTACGGTTCGTGGACGCAGGGTCCCGGCCTCAAGTTCTTCAAGACGCTCGAGAAAAAGCTCGGCACGCTGCCCATCATCGCCGAGGACCTGGGCTTCCTCACCCCCGGCGTCATCGACATGCGCGACAACTCGGGCTTCCCCGGCATGAAGATCCTGCAGTTTGCCTTTGAGGGCACCAACTCGTACTACCTGCCGCATAACTACATCGCCAACACCGTCGCCTATGTGGGCACCCACGACAACGAGACGGCGCGCGGTTGGTTTGAGGGAACGGCCACCCCGCGTCAGCGTGAGCAGGCAGCCCTGTACACCCATCAGCAGGCCGGCGAACCCATGGCAGATGCACTCAATCGCACCATCGCCGCCAGCGTGAGCGACACGTGCATCTACACCATGCAGGATCTGCTCAACTTGGGCAACGAGGCGCGCATCAACACCCCTGCCACGCTGGGCGGCAACTGGACCTGGCGCATGCTCGACGGCGCCATCACCCGCGAGCTCGAGCACAAACTCACCGACTGGACCGAGACCTACTTCCGCATCCCGTCGGAAGCCGAAATCGAGCTTCCTCAATAGGAGCTACCGCGCCCGACCCCTCCCCACCGTGCGGACGCGCTTGCTTTTCCCGCGCGAGGCCACCCCAATCCCCTCGCGCGGGCTTCTTATGAATTGCAGACATGAAACAACCCGTCACAGGAGAAAACATGCCCCAAATTAACCTCATGGAACTCGCCGAGCAGTCTTTTGGCACCTCGCTCGAGCAGCTCGACGACCGTCGCGTTTACAAGCTGCTGGTCAAACTCGTGCAGGAGCGCTCCGCCGCCCGCCCGCTCAACAACGGCAAGAAAAAGCTCTATTACATTTCCGCCGAATTTTTGATCGGCAAGCTGCTCATCAACAACATGATCGACCTCGGCATCTACGACGAGGTTAAGGACCAGCTCACCGCCGCAGGCCACAACCTCAACAAGATCGAGGAGTTCGAGGTCGAGCCGTCGCTCGGCAACGGCGGCCTGGGCCGCCTGGCCGCGTGCTTCCTGGATTCCATCGCCACGCTGGGCTTGACCGGCGATGGCGTGGGCCTCAACTATCACTACGGCCTGTTCCGTCAGCGCTTTGTCGACAACCAGCAGAAGGCCGTCCCCGACGAGTGGCTCGGTGAGCAGGACATCCTAGTCGACGATGACCGCTCCTACACCGTCGAATTCGGCGATTTTGCCGTTACCTCCAAGCTCGTCAACATCGATGTGCCCGGTTACGGCCAGCCCACCAAGAACCGCCTGCGCCTGTTCGACCTGGCGAGCGTCGACGACGGCCTGGTCCCCGGCAGTTCCATCGACTTCGACAAGACCGAGATCGTCAAGAACCTCACCTTGTTCCTCTACCCCGACGATTCCGACGAGCAGGGCCGCCTGCTTCGCATCTACCAGGAATACTTCATGGTGAGCAACGCCGCCCAGCTCCTGATCGACGAGGCCATCGAGCGCGGCAGCAACCTGCACGATCTGGCCGACTACGCCGTGGTCCAAATTAACGACACGCACCCCACCATGGTCATCCCCGAGCTCATTCGCTTGCTCACCACCGAGCATGGCATCGAGTTTGACGAGGCCGTGACCATCGTACGCTCCATGGTCGCCTACACTAACCACACGATTCTTGCCGAGGCGCTCGAGAAGTGGCCGCTCGCCAGCCTGCAGAAGGTCTCCCCTGTCATCGCCGACATTATCGTCAAGCTCGATGAGATCGCGAAGGCCGAGCACGATGACCCGCGCGTCGCCATCATCGACGAGCACGACACCGTCCACATGGCCCACATGGACATCCACTTTGGCTTCTCCATCAACGGCGTAGCCGCCCTCCACACCAAGATCCTGGAGGACACCGAGCTTCATCCGTTCTACGAGATCTATCCCGAGAAGTTCTCCAACAAGACCAACGGCATCACCTTCCGCCGCTGGATCCATGGGGCCAACCCCGCGCTCGCCAGCCTGCTCGACGATGTGATCGGCACCGACTGGCGCAGCACCGGCGATCTGAGCAAACTCGCCAAGTTCGCCGACGACAAGGACGTTCTTGAGCGCCTGGCCGCCACCAAGGTCGAGGCCAAGGCCATCATGCGCCAGTTCATGGCGCTCGAGCAGGGCGTGACCATTCCCTCCAACGCCATCATCGACGTCCAGGTCAAGCGCATCCACGAGTACAAGCGCCAGCAGATGCTCGCGCTCTACATCATCTGGAAGTACCTCGATATCAAGAACGGCAACAGACCTAAGCACCCCGTCACCATCATCTTTGGCGGCAAGGCGGCGCCTGCCTACACTATCGCGCAGGACATCATCCATCTGATCTTGACGCTGTCGCAGTGGATTGCAAACGACCCCGACGTGGCTCCCTACCTGCAGGTTGTCATGATCGAGAACTACAACGTCACCGCCGCCGAGCGCGTGATCCCCGCCGCTGATATCTCCGAGCAGATCAGCCTGGCCTCCAAGGAAGCGAGCGGCACCTCCAACATGAAGTTCATGCTCAACGGCGCCCTAACCCTGTGCACGCTCGACGGTGCCAACGTGGAGATTGCCGAGCTCGTGGGCGACGAGAACATCTATACCTTTGGTGCCTCGTCCAAACAGGTCGAGCAGCTCTATGCCAACGGCACCTATGACGCCGGTGTGCTCTACCGCAAGCCCGGCATTAAGCTGCTGGTGGACTTCATCACCAACCCGGCCTTTATGGCGACCGGTAATGCCGAGCGCCTGCAGCGCCTGCACGACGACATTAAGGGCAAGGACTGGTTTATGGCCCTGCTCGACATTGAGGAGTACATCCAGACCAAGGAGCGCGTGCTGGCCGACTACGAGGACCAGGACGCCTGGATGCGCAAGGCGCTCATCAATATCGCCAACGCCGGCACCTTCTCGTCCGACCGCACCATCTCCCAGTACAACGACGAGATCTGGCACCTGAACTAATTTCGCTTCCCTTACCCATCCTCTTGAGAAACGGAGTCGTGGCAACACGGCTCCGTTTTTTGCCCGCACGTTACCCTGTGACCCGACTCGGCCAAACAATCTCGATCTGTAACAACTACTCGGTAAAAACGGTCCCAGCTGTTACAGATTGAGACATACCGGCCCCTTCCCTTGGGTTTATCTCAATCTGTAACATCTAGCAGCTGAAATTCACCTTTGGTGTTACAGATTTAGATGAAATGGTTAGCTCAGCTGAACCGTCTCGATCTGTAACATCTAACGTCCGAAATCGGCCCTACCCGTTACAGATCGAGACAAACGACCGGCCAGACAACCCCAACACAAAGAAAGGCTCCCCTCTCGCCCAGCGGACGGGAGGGGAGCCTTATATGTGACCGCGGCAAAAGGATGGCAATACCGCAGTCATCCAAAGGGAGGGCCTGGTTGCACCGGGCCTAGATAAGGTTCTTGCCAGATATCTTATCGAAGAGATGGGTCGCGTTCTTCTCGAACTTGAACCAGATGGTGTCGCCAGCCTTGAGCGCGCCCTTGGCCTCGATGTCGACGACGGGGATAATCAGAACAAACTGGCCGTCGGGAGCGGTCACGTGGACATGCTCGGTCGAGCCCATGAGCTCGGTCACCTCGACGGTACCCTGGAGCGCGCCCTCCTCGCCCTTGTCGGCAAGCAGGATCTGCTCGGGACGCACGCCGGCCGTAATCTCCTTCACGTCGCCGCCGTCCCAGTTGAGGGCAAGTTGAGCGCAAGTCTCGGGGGCGAGCGCCACGTTCATATCCTCGGTCTTGACGGTAAAGCCGTTGCCCGAGCGCACCAGTTGGGCATCGAAGAAGTTCATCTGCGGCACGCCGATGAAGCCGGCGACGAAGATGTTCGCGGGATGGTTGAAGACCTCCTGCGGCGTGGCGATCTGCTGGACAACGCCATCCTTCATGACCACGATGCGGTCGCCAAGGGTCATGGCCTCGGTCTGGTCGTGAGTAACGTAGATGAAGGTGCCCTTGATCTCGTGACGCAGCTTAATGAGCTCGGCTCGCATCTGGTTACGCAGCTTGGCGTCCAGGTTGGACAGCGGCTCGTCCATCAGGAAGACCTTGGGGTCTCGCACGATGGCGCGGCCGATAGCGACACGCTGGCGCTGGCCGCCCGAAAGCGCCTTGGGCTTACGGTCGAGGTACTCGGTGATACCCAAGATCTCGGCAGCGGAGCGAACCTTGCGGTCGATCTCGTCCTTGGGAACCTTCTTGAGCTCAAGCGTAAATGCCATGTTCTCGTACACCGTCATATTGGGGTACAGAGCGTAGCTCTGGAACACCATGGCGATGTCGCGGTCCTTGGGCGCCACGTCGTTGACACGCTTGCCGTCGATGAGCACATCGCCCGAGGTAATGTCCTCCAGGCCGGCGACCATGCGCATCGTCGTGGACTTACCGCAGCCAGAGGGGCCAACGAGGACGACGAACTCCTGGTCGTGAACGGTGAGGTTGAAGTCCTCTACAGCGAGCACACCGTCCTCGGTAACCTTGAGGTTGTGCTTCTTCTCCTCGGTCTTCTTCTTTTTGCCAAAGAAGCCCTTCTTTTTTGACTCGTTGTTGGGATACACCTTCTGAACATGTTTGAGAACGATCTCGGCCATGTCTCTACCTTTCGATATGCGGCGCCGCGCTGAGGGGCGCCGCAGAAACTTGCAAAACAGTTACGGCATCAGCCCTTGACGGCACCTGCCACCACGCCGTCGATGATGTACTTCTGACAGAGGATGTACATGATAACGATGGGGATAACGACCATCATGATGCAGGCCATCATGGGACCGAGCTCGACGTGGCCGTAGCCGCCGCGGAAGTACTGGATCAAGATAGGAATGGTCTTGTACTTGGTGGAGTCGAGCGTAAGGTAGGGCAGCAGATAGTCGTTCCAGACCCACATGGTCTCGAGGATGCCGACCGAAAGATAGGTGGGCTTCATGATGGGAAGGACGATCTTAAAGAACACCTGGACCGGGTTGCAGCCATCAATCATGGCCGCCTCCTCGATCTCGAGCGGGATGTTCTTTACAAAACCGGCGAACATAAAGACCGCCAGGCCCGCGCCAAAGCCGAGGTAGATAAAGCAGATGTTGAACGGCGTGTTGAAGCCGATGCGGTCCGCCAAATTGGACAGCGTGAACATGAGCATCTGGAACGGCACGACCATCGAGAACACGAACAGGTAATAGAAGAAGTTCGAGATCTTGTTGTTGACACGAACCACGTACCAAGCGCACATGGAGCAGCACACCAAGATCAGCACGACCGACGTGACCGTGATGATGAGCGAGTACATAAATGCCGAGGCAAAGCCCTGCTCGTTAAGGGCGTGCATGTAGTTTGCGAGGCCGTTGAACGTCTCGGGCGTGAGCAGATCGAATGCCGTGGTGGTGCTGATTGCGGTCGCTTTCTTAAAAGAATTAAGCGCAATCATGAACACGGGGTAGATCCACGCGAGCGACAGGATCGTAAAGAAAATCGAGAGCGCGCGGTTGATAACCTTATCGCGTTTCATTACTGCTGCACCTCCTTGGACCTCGTGGCCTTAAGCTGGATCATGGAGATGGCCACGACCAGGATGCAGAAGATAACCGCCTTGGCCTGACCAATGCCCTGCCATGCGATACCGGCACGCGAATAGAACGTGTTGTAGATGTTCAGGGCGAGCATCTCGGTGGAGTGCGCGGGGACGCCGCCGGTAAGGGCGAGGTTCTGGTCGAACAGCTTAAAGCCGTTGGTGATGGACAGGAACAGGCAGATGGTGATGGTCGGCATCAGGTTAGGGATCTTAACCTTCCAAAACGTCTGCCATGCCGTAGCGCCGTCGACCTTGGCGGCCTCGATGTAATCGGACGGAATGGACTGCAGACCAGCGATGTAGATGATCATCATGTAGCCGACCTGCTGCCACAGGGTCAGGATGATAAGGCCCCAGAAGCCAGCAGCAGAGTTAAGAGCGATGAGCTGGGCGCCCACGTTGGAGAGCAGGCAGTTGATCAGAATCTGCCAAATGTAGCCCAGCACGATGCCGCCGATCAGGTTAGGCATAAAGAAGATCGTACGGAAGATGTTGGTGCCTTTGAGCGCCTTGCGGGTGAGCGCCTGCGCAATGGCCAGGGCGATCACGTTGATGAGCACCGTCGACAGGAAGGCAAACGCCACGGTAAAGAAGAACGACGTGGAGAACTGCGGATCGGACAGCGCGCGCACGTAGTTCTCGATACCGACAAAGTGCGCGTTACTAATGATAATAAACTGGCAGAACGAGAGATAGAAGCCCTGGATAAAAGGGATCACGAACCCGATCATAAACGCCAGGCACGTGGGCAGCATAAAGAGCGGCCACCAGCGCTTGAGTGCTTTGCCCATAAAAGGGTCCTTTCAATATGCAGGGGGCGGGCAAACCAACGTCTGCCCGCCCCCCCTGTCGCTAATCAGATAGCTTGGGCAGCAACTGCTTACTCGGAAGCGGCCTTCTCGGTCTTCCAGCCATCGACGAAGGCGTTCTTGACGCCGTCCCACTTGCTGTTATCGGCAGCGTAGGCAATCAGAGCCTGCTTGAGGTTCTTCTTCCACTCCTCGGAGGGAATGTAGACGAAGTCCCAAGCGACGGTCTTCTTGCCGTCCTTGGCCATGGCAACGGCCTGCTGCGAGAAGACGTTGGTGGTCTCCTTGGCGCTCTTGAACGGAGCGGTCAGACCCATCTTGTCGGCGATGATGCTGGTCGGGGTGTCAGCGGTGACGCACCAATACATGAAGTCCTCGGTGGCCTTCTGGGCATCCTCGGAAGCCTGGGAACTGACGCACCAGTAGTTCTCGCCGCCGGAGCACAGGCCCTGGTTCTCCTCGCCGTCAACACCGATGTAGATCGGCATCATGCCAATCTGATCGTCGGTCATGCCGGCCTTGACGAGGTCAGAGTAGGCCCAAGAGCCGTTCTGGTAGAAGACGGCCTTGCCGGTTGCGAACTCGTTGGTGGCGTCGTCGCCGGTCTTGGAAGCAAGCTGCGAAGGATCGCAGGTGGAGTCGGTGATGTACAGGTCGAAGATCTGCTTGTAGTTGTCGAGGAACTCACCCTTGATCTCGTCGTCCTCCTGGTTGTGCTCCTTCTCAAACTCGTAGTAGAGCGGCATGTTGGCAAGGTGGGTGGTGTAGCGCCAGCTGGAGGAGTCGTCCATGCCGGCGGAAGTGAAGGCACCCTCGACACCAAGCTCGTCCTTGCGGGCCTGGATGTCGTCGGCACAAGCCTTCAGCTTGTCGAAGGAGTTGATGTCCTCGGCCTTGTAGCCAGCCTTCTCGAGCAGCTGCTTGTTGTAGATGATGCCGAAGCTCTCCTGGACCCAGTCGATGCACACATCCTTGCCGTCGGACTGCAGAGCCAGGGAGTCGTCAATGAGCTCACCGCGGAGCTTGGTATCGGACAGGTCGGCGCAGTAATCCTTCCAGTTCTTAAGACCGGTGGGGCCGTTGACCTGGAACAGGGTCGGAGCGGAGCTCTTGGACATCTCGGACTTAAGCTTCTCCTCGTAGGTGTTGGAAGCGGCGGTCACGATCTTGACCTCGACGCCCTTCTCCTTCTTATAGGCCTTGGCGATCTCCTTCCACTCCTTGTCGACCTCGGGCTTGAATTGGAGGAAGTAGACCTCGGCAGCGTCACCAGAAGCAGAGGAGCCGGAGCCGGCAGAACCACCGCAACCCACGAGGCCCAGACCAAGAACTGCAGCCGCGGAACCAGCAAAGCCCAGGAACTGCCTTCTGCTCATTTCGTTCTTCATTACAATCCACCCTTTCACACCGTGGCGGCACCCTTTGCCGCCGCCTTCGGAGATTGGCTCGGGGACTTTGCCCCTTTTGCTGATTTGAACGATACGCCATTTGGCTAGTTGTTTGAACAAGTATTACTAGAGCGGTAGAAAAACTTCGGTGAACGGTAATTTCAACTTGATACTTGACAAGTTTTGTATAAACAATTATTTGTTATCTAATGCAGAGAAAACGCCCGGTCAAGCCGATGTACCGTCGGTTTGACCGGGCGTTTTCTCTTTGAGGCCATGAGTCTCGTCAGGCTGCGAGCTAGCCGGCTATCGCTTGGAATTGACGCGGTAATGGAAGATCTCGGGGTGTGTGCGAGTGTGCGTCACCTCAAACAAGATGCCATCCGAGGTGTACGACTGACTCTCCATGACGGCAACGCAGTTGTATTTGCCGAGGTCAAGATAGCTGCAGTCCTCATCGTTGGCGAGCTCGACACTCACCGTACGACGGCTCGCCATCACTTTGACACCGCGCTTGTGCTCCAGATAGCCGTAAATAGAATCTGCCGCGATCTCGGGAGTCAGGCCCTTGGCGATCGACGCCAAAAAATAGCCATGGTCCACTTGGCGCGCGTTGCCGTTGAGGCTTCGGACACGCACTACGCGAATCAACTCCTCGCCCACCTTAAAGCCCAGGTGACGAGAGAGTTGCTCGGTGCAAACCAGATGTTCGAAAGACTTAACGTCCGTCGATGCAACGGCATTGTTGCGCTTTGCAAACTCGCCAAACGACTCAACCTCTTCGAGTGCGCCCAACATGTCGGTTTCGCCCTTAAGCCAAATAACGCGCACGCCCTTGCCGTGTATGGGCTGCACAAACATCCCGTCGGCCAGCATGCTCAAAGCGCGGCGGACGGTATTGCGCGTGCAGCCAAATTCCGCGGTCAGCTCGGCTTCGGTTGGCAGCATCTCCTGAAACGCATAGGTCCCATTAATGATGCGCGAGCGTATTTCTCGGTAGATTCCTTCGTATATCGCTTTTGGCATTGTTTCACCTCTACATTATTCATTTCCGGCTAGGCACGATAGCATTTCTTAAAGTTGTTTAAACCGAATATCGGTAAAGCGACAGGATTTAACCGTTGACGGTTTCTGTCATGCCCAAATCGGTTTCGCTCAAAACTGCCGGTACGACAATCGTCTGGTCCTCTACAATGAATCCATTGTTTAAACGTTTCCCCACGCGCAACGCGCCTCGATATTCGGAAGGCAGAACATGCTGCAAAAAATCCAACGCTTTGGCGGGGCAATGTTCGCGCCCGCCATGCTGTTTTCTATATCAGGCCTCATGGTCGGCGTCTCCGCTCTCGCAACGACTGCGGACATCGTCGGCGATCTCGCCGTATACGGAACCCCTTGGTACGTTTTTTGGACCATCATCCAGCGCGGCTCGTGGACGGTCTTTAAACGCCTCCCGCTCCTTTTTGCCGTAGCGCTGCCCATCGGTCTTGCCCAAAAACAACCGGCTCGTTGCTGTCTCGAGGCTCTCGTCGCCTATTTTGCCTACTGCTTCTTTTTGAGCGAGATCATTAAGCTGAGCGGAGACAACCTTGGACTTGAGTACCCGTCATCTTTGACCTCCGCCAGCGGTATCACCGTCATCGACGGCATCAAGACGCTCGACACCGGCATTATCGGCCCGCTGGCGGTATCGGCAACCGTCGTTGCCATCCATGACCGCTTCTACGATGCCAAGGTTCCCGATTGGCTCGGCACCTTCTCGGGCTCCTCGCTGGTCTACCTCATCAGCTTTTTTGCCGTGTTTGCCCTTGCTGCTATCTCGGCCGCCATCGTGCCCTACGTATACGATGTAACCGATACGCTGCGTCACGCGCTTGCAGGCGTCGGTCCCTTTGGCGTGGGCATCTTTGTCTTTTTAGAACGAGCACTCGAGCCCTTTGGCCTGCACCACCTGCTCTACATGCCGATCTACTACGACAACCTGGTCATTAACGACGGCATCTACGCCACGTGGAGCAGTTTGCTCCCCATCCTCTCCCATAGCACGCGCCCCCTTAATGAGCTTGCGCCGTGGGCCGGTTTTACCGCCACCGGCTGGGTCAAGCTCTTTGGCCTTCCTGCCATCGCAGCTGCGTTCTACTCCACCGCAAAACCCGAGCGCCGCGCCGGCCTCAGGGTCATCCTTGTTCCCGCCATCATCGCCTCGGTGGTTTGCGGCGTTACCGAGCCACTCGAGTTTCTCTTTATGTTCACCCACCCCGGGCTCTTTTTGCTCTACGCCGTCTTATCGTCTTGCCTTGCCACAACCATGAATCTCTTTGGCATCGTCGGCATCTTCTCGGGCGGCCTGATGGAGATGGCAGCCTTCAACTTTATTCCGCTCATGCGCACGCATGCCGGTGCCTATCTTTTGGCGCTCGGTATCGGCCTTGCCTTTAGCCTCATCTTTTTTGTTAGTTTTCGAGCACTCATCTTGGTCTATGACCTTAAGACACCGGGCCGCGAGGATCATGTTGCCAATCGCGCGGCAATCGATTGTTTAACGGGAAGCGACTTTGCCAAAGAGCAATCCCCCAATGACGAGGTCGATAGTCGATCCGATCAAGATCACGTCCTCGCTGAGCGGGTAATTCAGCTTTTAGGTGGCGTTGGCAATATCGTGGGCGCAACCAACTGCGCCACGCGCCTGCGCGTCGAGGTCGCAGACCCTTCCATCGTTGCAGATAACGCGTCGTTTGTCGCGGTG
This sequence comes from Collinsella aerofaciens, assembly GCA_048478035.1. GTDB lineage: Bacteria > Actinomycetota > Coriobacteriia > Coriobacteriales > Coriobacteriaceae > Collinsella > Collinsella aerofaciens_CN. The sequence goes on along the minus strand of DBGBCW010000032.1, from coordinate 8,463 downwards.
GGCGCCAAGGGCCTCATCATTACGGGCAAGACCGCCCAGGTGGTCATCGGCATCTCCGTTCCCCGCGTTAAAGAGCATTTTGACCAGATCATGGGCCTCGAGCCGGAATTTGTGCCCACCACCTCGGCCTCCCCTGCCGCCATCGCAGCCCATAAGCGCGGCGATATTTGCTTCTTCGATATCGACGGAACGCTCGCCTGGCAAGACCCCAGGCTCGCCCAAGACCTTCCCGAAGACGAGCGGGACCTCTCCCCCTATCCCAACGAGGCGGTTTCGCAGGCAATCCGCAAGTTTGTCGCCAACGGCAACATGGCCTTTATCTGCACAGGACGTACCCTCAGCTGCATCCACCCCAAACTTCTTGAGCTGCCTTGGACCGGCATCGTCTGTCTTGCGGGCGGTTACGCCGAGATCAACGGACACGCAATTCGCGATCTGTCGATGACGCCCAGCATGCTGCAGCATCTTGCCCCCTATCTTGAGCAATCGGGCGAGGTCATCCGCTTTGAGGGCCTCAACGGCGTCGTGCGCATGAGTGCCGATGCCCCCGATGCCCCCGGATACGCGCGCACCCTGGGCGACGCAGTCACGCAGCTGCAACATTACAGTGTCTACAAGATCTTGATGTCTACATCGCTCGCCAACCACATCGCTCAAGATAAGGCACTTGAGCCGCTGCTGTGCTTTAACGAGCTCGAACTCGAAGTAACCGAAATCTCGCCCCGCGAATGCACGAAGCGCGGGGGCATCCAGTCTGTACTCGACGCCCTCGACCCCCACCACGGAACCGTATACGGCATTGGCGACGCCAGCAATGACGTCTCGCTGATGAACGCCGTCGATGTCGGCATTGCGATGGGCAACGCACCGGACTATCTCAAGGATAAGGCCGATTACGTGACCGACACCGTCGATCACGACGGTGTCGTTGCGGCGCTCGAGCATTTTAGGCTGATTTAGGCACACTCCATCAAACGCACGCCCGTTGTCCTAAATCGCCAAAACTGCCGCGCCAAACGCCCTGATGTGGCAATATGTTGTCTGCATATTGCATCAATGCAACCTCAGAAAGAATGCGAGAACCCGTGTCCAGTCCGTTTACCAGCTTTTTAGCCCAGCACTTTGACCAGATTAACGACTATCTGGCCACGTTCTTTGACGGACAGGCGACCTCTGCCGATATCGAGCGCTACCTGTATGCGCCGCTCTCGGCTTTTACGGCCAACGCCGGCAAGCGCCACCGCCCGCTTATCTGTATGCTCGCCGCAACCGCAGTGGGCGGTAGCTTTGAGAGCGCCCGCAGCGCCGCGGCAGCCATCGAGCATTTCCAGTCGGGCGCGCTGATCCACGACGACATCGCCGACAACGGACAGCTTCGTCGAGGCAAGCCCTGCATGCACCTTACCGAGGGCACGGGCCTTGCCATCAATTGCGGCGACCTGGCGCTCACCATGGTCACCAAGACGGTTCTCGACGACCCCACGCTGGAGTCCGACGTGAAGCTGCGCGTGCTCCACGAGCTTACCGAGATGATCGTCCGCACCATCGAGGGGCAAGCACTCGACCTGGGTTGGGTCCGTGACGGGCGCTTTGATATCTCGGTTGATGACTACCTGGACATGGCGACGCACAAGACCGCGTTTTACAGCGGAGCCACGCCGCTTGCCGCCGGAGCCATTATCGGCGGCGGCAGCGATGAGCAAATCGAAGCGCTGCGCGCCTTTGGCCTACACACAGGCCTCGCCTTTCAGATTCAGGACGACCTGCTCAACCTTGTCGGCACTAAGGAAGCCGCCAACAAGGACTTCCGCACCGACATCACCGAGGGCAAGCGCACGCTTGTCGCCGTACACGCCCTCTCTGATGAGCGCCACCACGACGAGGTCGAGGCGATTCTTTCCTCAGGCACCGATGATCCCGCGCAGCTCGCACGCGCCGTGGAGATCTTCCAGGAGACCGGCTCCATCGATTACGCCCACACTTACGCGCTCGACCTGACCGCTAAGGCCAAAGCGGCCATCGAGAACGTTGAGCTTGATCCGCACGCACGCGAGCTGTTCCTCTCCATGGCAGATTTCTTTGTGGAGCGCCTTAACTAACGGGGGTTATAAAACCTGTCAGCAGCGTATTTAGGCACAACTTGCTACACTGTTGAGTGCATGTTTATGCATCCCTTTGCGTTGTCTATCCGACAGACGCTCAAATAGTACGAATGGTACGCCGAAAGGGGTTCGTTCATGGAACCTATTACAACGGGCATGCAAGGAGCAGCCGTCGAGGACGTGCAGTCTCGTCTCCTGCAGCTCGGCTACACGATTGATGCCGCCGAAGTCACCGACAAGTACTTTGGAGCCACCACTGAGCAGGCCGTCAGCACCTTCAGGCTCGACAGCGGCCTTGCTGCCGGTCATGCCGTCGATATCCCCTGTTGGAGCGCCCTTGTAGACGCTTCGTATAAGCTGGGCGACCGCACCCTCTATCTGCGCATGCCCAATTTCCATGGCGCCGATGTGCAGGCCCTGCAGCGCGCTCTCAACGTTTTGGGCTTTGCCTGTGGCGAAGACGACGGCTACTTTGGTCCGCATACCGAGGCCGCCCTGCAGCAGTTCCAGGAAAATGTCGGCCTGTTTGCCGACGGCATGGCCTTCCAGGACACCTACGCCTACATCAACCGCCTGCACCATGTGTGGGAGGGCAAGCCCTCGGTCACCGAAGCCGAGTCCCGCATCGGTTTTGCTCGCGCCGCCAACGTGCTCGAGCGCTTTCAGATTGCCGTTATCGGCGAGGACCCCATCGCACGCAGTGTTGCGTCGCGTATGTGGAATATCGCCACGGCAACGACCGACAACAGCGGCATGATGCTCTGCGACTCCGAGGTCCCAACCGACGTTGACCTGGTGCTCGAGATCGCAAGCGACGAGCTGCCCGCCGACGCCGCACCGCGCGCCACGATTGCCCTCGCCGAGTGCCACAACCTAGCCCAGCGCATCCGCACTGCCAATGTCGCCGCACAGCAGAAGCCGGCACGCATTCGCATTGAGCTCACGGGCATGACGCGCTACAACGGCACCTTCACGGCCAGCGACGCGCAGACACTCGCCGTACGCCTGCTCGATGGCGTTTGCGATGCCCTCGCAGATTAGGTAAACTAAACGAGTTGCTTTTGGGCAACACCACACATTGGGACGTAGTTCAACGGTAGAACTCCGGTTTTTGGTGCCGGCTGTTGGGGGTTCGAATCCCTCCGTCCCAGCCATTAAAATTGAGCGCCCTGAGCCCATAACGGCCCAGGGCGCTTTCTTGTGGGCAAGCGGAGGGATTCGAACCCGCAAGGGTGCGAAGCCGAGGAAACGCGAAGGCGCCCCAAGCCCGTTAGGACCAAGAGCGCCTTTCATCTAGAAAATATCAGCCCGGTTCCGAAAAGCGAGCCGCATGCGACAACCAAGTAGCCGCAGGCCCCGGGAGAGCGGGGACACCGGCTTAGGTTTATCGCGAGTTCCGCACGAACAGGAGGCCACTTAATGTGGCCTCCGTCGTGAGCAGGACTGTAGAGCAGGAAACCTAAGCCGGTGTCCCCGCTCTCCCGGGGCCGGCAGAATCTAGTTGTTCAGCATGCGGTCGAAGCTTCCCGAGTCGCCATCCCGATAGTCTGCGGTCATCAGAATCTCCTGCGGAATGCGCCCGCCTTCACGTAGCACGTTGCGGAACTGCACGCGCGTAACCATGGGCAGATCCTTGATCGTCGCTGCCAGGTTCTGCGGCACGCCCTGGTTGGCAGCCGCGGGCTCGCACTCGCCGCCGGCCTTCACGCGACGCTTATGCTCGGCGAGCATGGCGCGGTACATGCCGGCATGCAGGCGAATCTCAACCACATTGGCATTGCGAGCCTGCTCGACGATGCGCGCGCCCTCGCGGTCGATATCGCCCACATAGTAGACGTAGTTAAAGCGATAGCCAATCTCGGCCAGATAATCGTCCAGGGCATGCGAGACGCTTGCCTTGCATCCGCCGCCAAAAATCACGCCGCCTACCTTGATGCCAAAGAGCTTGGCGTGCTTGCGGCCACGCAGCAGCTTGACGATCTCGTCGTAGGTGTCCAGGTTCTCGACCATAATGAACGGCTTGTCGGCACCCAGCGTAAAGAAACCCGTAAAGTGCACGGGGCGATTGGGAGCGACCTTGATCGCCTGCATGCTGATGCCCTTTTCGGTCATACGCCTGATCAGGCGCTCACCGTGCTTGCCGTCAAAAGCCTTCTCGTCGTTAAAGATCTGGTAGGCACGCTGGCGGCGCGAGGCAACCGGCGTATCGGCACCTCGGTTCTGCTCGATCCAAGCCTGGATGATTGCGATTTCCTCGGCAATCTTGCGGTTGGACATCTCGTTGTGCTGAGTGCGCTGCGGAGCCTTTTTGCCGTCCTTGCCCTCGACCTTAACGATTTGAGTCTGTTGCTCCTTAATCTTGGAGAGCGCCATTGGCGTGGGAACGACCTTGAGCAGCTGCCTGCCCAGGACACGGGCCAGAGCAAACGCCGAAACCTCGCCATGAGCGGGCTGCTCAGGCTGCTGGGCGGCCGCATCGTTTGCAGTCGGTTTGGGCTGCGCCTGGGATTTGTGCTTGGAATCTGCCTGAGCTTTGCGCTCTTGCTTTGGCGCGGACGAGCTCTTTTGCGAACGTTCAGGCTTGTCCCCCTTCGCCGGCTGGCGCTTGGGCTGCTCCACCGGGGTCTCAGCCTTCACATCCTTGTTTTGCGTTGTCGCCTTCTCGGCCACGGTTTCGGCATTTGAGCCACGTCCGCCACGGTGACGACGACGGCGGGGCTTGCTCGAAGCGCTCTCCCCCGCCTGTTTATCAGCGGACTGTTGAACTTTGACCTCGGTGTCAGCCGCAGGCTGCGACTCGGAAGGTTGCTGCTCGCGAGCCGCCGGCTCAACGGTTTTCTCGGTTTGTTCGGCCTTATCGGCCTGAGCGGTCGAAGCCGGCTCGCCCTTCTCCTGACGCTTTACGGGATACGCGCGCCCTGCAAAACCGCGGCCGGGACGACACGAACCCGGAGCCCTCTTGGCAGACTCCTCAACATCGTCTGCAACCTCGGAAGGCTCTTCAACCTCACGCGCGACATCCTGCTGCGCAGCCTTGAAGTGAGCACCGCGACGACGCTTGGGCTCTTGGGCCTCCACGGGCTTTTGTTCCTTCGCGGGCTTCTGCGACTCAGCGGCAACCTCGGTCTCAACAGCCTCAGCATCCGTCTCACCCTTTCGAGCAACGGCGCGACGGAAGCGCTCCTGCTGGGCGCGGCGCTGCGCATCGCGCTTGCCACCCCCGCCAAAACCGCCGCGTCCTGCCTTGGCCGTAAAGGCACGCACGACGTTCTCATCGAGCAACTCATCGGTATCGACATGCTCACGCGGGGCAACTTCTTCCACAGCAGGCACGTCAGCGGGATCCTCGACGACAAAATCCTCGACGGACTCGGCAGGCTGCTCCTGGGCATCGCGGATCTCGGCATTGATGGTATAGAACGCCGGGCGCCCGTTAATGCCGCTACCCTCGATCTTGGTCACGATATTTGCCGCGATAAGCTCATCGCGCATCGCCTTGGTGTCACATTCCTTATCGACGGAGCGGAAAATTTGCGCCAGCGCGCTCGACTTGATCTTGAGCGCCTTGCGGCAAAGCAGGTCGTAGGCAACCAGCTTGGCACGCTCAGCAGAAAGCGATGTCTGGCTGCTCAGACGCTCAGCCAGGGCATCGACATTATTTTGGTTATCGGAATATACCGTCTTGGCCACGGGGCCCCTTTCATATGTACACATATACGTCTATATGGTACAACGCGCGCCATTATCCACGCAAAACATCTGCGAGAACACTCGAGCGTCACCCGCTTTTGCATGAAAAAAGACCGAGCCCGCGAAGTCGCGGACCCGGTCTTTCCGAGTCAAATGGATGGGAGATTCAACCCGTCCGACCGACTAGGCCTTGGCGGCCTCGGCGTCGGCAGGAGCCTCAGCGGCAGCGGCGCGACCGTACTCGGCCTTGCCCATATCGGACCACTCGGGCTCCTCATCAGGCATGGAGCCAGCCTCCTTGCCGAAGAACTCCTTGAGGCAGTTGACGGCAACGATGAGGCCCAGGACCATCAGCAGGACGGCAAAGACGAGCTGCAGGCCCTTGGTGGCGGCGACGGAGACGGCGGCCGTGGTGGCGGTAGCCGGGATGGTGCCGAAGAAGCCGTAAGCCTGGACAGCGGCCATGCAGCCCATGGCGCTCTGGACCAGCGAGGTGAAGGTGCAGCAGAGCAGGAAGACGACGGGCACGTAGAGCATCCAGCCCTTGCGGCCGGTGCACTTGCAGAACACGGCGAGGGTGATCATGGTCATGCCGCCGAGCAGCTGGTTGGAAGCACCAAAGAGCGGCCAGATGTTGGCATAGCCACCAAAAGCGAGGGCGAGACCGGGAAGCAGGGTGACGACCGTGGCGAACCAGGGGTTGCCGAGGACCTTCATGTAGCCGGCCTTGGACTCGATGGCCAGGGCGTCGTTGGTCTGGGCAAAGAACTCGGAGAACGAAGTGCGGGCGATGCGGGCGACGGCGTCGAGCGAGGTCAGGGCCAGAGCGGAGACGTTCATGGTCATAAAGACGGTAGCGAGCGTGCCGTCAACACCGAAGGCCTGCATACCGCGGGAGATGCCGGCGGCGAAGATCTGGAACGGGGTGGAAGCGACACCGGCGTTGAGAGCGCCAGTACCGGCGGTGTTCATATCGGAGAACATGATGCCGGCGACGATGATGGCAAGGATGCCGACGAAGGACTCGACGATCATGGCGCCGTAACCGACCTTGACGGCGTCCTGCTCCTTCTCGACCTGCTTAGAAGAGGTGCCCGAAGATACGAGGCTGTGGAAACCGGAGAGAGCACCGCAAGCGACGGAGACGAACAGGACCGGGAACATCATGCCGGAGGCAGTGGAGAAGCCGGTGAAGACCGGAGCGGTGATAGTGGCCTGACCGTTGACGCCCAGGACGACGATGCCGAGAACAGCGCAGACGATCATGACGATCATCATGATGGAAGTGAGGTAGTCACGCGGGGTCTTGAGCATCTGGATGGGCATGGCACCAGCAAAGACCAGGTAGACCATGACGACGGCGAACCACTGGAACTTATCCAGGTAGACCGGGAACTGCATACCGACGGCGAACATGAGAACCATGAGGACCACGCCGGTGACGAACTCGGCAGCGCCGGTGAGGTTGAACTTCTTCTGGGCCCAACCAAAGGCGATAGCGACGAAGGTGAACAGGATGGAGATGGTACCAGCGCAGCCGGCGGCATAGGACTTGGTGAAGTCGATGGCACCGGCAGCAGCACCAGAAGCGTCAACGGCCGGGGTGAACATGAACGTCGTGCAGACCATGTCGGTGAAGGCGGCGATGACGATAATGCAGAACAGCCAGCAGAACAGCAGGAACAGGCGACGGCCGGTCTTGCCGATATACTTCTCGATGAGCTGAGCGAGTGACTTGCCGTTGTTCTTCATCGAAGCGTACAGGGCACCAAAGTCGTGGACGGCGCCAAAGAAGATGCCGCCGACGAGGACCCAGAGCACGACGGGCAGCCAGCCAAAGGCCATGGCGACGATCGTACCCGTGACAGGGCCAGCACCGCAGATCGAGCTGAACTGGTGCGAAAACGCGGTGAAGGCGGAGACGGGCGAGAAGCTGTTGCCGTCCTTCATGCGCTTGGCCGGCGTGAGGGCATCCTTGTCAACGCCCCACTTGTTGGCCAGCCAGCGACCATAGCCCAGATAGCCGCAGGCGAGCACCGCCGCGGCCACAACCATGAGCAAAACTCCGTTCATTACATTTCCTCCTCTAAAAAGAACTTCCTAGACATAAAAAATGAGGGCCGTCGGTTGCGCTCGACGGCCCTCATCTTCATCAGCCGCCCGTTATCGTACGGGCTAGCTGTATGTGCTAACCCGCATCAGATAATTACTACGCTGATAATGTTTAGCTGATGCGTGAACATGTCTAAGAAATCCTCTTCAATCATGATGTGAACGATCCGTGCGTGTTCACATCCCCCAGTGGTTGAAAAGGAGTATGAAACTTTAGTTGCCTAAAGTCAACGCAAATTTGTAATGAATTTTCAACTTTTTTTGATTTCTCGGTATAAAACGCCACTGACCTCGGACTTTACCCCACGACAGTTTTTGCATGAGAGATACCCCTGAGAGCCGCGGGAGCCGGGCGGCGCATATGAACTTTCCTGCTCTACAGTCCTGCGCAAGACGGAAAGCACATTAAGTGCTTTCCTTTGCGTGCGGAACTCGCGATAAACCTTATATCCGGCCCCGCCCCCGAGGAGCATCTCTCAAGCAAAATCTGTCGTTCGATAAAGTCCGAGGTCAGTGGCGTTTTATAACGAGAAATTCAAAAAAGTTGAAAATTCATTAC
>DBGBCW010000031.1:0-3789 GCA_048478035.1 Collinsella aerofaciens | reverse complement strand
CGTCTGCTAATATCTCCATAGCGGTCCCTGTCCTTTCCCAGAACCTGTGTTATGTAGCAATTCCAGATTCTAGGACAGGGGCCGCTTGCGTTTGGCGGTCAGCCGTCGGCGCGCTTACACCAACATTTCCGACGCGATCTTCGCAACGCAGTGGATCCGCCAAGGCGGCGATATCAAGGCGCTCCAATCGATCCTCGGCCACAAGGACGCCATGGCGACGCTCAACGTCTACGCCGACATCGAGCCCATCTCCAAAATCCATAACATGCTGCGCGCCACGCCGTGCCTTTGGCGCGGGCACCTCGGGCCGAGGGTCGATCCGGGTCCCATGTTCCAACAGAGGATCCAGGAGTCCATCGAGACGCTCCAGGCGTTCGGCTACGGCATCACCGAGCCGGACGACCGAAATATCGCCATACGCGACGTGAAGACGAACAGTTGGCTCTAGCTCACCGAGTACGCGGCAGTGCTGGGCCCATCCCAACTGAGGTCACGGTGGTCCGATAGGGGCGCCGCCCGCGGCATGCGCCGCGGAGCGGTATCCCCTACCGAAGGGCGGGGATGCCCTCCGCTTCCAGTTCGGAATCAGCCGTCGGAGGCGTTCGGCTGACTGCGGGAACGGCCTGTCCGCTCAATGTGTTCGGCTGAGATCGGAAATCAACCCAACACGAGCCGGACACGCGCCAGACGGCTCTTCCCCGTACGGCCTTCCCCCTTACGCTCATGTTGCAGGCATGTAACGCCGCAGCGAGCGCGCCTTTTTTGCGCCAGACAGGTACAATGATGAACACTGTACCGTAGCGGAGCGCCGCGCGCGCCGCAATCACGCGAAAGGGTTTCCCATGGCCGAGATCTCGTCCTCCCGTATCGTCATCACCGTCCTTGGCAAGAACCGCCCCGGCATCGTCGCCGGCGTCACCCGTGTCCTAGGCGAGGCCAACGTCGACATCCGCGACATCACGCAGTCCATTATCGAGGACATCTTCACCATGACCATGCTGGCCGATACCGCCGAGTCCAAGCTCGACTTCGCCGAGCTGCAGAAGGCGCTGGCCGAGGCCGGCGAGCTTTCGGGCGTCAACGTGTCCATCCAGCGCGAGGACGTCTTCAACTTTATGTACCGCCTGTAGCGAGCAAGCCGCTGGGGATAGCCTGACGCGCGCATGCCCATGCAAGTCACCCCGATGCGGCCCGGAGAGGAGCGCGCATGGCCTACGGCGCCAAGAAAATCTATTACCGCTTCGACGACCACCTGAGCCGCCTGGTCTTGGATTACGAAGCGAGCCGCCAGATTTCGCCCGAAAGCGAAAATCTCTACTATGGCCTGCCGACTGACCCTTATGACGAGGGCCTGTTCGTCGAGCATAACGTCAAGCGCGGCCTGCGCAATGCCGACGGCTCGGGCGTGGTCGCGGGCCTCACTCGCATCTCGGATGTGCACGGCTACAACAAGGTCGACGGCAAAGTCGTGCCCGATCAGGGCAAACTCACGCTTCGTGGCTACAGCATCGAGGACCTGGTCAACAACGCCCAGGCCGAGGATCGCTATGGCTACGAAGAGGTCGCCTATCTGCTTATCACGGGTTCGCTGCCCAACAAGGAAGAGCTCGACGGCTTTTGCGAGCGCCTGGACGCCTTTAGACATCTGAGCGACGAATACGTCAAAGAGTTCCCTATGACCACGGTGTCGTCGAGCATCATGAACGTGCTCCAGCGCGCCGTGCTGCTGCTCTACGCCTTCGATGCCGAACCAGACGTGATCACGCCCGAGCACGAAATCGACGTCGCCATTTCCATGCTCGCACGTCTCCCGCGCATCGCCGCCTTCGCCCACATGGCCTCGATCGCCAAGCTTCGCGGCTCCGAGGTTCACGTTCCGCACCCCACGCCCGGCCTCTCCACCGCCGAGACCATTCTGCAGGTCCTGCGCGGCGGCATGGCGTTCACCCGCGATGAGGCGATGCTGCTCGACGTGATGCTCATGCTGCATGCCGAGCACGGCGGCGGCAACAACTCCACCTTCGCTTGCCGCGTGCTGTCGTCTTCGGCCACCGACCCGTATTCCGCCTACGCCGCGGCTATCGGCTCGCTCAAGGGCCCGCGCCACGGCGGTGCCAATGCCAAGGTCGTGTCTATGCACGAGGACATCCGCGCGCATGTTTCCAACTGGGAGGACGAGGACGAGGTCGCGGCCTACCTGGGCAAGATCCTCGACAAGCAGGCCTTCGACGGCACCGGCCTCATCTACGGCATGGGCCACGCCGTCTATACGCTCAGCGACCCGCGCGCCGAGGTCTGCCGCCGTTACGCGCGCTCACTGGCAGCCAAGAAGGACTTGGGCGAAGAGTTCGCACTCATCGAGCGCATCGAGCGCCTGGCACCCCAGGTCATGCGCGACCACGGCATGACCAAGCCCATCTGCGCCAACATCGACCTGTACACGGGCTTTATCTACAAGATGCTCGGCGTGCCCGAGACGCTCTTTACGCCGCTGTTCGCCGTCGCCCGCATGGCAGGCTGGTCGGCGCACCGCATGGAAGAGCTCTTCTGCGCGCACCGCATCATCCGCCCCGCCTACCGCCCGGTGATCGAGCCGCTGGAGTACAAGCCACTCGCCGACCGCTAGGACGCGGACCGTTATAGAACCCGAGCGTGGCCAGGGCATCGCCGCCTTCGGCCACGCTTTTTATGCCAGTAGAAAGGGCTGCATCAAATGATTGTGTTTTCCGATATGGACGGAACGCTGCTGACGAGTGATAAGCAGATGAGCGACGCCACCTGGGCAATGCTCGACGAACTCGCTCGACGTGGGATTGAGTTTGTGCCCTGCACGGGGCGCCCGCTGTCAGGCATCTTTGAGCCCATCCTCGCCCACCCCGCCGTACACTACGCGGTCTGCGCCAACGGCGCCAGCGTCTGGCAGCTCGACGAGGATACGCCCACCGACGCCTCGCGCGCCACGTGCATCTTGAGCCGTCCGCTCGACCGTGGCATTGCCCACCGCATCCATCGCATTGCCGCCGGCCACGATGTGACCTTCGATATCTTCGCGGATGGGCAGTGCTTCCTCCCCCGCTCGCTATACGGGCGTCTGGATGAGTTCTGTGGCGGCGACCCCCACATCGCGGCTTCGCTCAAGCGCACACGAACACCGATCGACATGGATATCGACAGCAAGATCGACGAGGTCGAGACGCTCGAACGCATCGCCATGTACTGGCACGACCCGGCCGATCGCGACGCCATCGCAGCAGAGCTCGACACGCTCGGAGGCATTGAGGTCACGCGTTCGTACGCCATGAATATCGAGGTCATGGGTGAGGGCGCCACCAAGGGGACGGCCCTCACGTGGTTATGCGAGCACCTGGGCGAGCGTCTCGCCGACGCCTGGGCGTTCGGCGACAACATCAACGACATCCCCATGCTACAGGCAGCGGGCCACGGCATGGCCATGATCAACGCCGAGCCCGAAGATCGCGAGGCCGCCGACGCCATCACCGAATACGACAACGACCACGACGGCGTCGCCCGCACCATCATGGCCGCCCTCGCCTAGTCATTAATCAATCATTGGGGACATTCTTAAACGACTAGTCACTGGGGACACTCTTCGCAAAAAGCTGCAAGGACTGTCCCCCACTGTCGGCAGAGACGATATGAGCAGGACATAAAAACATTGAGAGCCCCTGCTGCATGAAAGACCGCGGATTAGGCCGACAATGGTGAGTGTCTAATTCAGCCGCGGCGGCCACGCCGCATTCATGGAAGGGGCTCCCATGCTCGATACTA
>DBGBCW010000030.1:0-29327 GCA_048478035.1 Collinsella aerofaciens | reverse complement strand
GTTTGCTGCTCTACAGTCCTGCGCAAGACGGAAAGCACATTAAGTGCTTTCCTTTGCGTGCGGAACTCGCGACAAACTTAACCCGGCCCGGCCCCCGATGGCCCCAGACCTGACAAATAGGGACAGGTTTATTTTGGTCGGTTTTATCTGGGGTAATGCCGAACATGCGTTTATCTAAAGATTTGAATTCAGATAACTGAATTGACCATCTGACTAAATCGCAACCCGCACCAACCAGCCCTTTTGCTATTCCCGGCGGGGGCCGCGGGTAAAGTTTATCGCGAGTTCCGCACGAACAGGAGGCCACTTAATGTGGCCTCCGTCGTGAGCAGGACTGTAGAGCAGGAAACTTTACCCGCGGCTCCCGCCGGGAATAGCAAAAGGGCGACCCCGCAGTGGGGTCGCCCTTGTTGAGCTGTTTATGTGTAGCTGTTACTCGGCGTCGTGGTGACGGCGGGGCTTGCGGCCTCCGTTGTCACCGGGACGGCGCGGACGGTCGCTGCGCTCGGAGCGCTCGCGACGCGGACGCTCACGGCGCTGGAAGTGTTCGCCATCGCCCTCGGAGGCACCCTCAGCGCGAGCCGGGGCCTCGGGCTTATCGAGACGATCGAGCGAGATCTTACCGCGATCGTCGACCTCGATGACGACGACCTTGACCTCGTCGCCCACGTTGAGGACGTCCTCGACCTTCTCCACGCGGCCCTTGGCGACGCGGGAGATGTGCAGCAGGCCGTCCTTACCGGGCAGCAGGTTGACGAAGGCGCCGAAGGGCTGGATGGAGACCACGCGACCGGTGTACTCCTCGCCCGGCTCGGGAACCTTGATGATGAGCTTGATGCGCTCAACGGCCTGGTCGACGGACTCGCCGGTGCCGCCGACAAAGACGGTGCCGTCCTCCTGGATGTCGACCGAGGCGCCGGTCTCGTCCTGGATGCCGCGGATGACCTTACCGCCGGAACCGATGACGTCGCGGATCTTGTCGGTCGGAACCTGGATGGAAACGATGCGCGGAGCGGTGCTGCGCGTGGTGTGGCGCGGCTCGGGAATCACATCGAGCATCTTCTGCAGGATGAAGGCGCGACCCTCCTTGGCCTGTTGCAGAGCGCGGGCCAGGATGTCGAAAGTGAGGCCGGTGGCCTTGTTGTCCATCTGCAGGGCGGTGATGCCCTCGGTGGTGCCGGTGACCTTAAAGTCCATGTCGCCCAGGAAGTCCTCGAGACCCTGGATGTCGGACAGGACCACGGTCTTGCCCTCCTCCTGGATCAGGCCCATGGCGATACCGGAGACCGGGCGCTTAATGGGCACGCCGCCGTCCATAAGGGCGAGCGTGGAGCCGCAGGTCGAAGCCATCGAAGAGGAGCCGTTGGACTCCATGACCTCGGAGACGACGCGGATGGCGTAGGGGAACTCGTTCTCGTCGGGGAGCACCGGAAGCAGAGCGCGCTCGGCTAGATTGCCGTGGCCGATCTCGCGGCGCTTGGGGCTGCCCATGCGGCCGGTCTCACCGGTGCAAAACGGCGGGAAGTTGTAGTGGTGCATGTAGCGTTTGCCCTCGGTGGGCTCGATGGTATCCAGACGCTGGCCCTCGTTGAGCATGCCGAGCGACAGGACGGAAAGCACCTGGGTCTGGCCGCGCTGGAACAGGCCGGAGCCGTGAACGAGCGGCAGGTAGTTGTCCTTCACCATGATGGGACGGATCTCATCGGCGGCACGACCGTCGACGCGCTCGCCGGTCTCAACGACCATGGTGCGCATGGCCTTCTTCTCGAGCTTCTTGAGCGCCACGGGGATCTCGCGTTCCCAAGCGGCCTGCTCCTCCTCGGTGAACTCGGCGCGGATGGACTCCTTCAGAGCCTCGACCTTACCGATACGGGAGAGCTTGTCGGCGTCGCGAAGGGCGGCTGCCATCTCGTCGTAGTGGGCGAAGATGCGCTCCTGGACCTCCTCGACGGGCTGGTCGAGCGGGTACTCCTTCTTGACGATGGGGCCGTTAACCTGCTCCCACTCGGCGACGAACTCGTCCTGAGCCTGGCAGAAAGCGGCAAGGGCCTCCTGGCCAAACTTCATGGCGGCGAGCATGTCGTCCTCGGAGATCTCCTCGGCGCCGGCCTCGACCATCGAGATGAAGTCGGCGGATCCGCCCAGCTCCAGGTCCAGATCCGAGTTCTCGCGTTCCTCGTAGGTGGGGTTGACGATAAACTCGCCTGTCTCCACGTTACGGCCGATGCGCACGCAGGCAAGCGGGCCCTCGAAGGGCACGCCGCCAAGCGTCATGGCCAGGGATGCACCCATGACGTTGATGACATCGAAGGGGTTGACCTGGTCGGCGACGAGCGAGGTGGCGACGATGTGCACCTCGTTGCGGAAGCCATCCGGGAAGCTCGGGCGAATCGGGCGATCGATCATGCGGGCCGTGAGCGTGGCCTTCTCGCTGGGACGGCCCTCACGCTTGAGGTAGCCACCCGGGATGCGGCCGGCTGCGTACATCTTCTCGTTGAAGTCGACGGTCAGCGGGAAGAAGTCGTAGTTCTTGCGCTCCTTGGAGACGACCACGGTGTCGAGCATCGTGGTGTCGCCCTGCTTGACCAGGCAGGCGCCGGTGGCCTGCTTGGCAAGCTCGCCCGACTCAAAGGTGTAGGTCTTGCCGTACAGCTCAAAGTTCTTGGATACGAGTGTCATTGTTCTCCTTAACCCCGCAGACCCCTTGTCTGCGGGCTTCTCATGTGACGCGGGCCCCCTGCCCCCGCCACGCTTCAGAGCGTGATTGTTCGCGCCCTTACACAAAAAGAGCGCCCCGCTGCGCAGGACGCTCTTAGCATGTACAAATCCTACTGGATGTTGTCGCGGATGCCCAGAGCCTTGATGAGCTCACGGTACTCGACGATGTCGTTCTTCTTGATGTAGGAGAGAAGACGACGACGACGGCCGACGAGCATGAGCAGGCCACGACGGGTGTGGAAGTCCTTCTGGTGGGACTTCATGTGCTCGGTCAGCTCCTTGATGCGCTCGGACAGGATGGCGACCTGAACCTTGGGGTTGCCGGTGTCGACCGGGGTGTTACCGAACTGGGCAGTCAGCTCCGCCTTGCGCTCTTTGGAAACAGTCATTGTTTCACCTTTCGTTTTGCGTCGCCCACGGGCGACTCGATTCGCCTCGGACTGGGAAGCCGCCGGTGGAGCGAACAACCAAGGTCGAGGTACCAACAGGTCGGTATGTTACCACAAGCAGCCCGCGCCTGCGCATCATCACCGACCCAACATGAATTCCATCGCGCGGAGGCGCTGATCGGTGTGCGTCGCAGCCCAAACATGCGAAAGCCCGAGCAGGAATGCCGCCGTATGCGGGTCGATTCGCTCGGCCATGAGCGCATCGAAGGTCATGGACATGAGGGCGCGCAGCCATGCGGTCTCACCGGTCGACACCAGTTCGGCACCTGGAACGCTCGACGCGCACGACCCGCACATGAGACCGCCCGCCTGGGCTGAAAAATACGACAGCATGGGGTCTCCGCACAGCACACAGGCCGAAAAATCGGGACGATAGCCAACGTGCGATAGCAGCTTAAAGACATATGCCGCCACAAGTAGGTCCATATGTGCCGTGTCAAGCCCGCTGCCCACCAGGGCAAGCGCTCGCTGCGTTATGGCAAAGGTAAACGGGTCCTCGGCGTCCTCGAACGAGCACACGCGCGCGACCTCGGCGATCGCGCTTGCGGCGCAGGTCGTCTCGTAATCGGGCGCAGCGCCGAGCGGCGCCTCCATAAGCTCGGCCTGGGAAACCACGTCGAGTGACCGTCCATGCGCAAGCAGCATATCAACGGTACAGAACAGCTCGCAGCGCGCCGCCAACCGCCCGCCGGGCTTACGCGCACCCTTTGCCACGGCACGAACCTGTCGACCCCGCTCGTCAAGCATCGTCAGGATCAGGTCCGTCTCTTTGAGCTTCGTCTTATCGAGGACGAGCACCTTCGTGCGATATGTCCGGGAGCCTGCCATGCGCGCCGCGCGTCCTTAGTCCTCGGCGTTGTAGCCAAAGCGGCGAATCTGGGCCTCGTCGTCACGCCAGCCGGCCTTGACCTTCACGTCCAGCTCCAAAAAGACCTGCGTGCCAAAGATGCGCTCAAGATCGCGGCGGGCGTCGATACCGATATGCTTGATCATCTCGCCGCCCTTACCGATGATGATGCCCTTTTGGCCCTCACGCTCGACGTAAATGGTGGCGTGCACGCGCAGCACCTTCTGGGTCTGCTCGAGCGCATCGCAGATCACGCCAACGGAGTGCGGAATCTCATCACGGGTGCGGCGCAAGACCTTCTCGCGCACAAACTCGGCAACGAGTGTCTCGTCGGAAGCGTCGGTACCCATGTCCTCGGGGAACCAACGCGGGCCCTCGGGCAAAAAGTGCGCAACGGTCTCAATGAAGGCATCGACGTTGAAGTTCTTGACCGACGACGTCACGATCTCGTCGTCATAGTCCATGAGCTCGTGGGCGGCCTTAAGCTGCTCCATGACTTGTGCGGGGTCGGCCTCATCGGCCTTGGTGAGCACCAGGACCTTCTTGGAACGAGCGTTCTTGACACGCTCGGCAACCCAGGCGTCTCCCCTGCCGATCGGCTTGGTGGCATCAATTAAAAACGCGACGACATCGACATCGTTCAGCTCGAACAGCGCGCTCTTGTTGAGCTCGGACCCCAGGCCGTCCTTGGGCTTGTGGATACCCGGGGTATCGACAAAGACCAGCTGGTAGCCGGGACGGTTGACGACGGCACGCATGCGGCGGCGGGTCGTCTGGGCCACCGGCGAGGTGATGGCGACCTTTTTGCCATAGCAGGCGTTGAGCAGCGTGGACTTGCCGGCGTTGGGGCGGCCGACCAGGGCCACAAAGCCGCTGCGGAAACCGGGTTCCACGTCACCAAAGCCCGCGAGGTTCTCATCCTCGTCGCACAGGGCGTCGAGTTCCTCGTCGCTCATGCCCTCAAACGGGTCGAACTCCTCGGCCTCGTCATCCAAAATCTCATCGATAGGCTGCATATTGTCGGACATGGGAATCCCTTTCTAAATAAAGCCGAGCGCGTGGGCAAATACCAGCACGCCCACAATCGCGGCGGTGATGGAAAGAATGTATACAGAGGCGGCGGCGATGTCCTTCGCACGCTTGGCCAGCGGATGGAGCTCCTGGGTCGCCAGGTCGACGATGGCCTCCATAGCGGTGTTGCACAGCTCGCCGTGAATCACCAGGCCACAACAGATGATAATCGTGGCCCACTCGGCAATGTCGAGTCCCACGATGCAGCCGGCAATGACGGTACACACGCCCGCAACGAGCATGACCTTGATATTGCGCTCGGTCTTGACGGCGGTGACGAAGCCCTCCATGGCGTAGGAAAACGACTTTAAGAAGGACGGATGGTCCTTGTTCGATCCGGGAATCATAGACGGCTCCTAGTCGTGGGCGTGGTTGGTGATGGGGCCGACGTGGACCAGCTTGGGGTCCTCGCCGCGCTCGAGCGCCAGATCGCGCAGGATGGCGTCCTCGCGGGCCTCCATGACCTCGGCCTCGTCGTCCTCGATGTGGTCATAGCCCAGCAGGTGCAGCATTCCGTGTACGAGCATCAGACGGCACTCGTCAGCGGGGCTATTGCCAAAACCGGGGGCCTGACGGGCAATAACCTGCGGGGCAAGGATAATATCGCCGAGCTCGAGCGTCTCATCGGCGGGAATGTCATCGTCAAAGACCGAATCGCACTCAAACGAGAGCACATCGGTGGTGCGGTCGATACCGCGCCACTCGTGGTTGAGCTCGTGCATCTCGTCCTCGTCGACATACGAAAGGGAAATCTCGACTTCACGTTCAACGCCCTCGGCGGCAAGCACAACCTCGCAGATGTGCTCCACCTCCTGCGCGTCGAGCAGCGTATCGAGCTCGGCATCGTTGCTGATCAATACACTCAACGGGACTCCTTTCGGTCGCGCGGGCGCTGCTCGCGCACGTCATCATAAGCTTCATATGCCTCGACGATACGACCCACCAGGGCATGGCGCACCACGTCGGCGCGCTCCAGGTGCGCAAACGCCACATCGTCAACACGGCCCAAAATCTTCTCGACATCCGTCAAGCCACCACGACGACCCACCAGGTCACGCTGGCTCAGGTCGCCGGTAATCACGAACTTAGAGTTAAAGCCCAAGCGCGTCAGGAACATCTTCATCTGCTCGGGCGTGGTATTTTGCGCCTCGTCGAGCACCACGAAGGCATCGCTCAGCGTGCGGCCGCGCATGTAGGCAAGCGGGGCGATCTCGATCACGCCGCGCTCCATAAGCTCATCGGTGCGCTCGCGATCCATCATGTCAAAAAGGGCGTCGTAGAGCGGACGCATGTAGGGATCGATCTTTTCCTCAAGAGTACCGGGCAAAAAGCCCAGATTCTCCCCCGCCTCGACAACCGGACGCGTCAAGATCAGACGGCCCACCTCGTGACGCTTGAGCGCGGCAACGGCGAGCGCCATGGCCAGATAGGTCTTACCGGTACCGGCAGGACCCAAGCCAAAGGTGATGGTATGCAAGCGAATGGCATCCACATAGCGCTTTTGCCCGAGCGTCTTGGGACGAATGACACGGCCGCGATACGAAAGCAGCACGTCATCGCGAAGCGACGTAGCCTCGTGCTCACCGTCGCGCAGAACGGCCAGACAGCGCGAGACATCGTCGGCAGAAAGCGTGCGCCCGGCAGCAGCCTCACGAAAGGCATGTTCGAAAAAACGCACCACGAGTTCGACCTCGTCCGGGTCGCCGCTCACGGCGATGCTATCGCCACGGGCGACCACGTGAGCGCGAACCAAGCTCTCGAGCACGCGAAGGACGCCGTCGCCGGCGCCCAAAACGCACGAGGGATCAATTCCCTCGGGAACGGTAAGTCTAATCTTCGAGGCTTCCATGAACCTCCCTGCGTGCATGGACCAAGCCGGAATCATCGACTCCGATGATAGCAACATCGAGCAGGCACGGGGCTGTAAGTCCACAGGTATCGTCAAGACGGGCATGATGGAACGAGCCGAGCGTCAGGTTGTCACCATACTCGAGCACGGCACGCTCGACCGTGCCCACGCGACGACGAGCGTCGGCAATAGCGAGCTCCTGTGCGGCGGCCCGCATACGGCGGCTGCGCTCGGCCATAACCTCGGGTGGCACCTGGTCGGGCATGTCGGCAGCAAGGGTACCGGGACGCTTGCTGTAGCGAAACACGTGCATACGCGAGAAACCCACACGGCGGCACAGCGCCAGCGACTCCTCGAACTCCTCGTCCGTCTCACCAGGAAAACCGACGATGACATCGCACGAAAGGGACGCCTGGGGCAAGTTGGCGCGAATCATACGCACCGTGTCCTCAAAGGCTTCGGCGCTATAGGGACGGCCCATGCGATGCAGGGTCGCCGTGCAGCCGGACTGCACGGGCAGGTGCAAAAACGGGGCGATACGCTGCGGGTAGCGCGCCATAACCTTAAGAAGGCGCTCGGAGATATCCATGGGCTCGACCGAGGAAATGCGCACATGCGGAATAGACGTGCGCTCCATGATGGCCACGAGCAGCTCATCGATTTCGACGTGCTCGTCGGTCGCGCTCTTGCCATCGTAGGCACCCAGGTTCACACCCGTCAGCACCACCTCGGGCACGCCGGCCTCCTGGGCCTCGCGAACTTGCTCGAGCACGGACTCGACGGGCACGGAGCGCTCGGGGCCGCGCGCCTTCCACACAATGCAATAGGTGCAGCGATGGTTGCAGCCATCCTGAATCTTCACGCCCAGGCGAGAGCGACCGAGCGCATCGACCACCTCGCCATCGCTGCAGGCGGGAACGCTATCGGACTCAACACCCAGCACCTCGCATACACGTTCGGCGACATCTATCTTGGACGGCTCGGCAATCACGCGATCCGAAAGCTCCGACAGCTCCTCGGGATGCAAATTGACCACGCATCCGGTCACGACCACATAGGGCTCGTTTGGATGGGCCAGCGCATGACGGACGGCCTTACGGGTCTTGGCCTCGGCCTCGCCCGTAACGGCACAAGTGTTAATGACGATCAGATCGGCATCCTGGGGCTCCACAATAGCAAAGCCCAAGCGCATAAGATCGGCAGTGATACGATCAGACTCAACCCGGTTGACACGGCAGCCGAGGTTGACGACGGAAATATGGGGTGCGAGCACGCGGGCTCCTTAATCGAGGATATCGTCGAGGGCACTCTTGATACGGTCGGTCACCGACTTCTTACCGGAAGCGACGTCATCGCCCATCTCATCGGCAAAAGCACGGAGCAGCTCGCGCTGCTTATTGGAAAGATTGGTGGGAACGACCACGCGCAGTTGCACGATCAGGCGGCCACGCGAACCGCCACCGCCAATGCGCGGCATGCCGTAATTATTGACGCTCACGGTGTCGCCGTACTGGGCGCCGGCGGGAACCGTCACCTTAACGACCTCGTCGGGCATAATGCCCTCGACCTCGATCTCGCAGCCGAGTGCGGCCTGCGCAATCGAGATATCGCTCACCAGGTACAGGTCGTCCCCGTTGCGCTTAAAGCGCTCATGGTCGGAAACGCGCACGTTGACAATCAGGTCGCCCGAAGGCTCGCCGCGAAGGCCGGCCTCGCCAAAGCCGCTCACGCGCAGCTGGCGACCGGTCGAAACGCCGGCGGGAATATCGATGTCGATCTTTTCGTGCGAAGGCGTGCGGCCTTGACCGTCGCAGGTCTCGCAGGGATGGTCGATAACCGTGCCCTCGCCATGGCAGTCGGGGCAAGGCGAGGAAGACTGAACCTGGCCCAAAAACGATCGCTGAACCGTCGTGACGTAGCCCGTACCGTGGCAGCGGCCACACTGCTTTTCCTGTGCGCCCTCTGCCCTACCGGTGCCATTGCAGTCCTCGCAAGGAGCAAGGCGGTCATAGCTGATTGTCTTTTTGCAGCCGAGCGCCGCCTCCTCGAGCGTCACCGAAAGCGAGATGGCCATGTCTCGTCCGCGACGACGCTCACGACGGCTGCGGGCGCCACCGCCGGCACCGCCGCCAAAGAACGACGAGAACAAGTCGTCCATGCCCATGCCACCAAAGATATCGTTGATATCGACGTAGCCCGAACCACCAGGGCCGTCGGCAATGCCGTAACGGTCGTAGTTAGCACGCTTCTGCTCATCGGAAAGAACGGAATAGGCCTCGTTGAGCTCCTTGAACTTGGCCTCGGCCTCGGGGTCGTCCGAAACATCCGGGTGTACGGTACGGGCCTTCTTTAGAAACGCACGCTTAATCGTCCGCGCGTCGGCATCCCTGTCGACGCCAAGCACCTCGTAGTAATCCCTATTTTCCGACACGACCGAATCCTTCCGACTTTCATTATTGTCACAGTGCGTCCTATACCCAAGCTGGGCCGACCGCAAACAGAGGGTTTGATGTTATTGCATTTGGTACGGCGAAAGCATGGCCCGTTGCGAGCAGCTCGCGAACCAAACCGACACGAGCGCGAACATAAAGCCGTTGGCAAAACCATTGGCAAACTGCATCGCACCGCGCTTCCACCACAGCAAGCTGCGATGAAGCATGCCGTCCGAAAGCACCATGAACAGGCCCATGGTAAACGGAATAAAGCACATCACGGCAAAGGCAGAGAACACGCCCGAGATGGCCGAGAGTATCAAAAACGGCGCCACGATGCCCATCAGGTAAAAACCGGTACGAGCTTTGCCTTCCAAGCGCTCGGCCTCAACATGGGCGCGGCCGACCAGGTCGCCGCCCGCGGCACCGTTGGTGCCAGCATGACCCATGCCGCTAATGCGGACCTCGTCGCCATCGTGCGTGCCGGCAGGAAACTCAATCGTCTGCTCGGAGGTTACGCGAGTACGGCCGCTGCCACCGCAATCAGGGCAGGGGTCGGCCACGACCTTACCGGAACCGCCGCACTCGGGGCAGACCGACTGGAACGTGCCCGCACCAAACAGGAAGGACAGGTTGACGTCGATGTGGCCGCGACCACCGCAGCTCGGGCAGGTATGGGCATGCTCAGACGAAACGGAGCCCGAGCCACCGCAATGACCGCAGGTATCGAAGCGCGTGTAGCGGACGGTCTTGCGGGCACCGCCCTTGGCCTCCTTGGCGTCGAGTTTGATATCGACGACCACGTTGGCACCGTTCTCGGGATTATAGGCAGCCTGCCCACGACGCTGCTGGCCCCAGGCACCGCCAAAAGGAAAGCCGCCCTCAAAAGGATTGCCATAACCCGTGCTGCCGGCGTAGCCGCCACCATAGGGCGAAGCCGTAGGAGCACCGGCAAAGGGATTGCCCGAACGCATGGCGTCGTAGCGCGAACGCTTCTGCTCGTCCGAAAGCACGGCGTAGGCCTCGGAAACCTCTTTAAACTTTTCCTCGGCATCCGGCTCTTTGTTGACGTCCGGATGGAGCTTGCGGGCCTTTTGCTGGAAGGCCTTTTGAATATCACGCGAGGTGGCGTCCTTGGAGACACCCAGAATCTCGTAGTAATCTTTTTCGTTCATCGTCGCCATGCGCGGCAACCTCCTGCTCACAGCAGCGTATATATTCCGGTAATTCTACCCGAGCGACCTAAGCTAGATCCCAAAACAGCTCGAACAGAACATTTCCATCGAGCCAGCCCAGGTGGGTCGGCGCCAGACGAGCTCGAACATGACCCGCGACGACATCTGCCGAAGTGAAGGGTCCCTCATGGACCCCGAGCGTCTCAGGCACCCAAGTGGCAAGACCCAATTCGAGTGCGCGATCGCAGGCAGCTGCCAGCTCATCGGCCGGGATGACACGAGCCGCGCGAACCAACAGGTCGGACGCGACACCGCGCGTCATGCGACAGGCGAGCATCAGGTCTTCGGCCGCAGCCTCGCGCTGCGACAGATGTTCGGCCTCGAACGCCGTCGCGTCATCGTCGCGTTGCACCAGACGCACGCGGTGCGCATCGCCTCGAGAAGACACGCCGGGGAACAAACCTGCAAGACGGTCGAAATCCTCGGCGTCGAGCATGCCCGCGGCAGAACGACCCAGGCCCAGGTAGCCCCGTCCGGTCCAGTAGGCAATGTTATGGGCGCACTCATGGCCGTCGAGCGCGTAGCTTGCCACCTCATACGGGTGATAGCCGGCCGCACTCAGGCGCTCACGCGCCGCATCCATGCATGCAGCCTGAAAATCCTCGTCGGGCTCGAGCGACTCGTCGCGACACGCCATGCGATAGAGCGGCGTGCCCTCCTCGAGCGTGAGCGGGTACACCGACACATGATGCGGCGCCGCCGCCAACACGCCATCGAGTGTGCGCTGCCAGCTTAGGTCGGTCTGCCCGGGAAGGCCGCACATCAGGTCGCACGACACGACAAGCCCAGCGTCCTTGACCGTCGTGATGGCAGCGAGCGCCCGATCGGCATCGTGAATGCGGCCGATGGCGGTAAGTTCGGCGTTATCGAGCGTTTGCACGCCCAGAGAGACGCGCGTGACACCAACCTTGGCAAGTGCAGCGGCAAGCTCGGCGGTCAGCGACTCGGGATTGGCCTCGCAGGTAAACTCAACGGGGGCGCACCACGCACGAATACGCCGCGCCAGCTCCACCAGGCGCTCCCCCGCCAGCGACGGCGTACCGCCGCCAACATAGACGGTGCGGATCTGGTCAAGGGCACCAGCCTTGCCAAAAGCATCGAGACGCGCGAACAACTGCTCAAAATAGGCATCGAGCGCAGCGCTCAGATCACACGGAGCAAAACTGCGTGAGTCAAAGTCACAGTACCGGCATTTTTGGGCGCAAAACGGCACATGCACGTACAGCGCGGTAACGGCCACCGTTAGGCCTCCAACGGATGAGCGGGCACCGACTCGCCGGCGGCAAGTGCGGCCTCACAGGCCACCACATCGTGCTCGATATCATCGACCAGTGCCATGAACTCCTCGTATGTGGAGCAACGCACCACCTGAGCGCGCCAGGCGGCAGCATGGGGCATGCCCTTTAGATACCAGCTTGCGTACGTGCGGGCACGCGACATGAGCGGCAACAGCTCGTGCGTGAGCGTCAGGTGCTCGCGCAGGGCATCCAGGCGCTCAACCGAGGAGCGAGAAGGAACCGGCGTGCCATCGAGTGCAAGGGCTCGGGCATCGCCGAACACCCATGGATTGCCGTAGATGCCGCGCGCGATAAACACCGCGCTGGCACCCGAGCTTTGCAGATGCTCAGCAGCGTCCTCTGCCGAGAACACATCGCCCGAACCGATAACGGGAATCTCGACGGCGTCGGCCACCTCATCGACGACCGACCAATCGGCCTGGCCCGTATAGAGCTGCGTGGCACAACGACCGTGCACGGCAACTGCGGAGGCGCCCGCCCCTTCGAGCATCTGGGCAAACGTTGCGGCGTTGCGGTCTTCGGCGTAAAAGCCCTTACGGATTTTTACGGTCACGGGCACATGCGCCGCGCCCACCGCCGCCTCGACGATCTGCTCGGCCAGATCGGGAGTGCGCATAAGCGCCGAGCCCTCGCCCTTGGTGACGACCTTGCGAGCGGGGCAGGCCATGTTGATATCGATCAGCGACAGGCGATCGCCCACACGCTCCTCGACGGCAGCAACAGCGCTCGCAAACTGATCGGGCTTGGAGCCAAAGAGCTGCACGCAGATCTGCTGCTCCTCATCGGCCGGCAGTACCAAGCGCCACGTCTTATTGCTGGCATAGGCAAGGCCCGCCACGCTCACCATCTCGCTATAGGCAAGATGGGCACCGCGACGGCGGCACATGATGCGATAGGCGGGATCGGTCACGCCCGCCATGGGAGCCATAAGGAACGGCTGCTCGGCATAGGCGCCAAGCAACCGCTTGCTGTATTCAGAAAGTGCCATGGACCTACTCGTCCACCTTGAGAATCGCCATAAAGGCCTCCTGCGGAACCTCGACCGAGCCGATGGCCTTCATGCGCTTTTTGCCCTCTTTCTGCTTCTCGAGCAGCTTGCGCTTTCGCGAGATATCGCCGCCATAACACTTGGCCAGCACGTCCTTGCGGCGCGCTTTGACGGTAGAGCGGGCAATGATCTTGTTGCCGATGGCGCCCTGGATAGGCACCTCGAACAGCTGGCGCGGAATGATTTCCTTGAGCTTGTCGCACAGACCGCGGGCCAGGCCATAAGCCTTATCCTTGTGCACGATAAACGACAGCGCGTCCACCTCGTCGCCCGAAAGCAGGATGTCGAGCTTGACGAGCTCGGAGGGGCGATATTCGTTGAACTCGTAGTCGAGCGAGGCGTAACCCTTGGTGCGGCTCTTGAGCTGGTCAAAAAAGTCCAGAATGAGCTCGGCAAGCGGCATGTCGAAACGCATCTCGACCGATTTGCTCGTGAGATGGATCATGTCGGTTGTAATGCCGCGATGCTCGATAGCGAGCTGCATGACGGCACCCGTATACTCGGGCGGACAGATAATCTTGGCCTTGAGGTAGGGCTCCTCGATGCGCTCGATGCGCGTAGCCTCGGGCAGATCCTGCGGGCTGCGAACATCAATCATCTCGCCGTCGGTCTTGTAGACGTGATAGTCCACCGAAGGGCTCGTGGCAATCAGGTCCAGGTTGAACTCGCGCTCCAGGCGCTCCTTGACGACCTCCATATGCAGCAGGCCCAAGAAGCCAACGCGGAAACCAAAGCCGAGCGCCACCGAAGTCTCGGGCTCCCACACCAACGACGGGTCGTTGACATGCAGCTTATCGAGCGCGTCACGCAGGTTCTCGTAGTCCTTGTTATCGATCGGGAACAGGCCCGTATAGACCATGGGCTTAGCCTCGCGGTAACCGGGAAGCGGCTCGGGGCAGGGGTTCGACGCCCAGGTAAGGGTGTCGCCCACGCGAACGGCCTCGGGGTCCTTCAGGCCCGTGACCACGTATCCGACCTCGCCGACCGTCAGCGCGTCGACCGGCGTCTCGGCGGGACGCTTGACGCCCACGCCATCGACCAAAAAGTCGCCCTTTGCCTGCATCATGCGCAAGGTATCGCCCTTTTTGATGGAGCCGTCAAAGATGCGCACCGTGGCGACGACGCCACGATACTCGTCGAAGTATGAATCCAGAATGAGTGCCTTGAGCGGCGCATTCGCATCGCCCTTGGGCGGAGAGATCAGAAAGACAATGGATTCCAGCAGATCGTGGATGCCCTCGCCGGTCTTGCCCGAGACACACACGGCATCATCGGCAGGGATCGCCAGGTCATCCTCGATCTCGGTCTTAACCTCGTCGGGATGAGCCGAGGGCAGGTCGATCTTGTTGATGGCCGGCACAATGTCCAGATTGGCGTTCATGGCAAGCGTCGCGTTAGAGACGGTCTGTGCCTCGACGCCCTGTGTGGCGTCGACAACGAGCACCGCGCCCTCACAGGCTGCCAGCGAGCGCGAGACCTCATAGGTAAAGTCCACGTGGCCCGGCGTATCGATCAGATTGAACTGATACGTCTCGCCATCGTCGGCGTCATAGGACACGCGAACGGCATTGGACTTGATCGTGATGCCGCGCTCGCGCTCGATATCCATGGTGTCGAGCAGCTGCGACTCCATGTCGCGCTCGTCGACGGTATGGGTGAGCTCGAGAATGCGGTCACTGATCGTGGACTTGCCATGGTCGATGTGCGCAACAATCGAGAAGTTGCGGATGTGGGAAATGTCAATTGAAGTATTCATGCGGACTATCTTACCCGAGCGGTACAAAAAATGGAGCCTGTTCCATAAAACAGGCTCCATTTATGCGCGTAATCTGTGTGGTGTGAAATTTACAACTTAAGCGTTGATGCTGTTCACGAGCTTGGCAAGACCGGACTTGCGGTTGGAAGCCTGGTTCTTGTGGATAACATGCTTGGCGGCAGCCATGTCGAGACGCTTGGTGACGGTCTTGAGGGCAGCCTGGGCCTTCTCGGCGTCGCCCTCGGCGACGGCGGACTGGACGTGCTTGGTCAGCGTCTTGAGCTCGGACTTGACAGCCTTGTTACGCATGCGAGCTGCCTCATTGGTGCGGATACGCTTCTTCTGAGACTTGATGTTTGCCACTTCTGGAGTTCCTTTCGAGTTCCTTGCAAAAAATGTATGACACCTCTGAGACACGGTGAGGTCATGCAAGCGCCTACTATAGCACGCTCCCCCTCAAAGGGATAGAACGAATTTGTCAAATAGGCAGGTATCATCACGATTTTCTCAAGATGTTCGTAATCCAGAGCAAAAGCGCGGTCTGGGAATCGGCCGAACCCTTGAGCGCGAGCTCCACATCAACGGCACCCTCGAGCGCTGCGACGAGCTCTGCCATCGAAAAGCGACGTGCCCAGGTCAGGTGATTCTTGACCTGCCAGGACTGGAGTTTGAGCGTTGCGGCCAGCTCACGACCCTGTCCGCGCGCATCGAGCGCCTTGGCAACGATAAGCTCGCGAATGCGGCCGCACAGCAATGTGTACGTCCACACGTAGCTCTTGGCGGGCATTAGATTGAAGAGCTCGAGCGAACGGCGCATGTCACGGGCCGAGACCGCATTGAGAAAGTCCCAGGGTTGAACCTCGGCCGTACGTACAATCCAGCGCTCAACGTCGGCAAGCTCAATCTGGGGCGCCTCGACCATCTGGGCAAGCTTAGCCAAGTCGTTATCGAGCATGCGAGTGTTTTCACCCGAACGCGAGACGAGCTCCTCGGCGGCCGCCGTCGAGATCGACTTGCCGTGCTGCGTCGCCATCTGCTGCACACGGCGCGGAAGCTCCCAGCGCTTGGTACCGGAGCAATCGATCACGGCCTTCTTGTCGATCTTGTCGATCGCCTTATACAGGCGCGTGTTCTTGGCAAGCGAGTCGGCGATGATGAGGCAAACCGTCGTGGGGCTGGGACTCGCCAGATACTCGACAAGCGGCTCCGAGACCGCCTTGGCGAGCTTTGAGCAGCCATCAAGGATTACCAGGCGAAACTCGCTGCCCATCGGAAAGGTGTTAAGCGATCCGATAATCGACTCGATATCGGGGTCTTTGGTCATATCGCGCTCGTCGAGGTTGAACTCGACCATGCCCGTCTTTTCCAGACGCGCTTTCATACGCGAGACGGCGTGATCGCGCTTGACGCCGTCGGTACCGACGATCAGATATGCCGGCAGCAGACCGATTTCGGACATTGCGCTCCCCTCCCGCAGGCCTTCGTATTCGTTCCGTGCCATTCTAGCCCAGGGGCCCACCACACGCCAACGACGTCGTCACGGTCGCTGGCATCGCATCGCAAAGCCATTCGCAGTTGGCGTGACGGTAATGTCGCCGTGTTCGATAGTGCACGCGAACACACCGCCCGCTTCCTTAACGGCATCGATGCAGGCATCGGACGGATGGCTGTATCGATTCCCCTCGCCCGCGCTCGCGAGGGAAAGCTCGGGCTTCAGGACGTCCAGCAACTCACCATCAACTGAAACCTTGGAGCCGTGATGCCCAAGTTTAAGTACATCGATATCCCCCACCTCCTGCACGAATTCCCGTTCTTGGTCGAGCTCGGCATCGCCGGTGAGGAGCATACGCAGGCCTTTGCCTTCCTGAATATAAGAGAGCAGCAGGACAAGCGAGTCCTCATTTCCCTCGCCATCCACGGACTCGAATGGCCACATCACGCGAGCGCAAAATGAGCCGATGTCAACCGTATCCCCACGGCGCACCTGCCGATACTCCACGCCAGGTCGGTTCAATACCTCGGCAGGAGCATCCTCCAGCGCATCAGCCGCCACGGCAATCGTTCCGACCGAAAACTGTTCGAGCACGGCAGGCAGACCGCCCCAGTGGTCCTCATCCCAATGCGTCACAAAGACGGCATCGATATGGTGCACGTTATTGCGAACCAACGCCGCTACCACGCGCTCGTCGAGCCCGCAGTCGACGAGTGCTACTGCGCCGTCCTGGCGGATAAGAATCGCATCGGCCTGGCCCACATCGAGTACCGTCACCGAAGGTGGAGCGAATCGATCCCAGTAGACGTACGGAATCGCAGCCAAGAGCACCAGGCATGCAAGCCCCACCGCCATAGGACGTGCACGGGGACGCGGCCACCAGGCCAGCAGAACCGCGAGCAAACACGGCACTAGGTAAATCCACATGCTATCGGGCGGCACGCTCACGGATGCACCCGGCACGGCGGCAAACAGCTGCTCGAAGAACAGCGCGCAACGGGCGGCAATCATGGGCACAATGAGCGCCCAAGTCCGCAACGGTCCCACGAGCGAAAAGGGAACCAGCACGATCGACACAGCAAGCAGTACGCTCACCACCGGACCGATGACCGCATTTGCCAGCGGAGCAATGAGCGAGAACGTACCGAAGGCAGGAATGGTAATGGGAAGAGTCGCCAACTGCGAGCACAGTGTGACGGAGAGCATACTGGCAATGCCCGATGGCACACCCAGCTCACCCAAAGCGTAGGTGACGTACGGGCAAAAGCACAGGATGGCAAAGACGCTGGCATATGAAAGCTGAAAGCCCATCTCGAACAGCACCGTCGGCCTCAGTAGCACAAAGATGGACATGGTTACGAAGAGTGCCGATGCGCCGTGCCGGCGACGCCCCGCGCCGTTTACGACAAGCGTCGCGAACACCATGCAGCACGCGCGCACGGCCGAGGGAGACGCGCCCGTAAAGGCAGCGTAGCCCACAAGCGTAATCGCCAATATCGCCCGCTGAAGACCACGTGAGCACCGAGTCTTTTGCAATACACCCTCGATTACAAACCCCACGATAGCCAAATGGCTGCCCGAGACGGCGATAAGATGCGCCGTTCCCGTTACCGAAAACCAGTCGCCCGCCGGCTGGGCGCGCAGCTCGGCCGAACGACCGCAGGCGACACCGGCTATGAGCGCACGCGCCGGGTCGGTCGCAGGCGCGATGGACGCAAGCAGCCCATTTCGCAGCCGAAGCAGCGGCCCCGGAGAGCCCTCGTCGACCGATAAAATCCGAACGGGTTTAACCTTGCGCACCTCGCCTCGGAGCACGCGCGATCGTCCATATGCATCGTTCTCAAAACGTGAAACGCGACCGATAACACGCGCGTGCGCCCCGACCTTGAGCTCGCGGTCACACGATAGGCGAACCGTTGCCAAGTTCTTACCGTCCGCGCGTGCCTCGCAGGTATAGGAATACACGTCGTCGTTTATGGATGGATCACCCTGCACGACAAACTCGAGGCTGCTTGCCGCTCGACCGTCGAGCGCCTTCGAGGCGCTTAGCGCGCCCACAGCCCACCACGCCGAGACGACCGCTCCCGCCACGAGACCGACGGACGCGGCATACAGCCACCGCTTCCAAGGGGTAAGCCGCGCACAAGATTGAGCCAGCGCAACGAATACCGCCGCCGCAACGGGAATGGCCCATAGCGGCCCGAACGCTGGCGCCTGCTCCCCCAGTAGCGCATCAGCGGCCACGTTGAGCACCAAGGTGCAGCTTATGCACATGCCGGCACACAGGGCCATCGTCCACGGTATCAGGGGCCGCGGAGGCATCACATGCTCGCGCTCGATCGCACTCATGCGCAGATGTAATCTTTGATTTTGGCAAGCTTCTTCTCGCCGATTCCCGACACACGCATCAAATCGTCAACCGAGGCAAAAGCACCGTTCTTTGTCCGCTCATCGATAATCGACTGGGCCATGGAGGGACCGATGCCCGAGAGCGTCTGCAGCTCTGCCGCGCTTGCCGTATTGATGTTTACTAGGCCTGTTGCGCCACTCACGCCCGATGATGCGAAAGCCCCGCCATCAACACCGGCTTCCGCAATGGACGTCTGCTGCTCCCCTACCGCTGGAACGTGAATCTTCTGTCCATCGACGACCTTAGATGCCCGATTGAGCCCCGTAACGTCTGCCTCGGGCGCCAGCCCGCCGGCGGCATCAATCGCCTGAGCCACCCGCGCGCCGTCCTTGAGACGATATACACCGGGCGACACAACGGCGCCATCGACATCGACATAGACCTCTGCTGCGGCAGAAGCCTTAGTCGAAGAACCTTCGGATGTCTTTCCGCTCGAGGCATCGCCGGATCCCGGCTCCACCAACGAGCCCGAACCATCAGTGCGCTCAAACGACACGCCGCCGGTACCGCCGCCAAGGTTCGCCATCGCCAAGCCGCTCGCCATCGCAATGACGACCAGTATCGCCATCACCACTGCATTATGACCGAGCAGCTTGCCCGCCCAGCGGTCCATCTTTTTGACCCGTTCGTGTTGTTCGCGCTGCGCCATAGCAAAACCTCCTAACACCATCGTGTCAGGAAAGGAGTTCCGCAACAGCCACGCCCCAAAACCGGTTTTTGCGGTCAAACCAAAAGCTGACCAAAACCTTGCACAAATCTGTCCATTTATTCAGGCACGCGTCAGCAAATGAACACTTAGCCGCAAAATGCCCAGATAGCAAAAGACCGACGATGCAAGCGCATCGTCGGTCTATGCACAAATTTACTCGTGATCTTGGTAAATCTCACGCGGAGCAAGCTCCGAATGTTTGCGCTTTAAGGTCTTAGGGGCCTTATACGTGTTGCCTTCGAAGTCGATGTACTCGGTCTGCTTGAGCAGGCGCTCGATCATCTCCTCGTGATCGAACAACTCCCAGGCCTCATGCACGGCATCGAGTTTAGCGTGCGTCTCGGGACGGCGCGGCATAAACAGCGTGCAGCAGTCGGGAGCAGCCTCGGTCGAGATATCGAACGTACCGATCTCCTCAGCGCGCGCGATGATCTCCTGCTTGTCCGAACCGATGAGCGGACGGAACACGGGGATCTTCACGGCCTCGTTAACGGCCATGATATTCTCAAGCGTTTGGGAGGCAACCTGCCCAAGCGATTCGCCCGTCACGATGGCCTTGGCGCCCTCGATGTGTGCAATGCGCTCGGCAACCGAATACATAATGCGGCGATACATGATCACGCGCAGGTTGCTGGGACAGGTGACCGAAATCTCACGCTGGCAGTCGCCAAACGGCACCACGTACAGGCGGCCGATCTGGACACCCGGCTCAAGCGCACGGATGATGTCCTGCACCAAATACTCGCTCGTATCGGGCGTCTGCGGACGACCAGAGAAATGCACCGGCACGCACACCGCGCCGCGACGCGCGAGCATCCAGGTCGCCACCGGAGAATCGATACCCGACGACAGCAGCGTCACGACCTTGCCGGCAGAACCAACCGGCAGACCGCCCACGCCGCGCTCGGAGCGCGCATACACATAAACGCTACCCTGGACCACCAGTACGTGCACCATCGCATCGGGGTCGTGCATTTGAACCTTTTTATCGGGGAAGGCCTCACACAGCACCTCGCCCACCTGACGATTGATGTCAATCGAGGTGAGCTCATAGTCGGTATTGGAGCGCTTGGCGTGCACCTTAAACGAATCGAAGGAACCAAACTCGCGCAGCGCCTTCACGGCGGCGGCACAGTACTCCTGCGGGTCGCGGTTGGTGTGATACGCCAAAGACACACGGGCAACGCCGGGAACGGTGCGAATGACACGCGCCGCCTCATCGGCCTGATGCTCGTTAAAGGTCACGAGGATATAACCGGAAATTCGAGACACGGCATTCACGGAAAAGGCGGCCAAGGCCGCCTTGATGTTATCCATGAGGATATGCTCAAAATGTGCGCGGTTCTTACCCTTCAGTCCAACCTCGTGATAGTGGACCAGGCAGACGCGAGCCGCCATTTAGGCTTCAGCAACCTTGTGGCCGAGCGCCTTCTCGTAACGGGCCTCGTCGTAAGAGATGTCGCCGTCGACAATCTCGTCCATAGCCATCGAGATGGTATCGGCACCGGAAAGCCCGATGGTGATGTCATCGACATCCTGGACGGCAAGCACGCGGTTGTGCTGGCCACGCAGCATGCTATTGATATCGCAGGCGCGCTTGGAGGCAAGCGAAGCGAGCAGGAAGCGGTTGTGATCGGTCTTCTCCAGAAGATCGTCAATGCAAGGCTTTACAACGGACACGGACCTCAGATCCTTTCATGCATATCGAGAACGCGAACGAGCTCATCGGTCGCGCGGTCGAGATCGTCATTAACCACGACGTCGTCGTAGCGGTCGGCAAGGGCAAGCTCATCGGCGGCGTTTGCCATACGCAGCTCAATCGTCTCGGGCGTCTCGGTACCGCGACCGACTAGACGCTCGCGGAGCACCTCAAGCGAAGGCGGCTTGATAAAGATCAGCACGGCCTCGGGGAAACGCTCCTTCACCTGCAGGGCGCCCTGGACATCGATCTCCAAAATCAGAGACGCGCCCGAGGCGAGCTTGGATGTGACCTCGCTCACCAACGTGCCGTAGCAGTTACCGTGGACCTCGGCCCACTCAACAAACTCACCGTTTGCCACGCGGCGGTCGAACTCCTCGCGCGTCAGAAAAAAGTAGTTGACGCCGTCGACCTCACCTTTACGTGGTGCTCGCGTGGTAGCTGAAACCGTCAGGCCCAGGTTCGAGCGGCGCTCGCGCACACGAGTGACGAGCGTACCCTTGCCTGCGCCTGACGGTCCAGAAATCACAAAGAGCTTGGAATCCTGAGCGCTCACTTATTTGGTCAGCTGCTCGAGGAGCTGCTCGCGCTGACGGACGCCGAGGCCCTGGACGCGACGGGTAGCGGAGATACCGAGCTCCTCCATGATCTTGGCGGCCTTGGCCTTGCCATAACCAGGGAGAGACTCGATGAGGGTGGAAACCTTCATGCGGGAAGCGATGGGGTCATCGGAGTTGAGCACGGACTCGAGGGACTTCTCGCCCTTCTTGATCTGCTCGCGAAGCTCAGCGCGGGCATGACGTGCGGCAGCAGCCTTCTCAAGAGCCTGCTTGCGCTGCTCGTCGGTAAGCTGAGGGAGTGCCATTCGTACCTCCAAATAGTTGGGTTATTTCTGATTCAATAATTGGCATTTTAGCACGTAGAACGTACAAAATGCCCAATCGCGGGTCCATAGGTTAGACGATACCCGCAAAAAGTGCAATATACTGCGCCCAAAGTTAAGCCCCTGACCTGCGATTCCACACAAAGGATGGGAAAGTTTACGCAGGCACAGGGGCTATTTTGTGCTAATGAGACCCAAAAGTGGTGACTTAGGGGAATCTTTTACGCGACGTTTTCGACCAGCTCGGCGACGATAGCGTCAAAGGCGGCAACCGGATCGTCGGCACCGGTGATGGGACGGCCCACCACAATGTGGCTGGCGCCACGCTCGATAGCCTGGGAGGGCGTCGCCACGCGGGACTGGTCACCAAGGGCGGCATCCACCGGACGCACGCCCGGAGTCACGATCAGGGCATCGGGACCCAGCAGCTCACGCATGTCGTGAGCCTCCATCGGCGAGCACACGATGCCATCGATGCCGTTGGCCTGAGCGAGCTTTGCCAGGCGGGCGGCCTCCTCGGCCACGGGCGACTCGACGCCAATCTCGCTCAAGGCATCCTGATTCATGCTCGTAAGAACGGTGATGGCGACGAGCTTGGCTCGGTCCTCGCGCGCCTCCTCGGCACCCTCGCGGCAGGCAGCGAGCATGGCGCCCGAACCCAAACCGTGGACCGAAAGCAGATCGGCACCGGCAAGCGAGGCCGAGCGGGCGGCACCGCGAACCTGATGCGGAATATCATGGAACTTAAGGTCAAGGAAGACCTTAAAGCCCAGGTCCTTGAATGTCTTGACGATCTGGGGACCCTCGGCGTAATAGAGCGTCATGCCAACCTTGAGCCAGGCGGCATGGCCCGAAAGCTCGTGGGCAAGCTCGAGCGCACGCTCACGGTCGCAGTCGAGGGCGACGATTACGCGGTCGCGGGCATCGGTCTCTAGCATTCGAAAGCACCTACCAGTTCGTTGATGTCCTTTACGCCCTGGGACTCGGCCCAGGCCTCGAGCTCATGCGCGATCTTGAGCGAAGCGCACGGATCGACGAAGTTGGCCATACCGACCGACACGCAGGTGGCGCCGGCCAGGATAAACTCGGCCGCATCTTCTCCGGTCATGACACCGCCGACACCGTTGATGGGGATATCGACGGCCTGGGCAACCTCCCAGACCATGCGCACGGCGATGTGGTGGCACAGCGGGCCCGAAAGGCCGCCCTTGGGCTTGGCCACGCGGGACTTGCGGGTATGGACGTCGATAGCCATGCCCTGAATGGAGTTGATGACCGAAAGGCCGTCGGCGCCGGCAGCCTCGAGGGCCTTGGCGATCTCGGCGACGTTGACCGGCGCCATCTTCACGAACAGCGGCTTATCGGTCACCTTGCGGCAGGCAGCCATAACGGAAGAGGCGCCCTCGGGCGTGGAGCCCATGGCGGCACCACCGGCGGCGATATTGGGGCAGCTCACGTTGATCTCGTAGCCTGCAGCCCAGGGGCACAGCTCGACATACATCTCGAGTGCGCGGACAAACTCGTCAACGGAGTGGCCGGCAACCTGACAGATGACCTGGCAGCCGTCCTTGGACAGCTGTTCGAGCCACGGACCGGACTCGCGAGCAAAGGCGGCCACGCCGGGGTTCTGAAGGCCCACGGAGTTGATCATACCGCCGGGGATCTCGGCCATGCGGGGCGCGGGGTTGCCGGGCCAGGGCTCGGCAGCGCAACCCTTGGTGGTGATGGCGCCCAGCTGGGAAACATCAAAGAAGTTCTGGAACTGCCAACCGTAGCCAAAGGTACCGGCTGCGGTGTTGATGGGGTTCTGCATCTTGACGCCGCCGAAATCGACGGCCATGTTCACGGTACCCACTAGAAGACCACCACCTTGGAAGCATCGAACACGGGGCCGCACATGCAAGCACCCTTCATACCGTCGACCGTCTCGACATTGCAGGTGTTGCAGGCGCCAAAGCCACAGCTCATCATGCGCTCGAGCGACACCTCGCAGTACGCACCGGCCTCGGCGGCAGCGGCGGCGACTTTCTTCATCATGACGGCGGGACCGCAGCTGGCGACGTAGTCGTAGCCGCCCTCGCCGAGCAGCTCGGCTGCCGGGTCGGTGCAAAAACCGTGCGTGCCCAGCGTGCCATCGTCGGTGCACACGTTAACCGTGGCGCCCAGCGCGCGGAACTCGTCGATGCCCACGGCCTTGGAAGCGGTGCCAAAGCCCAGGCACACGTCCACATCAACACTCTGCTCGGCAAGCATACCGGCAAGACACAGCACAGGCGGAACGCCGATGCCACCGGCGACGAGCAGGGCCTTCCTGGTGCCCTCGGGTACCATCCAGCCACGGCCACCGGGGCCCAGCAGGTTAGAGGAGGAGCCAGGGCCCATCTGGGACAAACGACGGGTATCGTCGCCCACGACGGCGTACCACAGCTCGACGGTGCCGGCCTCGGCGTCGGCGCGGTAGTAGCTCAGGGGCACGCGAAGCAGCGAGGACGCATCACCGGGTACGGCGATGTTCACAAACTGACCGGGCTTGAGCGCACTTGCAAGCTTGGGGGCCGAGATGACGAGCGAGAAGACGCCGTCGGCAATCTCCCGGTTCGAGACGACCTCGAAGTCATGCATGCGTGCAGTGGAAGGTGTGGGCATAAACGCTCCAATCCCCCATGCGGTTGCATGGTCCAAACGAATAGAAAGCGCGGCACCGCAAGGGCGCCGCGCACAAAAGCGATAAGGCTATGCTAGCAGATGCAGCCGTCGGCGAGCGTCTGCTTACCGCCGACAAACACATCGGTAGCACGACCGGTGAGCGTGCGGCCGGCAAAACCGGAGTTCTCGGCGCGCGACTCGTAACCGTCCTCGCCGACCGTCCAGGTGGCAGAGGGGTCGAACACGGTCAGGTCGGCAACGGATCCCGCCTTGACCTGAACCTGGTCGAGGCCCAGGATCTCACGCGGCTTGATGGCCATGAGCTCGACCATACGGCCCATGCTCATCTTGCCCGTGTTGACCAGCTCGGTGAGCACGAGCGACAGCGAGGTCTCGAGACCGATCATGCCAAAGGGCGCAAGCTCGAACTCGCGGGCCTTCTCCCACGGGGTGTGGGGAGCGTGATCGGTGACGATAACGTCGACGGTGCCGTCGATGACGCCCTGACGGATGGCCTCGGCGTCCTCGTCGGTGCGCAGCGGCGGATTGACCTTGAGCGAGGTGTTGTAGGTCTCGTCCAGGTCGTTCTCGGTCAGGAACATGTGATGCGGGGTGGCCTCGCAGGTAACCTGAACGCCAGCGGCCTTACCGGCACGCACGATCTCCAGGCCATGGGCGGTGGAGATGTGCTGGATGTGCAGCTTGGCACCGGTCAGCTTGGCGATCTCGATGTCGCGGGCGATCTGGAGCTCCTCGCCGGCAGCCGGCCAGCCCTCGAGGGCCAGACGGGTCGAGACCTTGCCCTCGTTGATCTGGCCGTGGCCGACCAAGTCCTCGTCCTGGCAGTGGCTCATAAAGACCTTGCCGAACATCTTGCCGTAGTCCATGCAACGACGGAGCATGCCCGCGCCCTGCACGCCGCGACCGTCGTCGGTGAAGGCGACGGCGCCGTGGGCGACCATATCGCCCATCTCGGACATGGCCTCGCCCTTAAGACCGCGGGTCATGGCGCCCGACGGATAGACGCGGCAGTGACCGACCTCGGCAGCGCGGGACTTGACGAACTCCACGACGGTGCCGTTATCGGTGACGGGATCGGTGTTGGGCATGGCGCACACGCCGGTAAAGCCGCCCTTGGCAGCTGCGCGGGTGCCGCTCTCGATGTCCTCTTTGACCTCATAGCCGGGCTCGCGAAGGTGGACGTGCATATCCACCAGGCCAGGGACGAGGTACTTGCCGGAAAGGTCGCGGACCTCGGCTCCCTCGACGGCGAGATTCTCGCCGACCTCGGCGATCTTGTCGCCGTCAATCAGGACGTCAACGACACCGTCGAGCTCGACGGACGGGTCGACGACGTGGGCATTCTTAAGAAGCAAGGCCATTATCGGCACCTCCAAGCAGCAGATACAGGATAGCCATACGCACGCAGATACCGGCGTAGACCTGCTCCAGGATGACGGAGCGTTGCGGGTGGTCGGCCATATAGGAGTCGAACTCGACACCGCGGTTGATGGGGCCCGGGTGGCAGATAATCGCGTCGGGCTTCATGAGCTTCTCGCGGTCCTTGGTCAGACCGAAGAGCTTGTGGTACTCACGAATGGTCGGGAACGGGGCACCCTCGAGACGCTCCTGCTGCACGCGCAGCATGTAGACGACGTCCAGCTCGGGCAGGACGGAATCGAGGTCGCTCGTCACGTGGTCGCAGCCCAGGACCTCGGGCGCCGGCGGCAGCAGCGTGCCGGGGGCGACGGCGTAGGTCTCGCAGCCCATGATCTTAAGGGCGGGGATCAGCGAGCCGCAGACGCGGGAGTGCGCGATATCGCCGACGACGGCGACCTTCAGACCGTGGAAGTCACCCTTGTGCTCCCAGATGGTGTACAGGTCGAGCAGGGCCTGCGTGGGATGGTTGTGCTTGCCGTCACCGGCGCAGATGACGCTCGCGGGCGAGTTCTGCGTGACGATGTAGGGAGCACCGGCGTGCTTATCGCGCACGACGATGCAGTCGATCTTGTAGGCGTTGAGGGTCTCGACGGTGTCGACGAGGCTCTCGCCCTTGACCGTGGAGGTCGAGGAGCCGCCAAAGTTGAGGCTGTCGGCCGAAAGACGCTTCTCGGCGAGCTCGAAGGAGCTGCGGGTGCGCGTCGAGGGCTCGTTGAACATGTTGACGATGGTCTTGCCCTTGAGCGTGGGGACCTTCTTGATGGCACGCTCGTTGACCTCGGAGAACGCCTTGGCGGTCTCGAGGATGAGCTTGATGTCCTCTTCGGAGTACTCGGTAATGTCGATCAGGTGCTTATGGTTGAACGCCACGGTACTACTCACCTCCCAGCGGCGCGGAGCCCACGTGGGAACCCGGCGCGACGTCGTTAATCTCGACAGCGGTGTGGCCGTCGACTTCCTTCATATATAGGTGCACGTTCTCCTCATGCGACGAGGGAACGTTCTTGCCGACAAAGTCCGGCGAGATGGGGAGCTCGCGGTGGCCGCGGTCAACGAGGACTGCCAGCTCAATGCGGCTCGGACGGCCCAGGTCCATGACGGCGTCTAGAGCGGCGCGGATGGTACGACCCGTGTACAGGATGTCGTCCACCAAAACGACGCGTTTGCCATCGACGCTGAAGGGAATGTTGGTGGCGTGGATCGCGGGAGCGAAATTGGTGGCGTAGTCATCGCGGTAGAAGCTGATATCGAGGCTGCCGAGCGGAACGTCGACGCCCTCGATCTCCTTGATCTCCTCGGCGAGCTTCTTTGCCAGAAGGTCGCCGCGCGTGACGATGCCGACCAGAGCGAGGTCTTCACAGCCCTCGTTGCGCTCGAGAATCTCGTGCGCGATGCGGGTCATCGCTCGATTGACGGCGGTCTCGTCCATGATGACCGCCTTGGGGGAAGTCGTGCCCATCGATCTCCTTCCTCACATGTCTTGACTGCTGACACAGTCAAAAAAATAGATGCCCGACCGCTTAAAGCGGACCAGACACCCACAGGAAGGGCTGCTCTTTGGCAGCTATGTAATTCCATGTGGGCATCTCGTACCCCTTTAATGGTCAAGGAATAGTGTAGCCAACCTCGAGCTTAATTGCGAGCATAAATACAGAGCAATCCGTAAACGGAGCCCAATGCTCAATAAACCTATATATATTTGTGGGACGAGCTTGAAAACGCACGCACGAGCTGGCATAATCCCCTCTGCTGCACGCAAATCGGATCTACGTCCAGGGCCGTGGCGTGAGCACTATCGCCAAAAGAGGAATATCTCTGTGTAGATTACGCACAGGGAGCTGCTTCTGTGCTATAGTTCAGGCTTGTTTGTTAACGCGACATTTTCGTTTGTCGCCCAAGGAGGGTCAGTTATGTCCAAAGTTTGCGAAGTTTGCGGTAAGCACCCCGTTGCCGGTCGCTCCATCAGCCACTCTCACCGCGTCACCAACCGTAAGTTCCGCCCCAACATCCAGCGCGTCTACGTCGTCGTCGATGGTCACCGTCGCAAGATGAACGTTTGCTCCACCTGCCTCAAGTCCGGCAAGGTTGCGCGCTCCTAAATAAGGTCTTACCAACAAGTACCTCGGACTCTCCGGGTCAAAGACCTCGCGTTCATATAGAACTTACCAAAGGCGCCCTCCCCTACGGAGGGCGCTTTTTTGCACTCATTGGGGACAGACTTACATGAGTGTTTTCACGCATTGGGGACAGACATGACGTACGTATGCGGCGCACCGACTGACTCCGGCCCCTGCCTCACGCTGCATCCTTCCAGCCTGCAGTTGCCTTGGTCACGCTCGTGGCGCCGATACCGGTGATACGAGCAATTTGCTTAACCGTGAGATGTGCCCGTCTGAGCCTCAGCAGGCAGGCATCGCGTTCGGGGCGTGGCAGGGCCTTGAGCAGCGCAGGATCTATGCTCGGCAGAACTTCGCGCGCAACGGAAAGGGCCTCCTCATCGGAGATCCGCCGGCGTGGAAGAACCTCCATTGCCCAGATGCGCCCAGCAACTTCTTCGAGATGCTCGCAATAGCAACGGGAGCCTCCGACAATATCGAGCATAGGGGCCGCATCACAGATGTCAAAGGGATCATAGCCCAGCTGATACGCCTTATAGCTTGACCAGCGGTACGCCTCGAGCGAGTCAAGCGCACCCTTCACGGGATTGAGATGAATATAGTCGAGCAGCTGCACCGCCTGCACGTCCGACTCAACCGCGACCCGCGAATAGCGATTATCAAACAGATGCCCCGTTCTCCCCGTTTTCCCGTTGAAATACTTAGCATATGCTGTCAACGCACACTGCATTGCCTTTGAAAGATTGTCAAATGGATCATCAATCATCAAATGGAAGTGATTGTCCATAAGGCACCAAGCCAACACCGCCACTTTATGGCGTACAAACCTGTCCGAGATGTCCGATAAGAAACGATATCGGTCAGAATCATCTTCAAAAATAATCTGTTTGGAGTTGCCACGGTCAAAGACGTGGTAATAGCCGGTGAGCGAAACGGCGCGGGCGCATCGAGGCATAATCTCTCCTTTCAAAACCGAACAGGCAACACCTAAAAGGAGAGAAGGAACGCGAAATGGTAGTGTCGAGAAAGTTGGTGTAAGGGCCCTTGCGGCCCCTGTGTCCGATATCCGGAATCAGTTGATATCCTCGGCCGCCTCCACGCTGTCGGCAAGTTCCAGGCTGGATTCGAGCATCTTCCTGGCCGCCTTCTCCAGCTCCGCCCAGTTGTGCTCGCCCGCGGCACCCATTCTGAACGCGGCGTCATGCATCTCGGCCATCTTCCTCTCCGA
>DBGBCW010000029.1:0-41874 GCA_048478035.1 Collinsella aerofaciens | reverse complement strand
CCGGAAGCTAAGCCCCATCGCGCCGAGAGTACTGCGGGGTCAGCCCGTGGGAGGCCAGGGCGCCGCTGACCGGTGGACGGCACCGAGCCGTACGCTTGAACTGAGAAGGGGGAGGCCTCGCGGCCTCCCCCTTTTTGCGTTATATACACGTTGTACGTTGGGACCTAGTTCCCCCGTATGCGCTCTTACTGTTTGGCTGTATTTTGAGTCCTTCTAGTGTATTTGAGCGATAATTACTCGCATTGGCGTTAGGGAGGGCTTGATGTTTACCGTATTTGTCTTGGGCAATATTGCTTCGG
The DNA here is from genome assembly GCA_048478035.1 of Collinsella aerofaciens. Lineage (GTDB taxonomy): Bacteria > Actinomycetota > Coriobacteriia > Coriobacteriales > Coriobacteriaceae > Collinsella > Collinsella aerofaciens_CN. The sequence continues at coordinate 41,575 of DBGBCW010000029.1, read as the reverse complement.
GTAAGTCGACTGCCTGCCGCTATTTCGAATCTCGTGGCGCTATGCTAATCGATCTGGATGAGCTTGCAAAATCGCTGTATGTGCCGGGCTCTGATATCGTCAATGCTCTCGCGGATGAATTTGGTTGGGATATTTTGGATGAGGATGGCGGCATTCGCCGCAACATCCTCGCTTCTCGAGCTTTTGCTTCTCCTGATTCGGTCGCACGGCTCAATGGCATTGTGCATCCCGTCCTCATTGAACAGCTTTCGCTTAGGATTCTCGATCCGGTTTGTTGTACGGTTTCATCTCCCCGTTATCCCTTTGCGGTGGTCGAGGTTTCTGCTCCGACTGGTTTTGAGGGTGCATTTGGCTTGGCTGATGAAATTCTGGTCATCAGCGCCCCTTTGTCAGTTCGTCGCGAGCGCGCTATTCAACGTGGCATGGAGCCATCTGATTTCGATGCCCGTTCTGCTTGTCAGCCCGATGAGTCTGCGCTGTGCAATCTCGCTACAACTGTGATTGACAATGCGGCAGACGATAACTCGCTCTTTGAACAACTGGACGCATGGCTTTCGCGCCATGGGTTCGGGGATGTAGTGGATAAGGAGGAGGCCGATGCCTAAGACACGTTTCCTTACGTGGTATCGCCTTATACCGCTGGCTGCCGTTTTTGCCTTCGGCCTTATCTCATTCGTTTACTCGTATGCTCCTGCCGCTTTCTTTAGGCCGCTGTATCCGATTGACTACGAGGCGTATGTAAAGCAATCCAGTATTTCGCATAATCTGGATCCGTATCTGGTGTGCGCTGTCATTAAGTCTGAATCGAATTGGGATCCCGAGGCCGAGTCGAATCAGGGTGCTCAGGGATTGATGCAGCTGATGCCCGAGACTGCCCAGGATATGATCGCCAAGGGCCTTGTCGACGGTGGCGAGTATTCGGGCGACAACCTTAACGATCCGGCTACGAATATCGAGTTTGGCTGTGCGTATCTCTCGTATCTTCTAGCGTATTTTAACGGGTCGACTGACAGTGCCATTGCCGCCTATAACGCCGGCATGGGCAATGTCGACGGATGGGCGCAGCAGAGTACGTCGCTTCATAATGCAATCACCTTTCCCGAGACGCAGGCGTATCTGATTCGTGTCAATAATGCCTGGGTTCGCTACAAGACCCTCTATCCCGATCGGTTCGTATAGGACTATGCCTGCCGCCTGCGTATACTGCAGATATATGAGTTAGGAGTATCCATGGCGGAAGTTGAAGTAGAACGCGTTGGCGGTGAACTTAAGCGCTTTGGCGTTGAAGGCTCTGACGTGCCGTTTAAGGTCGTGTCTCCCTATGAGCCTGCCGGTTCCCAGCCTAAGGCCATTGAGTCGCTTGTGCAGGGCGTGAGGGACGGAGACCGCTATCAGGTTTTGCTGGGCGTGACTGGTTCGGGCAAGACCTTCACGATGGCAAAGACTATTGAGGCCCTGGGAAAGCCGACGCTGGTCATGGCTCCGAATAAAACGCTCGCCGCTCAGCTTGCGAGCGAGCTCAAAGAGTTCTTTCCCAACAACGCTGTGGTCTACTTCGTCTCGTACTACGACTACTATCAGCCCGAGGCGTATGTGCCGCAAAGCGATACATATATCGAGAAAGACTCCTCGATTAACGAAGAGGTTGAGATGCTGCGACATCAGGCGACCGCATCGCTGCTCTCTCGACGCGATGTGATCGTTGTCGCATCGGTCTCGTGTATCTATGGCATTGGCTCTCCTGAGGACTATGCGGGTCTGGCTCCAAACGTCGACAAGAAGGTGCCGCTCGAGCGCGATGACTTTATCCATGCACTTATCGACATTCAATATGATCGCAATGACTATGACCTGGCACGCGGCACGTTCCGCGTGCGCGGCGATGTTGTCGACGTGTATCCGCCTTATGCCGAGCATCCGTTGCGGTTTGAGTTCTTTGGCGACGAGGTCGAGCTGATTGCCGAGATCGATGAGGTCACCGGTGAGATGCTTCGTGAGTACGAGGCCATCCCCGTATGGCCGGCATCGCACTACGTGACCGAGAAGCCGAAGGTCAAGGCGGCTCTGAAATCGATCAGCGAAGAGTGCGAGAAGCGCGTGGCGGAGCTCAAGGCGACCGACAAGTTGCTCGAGGCGCAGCGTCTGCAGCAGCGCACCGATTATGATCTTGAGATGCTCGAGACGATGGGCTTTTGCAACGGCATCGAGAACTACTCGCGTCATCTGGACGGTCGCAAACCGGGTGAGCCGCCGTTTACCCTAATCGATTACTTTCCCAAGGATATGCTCTGCATCATCGATGAGAGCCATGTGACGGTGCCGCAGATTCGCGGCATGCACGAAGGTGACCGCTCGCGTAAGGTGACGCTGGTGGAACACGGTTTTCGCCTGCCCTCGGCGCTCGATAACCGCCCGCTTCGTTTCGATGAGTTTGAGGCGAGGATTCCCCAGTTCATCTACGTTTCGGCAACACCGGGCGACTATGAGCTGCGGGTGAGCCAAAACGACGTGGAGCAGATCATTCGTCCGACCGGCCTGCTCGATCCCAAGATCGACGTTCGTCCGGTCCGAGGCCAGATTGACGATCTTGAGGACGAGATTCGCGAGCGCGTTGCCCGCAAGGAGCGCGTGCTGGTGACCACGTTGACCAAACGCATGGCCGAGGACCTGACCGACCATCTGCTTGATGCCGGCATTAAGGTCAATTACATGCACTCCGATACAGCGACGATGGACCGTGTCGAGATCCTACGAACGCTGCGCGAGGGAAAGATCGATGTTCTCGTTGGCATCAACCTGCTCCGCGAGGGCTTGGATCTTCCCGAGGTCTCACTGGTGGCAATTCTCGACGCCGATAAGGAAGGCTTCTTGCGCAACCGCCGTTCGCTGATTCAGACGATTGGCCGCGCGGCCCGTAACGCCGATGGCGAAGTCATCATGTATGCGGACGTTGTGACCGATTCGATGAAAGAGGCCATCGAAGAGACGCAGCGCCGTCGCGAGATTCAGATGGCATATAACGAAGAGCATGGCATCGTGCCCAAGACGGTGCGCAAGGCCATCAACGACATCTCAAGTTTTATTGCCGAGGCCGAAAAAACCGTGGGTTCCAAGGGGCGCTCGAAGGGCGACTCTCTTGGCCATGGTGCATTCTATACGCCCGATGAGTCGGGCGAGGGCGGCGTGCCGGAAACGGTGGCGCCCGAGCAGACACTTGCGGAGCAGTTGGAAGAACTGCCGCATGACGAGCTTGTGCGGATCGTCGAAACCATGGAAGAGGACATGCGTAACGCTTCTGCCGCCATGGACTTTGAGGAGGCGGCGCGCCTGCGCGATGCCGTCGTTCAGATTCGGGCGATGCTCGAGGGTGCGTCTGAGGACGAGACGATCGAGCGCTTACGTTCGCAGGCCCGTAAGGGTTCCACGTTCGCATCGGGCAGAAAACGCCAGGGTGCACGGTTTAAGAAATAGCGAACAGGCCCCGAGTTCCCTGTGGAGCTCGGGGCCTATGTCTTTTGCGCGCTGGAATTCGTGCGTTAGAGGTCTGCGATCAGGGCTTCAGCACAACGGATGCCGTCGGTGGCCGCGCTCATGATGCCGCCAGCATATCCAGCTCCCTCACCACAAGGGTAGAGGCCCGGGGTCGACACGGCATGGCACGTTTGGTCTCGGGTGACAGTGACCGGTGAGCTCGAACGAGTCTCCACGCCGGTAAGAACGGCATCGGGACGGTCGTAGCCTCGTAGCTTTTTTCCGAGTAGGGGAAGTCCCAGGCGGAGCGACTCGACGATATGCTGCGGCAGGGCTTCGTCAATTGCCGTCCAGGTCACACCGAGCGGATAGGTGGGCTTTACCTTTCCGGGCGCCTTGCTGGCGCGTCCTGCGAGGAAATCTCCGACGAGTTGTGCCGGTGCGTTCCAGTTGGAACCGCCCAGGCGATAGGCGGCCGCCTCGCAGGCGCGCTGGAGCTCGATGCCGGCGAGCGGGTCATCGTTGGGAAGGTCCTCAGGCGTGACGTTAACGAGCAGGGCGGCGTTTGCGTTGCGTCCGTCGCGGGCATTGAGGCTGGCGCCGTTGACGCACAGGTGGCCCTGCTCGGAAGAGGCGGCGACAACCTGCCCGCCGGGGCACATGCAAAACGAGAACACGCTGCGGCCGTTGGGAAGATGGGCGACGAGCTTGTAGGGGGCTGCTCCGAGGGCAGGATGTCCCGCCGAGGCTCCATATTGGGCTCGGTCGATGTCGCGTTGCGGATGCTCGATGCGAACGCCCATGGCAAAGGTCTTTTGTGCGAGGGCCACGTTGTGGTCCTTAAGGAGCTCAAAAATATCGCGAGCAGAATGCCCGCAGGCGAGGATGAGGTGCTTTGTCTCGATTGGCTCGCAAGCGGCGTCTTGGGACGATTGGACATCAATACCGGTAATGGCGCCAGACGCGTCGATGTGAATGTCGACGAGCTTTGTTCGATAACGGACGACACCTCCGAGCTGCTCGATGCGCTGGGATATAGCGGTGACAACCGTGGGAAGGATGTCGGAGCCAATGTGCGGCTTGGCATCCCACAGAATATCGCGGGGCGCACCCGCCTCGACGAAGGTTTCGAGGATAAGGCGATGGGCGGGATTTTTTGTTCCCGTATTGAGCTTGCCGTCCGAGAAGGTCCCCGCGCCGCCCAGGCCAAACTGGATATTGCTCTCGGGGTCGAGGATGCGCTCCTTTAGAAAGAGGTCGATCGCATGCGAGCGGCGAAATGCCGGGTCGCCGCGCTCGATGAGCAAGGGCTTAAGACCTGCTTCGGCGAGCGTTAGCGCAGCGAAAAGGCCAGCGCATCCGGCGCCGACAACGACAGGGCGTTCTTGAGGTGCGTCGGAGACGGGGGTGGGGAATGAAGACCCATCGTCTTCTATCGCGCGTACGCGCGAGCGGTCACGCTCGGAAACGCTGTCGACCGCTTCTCGCTCGAGGTGGGGACTGGTCAGCTCAACACGAAAGCTCAGGATAAAATGGACGTCTCGTTTTTTGCGAGCATCGATTGACTTGCGATGGAGCACGATGGACTTGATCTCGGAGTCCTTGCAACGTAGGACGCGCTTGGCGACTCGCTTGCCAACAATGAGGCAGGCATTTTCATCGCCGGCTTCATCGAGCGACGCGTTGACTTGGGTGATTTCGATCATCGAGGTCTCCTTAGAGGCAAGAAAGAGGCCGTCCGGTATCCCAGACGGCCCGAATGCGTTTTTGATTATAGACTGCGCGGCTACAGGCTGCTTGCAGCGCGAATGCCCGAGAGCCAGGCCCACGCAAGGTTAAAGCCTCCACAATCGGCGTCGATGTCGAGCGCTTCGCCGCAGACGTAAAGCGGGGCGTCGACAGCGCTGCTCGCGCGTAGACTGGGTGTTGAGATGCTCTCGACAGATACGCCACCACGCGTGACCTGCGCCGAGCGCTCCTCGGCTGTTCCCTCGACGAGCAACTTAAAGTGCTTGAGGATCGAGACCAGGTGGATGACATCGTTGGAGCCTGGATGGCACTGCTCGAACGCTGTGCAGACGATGCGGGAGAGTTGCGGGGCGAGCATGCCGTCGAGCCAACGGGGATCGCGGGGCGAAAAGCCGCCGAGCAGCTCAACGCGCCGGTTGAGCATATCGAGCAGCTCGTCTTTGGAGAGGTCGGGGAAAACGTCGAGCAGGATCGTATCGCCGTGCTGGATACGACGGGAGAGGTTGAAGACAGCGACGCCCGAGATACCGAAGGTTCGAAACAGGACTTCACCGTCTTCGTGCCAGAGCTCATTATGATTGCGGGCGAGCGTCAAGCGGGCGCGGACGCGCAGGCCATCCAACGTCTTGAGCGCCGCCCGATCGCCGACGACCGTTGCCGATACGGGGCAGAGGATGGGGCGCAGCGAAGTGAGGGGGAGGCGAAACGTATCGGCGATACCAGTGGGGTTACCACCCGTGGCGATAATTACGGCATGTGCCTGCAGGGCCTCGTTCTTGCGAGGGACATTGGCGAGCGCTTTCCGAAGCGAGCGGAGCTCCGATTTTCGGTCGTCGTGCTTTTTTGCCTTGAGCGCCCGCGCTGGACGGTCTATTTGGAGTGTCCAGCCTTCGGAAGCTTTGTGCGCCGAGGCAACGTTGGCTCCGCAGATTAAGGTGATACCCAGGCGGTCGCAAACGTTGAGAAGTGCGTCGCGCACCGATTCGGCGCGAAGGGAGCGCGGGTACAGTCGGCCTTCCTCGGAGGTTGTCATGATGCCCAGCGAGGAGAAGAAACCCATAAGCTTTTGTTCGGGTTGGGGGCCCATGACAGATTCGACGAATGCGGGGTGGTTATACCGCTGAGGATCAATCGATTCGTTGGAGAGGTTGCAGCGGCCGTTACCGGTCGCAAGGAGCTTAAGGCCGCAGGCGACATCGCGCTCAACGATGCAGACGCTTTTGCCAGCACGTGCGGCCGTAATGGCGGCGGCGAGGCCTGAAGCCCCGCCGCCGATTACCAGGACGTCATAGAAGGCGCTCGTGTTCACTTAGGCCTCGTCGGTCTCGTGCGGGGTAATAGCCTCGACGGCAGAGACTGCCTTGGGCAACATGCCATCGGGCAGCGCGGTCTCAACCTCGCCCTTATCGCAGGCCTCGGCGAGTGCCGGATTAATGGGAAGCGTGCCCAAGATGTCGAGGTTATAGCGCTCTGCGACCTCGGGGAGCTTGCTCTTGCCAAAGACCTCGATCTTCTTGCCGCAGTCGGGGCACTCAATATAGCTCATGTTCTCGACGATGCCCAGAATGGGGACGTTCATCTTCTCGGCCATGTTGACCGCCTTGGCGACGATCATCGAGACCAGATCCTGCGGGCTCGTGACGATGACGATGCCGTCGACGGGCAGTGACTGGAAGACGGTGAGCGCGACGTCGCCTGTTCCCGGAGGCATGTCGACCAGCAGGTAGTCGATGGGGCCCCACGAGGTCTCGCTCCAGAACTGCCTGATGGCGCCTGCGATGACCGGACCGCGCCAAAGGACGGGGTCGGTCTCGTTTTGGAGCAGAAGGTTGGAGCTCATGACCTTGACGCCGTGCTCGGAGATTTCAGGCAGCATGAGGTTGCCAAGGGCATGGACGTGGCGTCCGCTCATACCGAACATCTTGGGGATAGAGGGACCAGTGATGTCGGCATCGAGGACGCCGACCTTGTGGCCGTGACGGGCAAGCTCGGTGGCGATGGCACCGGTGACAAACGACTTGCCGACACCGCCCTTGCCGGAAAGCACGGCGATGACGCGTTTGACCTCGGACAGCGTATTCTCCTCAAATTGCGACGGCGACGTTTGTCCGCCGGCGGCCTGTGCGTGCTCGCAACCCATGTATGACTCCTTTGTATATGTTGGGGCCGGGGCCCCGCGATGTGACACGAGCGTCATTGTACCCTCGTTTGCGAGCGGGAGTCATTTGCGATGCAATTGGGCCGAGCGTGCTTGCAATACGATGGGCCCAAGCGAATGGGCGGGCTTACTGAACTTTGCTGGCGAACTCGAGGTATTGCATGCGCTGCAGCTTGTCGATCGTCGAGGCGTATGGGCTGTCTTCAGATTCCAAGTCGTAGCGCAGCCCGTCGGCACCGAGATAGCCGGCGACATTGATGGTGGGCACATCTGACCTTGTTGCAAGCAGGGCCTTTTGATAGTCGGTGAGCGGGGCGCCGATCTTATTAAGGGTAATGGCTGCAATCTCGTTTGCCCCGACGGTGTCGTAGACGTTGAGCTCGGTATTGCCGGCGATTTCATAGTTAGCCCAGACGAAATATGTCGACTGATAGATACGGAAAGCGTGGCTTGCCGTATCTTCCTGAGGGTACAGCTCGTCGTTGAGAGTCGTTGCGGCGCTCGGCTGATGGTCGCCAAAAAAGACAAGGACAACCGGTCTGCCGATATTGCGGAGCTCGTTGATAAAGTACTCGAGGTCCCGGTCGGATGCGTTGATGCAGGTAAGATAGGTGTTGAGCGCGCTATTGGCACCCTCGCTGGCTCCTTCGACCCAATAGTTTGTCAGCTCCTCGGAGGGAACGGTGCCATAGTCGTAGCCGCCGTGATTTTGCATCGTGACGTCAAAGATGAACTGTGGGGCTTCGTCGGTTTTAAGCAGGTCGAGTATCTTGTCGTAGGTGGCGTAGTCGCATACGCCGGCATGGTAACAGGGCGCACCTTCGAAATCGCCGATTGAAAGAAAGTCTCCAAAGCCCAGCTGCTGATAGATTTTATCTCGATGGTAGTTGACGGGGTTTTGCGGGTGCATAGCGGTAGCGGTATACCCAAGCTCCTTAAGGTCCTTTGCCAGGCTGTTGACACCATTCATCTGATATAGCTGATAGGGGATTTTGCCTAATCCGACAAAGGCCGTTGTCGCTCCGGTCAAAAATTCGAATTCGGAGTTCGCCGTTCCGCCACCGGCGACCGAAGCGAGCATGGTGCCGCGAACAAGTGTGTCGGGAAGCGAGTTGTAGAATGCGGGGCCGGTGTACCCGGCCGCCTGGAGCTGCTCAAAGCACGAAAGGTCGCTAAAACTCTCGTTCATGACGGCAACAATCGTCGGCTTGATTTCATTGAACTGGGCAACGGCCGCCGCGCGCTGCTCGCTCGAGCCATACGTGCTGTCGTAGGTGGCGGCGAGCTCTTGCTCGATGCTCTGCGCCTCATCGGGCGTATAGTCTTCGGGCTTCTCAATGGGCAACTCGTTGACCATTTCGGTGAACGAAGTGATAAAACCCTGAGACGCATACGTGGTGATGGGCTGCCAACGGTCAAATCCAAAATTCAGCGCCTGCTCCAAGTCGATGCTGGAAAAGCTCGAGAGCCCCACAACGGTCACTAGCAGAAAAGCGCAGAGGTTGGCGGCGATTGCGGGGAAGACATGGGTGGGTGTACGGAGCTTTCTCGGTCGGATAAGCGAAAGAAGCCCTAGGGAAATCTCCAGCAGGGCTAGAGAGGTTACGATTCCGGCGGTAAAGGTAAACTCGTATCCCTCGCTCACTTCCATTGCGGTGCCAAGGGCCAAGATATCGCTTGGCAGGATGGCCTCGCCTTTAAACGTTATGACGAAGTGCTCGGCAATGCCAAGGATGCAACAGACGACGGGCACGAGGGCCATGACGACTCCATGACGCTGTCCCAGCAAATAAAGGGAGAGCAGAACCGTCGCGAGCAACCCGACGGAAAACCCGAATGAGTTGGCGGGAATGCGATAGAACGTTTCGTTGCAGGCAATTTCGAGTGAAACGAACGAGAGCGCTGAAACAGCGGCGATGACAAGGATGTCACGGCAAATACAGGCAACCGTTCCCGTCGCAAGATCGGTTTGGTCAATAAGTCCCGAAACCAAGGGCTCGACAAGAAGTATGACGGCGGTAGCACCGAGCGCCGAATAAGAAAGGACCCATAGGGAATTGTCCTCATTTACGAGCAATTGATTCGTAATCCATGCAGCTACCATGCCGAGCGGGATGAGGAGCGTCGCGCACCAAAAGACGCGGGCAATGGGCGGCTTTTCATTGTGTTTGATTGAAAAATATACGCGCACGACGACGGTGGCCACGATAAGGGCGGCGATGAATATGGGCAGATTGGCCATGTCACTCGAAGTGATTTCAAGGGGGATATCTTCGGTCATGGACGTTCCTCTGTTACGGCAAATTAAGTTCAGTATTAGATTACTGTAACCTTTCCACGACATTTCGAGAAACAAAGCGCCCGATACGCAAAGCTAAAGGTCTGCGAATCTTGTATTACGAACATCTGTGCGCGTCGAGTGCGCTAAACTCATCGGCAGTATGATTCGATGCAATAGGAGGCAAGGAGCTTCCATGTCTGATTCTTCTATCGTTATTCGCGGCGCTCGTGAGCACAACCTCCGTGATATCGATGTTTCCATTCCGCGTGACCAACTCGTGGTCATTACCGGTCTTTCTGGCTCGGGCAAGAGCTCGCTGGCATTTGACACTATCTATGCCGAGGGCCAGCGTCGATACGTCGAGAGCCTTTCGAGCTATGCGCGCCAGTTCTTGGGCCAGATGGACAAACCCGACTTGGATTCAATCGACGGCCTTTCGCCGGCGGTGTCGATCGACCAAAAGACGACGTCTAAAAACCCTCGCTCGACGGTTGGCACCGTAACCGAGATTTATGACTATCTGCGCCTGCTGTTCGCCCGTGTGGGCACCCCGCACTGTCCCGAATGCGGCCGCGTCATTGAGCGCCAGACGACCGACCAGGTTGCCGACAAGGTCTTGGCGGCGGGGGAGGGCCGCCGCGCGTTTGTGCTGGCACCGGTGGTGCGCGGGCGAAAAGGCGAGTACACCAAGCTGTTTGAGGACCTTCGCGCCGAGGGCTTTAGCCGCGTGCGTGTCGACGGCGAGGTTCGCTCGCTTGATGACCCTATCGATTTGGATAAGAAATTCAAGCACGATATCGAGGTCGTGGTCGACCGCATCGTGATTCGCGAGAACTCGCTGGGCCGTATTGCCGAGTCCGTTGAACAGGCGACTGCGCTGGCGCACGGCAATGTGAACGTATACTTGCTGCCCGACCGCGACGCTCCCGAGGGGACCGAAGGCGAGTTGCTGGAGTATTCGCTGGCGTTAGCGTGCCCGGAGCATGGACACTCCATCGATGACCTGCAGCCGCGTGATTTCTCGTTCAACGCGCCCTATGGCGCGTGCCCCGAGTGCGATGGCCTGGGCTTTAAGAAGACGGTCGATGCCGAGGCCCTAATCGAAGACCCCTCGAAGTCGATCGCCGACGGGGTCTTTGGCAGCCTGTTTGGCAATTCGAACTACTATCCGCAGATTTTCGCTGCGGTCTGTAAACACTTCAAGGTGAGCGTCGATACGCCGTGGGAGGATCTGCCTCCGCGGGTGCGTCGCGCGTTTTTAGACGGCATGGGCGACCAGAAGATTTCGGTTGACTACCAAAAGCTTGACGGACGTCGTAGCCAGTGGGATACCAAGTTTTCGGGCGTTCGCAACATCCTGTACGAACGCTATACCGAGACGACGAACGAGAACACCAAGGCGCGCTTGGAGAAGTACATTCGCGAGGAACCGTGCTCGAGCTGCCACGGCGCTCGTTTGCGCCCTGAGATGCTCGCCGTCACCGTGGGCGGCAAGTCCATTTACGAGGTTTGTTGCCTGTCGTGCCGTGAGTCGCTCGAGTTTTTTGAGGGCCTGGAACTCACCGAGCGCCAACAGTTTATCGGCGGGCGCATCGTCAAGGAAATCCTGGAGCGCTTGCGTTTTCTGGTCGATGTTGGACTCGACTATCTGACGCTCGATCGTGCCTCGGCGACGCTTTCCGGTGGCGAGGCGCAGCGTATTCGCCTGGCAACGCAGATTGGCGCGGGTCTCATGGGCGTGCTCTATATTCTGGACGAGCCCTCGATCGGTCTTCATCAGCGTGACAACGAGCGCCTGATCAAGACGCTCGAGCGCCTGCGCGATATCGGCAATACCGTTATCGTCGTCGAACACGACGAGGATACAATCCGTGCCGCCGACTACGTGATCGACATGGGGCCCGGCGCCGGCGTCAACGGCGGGCACGTAGTCGCGGCGGGAACGCCTGCCGATATCATGGCGTGTCCTGAGTCGATGACGGGCGCTTACCTGACCGGCAAACGAATGATCCGGGTGCCTGATGAACGGCGCAAGCCCGGTCGCGGCTGCCTTAAAATTACGGGCGCTCGAGCCAACAACCTCAAAAACGTTACCGCCAAGATCGAGTTTGGTACGCTTACGGTTGTTACCGGCGTGTCGGGATCGGGCAAGAGCTCCCTAGTTACCGACACCATTGCGCCTGCCCTTACGAATGCCATTCACCGCTCGACGCGCCCTGTGGGTCCGTATAAGAAAATCGAGGGCATCGAGTGTATCGATAAGGTTATCGATATCGACCAGTCGCCGATTGGCCGCACGCCGCGTTCCAACCCTGCTACCTATATCGGCCTGTGGGATGATCTTCGCGCGCTGTTTGCGAGTACGCCGGAGTCGAAGGCGCGCGGCTACTCGCCGGGTCGTTTCTCCTTTAATGTGAGTGGCGGGCGCTGTGAGGCGTGCAAGGGCGACGGGCAGATCAAGATCGAGATGCACTTCCTTCCCGATATCTACGTTCCCTGCGAAGTTTGCGGCGGTAAACGCTACAACCGCGAGACACTCGAGGTCACCTACCGTGGCAAGACCATCTCGGACGTGCTCGACATGAGCGTCACCGAGGCGCTGGCCTTCTTTGGGAATATCCCGCAGATTAAGCGCAAGCTCCAGACGCTGTACGATGTAGGCTTGGGCTACGTGAGCCTGGGCCAGCCCGCCACGACGCTCTCGGGCGGCGAGGCGCAGCGTGTGAAGCTCGCCAAGGAGCTTCATCGACGCCAGACGGGCAAGACGTTCTATATTTTGGACGAGCCGACGACCGGCCTTCATTTTGAGGACGTCCGCCAGCTGCTCGATGTGCTGCAGCGCTTGGTCGATGCGGGCAACACAGTGCTGGTGATTGAACACAACCTTGATGTCATCAAGGTTGCCGACCGCCTGATCGATATGGGTCCCGAGGGCGGTAACGGCGGCGGAACCGTCGTGGTTTCGGGCACACCGGAGCAGGTTGCAGACTGTCCGCAGAGTTATACGGGCAAGTTTTTGGCGCCGTTGCTCATGCGTGACCGGGAGCGCCAGGCTCAACTTGATGCTCAATAAATAGGCGATTCAGTTCATGGGCGCCATCGACTCCTTGTGATTCGATGGCGCTTGCTATGCCGAAGTGACGTTTGCAGCCGAATTGGACATATACTTAATCCTTGCGTCCGAATGCGAGGGAAAGGATATGTCATGGCAAAGGCCGTAAAGACGCCAAAAACCAATGCGATGCGCGAGCTGGAAAGCGCCGGCATTTCCTATGTTCTACATACGTACGAAGACGATGGTGATGAGTCGGTGGGCCTGGGGGTCGCGATTTCGGAGCGGCTTGGCGAGGAGCCCGGTCAAGGATTCAAGACTTTGGTCTGCGTGACACCGTCCAACGACTATGTCGTGTGCTGTATCCCTGTTGCCGACGAGCTCGATCTAAAGTCCGCCGCGCGTGCCGCGGGGGAGAAGTCCTTGGCCATGATGCATGTGAAGGATTTGCTTGCGGCGACTGGCTACGTTCGCGGCGGCTGCAGCCCGGTCGGTATGAAAAAACGCTACCGGACGCTCATTGATGAGACATGTGTCCTTTGGGATACCATTTTTATTTCGGGAGGCAAGCGTGGTTATCAGCTCGAGCTTGCACCCGATGATTTAATTGCATTTTGCGGGGCGACGGTTGCCGCGATTACGAGAGAGGACTGAGCGATGCCGCAGGAAGAATTGAAGCGCGGAGCTCATTTTGCAAAAGAATCTGCGCCTCAGACACCCTCATCCGAAGCTTCTTCGTCGCGAGATGACACTGACGACATGGGCTCGTCGGACTACTCCACGGTTGGTCGTTCCGCCGTGCTTATGACCATCCTGACTATCGTGTCTCGCGTCACCGGTTTTATCCGCACATGGGCAATGGCGGCCGCTATCGGCATGTCGCTGCTCTCGTCCTCCTATCAGGTCGCCAACAACCTGCCCAATATGCTCTACGAACTCGTGATGGGCGGCATGCTCGTGACGGCGTTTTTGCCCGTGTACATGGGCGTGAGGCGTGAGCAGGGTCGCGAGGCCTCAAACGAGTACGTGGGCAACCTGCTCGGCATTCTGCTTTTGGTGCTGGGTGGCATTTCGTTGCTGGGGACCGTGTTCGCCCCGGGCTTTATCTGGACGCAATCGTTCCTTTCGGGTGACGGCGGCAGCATGGATACCGCTGCGTTCATGTTCCGTTTCTTTGCCATCCAGATTCTGTTTTATGGTTTGGGTTCGGTGTTCTCGGGCGTTCTCAACGCACACCGCGACTACTTCTGGTCGACGTTTGCCCCGGTCCTCAACAATGTGATCGTCATTGCGAGCTTTATGGGTTTTGCGCCCGTGTCCGCACAGTTTGGCGACCGTGCCGGCATCATCTTGATTGCGGCCGGTACGACCCTCGGTGTCTTTGTTCAGATGGCATGTCAGATCCCCGCGCTTGGCAAGCACGGCGTGCATCCCCATATCCATATCGACTTTAAGGACCCCGCGCTGCGCCAGACGATTGCGCTCGGTATCCCGACGCTGCTCGCCACGGTGTGCATGTTTGTCTCGACTTCTATCACCAACGCTGCCGCGCTGGTGGTCCAGCCCGAGACTGGCCCTTCCGTCATCGCCTATGCGCGCCTGTGGTACACGCTGCCCTACGCGCTGATTGCCGCCTCGCTTTCGACGGCGCTCTATACCGAGCTCTCTCACGACGCACAGGAGAAGGATTACGACAGCGTTCGCACGGGCATTTCGCGTGGCGTCGCCCAGATGCTCTTCTTCCTGATTCCGTTCGCGCTGTACCTGATTGTCTTCGCGCGTCCGCTCAACATGATTTACTGTGCCGGCAAGTTCGATGAATCCGGCGTGGCGCTGGTGTCCGAGTTCCTTGTCTACCTGGCGTTCTCGCTGCCGCTCTACGGTGTGGTCGTGTTGATGCAGAAGAGCTTCTCTGCCTTGCTCGACATGAAGCCCTATAGCCGCTATTGCCTGTATTCTGCCATCGGCCAGGCCGGCTCGGTTCTGCTGTTTGGCGTTGTGCTGGGCTTCGGCATGCCGGCAATCGCGCTTTCGTATGTCGTCGACTACGTGATCTTGGTCGGTTGTTCGCTGTGGTGGCTGCGTCGTCGCCTGCGTGGCCTTCAGGTCAAATCTATCCTACATGGCGGTTTCTTTGGCCTTTTGCTCGGTGGCCTAGGTGCTGCCGCAGGCGCCGGCGTCATGTGGGCGCTTGAACACCTTGTCGGGGCACTTGGCGGCTCGATTCTGATTACTCTTGGCTACGTTTGCGTTGCGGGTGTCGTCTCGCTTGCTGTTACCTTTGGCCTTGCCGTCGTCCTTAAGATGCCCGAGGTCTCGGCGCTGCTTCGTCGCAAGTAGGTGCGCGTGGCCGGTCACGACAACATTCCAACGCTTGCCGAGCAGGTTTCGCGCGTTCCCACACAGCCCGGATGCTACCTTTGGAAGGATGCAAAGGGCGATGTCATCTACGTGGGCAAGGCGAAAAACCTGCGCGCCCGCATGCGTCAATACGTGACACTGCAGGATGAGCGTCAAAAGATCCCGCTGATGATGCAGCTGGTGGCGAGCTTTGACTATATCGTGGTGGAGACCGAGCATGAGGCGTTGGTGCTCGAGCGCAATTTGATTGGTCAGTACCATCCGTACTTTAACGTCGACCTCAAGGATGACAAGAGCTATCCCTTTATCGCCATTACAAAGGGCGACCTGTATCCCGCTATCAAATATACGCGTGAGCGCCATAAGCCGGGAACGCGTTATTTTGGTCCCTATACTGACAGCCGTGCGGCGCGTGAGACGATAGATACGCTGCGCAAGGTTATCCCCATCTGCTCCGCATCCTGTGCGGAGTGGCGTCGTTGTCGTCGTATCGTCGAGTCCCACAAGGGCGAGGAAGACATCGTCAATATGATATGCGCGCAAAACGGGCGTCCCTGCTTTGACTACCATGTCGGGCGCGGCCCGGGTGCGTGTGTCGGCGCGATTTCCCCGGCAGACTATGCCAAGAACGTCAAGCGTGTCGAGCGCTTCTTGTCGGGCCATCGCAAGGATGTCGTCGATGAGCTGACCTCCGAGATGACGGATGCCGCCGAGGCGCTCGACTTTGAGCGCGCGGCACGCGTCAAACGTCGTTTGGAGGTCATCAGGGGTCTGGACGATCGTCAGCAAGTCGTTTTTCCCTCCAGTGTCGATATCGATGTCATCGGTTTCTATCGCGAGGAGACCATCTCCGCCGCTTGCGTCTTCGTCGTTCGCGAGGGCCGAACAGTTCGCACCTGCGAGTTCATTCTCGACAAGGGTCTTGATGTTGACGAGGAAGAGCTCCAGTCGGGCTTTCTTAAGCGCTATTACGACGAGACAGCTGATATTCCAGCTGAGGTCAACCTTTCCGTCGAGCTTGAGGATGCGGAGGCGCTGGGGGAGTGGCTTGCGGGCAAGCGTGAGCGCTCCTGCCATCTCCATAGGCCGCAGCGTGGCGAAAAGCACCGTCTGCTCGATATGGCATCCAAAAATGCGCGCCATGCCCTCATGCGCTACATGATGCGAACGGGGTACGCTGACGACCGCACCAATCAAGCGCTCCTGGAGCTCGAAAGCGCGTTGGCGCTGCCATCGCCGCCGTTGCGTATCGAGTGCTTCGATATCTCTACACTGCATGGCACCTTTACGGTCGCCTCGATGGTGGTGTTTACCAACGGGCGCGCCGACAAGAGCCAGTACCGTCGTTTTAAAATTCAGGCCGAATTGGACGAGGCAAACGACTTCGTGTCGATGTCCGAGGTTTTGGGACGACGCTATGCTCCCGAGCGCATGGCCGACGAGCGCTTTGGCTCGCGCCCCGATTTGCTCGTTGTCGATGGCGGTAAGCCGCAATTGACCGCTGCGATCAAGCAACTTGAGGCTCTTGGGCTCGATATACCAGTTTGTGGCTTGGCAAAGGCCGATGAGGAGGTTTTCGTGCCTTGGGACGAGACTCCGGTCGTGCTTCCGACCGGGTCCGCGTCGCTCTATCTAATTAAACAGGTGCGCGATGAATCGCACCGTTTTGCCATCACGTTCCATCGCGAATTGCGCGACAAGGCCATGACGGTTTCGGTACTCGATGACGTTCCAGGCGTGGGACCCACCAGAAAACGTGCCCTTATGCGCCATTTTGGCTCGATGAAGCGTTTGCGCGCGGCGAGCGAGCAAGAGATCGCGGAAGTTCGAGGCGTTCCGGCCGATGTCGCCAAAGCGGTCCACGAGGCACTTGTTGCATGGAATGCCGAACGCGCCCAGGCATCGGCCAACCGTTCCGAAAACTAAACGTGCTTCTAAACAACTGATATACATGATTGGCCGATTTTCAATCATTTATTTCGCGGCGATTACCTGTCGATTTCGGGTTTTATTAACGCTAAAACGTTTGACTAGCCATGGTGAACAACCCTGCTATCCTGCGGGTTGACGATGACTGATATCTCACCTCGTCGATACATACTGTCTGGCGAATCGTTTGTCAATGAATTCGGTGAACGGTAGTAAATACCGTTCAAGCGTATGTATGTATCGGTCGCCGAGCGCGGCACCTCAGTTGGGTTCGTCGGTAGGTAAGGTATATATCGTCCGCAAGTTGCGCGGGGGCAAGTCTAGGTGCTCCCGGGTAAGATTCTCTATTGATAGGAGAAGACATGGCCATCATCAACAAGGGTATGTCCAGGCGTTCGTTCCTCGGCCTCACCGGCAGCGTCGCTGCTGTCGCAGGGCTTGGTCTCACCGGCTGCGGTGGCAGCTCCAACGACGAGGGTTCCGCTTCCGGTTCCGCCGATTCCGCCAACCGTGGCGGCGGTGTGATTACCGCTGGTTCCGCTTACGCTCCGTCCAGCTTCGATCCCGCCAGCACCGGCTCCGCTGTGGGCCTGGGTGCTAACTGGCACGTCGTCGAGGGTCTCTACGGCATCGATTACCACGACTACAGCACCTTCAACGAGCTCGCCACCGACGATCCCAAGTCCGTGGACGACACTACCTTCGAGGTCACCATCCGCAAGGGCGCCAAGTTCTCCGATGGTACCGAGGTCACTGCTGACGACGTCGTCGCTTCCTACACCGCTTGCGCTGCTTCCGCTACCTATGCTCCGTTCTTCCAGCCCTTCGAGTCCATCGAGGCCAAGGATGCCAGCACTGTAACGGTCAAGACCAAGGTCCCCAACTTCTCCCTGCTCAAGGATCGTCTGGCCATCATCCGTGTTACCCCGGCTACTCAGTCCGAGGAGGATCGCGCCAAGCAGCCGATCGGTTCCGGCCCCTGGATGTACGACTCTATCTCCGATACCGAGATCACCCTGGTTCCCAACCCCGAGTACAACGGTGAGTATGCTGCCGAGGATAAGAAGATCCAGTACAGCATCCTGACCGACCCCACCGCTCGCGTTACCGCCCAGCAGGAAGGCTCCACGCTCGTTATGGAGCTCGTCACCGCTGACGCCGTCGACCAGCTCGAGAGCGCTGGCTGCAAGATCGACAACGTCCAGGGCTTCGGCACCCGCTTCATCATGTTCAACGTCGCCAAGGAGCCTTGGAACAACGTCAAGGTCCGTCAGGCCGTCATGTACGCGCTCGACACCGAGAAGATGATCACCAACACCTTCGCCGGCCTTGCCACCGCTGCCAGCTGCTACCTGCCCAAGAGCTTCACCAACTATCATGAGGCTTCCACGGTGTACAAGACCGACGCCAAGAAGGCCAAGAAGCTCATCGAGGAGTCCGGCATCACCCCGGGTGCCATCACCCTGCGCACCACCGACAACGAGCAGATTAAGGGCATGGCCGCCCAGGTCAAGAACGACCTCGACGCTCTCGGCTTCGATGTGACCATCCAGACCGATACCTCGCCGGCTACCTACGCTGCCATTGACGGCGGCGAGGCCTACGATATCCTCCTTGCCCCTGGCGATCCTTCCTGCTTCGGCGCTGATCCCGACCTGCTGCTCAACTGGTGGTACGGCGACAACGTCTGGATGCAGACCCGTTGCCCGTGGAAGGAGTCCGCTGAGTGGCAGAAGCTCCACGGTCTCATGGACGAGGCTCTTGCCGCCGAGGGCGACGAGCAGCAGAAGAAGTGGAACGAGTGCTTCGACATCATTGCCGACAACGCCGTTCTGTACCCCGTTGTCCACGTCAAGACCGTCTCCGCTTCCTGGGACGATCCGTCCACTGCGCCCAACGGCGAGGCCCTAGATGGCTTCAAGGGCATCGGCACGACGAGCATGTCCTTCAGGGGCGTTGCGACCGTCAAGGCGTAAGACTCGCTTGAGTCTGTATGCAGGATGTCGGTCGTTGGGACCGTATCCTCATAGTTGAAACAAAGACCCGGGCGGCAACGATGTCGCTCGGGTCTTGTAATGAGTATCCGTACTCATATACCAGTTGGTCCTACCGACAAAAGAAAGGGGAGAGAACGTGAACAACTTGCTACGTTTGATTGGAAGGCGTCTTGTGGCGCTGCCGATCATGGCATTGGGCGTCACCGTCCTGGTGTTCTTCCTTATGTCGTTCTCCAAGACCGACCCCGCCTACACGGCGTTGGGTGACGGTGCCTCGCCCGAGGCGGTTGCCGAGTACCATGAGAAGTATGGTCTGGACGACCCCTGGCCCGTGCGCTACGTGCGCTATATGGGCGATTTGATCCATGGCGACATGGGCACCTATGGTGCTGCTCGCAACTCCGTTGCCAAGCGCATCTCCACGGCCCTGCCCGTCACGATGCAGCTGACCTTCATCGGTCTTGCCATCGGTGCGGTCGTTTCGTTTTTGCTCGGCGTCATCGCGGCACTGTATCGCGACAAATGGCCGGACCAAGTGATCCGCGTCTTTTCCATCGCCGGCTTGGCAACCCCGTCGTTCTGGCTTGCCGTTCTGTTGATCCTGCTGTTCTCTTCCTACCTTAAGGTGCTCCCGGCATCGGGTGCTCTGCCTCACTTCACCACGAATCCGGTTGGCTATCTGGGACGTATGATCATGCCCGCCATCGCCTTGGCATTTCCGCTGACGGGCCAGATGACTCGTATCGTGCGTACCGCCATGGTCGAGGAGCTCGACAAGGATTATGTCCGTATGGCTCGCGGCGCCGGCGTTCCCGAGAAGGTCGTCGTCGGCATCAATGTTCTTCGCAATGCGCTGATCACCCCGGTCACCACCCTCGGTCTTAAGATCGGTTACCTCATGGGCGGCGCTGTCGTCATCGAGGTTATCTTCAACCTCCCCGGCATGGGCACCGCGATTCTGCAGGGCGTTCAGGGCAACGAGGCGAACCTGGTTCAGGGCGTCGTTATCGTCGTTGCTCTTGCCTTCATCATCATCAACATCGTGGTTGACATGCTCTACCTGCTCATCAACCCGCGCATCAGGACGGTGTAGATTATGGTAAAGATTCGAGAGAAGCAAACCGAGCAGCTCGAGAAGGCTGCCTCCAAGGGGCTCAAGCTCGGTGGCTGGAAGAAGATGACGCTGTCTTCTAAGATTGCCGCCGTCGTGCTGGTGCTGGTCGCCCTGACTGCGATCCTGGCGCCCCTTCTTGCCCCCTATAGCCCGGTCGAGATCTTTACGGCTCGCCAGGCTCCCGGCAACGGATTTATCTTCGGTACCGACGATAAGGGTCGCGACATTCTGTCGCGTATGCTCTACGGCGGTCGTTACTCGCTGATTATCGGCTTTGGCGCCACTGCCATGGCTCTGGTCTGCGGCTCGGTCGTGGGCGCCCTTGCAGCGGTTTCGCGCAAGGCCGTCTCCGAGACGATCATGCGTATCCTGGACATCATCATGTCCATCCCGGGCATCGCCCTCGCGGCCGTCTTCGTCTCCATCCTGGGCAACTCCGTGCCGTCGATCATCTTCGCCATCGGCTTTATGTACACTCCGCAGATTGCCCGTATCGTACGCGCCAACATCGTGTCCGAGTACGGCGAGGACTATGTCCGCGCGGTCATCGTTTCCGGCGCCAAGGCTCCGTGGATTTTGATCAAGCATGTTCTGCGTAACTGCATCGCCCCGATCATGGTCTTCACCGTTACCCTGGTCGCCGACGCCATCATCTTCGAGGCCTCGCTGACCTTTATCGGCGCTGGTATCCAGGAGCCCACCGCTACCTGGGGCAACATCCTCGCCGACGCCCGCGGTGGCGTGCTCGCTGGCCGTTGGTGGCAGGCGCTGTTCCCGGGTCTGGCTATCATGATCACCTGCCTGGCGCTCAACATCCTCTCCGAGGGCATTACCGACGCCATGGCCGCTGCTCCCTCCGCCGCCCTGGATCCTACCGATTCCTCCAAGCGTCGCGAGGCCGACCTGCTGGTCTCCGACCCCGTTCGCGCCTACAAGGAGCAGGCCCAGTCCCTCTCCGCTCGCCTTGGCGCCCTGCGCGATGTCGAGCTCAAGCGTGACGATCGCCACGTGCCCGACGAGTCTGTCGAACCGATTCTCTCGGTCCGTGACTTCTGCATTCAGTTTGAGCATCACGGTGATATCAACGTCGTCGACCATGTCAACTTTGACGTTCGTCCTGGTCAGACCATGGGCCTGGTGGGCGAGTCCGGTTGCGGTAAGTCCATCACCACGCTGGCCATCATGGGCCTGACCGATGAGGACGAGCACCTTTCCGGCGAGGTCCTCTGGGAGGGCCGTGACCTGCTCAAGATGAGCAAGAAGGAGTGGTTCGGCCTGCGTGGTACCGATATCGCTATGGTCTATCAGGACGCCCTGTCCTCGCTCAACCCCTCCATGCTCATCTCTGCCCAGATGAAGCAGCTCACCAAGCGCGGCGGAACCCGCAGCGCCGAGGAGCTCCTGGAGCTCGTCGGCCTCGATCCCAAGCGCACGCTCGAGAGCTATCCGCACGAGCTTTCCGGCGGCCAGCGTCAGCGTGTCCTGATCGCTATGGCCCTTACCCGCGACCCCAAGCTGGTCATCTGCGACGAGCCCACGACCGCTCTGGACGTTACCGTCCAGAAGCAGGTCATCAAGCTGCTCAACGATCTTCAGGCCAAGCTCGGCTTTGCCATGATCTTCGTTTCGCATGACCTGGCTCTGGTCGCCGAGGTCGCCCATAACATCACAGTTATGTACGCTGGCCAGGTTATCGAGCAGGCGCCCACCAAGGAGCTGCTCACTAACCCGATCCACGAGTACACCCGCGGTCTTCTGGGTTCCGTTCTGTCCATCGAGAGCGGTTCGGGCCGCCTGCACCAGGTGCCCGGCGCCGTTCCGAGCCCGCGCGATTTCCCCAAGGGCGATCGCTTCGCGCCCCGCTCGAGCCACCCGCGTATTGGCCTGGACACCCGTCCGGTCTTCAAGCGCGTGCCCGGCACCGAGCACTTCTATTCCGAGCTCCCCGACGAGGTGCTCAAGGCAAATGGTTTGACCCCTCACGCGGAGGTGATGTAGATGAGTGATACCGCAGTCAACGGCGTCGAGCCGATCATCTTCCTTGATGACGTCCACGTCACCTTTAGGACCCGTACCGGCTCGATTCTGCACCCCAACCTGGTTCACGCCGTCCAGGGTGTAACGATTAAGCTCATGCCCGGTCAGACGATCGGCATCGTCGGCGAGTCCGGTTGCGGTAAGTCCACCACCGCTAACGTCATGTGCGGCCTGCAGGCCCCCACGAGCGGCAAGGTCTACTTTAAGGGCAAGGACGTTACCAAACGTACCGCCGAGGACCGTCGCCACATGGGTCGCGTCATCTCGGTCGTGTTCCAGAACCCGGCCACGGCGCTCAACCCCCGCATGGTCGTTCGCGAGCAGCTGCTCGACCCCATGCGCGTCCACAACCTGGGTACCGAGGCCGAGCAGGAGAAGCGCGTCAAGGAACTCTTGGAGCTCACCGGTCTGCCCAGCTCCGCTGCCGAGGTTCTTCCCGGCCAGCTTTCGGGCGGCCAGCGTCAGCGCGTCGCAATTGCCCGTGCCCTGTCGCTGAACCCCGATGCCATCATCGCCGACGAGCCCACCTCGGCTCTGGACGTTTCGGTCCGCGCGCAGATTCTGAACCTGCTGACCGACCTTAAGAAGGAGCTCGGCCTGGCCATGGTGTTCATCAGCCATGACATCCAGACGGTCCGCTATATCTCTGACGACATCATCGTTATGAATGGCGGCAAGATCGTCGAGCAGGGCGAGGCCAAGCAGGTCTTCCAGCACCCCCAGGACCCCTACACCAAGATGCTGCTCGGCGCTGCGCCGTCGCTGCTGCATCCCAAGCTCGGCGAGTAGCCTCGCTTTCCCTCCCGTGCGCCCGGTTCCCTTGCCGGGCGCACCTCCGTTGCGATTTCGAAAGGTTGGGTTCACGAGCCATGCCAAGTGCTCAGGAGCTACAACATCAATTTGGTGAATATCGAGGCGCCATGCCCCGTCCATCAGATTTCGATCTCTTTTGGAAGGATCGCATGGCCGAGGCCGACGCCGTCGGGCTTGACTATGCGATCGAGGCGGCATCGGTCGCCGATGCCGCGACCTGCCAGCTTTTCGACCTCTGGTATACCGGCATGTGTGGCGCGCGCCTGCATGCCAAGTACCTTAAACCCGTCTCGGACGAGCCCGTGCCATTGGTGCTTCAGTTCCATGGGTATCCGGGTGCTAGCCGCAGCTGGTTTGAGCAGGCGTCGTTTGCGGGCATGGGCATGGCACTCATCGCCCTCGACTGCCCCGGCCAAGGAGGTCCCTCCGAGGACATTGGTGGATTTGAGGGCACAACGGTTGCCGGTCATATCGTCGCCGGTATCGACGGCGACCCGGCCAACCTCTACTATGTCCGCTTGCACCAAGATATTCGCATCCTGTGCCGCATCGTTCGCGAGCTCGAGGGCATCGATCTTGCGCGTGTGTTTGTGAACGGCGCGTCGCAGGGCGGCGGTTTGGGCATTGCGACCTGTGCGCTTAACAGCGAGCTTATCAATCGCGCCGCCATCCTCTATCCCTTCCTGTCAGATTTCCGCCTGGTCTGGGATTTGGATGCCGACGACATTGCCTACGAGGGCCTGCGCTATTGGTCTCGCTGGTTTGACGAGGACTCGACTCGTATTGACGAAGCCTATGCCAAACTGGCGTACTTCGATTCCAAGAACTTTGCCCCTATGGTCAAATGCCCCGTGCTGTTTGGCACTGGCACAGCCGATATCGTCTGTCCGCCAGCGACGCAGTTTGCGGTCTATAACAACCTGACCTGCGAAAAGCGTCAGGAGTTCTTTGAAGGCTTTGGCCACGAGGAGATTCAGGATTTTGACGATTTGATCATTCCGTTTTTCTGCAAGGGAGGGGAGGCTCATGTCTAAGTGCGAGAGCAATGTTGACGAGCTGATTGTCCCCGGGCTCGTGGGAATTCCTGGAACGGTTTCGTCAAGGCTCGCAGAATATCGGGACTGGCGCGGTGATGTCCAAGCAGATGTTTCTGATTTAGAGACATGCGCTTCGAATCTTGAGATTCAAGGCCTGGCCATTACGGCGATTGACTTTGTTAACCTCTGCGCCCGTTACTCGGAGGTCTCCTTTGAGCTCGGTGACGATGCGATTCACGCTCGTTTGATCGAGCCTGTCGGTCGTGCCCGAGTATCTGAGCGCGTGCCGTTGTGCCTGATGCTCCACGACATCGATCGGCCTGTGCGCGGCTGGCATCACATGACGAGATTTGCCGCCATGGGGTATGCCGTTCTCGCGCTGGATGACGATGTTGCTGGTGCGGACGACCTGCGGCGGGGGATTGCTTCGCCCGCTTTTGTCGAGCGCGTCCGTTGGGGTTGCGCGCTGGCGAAGGTGGCGCGCAATCTTGATGGCATGGACCCCGACCGCATCTTTGCATGGGGCGAGGGCCTTGGCGGCGGAGTCGCGCTGGCGGTTTCTGCTCTGGACGAGCGGGGCCTCGCCTGCACGGCGGTTGCCAATCCGTTTCCTGGTGGCCTCGAGGCGCTGTCGTCTCGGGTGCGCGGATCGGTGCTCATGGGCACATCGCTTATGGATACCGTGAGCGACCCCAAGGGTCAGTTTGCCGTATTCAACGGTCTTGAGTGTGACCGGAGGCATATCATCTATGCCAAATACGCTCATGAGCGTATTAACGCGTTCGAAAACGAAGTCGTCGACTTCTTTAACCAAACGTTCTATCCGTGTTCTTTGGCCTAGACGGCCTGGACACTGCCAACAAGAGTGAGCGGCATAGGGCCGCTCGCCAGACAGCTAAGGAGATTCTTGTGGCAACTCAGAAATTCACCGGCGTTATCCCTCCCGTCGTTGTTCCCGATACCGAAGACCACCAGCTCGACGTTGCCTCCTTTGAGCGCAGCATCAACCGCATGATCGATGCCGGCGTCGATGGTCTGTTCTTCTTGGGGTCTTCGGGCGAGGTCGTCTTCTCCACCGATGAGCGCCGTCGCCAGATTATCGCCGAGGCCGTTCGTATCGTCGACCACCGTGTGCCTGTTCTGGTCGGCATCATCGATACCGAGACCGAGCGCATGATTGAGCACGGCAAGGTCGCCCAGGAGCTGGGCGCCGATGCCCTCGTCGCCACCTGCCCGTTCTATGCCCTGCAGGGTATGACCGAGGTCGAGGAGCACTTCCGCATCCTGCACGAGGAGCTCGACCTGCCCATCTTTGCCTATGACATTCCCGTCTGCGTTCACACCAAGCTCCCCTGGAAGCTCCTTGCCAAGCTCGGCGCCGAGGGCGTCCTTGCTGGCGTCAAGGATTCCTCGGGTGATGACATCTCGTTCCGCTACCTCGTTCAGGAGAACGAGAAGAACGGCCATCCGATGAGCATCCTCACCGGTCACGAGGTTGTTGTCGACGGCGCCTATCTCGGCGGCGCTGACGGTTCCGTCCCGGGTCTCGCCAACGTTGAGCCCGAGGGCTACGTGCGTCAGTGGAAGGCCGCTCAGGCTGGTGACTGGGCTACCGTCAAGGCCGAGCAGGATCGCCTCAACGAGATCTCCCACATCTGGGATGTCACCTCGGGCGTCCAGGGCTATGCCGGTGGCGTCGGCGCCTTCAAGACCGCTATGAACCTCATGGGCATCTTCGACAGCCCGACCATGCCGCGCCCGGTGAAGGCCATGACCGGCGAGAACGTCGAGGCGATTAAGAAGGTCCTCCAG
The DNA here is from genome assembly GCA_048478035.1 of Collinsella aerofaciens. Taxonomy (GTDB): domain Bacteria; phylum Actinomycetota; class Coriobacteriia; order Coriobacteriales; family Coriobacteriaceae; genus Collinsella; species Collinsella aerofaciens_CN. The sequence goes on along the minus strand of DBGBCW010000029.1, from coordinate 15,764 downwards.
GACAACGGTCTCCTGTAAAGCTTCCCCAGGCACCCGATCTTGGGGCTCAAGTGGTCGGGCGTGACCCATTAGGTCAACGCCTGACCACTTTCACCCCAACCTCGGGCACCTGGAAAACCTTTACCGCGCTGTGGCGGCTAGTCTGACGGCGCATTTCCTGTAGTTGTTTTTATCTCCTAAGGAGAGCGACATGGAGAACAAGTACGTTTGCTCCGTCGATATCGGCGGCACCAAGATTGCGACTGCCATTATGGAGTATCCGGCTGACGGTAGCGTGCCCCATCCCGTATTTGAGGACGAGGTTCCTACCGAGGCCCAGGAGGGCGGCGAGGCCGTCTTCCAGCGTATCGAGGCGTCCATCAAGGCCGCTCTTGAGGCGAATCCCGATGTCGAGGTCCTCGGTGTCGGTATCGGTGCCGCAGGCGTCGTCGATCCCAAGACGGGCGCCATCGCGTATGCCAACGAGATCATGCCCGGCTGGTCCGGCGTTCAGTTGGGGCCGCGGCTGCGCGAGGACCTTGGTCTTCCCGTTGCCGTGGTGGGAGACGTGCAGGCTCATGCTCTGGGCGAGGCCCACTGGGGCGTCGGTAAGGGCAAGTTCTCCGTCTTGTGCCTTGGCATCGGTACGGGCATCGGCGGCGCATATGTCGAGAACGGCCGCGTGATGCAGGGCTTCCATGGTGCTGCCGGCCATATGGGCCACATCGAGTGCTCGGCTGCTGCCGGCATTCCCTGCGCCTGCGGACGTTCTGGTCATCTTGAGTCGGTTGCTTCGGGCACTTCCATTGGTCGTATGTACGATGAGCGCTTTGGTCGCGTCGACCCCAGCCGTCCTTCGGTCGGTCGCGATGTGAACGACCTGTGCCGTGCGGGCGACGCAAAGGCGACCGAGGTCATCCATGACGCCGGCTTTGCGCTGGGCGCCAGCTTGGGCTCGCTTGCCAACATCTTGGATCCCGAGGTCATCGTGCTTTCGGGAGGTGTGATTCACCAGGGTCCCGATTGGCGCTCGCAGACGTGGAAGGACTCGGTGCACGAGGGCTATGCCAGCCAGGCGCTCGACCCGCTTCAGGACACGCCGATCCTCATCGGTTCTCTGGAGGGCGACGCGCCGCTTATCGGTGCCGCCGAACACCTTCTTGCGTCGTTGAAGTAAACATAACTACCAAGTGCGCCTTCTGAGGTGCCGCAGATTGACGTGAAAGAGGAGCGAAGCGTACTTTGGTATGCGAGCGACGGTTTGAACGTCAAGGTGCGGTGTCTCAGAAGGCTGTTTTGAGAAAGGTTGAGTCGAACATGACCGTTGATCCTTTGATCCAGTCCCTAAAGGGCAAGCTCGTCGTGAGCGTTCAGGCCTATATGGGCGAGCCGCTTCGTACGCCCGAGACCATGGCTCAGATGTCTCGCGCCTGCGAGCTTGGTGGCGCCGCCGCTATTCGCTGCCAGGGTCTTGCCGACATCGCCGCCATTAAGGGCCGCTGCGAGGTTCCCGTCATCGGCCTGTGGAAAGATGGACACGAGGGCGTCTACATCACGCCGACGCTGCGTCATGCTCGCGCCTGCGTTGCCGCCGGTGCCGACATCGTGGCAATTGATGCCACTGATCGCCCACGTCCCGATGGCAAGACCGTCGAGGACACCTTCCGTCCGCTGCACGAGGAGGGCGTGCTCCTGATGGCCGACTGTGCCACCATCGAGGATATTCGTCGTGCTGTCGACATGGGCTTTGACCTGGTGTCCACCACGCTTTCTCATGGTGTTGCCGCTATCGATTGCACCATGGCCGACGGTCCCGATCTGCCGCTCCTGCGCCAGGCGACCGAGGAATTTCCCGGCCTTCCCATCATCTGCGAGGGCCGCGTGCACACGCCCGAGGAGGCCCGCGCCGCGATTGATGCGGGCGCCTGGGCAGTTGTCGTGGGCACTGCCATTACGCACCCCACGAGTATTACGAGTTGGTTCAAAGCCGCGCTTGAGGCGTAAGACGGACCTCGTATCCGCTCAGGGCGGTATACTCATTAAAGGCAATTGACCGCGCGGGATCCGGGTTGCTGGGTCCCGCGCTTGTTTTTAGGAGGCAGCACATGCAAAAGGGAGATGCCATGGATGCGGCGGAGCGCTCGGAGCGCATCCCCGATATCGTCATCATCACCGGAATGTCCGGATCGGGCCGAACGCAGGCCATGCATGTGTTCGAGGACATGGGCTACTTTTGCATCGACAACTTGCCTCCGCGTCTGATCGCCCAGCTTGCCGAACTCGTCGGCATCAATACGGGCGTGGGCAGGCATCTTGCCGTCACCTGCGACCTGCGCAGCCAGGGACTGTTTGACGAGTTGCTCGATGCTGTTGCCGCGCTGGAAGAGCGTGAGATGAGCTGCGACATCGTGTTTCTCGAGGCCTCTGACGAAGTGCTGATCCGTCGTTATAGCGAAAACCGTCGCCGCCATCCCATTGCCAAGCCGGGGGAGACTACGGCCGATGCGATTCAGCGCGAGCGACTGCAGCTGCAGGGCGTTCGCGATCGAGCCGATATGATCATCGACACGAGCCGCCTGCGCACCTCTGCTCTGCGCAACAAATTGCGCATGGCGTTCTCCGAGTTGTCCGACCAGCAGCTCATGGACGTCCACGTGTTCTCGTTTGGCTTTAAGCACGGCATGCCCGTCGAGGCGGACATTATGATCGACGTCCGCTTCCTGCCCAATCCGTTCTACGATCCCGAGATGCGCACCATGACCGGTCTCGATAAGAAAGTCTCCGACTTTGTTCTGGACCATCCCAAGACCCAGGAGTTCTGGAAGGCCTGGACGCAGCTGCTCGATACGGTCATGCCCGGCTATATCGCGGAGGGCAAGCCACAGCTTTCTATCGCCATCGGTTGCACGGGCGGTCAACACCGCAGTGTTGCCATCGCCGAGGCCACGGCACGTTATTTGGAAGGCGCCCAGTATCACGTGAGCATTTCCCACCGTGACCTGTCGCGCGCCAACACGAAAGCATAGGCCTGCATGTCGTTTACCGCCGAGGTGCGTGACGAGCTCGCGCGCTGCGAACCCGAATGTGAATACTGCGATTTGTCGACGCTTGCCGCCCTGACGCGTGTGAGCGGCACACTTTCGCTGGCCGGCTCCGGGCGGTATCGTTTGACGGTCGCGACCGAGACGGGCGCTGTCGCGCGCACGATGATCACACTGACGCATCGCATCCTTAAGCTCAAAACGGAATTCACCGTTCGTAAATCGGTCTTGCATAAGGTCCGTAACTATCTCATTACCCTGCCCGATCAGCCCGACCTGGACAAGGCTCTGGTGCTGCTGGGCATTCTCGACCGCAGGGGAGGGCTCGTCGCCGGTGTTCCCCGGCACATCGTTGCCCGCCCCTGCTGCAGGCTTGCCTACATTCGCGGCGCGCTTATCGCCGGCGGTTTCGTGGCCGATCCCCGCGGCGACTTTCATTTGGAGATCGCGGTGCAGGGCGAGCAGTATGCCCGGGGACTTTGCGATCTATTGGAGCAGATTGGGGTCCATGCGCGCGTTAACGCGCGGCGCGGGTCCTTTGCTGTCTACATTAAGAGTGCCGAGGAGATCGAGCAGCTCCTAAAGCTGGTCGGCGCCAAGCGCAGCGTTGCCGAGATTGAGGAGGCGCGCGCGGTCAAATTGGTTAAGAACGATGTGAACCGTCGCGTGAACGCCGAGCTCGCCAACCAGACCAGAAGTGCGGGTGCTGCCCAACATCAGCTTGCGTTGATCGATGAGCTCGAACAGCGGGGTTTGCGCGACACGCTTCCGGATGCCTTGGCGGTCTTTTGCGACCTGCGCGAGCGCTATCCCGATCTGTCACTGCGTGATTTGGGGGAGATGGCTGACCCTCCCTTGTCGAAGTCGGCCCTCTACCATCGTGTTTTACGGCTTGAAAAGCTCATTGAAGCAAACAGGTAGGTTAAATTATCGACTTATATACGGATTTAACTGCTTTTTTATTCTTTAAAACGTTTTAACGGAAATTTGATTTTCAATTTCGAGCATTCTCGTGAAATTCAAGTCAAAAAAAGGTATATTAGGCAAGTGGTTAGTTTGTGGGCCTCAACGGCAGGCGCTGTAGCTTGCGGGGGCCTTACGAAAGGAGACACAATGGCAGTAAAGGTTGCTATTAACGGCTTCGGTCGCATCGGTCGTCTGGCTTTCCGTCAGATGTTCGGTCATGAGGGCTCCGAGATCGTCGCTATCAACGACCTCACCTCTCCCGATATGCTCGCTTACCTGCTGAAGTACGACTCCACGCAGGGCAACTATGCTCGCGATCACGAGGTCGTCGCTGGTGAGGATTCCATCACCGTTGACGGCAAGGAGATCAAGATCTACAAGGAGGCCGACGCCAACAACCTGCCTTGGGGCGACCTCGACGTCGACGTCGTTCTCGAGTGCACCGGCTTCTACACCAGCAAGGCTAAGGCTCAGGCCCACATCAACGCTGGCGCCAAGAAGGTCGTCATCTCCGCTCCGGCCGGCAGCGATCTGCCCACCATCGTGTACAACGTCAACCATGAGACGCTGACCGCTGAGGACAACATCATCTCCGCTGCTTCCTGCACCACCAACTGCCTCGCCCCGATGGCCAAGGGTCTGAACGACTTCGCTCCCATCGTGTCCGGCATCATGACCACCATTCACGCCTGGACTGGCGACCAGATGCCGCTCGACGGCCCGCAGCGCAAGGGCAACAAGCGTCGTAGCCGCGCCTGCGCCGTCAACATCGTCCCCAACACCACTGGTGCTGCCAAGGCTATCGGCCTGGTTCTCCCCGAGCTCAACGGTAAGCTCATCGGTGCCGCCCAGCGCGTCCCGACGCCGACCGGCTCCATCACCAACCTCTACGCTGTCGTTGACAAGAAGGTTACCGTCGACGAGGTCAACGCCGCTATGAAGGCCTACGCTGCCACCATCTCCGAGACCTTCGGTTACAACGAGGACGACATCGTCTCCACCGACATCATCGGTGAGACCCACGGCTCCATCTTCGACGCCACTCAGACCATGTGCTCTGACCTCGGCAACGGCCAGACCCTCGTTCAGGTCACCTCTTGGTACGACAACGAGAACTCCTACACTTCTCAGATGGTCCGCACCATCAAGTACTTCGAGAAGTTCGTTGCTTAATTTAGCTTTTAGCGAATAGCTCGTTGAGCGTCTAAAGAAGGGCGCGGCCTTATAGGGCTTACACCCTAGGGTCGCGCCCTTTTTATAGGAAATCGTCTGCCGTAATGGGAGGCAGACACGTACGAAAGGTAGAAGCAAACATGGCCTTTACCAAGAAGACCGTCCGCGACATCGATGTCGACGGCAAGCGCGTTCTCGTCCGCGTTGACTTCAACGTGCCTATCAAGGATGGCGTCGTTGGTGACACCACCCGTATCAAGGCTGCCCTGCCCACCATCAACTATCTCGTTGAGCACAACGCTCGCGTCATCCTCATGAGCCACCTCGGCCGTCCCGAGGGCACTGGCTTCCAGCCTGAGCTCTCCCTTGAGCCTGTCGCCAAGAAGCTCGCTGAGCTCTCTGGTCTCGACGTTGCCTTTGTCGCCGACACCTACGGCGAGAAGGCTGCCGAGGCTGTCGCTGCCGTCGAGCCGGGCAAGGTTCTCGTTCTCGAGAACGTCCGCTTCGACAAGCGTGAGAAGAAGAACGATCCCGAGATCGCCAAGAAGCTCGCTTCCTATGGTGACGTCTTCGTTCTCGATGCCTTCGGCACCGCTCACCGCGCCCAGGGTTCCGTCGTGGGCCCCGCCGCTTACCTGCCTGCCGTCGCGGGCTTCCTGCTCGAGAAGGAGGTCGACACGCTGACCGGCATCTTCGCCGAGCCCGAGCGCCCCTTCGTCGCTATCGTCGGCGGTTCCAAGGTTTCCTCCAAGATCGGCGTTCTCGATCACCTCATCGACTCCGCTGACACCCTGATCATCGGTGGCGGCATGGCCTACACCTTCTTCCTGGCTCAGGGCCTGTCCGTTGGTCAGTCCCTCAAGGAAGAGGACTGGGTCGAGCGCGCTGGCGAGATGCTCAAGAAGGCCGAGGAGAAGGGCGTCAAGATCCTGCTTCCCATCGACAACCGTGTTGCCGATCACTTTGGCGAGGACGCTGTCCCCGAGGTTGTCGCTTCCGACGCTATCCCCGACGATCGTGAGGGTATGGACATCGGTCCTAAGACCGAGGAGCTCTACGCCGAGGCCGTCAAGGGCGCCAAGACTGTCTTCTGGAACGGCCCCATGGGCGTCTTCGAGTTTGATAACTTCGCTCACGGCACCCAGGCTATCGCTGAGGCTGTCGCCGAGGCCGACTGCACCTCGATCATCGGCGGTGGCGACTCTGTCGCAGCTGTCAACAAGTTCAACCTGGCCGACAAGATGAGCTGGATCTCCACCGGTGGTGGCGCTTCCATGGAGCTCGTCGAGGGTAAGGCCCTGCCCGGAGTGGAGGCGCTTCTCGATGCCTAATCGCACCCTTCTCATCGCTGGTAACTGGAAGATGAACAACGACGTCGCCGAGGCCGCCAAGCTCGCCGACGAGCTGGCTCAGGCTCTGCCCGAGGTTCCGGCTGGCGTCGAGGTGCTCGTCTGCCCTCCGACCATCGACATCACCACGGTTCATGACCGCATTCAGGCTGCCCCCATCGCCCTCGGTGCACAGAACGTGTACTGGGAGGCCAAGGGTGCCTTCACCGGTGAGTCCTCTTGCGACATGCTCAAGTCCGCTGGCTGCACCTACTGCATCATCGGTCACTCCGAGCGTCGTGATTACTTCCACGAGACCGATGAGGATCAGAACAAGAAGGCCAAGGCCCTCGTTGCCGCCGGTCTTGTTCCCGTCTTCTGCTGCGGCGAGTCCCTCGAGGTCCGCGAGGCTGGCACCTATGTCGAGCACGTCGTGAACCAGGTCAAGGCTGGCCTTGCTGGTCTTGAGATCACCTGCCCCAAGCAGGTCGTTGTCGCCTACGAGCCCATCTGGGCCATCGGCACCGGCAAGACCGCTACCGCCGAGGACGCTCAGGAGGTCTGCGGCGCTATCCGTGAGACCCTCAAGGAGATGTTCGGCGAGGAGCTCGCTAACGGCATCCGCGTTCTCTATGGTGGCTCTGCCAAGCCCGGCAACATTGCCGAGCTCGTCGCCAAGCCCGACGTTGACGGCGCCCTCGTGGGCGGCGCTTCGCTCAAGGCTGCCGACTTCGCCTCTATGGTCGTCAAGGCAGGCGAGTAGGACATATGGCACAGCGTCATCTTCCTGCACTCCTGATCATCATGGATGGTTGCGGCCTGGCTCCGGCCGATGGCGAGAACGCCGTCGCCGCTGCCAAGACGCCCTTCCTTGACAGCCTGTATGAGAAGTACCCCCACACCACGCTCGGCGCTTCGGGCGAGGACGTGGGTCTTCCCGATGGCCAGATGGGTAACTCCGAGGTGGGCCACCTCAACATCGGTGCCGGCCGCATCGTGTTCCAGGAGCTTTCGCGCATCAACAATGCCATCAAGGACGGCTCCATCGCCAAGAACGAGGTTTTCGTCAAGGCTATGGACGACGTCAAGGCTGACGGCAAGACCCTTCACCTCATGGGCCTTATGAGCCCTGGCGGCGTTCACTCCCACATGAACCACGTCGAGGCCCTGGTCAAGATGGCTGCCCAGCATGGCGTCAAGACCGTTCGCGTCCACGCCTTCATGGATGGCCGCGATGTTGACCCGCAGTCCGGTGCCGGCTACATGAGCGAGTTCTGCGCCTTCCTGGCTAAGATTTCCGAGGAGACCGGTTGCGACGCTCGCGTCGCCACCGTTTCTGGCCGCTATTGGGCCATGGACCGCGACAACCGTTGGGAGCGCATCCAGCGTGCCTACGACGTCATGGTCAATGCGTCCGATGCCGATGTCGACCCCGTTGCCGGCATCAAGGCCTACTACGAGAAGGACCCGCGCGGCGACGAGTTCGTCGAGCCCTTCGCTGCCCACAACGAGGGCATCCACGAGGGCGACGCGGCCATCTTCTTCAACTTCCGTCCCGACCGCGCCCGCCAGATGACCCGCGTGTTCACGGACAAGGAGTTCGACGGCTTTGAGCGCAAGCAGATCAAGCTTTCGCACTTTGTGACGATGACCGAGTACGATCCGACGTTTGATGTCGAGGTCGCCTTCCCCAAGACGTTCCCCGAGAACGTCCTGGCCGACGTTATCGCCGCCAATGGCCTGAAGCAGCTGCACACCGCCGAGACCGAGAAGTACGCCCACGTGACGTTCTTCCTCAACGGCGGCATCGAGGAGCCCAAGGAGGGCGAGGAGCGCGTGCTCGTCGCTTCCCCCAAGGTCGCTACCTACGATCTGCAGCCTGAGATGAGCGCTCCCGAGGTTACCGAGAAGCTCGTCGCTGCCATCAACGAGGATCGCGCTGATTTCTACATCGTGAACTTCGCAAACTGCGACATGGTTGGTCACACCGGTGTCTTCGACGCCGCCGTTAAGGCCGTCGAGGCTGTTGACGATGCCCTGTCCAAGGTTGTCCCGGCGATTCTCGCCAAGGGCGGCTTTGCGCTGATTACCGCCGACCACGGCAACGCCGATCACATGTTTGACGTTGCTTCTGACGGTTCCAAGCATCCGTTTACGGCTCACACCACCAACCGTGTACCGTTCATCATCGTTGATGAGAAGGCACAGCTCACCGGTATCGAGGACGGTCGTCTTTCCGATATCGCTCCGACCATGCTCACCATGGCTGGTATTGAGCCTTCCGCCGAGATGACGGGTCGCGTGCTCGCCACCGAGGCCTAAGAGAAAACAAATAACGTTTTCTAGTAAGGGGGTTGTCCACAACCGGACAACCCCCTTTTTGGTATTTCTGCCATTTCCACCCCGTCCTTGAGTGGCAGGTAGGGGAGAGCGGGGGATTGTGGTACAGTACTGGAGTTTGAACTGTTCTATTAAGGAGCTTATCTATGGGTCCGTTCCAGATTCTTCTGTTTGTCGTATGGGCTGTCTCTGCCGTGGCGCTGACGATTCTCGTCCTGATGCATTCCGGTAAGGGCACCGGCGTTTCGGATATGATCGCTAGCTCGCTGTATAACTCCAGCTCTGCCACGGGCGTCATGGAGCAGAACCTCGATCGCCTGACGGTAATTATGGCCGTTGTTTTTGCCGCGTGCGTCGTCCTGTGCATGTTCTTCTTCCCGCAGGGCATCGTCGGCTACTAAGCATCGGCGTATATACGATTGCAATGGGTCTCGCAGATGCGGGACCCTTTTTGTTTACATATTTGTAACAGAGTCAAAATATCCCCACATACTTCGCCCAACTAAAGAAATTCTTGACCGTTGACCGGAATTAGCCCCAAATCGTGCATAAAATGCGCTACTGTATTTCGAAACGTTGGTCCGTTGTGCATAACCAGCCATAGCAACGGGCGGCGTTTTAATGGTTCGGATCGGATTGTCTCGACATGTGTCCGACTGAACATTTCTTTGTCCTATCTCATAAGGAGGATGGCATGGCTGATTCTATGTTCCACCAGCCCGTTATGGGTCGTCGCGCCTTCGTTGGCGGTACCCTTGCTGCGAGCTCCATGACTTTTCTTGCCGCATGCGGCAAGAAGGGCGGCGACGCTTCCGGTTCTGAGTCCGGTTCGACGCTGAACTTCTACATCAACAACCCGGTCTGCATCGACCCCTACAACGTCCAGGAGGACCAGGGCACTCAGGTCGAGTATCAGCTCTTTGACGCTCTGACCTCTTACGACGCCGAGAAGGGCGAGATCGTTCCGCTGGCTTGCGAGTCCTTTGAGTCCAACGACGACGCCACCGAGTTTACCTTCAAGATCAAGAAGGCCAAGTTCCACAACGGTGACGACGTTACCTCCAAGTCCTTCAAGCTCGGTTGGGAGCGTCTGGTCAACACCAAGTCGGCTGTCGCTACCGAGTACGGCCCTTCCGAGGTCTCCTATCACCTCTCCATGGTCGAGGGCTATGACGATCTGCTTGCCGGTAACGCTACCGAGCTCAGCGGTGTTACCTGCCCCGACGATGAGACCCTCGTCGTCAAGCTGGCTTCCGCTTACGCCGACTTCCCCTTCGTCGCCTCTCACCCGGCTCTGGCCCCGGTTCCCGAGTGCGCCGAGTCCGATGTCAAGAGCTTCTACCTTGCCCCGGTCGGTAACGGCCCGTTCATGATGGACGGCAAGTGGGAAGATGGCCAGGAGATCAACGTCAAGAAGTTCGACGATTACTATGGCGACAAGGCCAAGATCGATGGCATCCACTTCCAGGTCATCAAGGACATGGAGACCGCTTACAAGGAGTTCCAGGCCGGTAACCTCGATGTCTGCGACGTTCCCGTCGCTCAGATCGATGCCGCCAAGAAGGATCGCGGCGTGTCCAAGGACGGCTACACCATGGGTGACGGCGAGCGCATGCTGCTCGGCGCCGAGCCTTCCACGTACTATCTGACCTGCAACACCACGGCCGAGCCGTTCAACAACGCCGACCTGCGTAGGGGCATCTCCCTGGCCATCAACCGTGAGGCCATCTGCAAGACCATCTTCAAGGGTACCCGTACCCCTGCCGACGGCATTGTTCCTCCGGGCATCGATGGCTACAAGGAGGGCGCATGGGAGTTCTGCGCCTACGATGTCGACAAGGCTAACGAGTACCTCGACAAGGTTGCTCCCGCTGGCGCTAACGGCGATCGTGGCATTAGCGTGACCCTTTCCTACAACCAGGACGGCGGTCACAAGGAGATCATGGAGTCCATCATCGGCGACCTCGCCAAGGTTGGCGTTACCGCTGTCTCCGATACCCCTGAGTGGTCTGCCCTGCTCGAGCAGTATCAGAACTTTAACTATCAGTTCGGTCGTCTGGGTTGGATTGCCGACTACCCGATCATGGACAACTTCCTGTATCCGCTGTTCCACTCCGACTCCCTCGGTGGCGACAACCGCTCCGGTTACAACAACCCCGAGTTCGACGCCAAGGTCGACGAGGCTCGTACTATTGTTGACGACGAGGAGCGCGTCGCTAAGATGCAGGAGGCCGACGCAATGGTCGCTGCCGACTGCCCGGTCATCCCGGTGATGTTCTACACGCACACCATCGCCGGCTCCGATCGCATTAAGCACCTCTATGTCGATCCGCAGAAGCACGCCGATCTGGGTACCGCTGAGCTCGCCTAAGAGTTTGCAGCTTCCGTGAGGGTCAAGTATTTACGTAGACCTCATGGGAAACATACAGTTCTCCCTAACCTGGGGTAAACTGGCTGATGGTAATTTTGGGATGCCGGTCTGGCGATCGGCATCCCATTTAGGTTAATCCCTAGATAGGGGAGTGGTATGGGTAAGTACATCGTTAAACGTGTGCTTCAGTTCATCCCGGTATTTTTGGGCGTTACGCTGATTCTGTTCGCCCTTCAGAATATCGTGCCGGGAGATCCGATCAAGCTGATCGGTGGAGACAAGGCTCTGTCCCCCGAGGTGGAGCTTCAGCTTCGCGTCCGCTATCACCTGGTCCAGACGGACGAGGACGGCAACGCGATCCTTGACGAGAACGGCGACCCCGTTCAAACGTCGCTCGTGGACCGTTACTTGTATTACATGAACGGCCTGCTTCATGGCGATCTGGGCAATTCGTATCAGCGCAAGCTGCCGGTTACGGATATCTTTGCCCAGAAGTATCCGTATACGGTCAAACTTGCCGCGTGCGCCATCGTGCTCGAGGCAATTATGGGTATCGGTGCGGGTATCATTTCGGCGGTAAAGCGTTATTCCTTCTGGGATATTTTGGTAACGCTCACCACGTCGATTCTCGTTGCGGTCCCGGCCTTCTGGCTCGGTATGTTGCTGCAGCTGTTCTTTGGCGTCATCCTCAAGGACGCCACGGGCGGTGCAATCTCCATGCCGATCTCGGGTGCCGGCGGTTCCAGCTCTCAGTATCAGGATTGGATGCACTATGTGCTTCCGACCATTACGCTGGCTTCGGTTTCGACCGCTTATGCTGCGCGCATCATGCGCTCGCAGCTGCTTGACGTCATGAACCAGGATTACATCCGAACGGCAAAGGCCAAGGGTCTCTCCAATCGTGCGATCATCGTCAAGCATGCGCTTAAGAATGCACTCATCCCCGTCGTTACCTATATTGGTGTCGACTTTGGCGGCATGCTTTCGGGTGCCATCCTGACCGAGACGGTCTTTAACTGGCCCGGTATCGGCTATGAGGTCTATCGCGCCATTAGCATGCGTGACTGGCCCATCGTTATGGGCGGCGTTACGCTCATCGTTGTCGTCGTCATGGTGATCAACCTGCTCGTCGACATTAGCTATGCATTCCTCGACCCGCGCATCCGCCTTGGCGGTCCGTCGGATAAGGCCTAAGGGAGGTACGTCTCATGCAGGAAACTGATTCTCAGTCTCAGGAGCAGGCTACCGCCACCAAGGCCGCATCTGCTCCCGCCAAGTCCCGCACGCTGTGGGGCGACGCTTTTAAGCGTCTTCGCAAGAACAAGCTCGCCGTTATCGGTGTCTGCTGGATCATCATCGTCGTTGTGGTTGCCCTGACCGCAGATCTGTGGGCTAAGCCCTGGCTCGGTTCCCCGACGGCTTCCGACTCGACCACTATGGCCGAGACGTCACTGCTGGCTCCGTGCGCCGAGCACCCGTTTGGCACCGACGCCCTTGGTCGTGACATTCTCGTCCGCGTTATCTACGGTGCGCGCGTTTCGCTGTCCGTCGGCATTATGGCCACCGCGATCTCCACGCTGATTGGTCTGGTCATGGGTGCTCTGGCCGGTTTCTACGGCGGCATCTGGGATACGATCATCATGCGCTGTGCGGACATCTTCCTGGCGTTCCCGTACGTGCTGTTCGTTGTCGCCATGATCGCCGTTATCGGCCGTGGTCTTCAGAACGTCTTTATCGCCATCGGCATTCTTGGCTGGCCTTCGATTGCGCGCGTCTTCCGCTCTGCGATCTTGACGGTCAAGGAAAACGACTATGTTGACGCTGCGCGCGCGATGGGTGCATCTGACGCTCGCATCGTCGTACGTCACATCTTCCCGAACTCTGTCGCCTCCATCGTGGTCTATGCGACCATGAACATTGGTGGCGCCATTCTGACCGAGTCCGCTCTGTCCTTCCTCGGCATGGGCGTTATTCCGCCTACGCCTTCGTGGGGCTCCATGATTCAGGACGGTCAGCAGTATCTTCTGACTGCTCCGTGGATGATGATCATGCCCGGTCTGGCAATTCTCTCGACGGTGCTCGCCTTCACCCTGTTGGGTGACGGTCTGCGCGACGCCCTCGATGTCAAGATGAAGGACGCATAAGGATGAAGAAGAACAAGAACTATGTGGACCTGAAGGACCAGCCGGTTCCCGAGGGCCAGCATCTGCTCGAGGTCGATGACCTAAAGATGTATTTCCACACCGAGGATGGCGTCGTTCGCGCTGTCGACGGTGTCTCCTACACGCTCGATCGCGGCGAGACCCTGGGCGTCGTCGGCGAGTCCGGCTCTGGTAAGTCCGTGACCGCCATGACCATCATGGGCCTCATCTCGATGCCTCCGGGAAAGATTGAGGGCGGCGACGTTCGCTATCGCGGTCGTTCGATCCTCGAGATGACTGAGGAAGAGATGCAGCACATTCGCGGTAACGATATCGCGATGATCTTCCAGGATCCTATGACCTCCTTGAACCCGGTCTATAAGATCGGCAAGCAGGTGGGTGAGGGCCTTCGTCTGCACCGTGGTTATTCCAAGCAGGAGGCGCTCAAGCGTGCCACCGAGCTTTTGGACCTCGTTGGTATTCCCGAGCCCGAGAAGCGCGTCAATGAGTATCCGCACCAGTTCTCTGGCGGTATGCGTCAGCGCGTCATGATCGCTATGGCTCTTGCCTGCGATCCCGACATCTTGATTGCCGACGAGCCCACGACGGCCCTGGACGTTACCATTCAGGCTCAGATTATCGAGCTCATGCAGGAGATGCAGGAGAAGAACGGCAACGCCATTATCATGATCACCCATGACCTGGGTGTCGTCGCCGATATGGCCGACAAGATCATGGTTATGTACGCCGGCCGTCCCGTCGAGTTCGGTACTGCTGAGGAAATCTTCTACGAGAGCCGCCATCCCTACACCTGGGGTCTTATTCGTTCCATTCCGGAGCAGGCCATCGAGGAGAAGAAGCCGCTGACGCCGATTCACGGCAACCCGCCTTCGCTCATGAACCTGCCCGAGGGCTGCGTGTTCTCTCCTCGTTGTCCCTATGCGACCGATAAGTGCCGCAAGCAGCGCCCCGAGCGTGTCGTCACCGAGTCCGGTCACTACTCTGCGTGCCACTACTCCGGTGACCCCGAGTTCCTCAAGAACGCTCCTGAGACGTCCCGTACGCGCAAGGATTCCAAGAAGGGAGGCGAGGCGTAATGGCAGATACCAACGAGCGTACTCCGCTGCTGAAGGTCGAGCACCTCTCTAAGGAGTTTCCCGCTGAGTCCGGCATGTTCACCAAGCGTTTTTCCAAGCGTGTCGTCTCTGCTGTAAATGACATCTCTTTTGAGATTTATCCTGGCGAGACCTTTGGTTTGGTTGGTGAGTCTGGTTGCGGTAAGTCCACGACGGGTCGCACCATCATGCGCTTGACCAAGCCGACCGCCGGTAAGGTGTTCTTCCAGGGCAAAGATGTTGCCGAGATGAGCAAACATGAGATCAAGGACATGCGTCGCGAGATGCAGTTTATCTTCCAGGATCCCTATGCTTCGCTCAACCCTCGTATGACCATCGGCGAGATCGTCTCCGAGCCCATGACCATTCACGGCGTGGGCACCAAGGAGGAGCGTATTGAGCGTGTCCGCGAGCTGCTGGACGTCGTCGGTCTGAACCCCGAGCACATCAACCGCTATCCGCACGAGTTCTCCGGCGGTCAGCGTCAGCGTGTCGGCATTGCCCGCGCGTTCGCTCTGAAGCCCAAGCTGATCATCTGCGACGAGCCTGTCTCTGCACTTGACGTTTCCATTCAGGCCCAGGTTTTGAACCTGCTGAAGGAGCTTCAGGATAAGTTCGGTACTGCTTATCTCTTCATTGCTCACGACCTCTCCGTCGTGCAGCACATCTCCGATCGCGTTGCCGTTATGTACCTGGGTAAGATGGTCGAGGTTTCGGACTGGAAGACGCTCTACAGCGAGCCTCACCATCCGTACACGCAGTCGCTGCTGTCTGCCGTGCCGGTGCCCGATCCTGATATCCAGAAGACCCGCAAGCGCATCATCCTCGCCGGCGATCCGCCGTCACCGCTGGATCCGCCGACCGGCTGCCGTTTCCACACGCGCTGCCCGATCGCGCAGGGCATCTGCTCCGAGAAGCTGCCTGAGTTTAAGGAAGTTGCCCCGGGCCACTGCTGCGCGTGCCACTTCGCGGAGCCGTTCCCGATCAAGGAATCGCACATCGACTTGTAGCCGGTTGTTATCGTCCGGGCCCGCCCTGAAGTTACTTTTCAGAACGTCCTCGGACATGCAAGAAACCCCCGCTGTGCACTTCGTGCGGCGGGGGTTTCTTGCGTCCTGACGCTCCTATTTGGCAAGGTGTTTTTTAGAATCCATTTTGCGCTCGGCCTCGAAGGCCTGCCTGTCCCAATCGAGCGGAAGTCCGGCCTCGACCCATGCCTCGTAGGCCCTCCTTATGGGCTTGAGCCCCCTTTGGCCCCTCTCCAGCATCGAGATGTACTTCTCGCTGGTTCCCAATATGGACGCCGCCCT
>DBGBCW010000028.1:0-102445 GCA_048478035.1 Collinsella aerofaciens | reverse complement strand
AGACGATATGAGCAGGACATAAAAACATTGAGAGCCCCTGCTGCATGAAAGACCGCGGATTAGGCCGACAATGGTGAGTGTCTAATTCAGCCGCGGCGGCCACGCCGCATTCATGGAAGGGGCTCCCATGCTCGATACTACCACCTTCGTCGGCCTCGACGTCCACGCCCGCTCGATAAAGGCAGTCTCCCTCGACGTCATGACCGGGGGGGTACGTGCCGCGACCTTCGGCTACGACGCCGGCGCCGTCGCGGAGTGGGTCCGTTCCGTGGACCCCGGGGCCAGGTGCGTGTACGAGTCCGGGGTCACGGGCTTCGACCTGCAGAAGAGGCTCTCCGGCCTGGGGGTCGACTGCGTGGTCGGCGCCGTCTCGAAGATGATCAAGCCCAGCGCGGACAGGCGCAGGAAGAACGACCGCAACGACGCCGAGTTCCTCGCCCGCATGCTGTCGGTCGGCAACGTGGTCGAGGTGTGGGTCCCCGACGACGAGTGCGAGGCCGCCCGCGACCTGACCAGGGCGCTCGAGGACGCGAGGGACGACCTCTCGCGCTCGAAGCAGCGGCTCTCCAAGTTCCTGCTCAGGCACGGGCTCGTCTTCGACGAGAGGACGCCCACCGGCCGCAGGAAGGGCAACTGGACCCGGGCGCACTGGTCCTGGATCGAGTCGATAAGGTTCGCGGAGGGGGCCGACAACGAGGCGCTCGCCTACTACGTCGACGCGGTCAGGCGGGCGGCGGAGGACAAGGCGAGGCTCGAGGGGCTCGTCGAGGCCGAGGCCCGCAAGCCCAGGTGGAGGAAGAGGGTCGACTCCCTGCGCTGCCTCAAGGGCGTCGACACCGCGACGGCCGCCGACCTCGTGTTCGAGGCCGGCGAGTTCTCGAGGTTCAGGAATGCCCGCTCGTTCGCGGCGTGGGTCGGCCTGACGCCCTCCGAGCACTCCAGCGGGGAGAGCGACCGCAGGGGCGCGATCACCAAGGCTGGCAACAAGCACCTGAGAAAGGCGCTGGTCGAGGCCGCGTGGCACTACCTGACGTGCTCCGCGCGGCCGAAGGAGCCCGCCAGGGGCCAGGCCCCGGACCCGGGCGCCCGCAGGCATGCCGCCAAGGGCGTGCGGAGGCTGGTCGAGAGGCGCGGGACCCTGCTCGCGCGCGGGGTCCACAACAACAAGGCGAACGTCGCCACGGCGCGCGAGCTCGCCTGCTGGGTGTGGGCGGTCGGCCTCATGGCCGAGGAGGCGTAGGGGGGGCGGTCCCCCGCACATAAGCCGATCACCCCGGAAGCGGTTGGATCCGAAGCCGTTGAGGCGAACCTCAGGTCCCTTTTCTGCGAGCGCCCAGGGCGCCACACGCGTGCACAGACTGTCGGTTCGACGTAGAAGCCTCAGCCGTAGCAACGGATTGCCCAGCGAGAGATCGCCACGGGCGGATATTAAACTGCAAAGACGAGCGTCGGGAAGACACGCCGAGGTCGCCGCGGACGGGTTGATATAGGGAGAGGGCCTGACCCCATATCGTTGGGGCCAGGCCCGATTTTGCCTCTTGACAATGTCCTGCTCATATTAAAAGGAACGTCCCTATCTGCCATCTACGCGCTTGGCCATCCAGACATGGGGTTGGCCCTCGTCTTCGTAATCTACCGGGGCAATTTGCGTGTAGCCCGCCTTTGCATAGAGCGGCAGCACGTATTCCTGCGCATGCAGCTTAATAAGCTTTGCGCCGGCATCGCGTGCACACAAAGCACTGGCATCGACGATCGCACTCGCCAGACCGCGACGGCGCATGCTCGGCAGCACAGCCACGCGCCCCATAATATAGGTCTCCCCCGCTGCGACGCCTTCGTCCAAATCGCACGACGGCGAAACCGGAGCCTCTGAATCTGCCGCGCGCTCAAGCTCTTCGGGAAACACGCGCGAGCAACCGGCAAGCTCGCCGTCTACATAGAGCGTCACATGAATGCAGCTCTGATCCTCGTCGATAGCGTCGAACTCATTCTCGTAGCCCTGCTCGTCCATAAAAACGACGCGGCGCACCAACGCCGCGTCATCAAAGCATCCCGTCTTAAGTTGGATATCCATGGCTGCCCTTTCATTCAATGCGAACGTTAGGGACAGATATTAGCGAAAATGAGCTCCGCGCACACTAAACTTCGCGCGAGCCTTCGCCAGGCAGTCGTAATGACCCACGTTATGGGCATCGCTCGCGATGAAGCTGTACAGGTTCTGATCGAACAGGCGCTGTGCCGGCTTTTTCTCGCGACCAAATCGACCGCCGGCAATAAAGTCCGCCGAAGCCTGCAGCTTGCAGCCCATATCGACCAGGCGCTCCGCCACGCTTACATCCTTTTGAACCGCACGATAGCGCTCAGGATGAGCGATGATCACCTGGTAGCCACGGCACTGCAAATCGTAAATCGTGTTCTCGTACTCTCTAAACGCATACGCATCGGCATGCGTCGAAAGTTCGAGCAGAAACTCGTTGGTCCCATCGAAATGCAAGTGCTCCGCGGCATCGATACCAAGCTCAACGAGCTTTCGATGGTTGACCTCGAAGCCCATCTGGAGCGGAAAGCCGTCAGCGTTATCACGCAGCAGCTCAAAGGCATCCCACATCTTGTCGTAATCAAAATAGGGATCACGGCAGTGAGGAGTGCAAACGATTCTGGTTACACCGGCCCGCTTGGCAGCCTCGAGCATCGCCAAGCTCTCATCGAGATCGGCGGCGCCGTCGTCTACACCCGGCAAGATATGGCAATGAATGTCACGCATAGGTCAGCCTTAATCAACTAAACGTTTGCTCGGTTGGTGAAGATGCCCTTTTTGGAAGTCCCCTGATCGTCGGAGCCCTTCTTCACCTTCTTACCGTCCTTGGTGTAGTAGGAGTAGTAGTACTCGCTGGTCTCGGTCTCGCAGTAGTTCATAACGGTACCGATGAGCTTGACCTTCTCGGACTTCTTAAGCTGACCGATGGCGTTGAGCGCCTCCTCGCGCTTGGTGAAATCCTCACGCACGACAAAAAGCGCACCGTCGGTCAGACTTGCGATCTCGGCAGCATCGATGAAGGTGCCGACCGGGGGAGCATCAAAGATGACGTACTGGAACTTGGCGGACAGTGCCTTTACCAGCTTGGCAAAGCGGTGAGAGACGATGATGTCGGCAGGATTGGGAATATGCGGCTCGGCATCGAGGAAGTAAAAGTTCTTCTGACCCGTCTCGACAATTGCCTGGTCAATAGAAACCTGCTCGGAAAGGACTGCATAGAGTCCGCCGCGGGAGCGGACGCCGAGCATATCGGCAAGGGACCTGCGACGCATATCAGCCTCGACCAGCAGGACGCTCTTGCCGCTGGTGGCGATAGCCTGGGCAAGGTTGATGGAAACCGTAGACTTACCCTCGTTGGGAATCGAGGAGGTAACGGTGATGGTGCGAATGGGGTCGTCCACGCTCGCAAAGCGGATGTTGGCCAGAAGGGTCTTGGCGGCATTCTGTACAACGAGCTTATCGGTGTTCTTTGCCTTAGCCATGCCTATTTACCACCTTTCATAGCCGGAATTCGGCCAACAACGGGAATGCCCAGGAGCTCTTCTGCCTCTTCGGCACCGCGGATGCGGGTATTGAGCATGTCTGCCAAAACGACATAGGCAACTGCGATAAAGATACCGGCGAGGAACGCGACAGCAACGTACAGCGTGCGCTTGGGGCCGCTGGGGACTTCGGGAGTCTTAGCCTCGTCGATAACGTTGATGCTCTGGGCAGCGCCGACGTTCTGAGCGACCGTACTCACCGAGCTGGCCATGGCCTTTGCGACCTTAGCCGTCTCCTTGGCATCGGTGCCGGTAACCGAAAGCGTAATGACACGCGTGGTGGTCTCGGAGGAAACAGACACCTTGTAGTCATCCAGGTCAGCAAGGCCCAGCTCATTGGCAGCACCGCTCTTAACGCTATCGCTATCCAGCAGCGTGGCGATATCGTTGGAAAGCATCTGGCTCGCCGAGAGATCGTTGTAGCTCATCTGACCGCTATCGTCGGTCTTGGCGAGAATGTACATGCTCGTCGTCGCGGTGTAGGTGTTGCCCATCGCAACGAAGGACACGATGCCCATGGCGATCGCACAGGCCACCGGAAGGGTGATGACCAGCTTGAGGTGCTTCTTCAGCAGCTGGAACAGTTCGAGAAGGGTCATGCAGCTTGCCTTTCATTTCCCCAGTTCGGATTGACAAAACTGTCCGTATGTTATCGCATCTTTTTACCGAGACCAAACTCTATACATAAGAAACAGGCTCTCCTGTAAAAATGTCGGAAGCAATCGTAAAATTGCACAACAACGCCGCACCCGAAAGTCAAATGCGGCGTCTACATCAATACCTATGTTGTATCGCTATGCGAATGGCTCGTCCTGCTGTATGGGAAACGTCACCGTAATGGTGGTTCCCACGCCCAACTCGCTCGACAGATCGAGCGTGGCGTGATGATACAGGGCCGCATGCTTGACAATGGCAAGCCCCAGACCGGTTCCGCCGCGCGCCTTGGACCTACTCTTGTCCACGCGATAGAACCGCTCAAATACCTTGCCCTGTTCTTCAGGCGCGATACCGATTCCCGTGTCGGCGACCGCAAGGAACGGATGGCCTTCGTCGTTGGTGCCGCACTGCAGCGTAACCGTACCGCCGGGTCGATTGTAGCGGATGGCGTTGCTCGCCAGATTATAGATGAGCTCGTCAATCAAGCGCGACACGCCCTCGATGACCACAGGCTTGGTCTCATGACTTATCGTCACATTCGCCTGACGGGCGACCTGTTCAAGACGCTGCTCAACCGCGTAGATGGCACGCGAGAGCTCAATAGGCTCCGTGGACCCAATGGGCACCGCCTCGCCCTCAGTTGCACGCTCGGCCTCGTCCAAGTTAGACAGCGTAAGGATGTCGTTGACAAGCGCTGCCAAGCGGCCCGCCTCACGATAGATGCGACCGCCAAAGTTGCGCAGGTCGTCCTCGCCCTCGACCATGCCGTTTGCGATGAGCTCGGCATAGCCCGAAATCGCCGTAAGCGGCGTCTTGAGCTCATGGGTGATATTCGCCGTGAACTCGCGGCGCATACGATCGTTGTCCGCCAGCACCGCCATTTGGCGCTTGAGTTCCTGGCGCTGCGACTCGATACGCTCAAGCATGGGGACCATCTCGGCATAGGCGTGCTCATAGCTACGGCGTGGGTGGTCCAAATCCACCTCTTGCAACGGCGCGATGATGGCACGGGACTCGCGGCGCGCCATAAAAAACGAGAGTACCGCACCCGCTGCTGCGATAAGCAGCATCGGCGCCACCATCGACAGCAAAATCGCCGCAACGCCAGGCTGGGCCTGCGCCAAGCGGACAACCTGGCCGTTATCAAGGGCGACGGCGCGATACAGCATAATCTCGTCGAGCGTAGAGCTTGCGCGCTCCGCGGAACCCGAACCATTCTCAAAGGCCTCGATGACCTCGGGGCGATCGCCATGGTTGGGCAGTGTGGAAGGCGACGCCTCGTTGTCGTAGGCAACCGATCCATCCTTGTTAATCAGCGTGATGCGCAAGTCCTCGCGATCGAGGCTACGCAAGAACGGGATGGGCTCCTGCTGCTCGTCGAGGGCGGTAGCAATGAGCTCGGTTTCCTGCGCCAGATTGGCACTCGTGGCATCCGCCAAGGTGTTTTGCACAAAGAACGCACCCAGCACCGTAAACGCCACGATAACCGCCATGGCGCAGACAAAGATCGTCACAAAAACGCGGTGCGACAGCGTATGTTTTCCCTGGGGGGCGAAGACCACGGGTTACTCCTCCGATGCGGTGGCCGCGGTGACGTCACCTTCGGCACCATCACCGGCAGAAGGCTCGGCCAAGCGGTAGCCCACGCCGCGCACGGTCTCGATGGCGCTGGCATGCTCGCCCAGTTTTTGGCGAAGCGTCTGCACGTGCACGTCAACAGTGCGCGAACCGCCGTCGAAGTCCCAGCCCCACACGCTCTGCAGCAACGACTCGCGGGTAAAGACCACGCCGGGCTTGCGCATGAGGTACTCGAGCAGGTCGAACTCGCGCAGGGTGAGCTTAAGCGACTCGCCGGCAACAGTCACCTCACGATGGCTGGGCGAGAGCACAATGTCGCCCACGCTGAGCACATCGCTTGCCTGTTTGACCATGCCGCCGCGACGCAGCAGTGCGCGGCAGCGGCTGGCGAGCTCCATGAGCGAAAACGGCTTAGTCAGGTAATCGTCGGCACCGCCATCGAGCGCCATCACCTTGTCGAGCTCGGTATCCTTGGCGGTAAGCATCATGATGGGCACCGTCGCCGTCAGGCGATCGGCACGCAGTCGACGCATAATCGCCAAGCCATCGGTATCGGGCAGCATGATGTCGAGCAGGACGGCATCGGGTACCCGTCGCGCCACGGCAGCCTTAAACTCACCGTCGCACGAAAAGCCTTCGGCCTCAATCCCCTGCTTGCGCAGTGCATAGACCGTCAAATCCCTGATGTTGTCATCGTCCTCGACGTAATAGATCATGTTGAACCCCTTTGCGGCCGGCATGACCGCATCTTAACCCTAAAGGTACCTTTACTAGATGGTATCAGCCAAAACGTCCCGTCAAATAATCCGCCGTGCGCGGATCGGTCGGATTCTTGAAGAGTTGCGCGGTGGGCGCGTGCTCCACCAGCTCACCCAGCAAAAAGAATGCGACCGAATCGGAGATACGCGCCGCCTGCTGCATATTGTGCGTAACGACCACGAGCGTGCAGGTCTCTTTGAGCTCGCAGGCCAGCTGCTCCACCACCAGCGTCGACACAGGGTCGAGTGCCGAGGTCGGCTCGTCCATCAGCAGAATGTCGGGCTGCACGGCAAGTGCGCGGGCGATGCACAGACGCTGCTGCTGGCCGCCCGAAAGACCCAGACCCGACTCTTTGAGCTTGTCCTTGACCTCATCCCATAGCGCAGCGCGACGAAGGGAGTCCTCGACCAGCTCATCCAGCGCAGCGCGATCGCGCACACCCATACCGCGCGGACCATACGCGACGTTGTCGTAGATGCTCATGGGAAACGGGTTGGGGCGCTGGAACACCATGCCCACGCGCTGGCGAAGGCGGCAGATGTCGTAGTCGCCCAGGATATCTTGACCATCGAGCGCAATCTTGCCCTCGATGCGGCAATCCTTGATGCCGTCGTTCATGCGGTTAAAGCAGCGCAGCAACGTGGACTTTCCGCAGCCCGAAGGCCCGATGAACGAGGTGATCTGCTTGTCGCGGATCTTGATATTCACGTCCTTGAGCGCATGATGGTCGCCATAGAACAGGTCGAGGCCCTCGACATCGATGCGCGTCGGCGAGGCGGCAAGATCCTCTGCCGTGGGGCGAGTCGCATCCCCAACCTCGCGCTCGCGCGCGGCCTCGGCCTGCGCTTTCATGAGTTCTTCAAGCTCCGTGGGCTCCACAGCCGCAGCAGCCGTCATACCGCATACCTCCACATCGATATCAATTCAGCAGTATCGATAGTAGGAATCGCGGCTCATATGCACGTGAGCGCATTGTCAAGTGTTTGTAAGGGCACACTGGCTATGCGGCGGGCAGCTCGATGGTGAATATCGTGTGTTCGGGCGTCGATTCACATGCAACGGTACCGCCGTGCGCGCATACGATCTCCTTGGCGATGGCAAGCCCCAGTCCAGCGCCGCCGCGATTGGTCGCACGCGCCGCATCCAGGCGATAGAACTTCTCAAAGATCACCTTGAGCTTTGCCTCAGGGATGGGATCGCCCTGATTGATAAAGCGCACGCGCACGCCACCGCCGTCCCGGCGTCTGGCCTCGATCGTGATGTTCGAGCCCTCATAGCTATAGGCAACGGCGTTTTTCATGATGTTGTTGAACACGCGAGCCATCTTGTCGCCATCCACGAGCACCGTCAGGTCCTCGCGAATATCAACTTGGGCTTCCTTATGCTGCTCATTGAGGATGGGATAGAACTCGTCAGCCACCTGAGCCAGCAGCAACCCCAGATCAACATAGCCGCGCGTGAGCACGATATCGTGGAAGTCAAAGCGCGTGATATCGAAGAACTCTTCGATGAGTGCATCGAGCCGGTGCGCCTTGTCGAGAGCCACGCCCGTAAAGTGCGCACGTTGCTCAACCGGCAGCTCAGGAGCCTCTTGCAGCAGCGAAAGATAGCCCACCACACTGGCAAGCGGGGTGCGTAGGTCATGTGCCAAGTACGTGACCAAATCGTCCTTGCGATGCGACTCGTCACGCAGAGCTTGCTGCACCTTGCGCTCACGGTCACGCACGCGGTTAAGGGCGCCCTCGACCTCCAAGAAGTCGCCGTCAATGTTGTCCCAGGTGTCGGGGTGATCGATCAGGCGATCTTGAATACGAGCGGCCAGCACACAATCGGCATGCTGCTCGCCCTGTTCGTAGCCCTGGTAGTACAGGGCGCGGCCGCACAAGAACAGCACGCACGCGGCAAGCGCCAGCACAAAGCCAAGCATGTTGAATACAAAGCCGGCATCGAACAGCACCGGCCCTTCGATGCCGCCGAGCGCCATGGCGCCAATCGCCAACGTCATGGCCCACGCGGCGCCGCCAATCACCATGCAGCGGCGCACGATCTCAAATCGATCGATCAGCAAAAAGCCGACAAGCAGCACCGCCAAGATTCCAGCGATGTTATCAATGCCAATCAGCAGCAGGCTCAGCAAAAAGAGCAGCACCGTTGCAAGCGCGCGGTTGTCGACGACCGACCTCACGTATTCAAAGAGTCGATCGGGCACCTCGAACGCTTGTCTATCGTCTTTTGTCATATCAAGATCCTCACAAGCGAAAAGCGTTATTCGATTATGTAGCCGACGCCCCAGACGTTTTTGATAAAGCGTGGCTTTTGTGCGTCGTCGCCGATCTTTTCACGCAAGTGGCGAATATGCACCATCACCGTATTGTTGGAGCCGGGCATAAAGTCCTCGTTCCACACCGCGCGGAACAGGTCCTCCACGGCCACCACGCTGCCGCGATGCTCGACCAGATACAGCAAGATTGAATACTCGGTGGGCGTGAGGCGAACCGGTGAACCGTCCACTGTCACGGAACGAGCATCGCGGTTGATCTCCAAGCCGTCGAGCTGAATGGTCGGCGACTCAGCCGCCTGTGCACGGCTACCGTAGCTGGTGTAGCGGCGAAGCTGAGCGTGCACGCGCGCGATGAGCTCCAGCGGACGGAACGGCTTAACCACGTAATCGTCCGCGCCAAGCGAAAGGCCCCCGATCTTGTCTTGCTGGGCATCGCGCGCCGTCAGCATGATCACGGGATAGGTATGGCTGGAACGGATCGTACGCAGCAGCTCAAACCCATCGATATCGGGCAGCATGACATCCAGCAGCGCCAGATCGAACTCCTGCTCCAAGATTGCCTTGGCAGCATCGGCCCCGCTATAGGCAATCTGGACATCAAAGCCCTCTTTTGTAAGGTAGATACCAACCAAGTCGGCGATGGCCTTCTCGTCATCAACTACCAGTATGCGCTCGTTCATACGTGCTCCTCTCGCGCTCCATTATGCCCGAGGCGACGCACGCCACACACAACAAGCGTGGGTGATTAAGTCGGCCTTAAGCACCCTTGTGCCCGTTCGGGTGCGGATGTGGGCCACGCACGCACGCGATGATCGCCGACGCCGGCAAACGATATACTCTAGTTCCAGAAGAGACCATCCCGTCGAAAGCGAAATCCGTGAAGTCCCTCACCCCTTTTGCAAAGCGCTCAGCCCAGCTTGCCGCCGGCTTTGTCTGCGCTATCGCCCTTGCCGCTGGCGTGCCCACCGTCGCCGGCGCCCAAGTGCTCACGACCGACAATGTTTGCGGCAAAACCGCCGATGTGCGCGGTATCACGGCCGAAAACCTGCCCGATATCGATGCGACCAATGCCCTCGTCATGGGCAAAGACGGCACCGTCTACTATGCCCGCGACGCCGATGAGCAGGTCAAGATTGCCTCGATCACCAAGGTCATGACCGCAATCCTAACCGTCGAGAATTGCAAGATGGACGAGAAGGTCACGGTGAGCAACGCCGCAGCCACCGTGGGCAATTCGACCGCCGGCTTGCTCGAAGGCGACAAGCTTACCGTGGAGCAGGCGCTGCGCGGCCTGATGATTCCCTCGGGCAACGACGCCGCCATCGTGCTCGCCGAATATGTGGGCAAGAAGATCGACCCTAAGACCAAAGACGCCGAGGCCACATTTGTGAAGGCCATGAACGAGCGCGCTAAGAAGCTCGGCTGCACCGGTACGCTTTTTGAAAACCCGCATGGTCTGGACTTTGATGAGTGGGCTGGCGATATGCACTCAACCGCACACGACGTAGCGCTGATGATGCAGGAGGCCATGAAAAACGACACGATCCGCGAGGTCGTAGCGAGCGAGGATTCCTGGATCGAGGTCACGGGCGCCGACGGCACCGACCATTCGCATTCCATGGACACGCATAACTATTTGCTGGGCCAAGATGGCAACATCGGTGGCAAGACCGGCACCACCGACGACGCGGGCTATTGCTTTACGAGCGCCTACAACCGCGACGGCGACGAGATCTACACCGTTATTTTGAACTCCACCACCACCGATCAGCGCTTTACCGATACCGCCACCCTTGCCAACTGGTACTACGGCCACAAGGTGACGGTCGCAATCGCCAACACGCAGGAAAAGACCGCCAACGGCAACCCGCTTATGGCGCGCATTGGCCAAACCGACTGGACGGATAAGACAATCGACGCCACACTCGCCGATCCTACGGCGCAAGCGACCGTGTTTTCCCTTGCCGGCGAGGTGACCGAAAAGGTTAGCTACGACGATCTTTCGGGCACGGTGCATGTGGGCGACAAGGTGGGCAGTGTTACTCTCAAGCAGGACGGCACCAAAATCGCCGTTATGGACCTGGTTGCCGACGAGGAAGGCGCAGGGCCGAATCCCATTGAGTGGCTCCTTGTGAAGCTCGACCGCCTGGGCCGCCGCATCGACAACCGCCCACTCACGGCAGAAAGCGAGACCGTCGCCAAGGCGCCCGAGATGTAGGGCCGGAGCGATATCACATCGAACCAAATGAGGCGTCCAACGGGGCGCCTCATTTTTTGAGGGTTCGAATCCCCAGCTAACGTGGTTCAACTAAAAAAGGGCCCCCGATGGGACCCTTCTTTAAAGTTAAACTGGCGGAGAGCTGGGGATGTCCGGGCATGCTACGCATGCCCTCCGGCTTCAAAGCCTGGCGGCTTTTCGCCCACGGGCTACAAACGCCTTTCGCGTTTGCTTAACGCCCGCGCCCTCTCGGGTTCGAATCCCCAGCGCCCTTTCTCGATAATAAAAAAGGGCCCCCAATGGGACCCTTCTTTAAAGTTAAACTGGCGGAGAGCTGGGGATTCGAACCCCAGATGCCCTTTTGGGGCATACTCGCTTAGCAGGCGAGCACCTTCGGCCTCTCGGTCAGCTCTCCGTAACAGCCGTTCTATAGTAACCAAACAGCCGAAGTTGAGCAAGAGGGAATTTTCTAATTGCCTAGCGGCCTTTCCTCCTTGCAGTTTTCGCCCCTACCCCAGTGAGCGGTTGAGGGAGCCGAGCTCGTCGTTGCCCATGGTGCGCCACATTTGGAAGATGCAACCGCGTGCCAGAAAAAAGAAGCCGTTGTCGACCAGTTGCACAGCGGCATCTGCCAGCTGATTCGTCACGGCGGACACTGGCGGCAACTCAAGTCCAGCCTTGCGGATAGTCTCGACCGCTTCCTCGAACGTCGGAGGCTCGCTAACGCCCATCTCGTTCATAAGGCCCTGCATTTCTTCCAGCGCGCTACTGCCCGACTCCTCGCCGCGCGGCACGAGACGGTAACAAGCCAGCGCCAGGTCGAGCTGATCGCAATTCCAATAGGCAAACGCCAAGCGATAGAACAGGTAGCCGATTGCAGAACGATCGCTGGCAATACGTAGGCCGTGGCGCGCCACCTCGATAATCTCGTCAAAGCGCTCCAGACGCGCAAGCACGTTGATGAGCGCAAAGTGCGATTGCATGGACGAGCGCGCCAGATCGTAAAGATGGCGCACCTCGGGCAGCGCTCGTTTAAAGTCCTCTTGCTCGGCGTAAAAGCTGCAGATCTCGTGCTGGGCAAAGTACAGCGCATCGGGCGCACGAAGGATTCGCACAGAGCGGTCTTCTTCCAACACCGGTAGCACCATGCGCACCAGCTGGTTATCGCAAAACTGCGTTTGAACCGGACCTGTCGCCAAAAGCTCGGCGACGGCGCACTTAGCCTCCAACTCCTCGACAAGACGGGAAAAGCCTTCAAAAGCACCTGTACGGTCGACTTTTGCCTGCTCGCGCAATTCAACAACACGGGCCACGTATGGGTCATCGTCCTCTTCCATGACCTCCAACTCGTCAGCCTTATCGGCGAGCAGCAGATCGCGCAGCGCCGGCGGCAGTGTGCGATGGTCATCACGCGGACGAGCATGAACCTCCGCAGGCTCAATCGTCTCCGGAGCGGTTGACTCATACGCCTCAAGCACACGCTTGCACGGCATATCGTCCATGTCCATGCTCTCAAGATCCTTGGCGACAGGCACGCAATCGGCCAGATAGGCCGCGCGCCCAAAGAAATACGTTGCGACAACGCGCTCGCCCTGCTCACTGTCGGGAGCAGCAATCTGCACATAGCAGCGCGTGATGCAGGTGCCCGCGGCAAAACACGCTGCCGCAAGCGTGAGTGCCACGCGCGCATCGTGCTCCGCGGCCCAGATCGCACGCGTGTCCTCTTCCAGCTCGCGCCAGGCGTCATCTTGAGCGTCGTATTCACGTTGCGGCATGGCATTCACGACAGAGTGCCCAAACCGAACGAGCATAATCCCCTCGGCAACGTTTGCCCGATAGGTATAGTCAAGCCGCGTGACCACGTTGAGCGCCTCGACAATACGCGCGAAGCGGGTACGCACATCCCACTCACCGCCCGGCTGGCAAGCCACCGTACCCGGTTTGCCCCACGGGTTATCGCTCGAGGCCGTATCGAGCAGTCGGGGAACATCGTTGGTCGTCTTGGCGATATGCCACGCATCAAAGAGCGCGCAGCCCTCAAGGCTCGGCGAGGATGCCGCAGGGGCCAATCCGGCCCCGATGCGCTCGAGGATGCCGGAGAGGCGGTTGAGACGGCACTCGATGGCAAGCAGCATGTCAATCTCGCCCTGGTCCAGCAGGCTACGATCAAAATTGAGATAGAACAGCTTCGACCGGTCGATGCGCGCTAGGCTCATTTCGGACTTGGCGGCAATGGTGCGCAGACGGGGCAAGTCGACCTCGCTCATAAGGGCGGCGGCATAGCGCTCGATACCGCTCGGATTCTCGGCATGGTCAACGCGGTAAAGCAGCGTCTCGATAGCATCGGGGAGCGGTGCCGTGTTAAAGCCCAAAAACACCTCGACCGGCTCGGGCAACTTTACGAGCTTGATCTTGTCGACAACGTTTTGCATACCCTCGTCGAGTCCGCCGGCGTCCGCCGTGTTCACAATAGCGCTTTCGGAGTTGGCAAATATCACGTAGCGCAAGAACATCGAGGCCATGAACTCACCGTAAGGAAGGGCGCGGGTCGAATTCCATGTCTCGTGGTCGGACTGCTCGCGCATGGGGCCTTCGGGAGAGCCGGCAGTTTGCGCACACGCGCGCATTGCACCGTTGGCTTTCCTTACCATAATCTCACCAATACTGGAATCCGACTCGTCAAGGACCAGTTCCATGTCGGGATCGTTGGGCAGCGGAGCCTCGCTGACGGGGCGGTCCACCTTGTACACCTCACCCGAAACGCTTACGTAGCCCAAAAGCGACACATGACTTTTGCCAACGAACTCGACGACATAACAAGATTCATGCTGATCCTCGCCAAAGAGTTTCCAGACCACGCCATATGAGCGTCCCGCAGGCTGCTCGGGCATCGCCGGAAAGCGCTTCTTGGGATCGAGAAACCTGAGCTTGTATGTCGGACGCTCTGCCACGAAATATCACCCTGATCGGTCGCTTGAAGAAGGAGTGGTCGCGAATAAGTCGCGACATCTACTCGGAATCTTACACGAGTCGATAAGAAATCGTCCGCTTCACGCCCGCGCCTCGACCGAGGTTCGAATCCATGCAGTGCTTACGTAAAAGAAAAGCCCCCGTTGCCGGGAGCTTTAGTCTCAAATGGTGCGGCGTATAGGATTCCGCGCATCCGCTGCGCGGATCCGCACCGGCTTCGCCCGCCTGCCGGCGTGCTCGCCCGCTCGCTAAAAACGCCCCGCGTTTTCTTGGCGCTCGCGCCTCGACCGAGGTTCGAATCCATGCAGCGGCGACATAAAAGAAAAGCCCCCGTTGCCGAAGGCTTCAAGTTCAATTGGTGCGGCGTATAGGATTCGAACCTATGACGTTCTGATTCGTAGTCAGACCCTCTATCCAGCTGAGGTAACGCCGCGACTTGTTGATTATTATGCACATGGACTGAATAAAGGTCAAGCGTTTTTCAAAAAAAGTTATTGAATTTGATTTTTACTCATTTTGACCACTTGATGCGATCTTCGACGCATCGCGATATAAGAAAAGCCTCCGTTACCGGAGGCTTTAAAACTCAATTGGTGCGGCGTATAGGATTCCGCGCATCCGCTGCGCGGATCCGCACCGGCTTCGCCCGCCTGCCGGCGGACTCGCCCGCTCGCTAAAAACGCTCCGCGTTTTCTTGACGCTCGCGCCTCGAACGAGGTTCGAATCTCCGCAATGCCCCCGTAAAGGAAAAGCCCCCGTTTCCGGAGGCTTAAAACTCAATTGGTGCGGCGTATAGGATTCGAACCTATGACGTTCTGATTCGTAGTCAGACCCTCTATCCAGCTGAGGTAACGCCGCAACGCACGGATTATTATGCACGTGACCCCTCGATGGGTCAAGCGACAATTTGGAAAAATTTTACGAAGTGATGATTAAGATGCTCGCGCCTCGACCGAGGTTCGAATCCGTGCGGTGCCGGCGTAAAAGAAAAGCCCCCGTTGCCGGAGGCTTTCGATTTCAATTGGTGCGGCGTATAGGATTCGAACCTATGACGTTCTGATTCGTAGTCAGACCCTCTATCCAGCTGAGGTAACGCCGCAGCGCAAGACATATAAAACCACTTTAGTTCATTAGAGTCAAGCAAAATCTCAAACTTTTTTCGCGCGGGCCGCAATTTGTCACGCTGCACCACGAGCATCAGCGCTTTTCGTACGATCGATTGGCTTTTCGATCACATCGAACCCGACGCCAAGCTCCCCCAGAAGCGACCGCACCCGTTGGGCACAGTCGTAGTCGGCAAACGAAATGCTCAGCATTCGGGCCACCTGATTAGAAGATCCAACGCCATAGAAGTGCTCAAGGACAACAAGCGCCTCATGCGCCACAAACGTCTCGACCACATGCGGCGACTCCTCATAGCACCATTGCGTCAATGGTCCCTCACTCGTCTGCCGAACCACCAAGCCACCCATACCCGACGGCTCGCACGTTACCAGCAGGTGCTCCCCGCCCTCATCACTCTGGAACAACACAACCCGCTCGTCGAACAGCTCCATCACATCCCCTTTCTCTTGCTCTTAGTTAGCAAAAGCATAGCAGGTAAATGCATGTATACAGAACGTTTGTTCGTGTGTTTTCTATCGAGCTGTCCGCACGGCATGGTATGGACCTGCGCACGAAATAGGGCGCCCCCGAAGGAGCGCCCTTGCATATCCCCTATGCAGCCAAGTTACGCGACCGGCTCGATCTTCTCGAGACCGCCCATGTAAGGACGCAGAACCTCGGGGATCGTGATGGTGCCGTCGGCGTTCTGGTAGTTCTCCAGAATGGCAGCCATGGTACGACCAGCCGGCAGGCCGGAACCGTTAAGGGTGTGCAGGTAACGCGAGCCCTTGAAGTTCTCGGGGTCGCGGTACTTGATGTTGGCGCGGCGGGCCTGGAAGTCGCCGCAGTTGGAGCAGGAGCTGATCTCCTTGTAGGCGTTGTAGCTCGGCAGCCAGACCTCGACGTCGTAGGTCTGACGGGCAGAGAAGCCCAAGTCGCCGGTGCACAGGCTAATCACGCGATACGGAAGGCCCAGCTGCTGCAGCAGATACTCGGCCTCGGCGGTCATGCTCTCGAGCTCCTCGTCGGACTCCTCCGGCTTAGCGAACTTGACCATCTCGACCTTGTCGAACTCGTGCTGACGGATGATGCCGCGGGTATCGCGACCGGCGGAACCGGCCTCCTCGCGGAAGCAGGGGGTGAAGGCGGTGTAGCGGCGCGGCAGGGTGTCGGCGTCGAGGACCTCGCCGGCGTGCAGGTTGGTAAGCACGACCTCGGCGGTGGGGATCAGGAAGTTGTCGCCCGAGACGTGATAGGCGTCGTCCTCGAACTTGGGCAGCTGACCCGTGCCAAACATGGTCTGACGCTTGACGACGATGGGCGGCCACCACTCCTTAAAGCCACGGCTGGTGTGCGTATCGAGGAAGAAGTTGATGAGGGCGCGCTCCAGGCGGGCGCCAGCGCCACCGAGAACGGTAAAACGGCTGCCGGAGAGCTTGTTGCCGCGCTCGAAGTCGAGGATGTCCAGATCGGTGCCCAGATCCCAATGCGGCTTAAAGTCGAAGTCGAACTCGCGCGGGGTGCCCCAACGACGGCGCTCAATATTCTCGTCCTCGTCCTTGCCGTACGGCGTGGCCTCGCAAGGAATGTTGGGCAGGTGAGCCATGAAGTCGTACTGCTCCTGCTCGAGAGCAGTACGGCGCTCGGCCAGACCGTCAATCTTCTCGTTGACGGCGCGCACGGCCTCCTTGGCGGCCTCGGCCTCGTCCTTCTTGCCCTCCTTCATCAGGGCGCCGATCTTCTTGGACTCGGCATTGCGCGTAGCCTGGAGCTCCTCGACCTCGGTGATGACGGCACGGCGCTCGTCGTCGAGCTCAAAGAACTTCTCGCGATCCCAAGACGTCTGGCGGTTAGCCATGGCGACATCGATGGCATCGGGGTTCTCGCGAACAAACTTGATATCAAGCATTAGATCCTCCGGCGATATACATTCCATTTAGGTTGCAACCTTGTACATGTATGGGCAAGTATATACTTATGAGCGTTTACGACCCAACTCAACTACGCAAGAAGGCACCCAATGGACGCAGTTTTTTCCTTTTTGTTTGGCACCCGCACCGGTTTTGCCATCCTTTTCGCCGGCGGCATCCTGTTATTTGCGATTCTTGCCTTTGTAATGGAGAAGCGTACCCATAAGATGTACGTCGACCGCGGACCCAAGTCCGAGGATGAGGAAGACAGCTTCTGGGACTAACCTGCCAAAAAGGGACAGGTTTATTTTGGTCTGTTTTATCTGGGCAAACGCAAGCGCCCCGCAACTGGAATTGAGCCAGTTGCGGGGCGCTTTTCGCTAAAAGGACAAAACCGCAGAAAATACCTGCCAATAATAAACCCTTCCTTTTTTTGGTCGGTTTTACTGGAGAGTTGCGTCGATTGCCTTGACCAGGGCGCTGCGCATGCCGGCGTCCTCGAGCGCAACGACGCCCTTGATGGTGGCACCACCGGGCGAGCATACGGCATCCTTCATCGCCGCAGGATGCTGGCCAGTTGCAAGCTGCAGCTTTGCCGTACCCAACACCATCTGGCTCACAATGCGATAGGCATCGGCACGCGGGATACCGTGCTTGACCGCTGCATCGCCCAGGGCCTCGATTGCCATGGCGACAAATGCCGGAGCGCAACCACCCACCGTGCCGCCCACAAACAGCAGGCTCGTATCGAGTTCGACCACCGCACCGAGTTTGCCAAGCAGATCAAGCACCACGGCGCTCTGCTCATCACTAAGCGTGGAAGCCTTCTCGCAAGCGATGACGCCCTCGCCCACCGAAACCGGTGTGTTGGGCACCGTCGAGATATGCGCGACGCCCGGCAGGACCTGCTCCCACTTGGCACTGTCCCAGGTCCAGGCAACCGACAGAACGACCTTTTTGGCAAGAGCATCCTTGAGCGGGGCGAATACCTTCTCGATCATGTACGGTTTGACCGCAGCGACCACGATATCGGATGCGGCGACAACCTCGGCGGCATCGTGGCAGGCGACCATGCCGCGCGCCTCGCAGCGCTCAACCAGTGCGTCGTAGCGACCCGCGCAGGCGCACATGTCGCTCGCAGCTACACCGGCAGCGATCCAGCCATCGGCCATAGCGCTCGCCATATTGCCAAAACCGACAAATCCAATCTTCATATCTCATAGTCCTCTCAGACACGCTCTTCAAAACGAAAGCTATTGTCCCACGCCATTGTTTCGTATTGCCGACCTATTTGTGATACGGCTCGCCACGGCTGATCTTGCAGGCGCGGTAGATTTGCTCCAGCAGCACCACGCGCGCCAAGTTATGCGGCAAGGTAATGCGTCCAAAGCTGAGCATCTCGTCGGCGCGGGCGCGCACCTCATCGCTCACGCCGTCCGAACCGCCAATCACAAAGGCGATGTCGCTGCTGCCTCGCAGCATAAGATCGTCGAGCCTCGCCGAGAGCTCCTCACTCGAACGCTCCTTGCCCTCGATAGCCAGCAGGATCACATGCGCTCGAGACGGCAATGCAGCAAGAATTGCCGCCCCCTCCTTGTCGCGCGCGGCATCCACGCCGCCCGCCTTAGCCGGGTCGATATCGGCCACCTCGCGGATATCCACCTTGGCATAGGCGCCTAGGCGCTTGGTGTACTCAGCGCACGCGTCCTTCCAAAAGCGCTCCTTGAGCTTACCGACGCAAACGACGGTGTATTTCACGCGCGTCTACTCCTTCGAATCGTTTTGAACTTTGCCGGCGGTCAGCATCTGCTCGAACATAGAGGCCGACTGCGAGAAGTCGCTCGGCAGCACGACCGTCGAGGTTTTACCCGTGCGAGCAAACTCCGTCATCATCTCGGACCACTGCGTAAACATGAACAGTTGGTTGGCCTCGTCATTGCCGACACCCGTCTCCTGGATGATCTCGAGCGAATCTTTGATACCCAGTGCGATGGCCTTGCGCTGGTTGGCGATGCCCTCGCCCGCCTTTTCCATAGCCTCGGCCTCGGCGGTCGCCTCGGTGACGCGCTTGATGCGGTCGGCCTCGGCGAGCTCCTGTGCCGCAGCGCGCTTGCGCTGGGCGGCGTTGATGTCGTTCATGGAGTTCTCGACCTCGGTCGGCAGTGCGATTTTGGTGATGAGCGTCGACACGAGGGTGAAGCCGTAGGCGGCCATCTGCTCGGAAACGGTAGCGTTGACATCCTTGGCGATGTCATCCTTCTTGGCAAAGACCTCGTCGAGTGTGTAGACGGGAATCGAAGAGCGCAGGGCGTCGGTGATGAAGTCACGCATCTGGTCGACGGGCTCCTGCAGCATGTAGTAGCTCTTGTAGATACCCGAATCTGCCGGGCCGGCGCCCATGTCATAGCTCACGTGGTACTGAGCAGAGACCTCAAGGCCGATGGTCACGTTGTCCTGGGTCTTAACGTCGATGCCAAAACCGTTTTTCATGGTGCGCAGACTCACCGTGGCGGCTTTGCGGTCAATCACGGGCACCTTCATGTGGAAGCCCGCGTTGACGATGCGGTTAAACTTGCCCAGACGCTCGATGATCACGGCATGCTGCTGTTCAACGACATAGCAGGCGTTGGGAAGCAGTAACAACAAAATGATGATGGGAATCAAAAGGCTGGTAAGGGCGGCGATGATACCGGACAACAGCATGGTCTCTCCTCTGATAGGCACACGTTGGCACTAGGATACCCGCACGAAGCAGCAACGTGACATCAACAAGAGGCCCATAACAAAAAGCTCCCATTGCTGGGAGCTCTTTCAATCAATGGTGCGGGCGAAAGGACGTCCGCGTATCCGCTTCGCGGATCCGCACCGGCTTCGGCCGCCTACCGGTGCCCTCGCAGCTCGCTAAAAACGCTCCGCGTTTTCTTTACGCTCGCTCCTTCGCAGGTTCAAGTCCCCGCGATGGGCCCATAACAAAAAAGCCCCCATTGCTGGGAGCTCTTTCAATCAATGGTGCGGGCGAAAGGACTTGAACCTTCATGGGGTTGCCCCCATACGGACCTGAACCGTACGCGTCTGCCAATTCCGCCACGCCCGCGTGCAGGAATTAGAATAACGGAGCGCTACCGCGAACGCAAGAACTATTTTTGAAAAAGTTTGCAGGCATTTTCCCAAGCTGCTCGCGCGATTGCCTCAGCATCCTCGCCGGTACGATCGACACGGTCGTTGACCAGCGTGTTTGCCGTAATGGAGATCATTGCGGGCTCGCATTCAAGACCGCGGATGGGCTCCGGAGCCATATACGGGCAATCCGTCTCGAACAAAATTCGATCGAGTGGGGTTGCCGCAAATGCCTCGCGCACATCGTCGTTGCGCTTAAAGGTGGCCGCACCGCCATAGGCGATATAGCAGCCCAAATCCACAAAGCGCTCCATCGTGGCGCGGTCCTCGCCAAAACAGTGCAGCACACAACCAGCCTGGGGCACACCCACCTCGCGCAGTACGTTGTACGCATCGACGTGCGAGGTGCGCTCCCCATCCGAGTCCTCGTGACGCAGGTGCAGCTCCACCGGCACATTGCGGCGCACGGCAAGCTCGAGCTGGCGCGCCATGCAATCAATCTGCACGTTATGGGGTGCCGGCGCGATATCGTCGTCATAGTCCATGTGATAGTCTAGGCCGATTTCGCCAATACCGGCGCATAAGGGGTCATCAAGTGCGGCAACGACCTGTGCATGAACGTCGTCGGTATAGTCCGGCGCGCCATACGGATGCACGCCGGCAAGATACTTGATCTGCGGGATATCCTGCATCGGAAGAATCTCGCGCACCAGCCAGTCGCTATAGTCCGCCACGCTGCGCTTGTCGGCAATGGGGTCGAACATCGTCACCAACAGGTCGACGCCCGCGGCTTTGGCGCGCACGAGCGTCTCGGGCACATCCTTGCCCCAAAACGAAAGCAGATGTGCATGCGTGTCGGCAAGCGGCGCCAAGGGCACGGGACAAGCAACCGTCGTCTTTTTCTTGGTAAACGTCACGCGTTCGGCATTAGGCGTCATGGATTAGCTCCCGGGCCAGACGGACAAAGTCGGCAACATCGAGCGTCTCGGCGCGCGTGGTGGGTGCGATACCGCAAACCTCAAAAGCGGCATCGAGCACGTCCTTGGCAAAACCGTTGGCGCTCATGGAATTGCGGATGGTCTTGCGACGCTGGGCAAATGCAGCATCAATCACGCGGGCCACAAACTCGCGGTCGAGTCCTTCGGGCACCACGCCGTCAACACGGTCGATACGCACGACGGCCGAGTCCACGTGCGGCGCCGGCATAAAGCAACGCGGCGGCACCTCAAAGCGACCCGTCACCTGCGCATACAGGCCGAGCTTTGCCGTATAGCCGCCATAGGTCTTGTTGCCCGGCACTGCGGCAATGCGATCGGCAACCTCCTTTTGCACCATGACCACGGCACGCTTGAGCGCGGGCATCGTCTGGAAGAACTGCAAGATGATCGTCGCCGCCACGTTATAGGGCAAGTTCGCGACAAATACCGTCGGCTCACCGCCGGCGGCCTGCTCAATCTGCTCCGGCGTCACCTTAAGCGCGTCGCCCATGATAAAGCGGAAGTTGGCGTAGTCGGCGGCGTGAGCATCGAGCACCGGCTCGAGCTCGGGATCGGCCTCGATCGACGTGACGCACGCCGCCTCCTGCAACAGCGCAAGCGTGAGCGTACCAACGCCCGGACCAACCTCGAGCACGCGCTCGTCACCTGCAAGCTCGGCAAGCTCGCAAATGCGCTCAATTACATGGTTGTCGATCAGGAAGTTCTGGCCCAGGCGATGCTTGGTCGCAAGGCCAAACTCCTCCAGCAGCTCCCTGGTGGCCGTGGGGTTTGCCAAAGGCGAAGTTGTCATGGTTGCCTCCTTAGCATGATGGCGGCGTCTTGAAACAAAAGGGCATGGACCGTGGCGGCCATGCCCTTACAGCTAAACAGCAAATTGCCGATATGGCGCGCTGCGTCTTAGCCCAGACGCGGGAACAGCGGCCCGCCCTTCTCGACAGGCTGACCGCCGGCAAGCAGGCCCCAAGCGCAAATGCCCTTGAGGTCGTCGGTCGCGGCCTCGTCCTCGCAGGACAGGCGGCGCAGGGCCTCGGCAGAGGTCTGAGGCATGAGCGGCATCAGCAGGTGGGCGGCAATGCGGATGGCCTCGAGCAGGTTGTAGATCACAAACGCCAGCTCGTCAGCCTTGGCCTCGTCCTTGGCAAGTGCCCAAGGCTCGGAGTCCTCGATGTAGTGGTTGGCGGCATGGATGAGCTCCATGACCTCGTCCTTGGCTCCGCCGTAATCGAGCACGTCCATCTTGGCCATGTAGCGCTCGACCAGACCATCGGCGATCTTTGCCAGCGGGTTGTCGAACGCATCGAACGATGCGGGCTTGGCGGGCGCGCAACCATCAAAGTACTTGCCGCTCATGTTGAGCGAACGCGAGATAAGGTTGCCCCAGCTGTTGGCCAGGTCGGCGTTGTAGACCTGCTCCATGCGATCGAAGCTGATGGCACCGTCGGTGCCGGGGACGACGTCGGTCATGAAGTAGTAGCGATAGCCCTCGACGCCCAACATGTCGATAACGTCCTGCGGAGCGATGGCGTTGCCGCGGCTCTTGGACATCTTCTCGGCCTTGCCGGTCTCGGCATTGCGCACGGTCAGGAAGCCGTGGGCAAAGACGTGCTCGGGCAGGGCCTCGCCGATGGCCATGAGCATGGCGGGCCAAATGACGCAGTGGAAGCGGATGATGTCCTTGCCCACGATGTGGAACTGCGCGGGCCAGCGATAGGCCAGCTCGGCACGCGCCTCGTCGGTGTCGACACCGTAGCCGACGGCCGTCATATAGTTGAGCAGCGCATCGAACCACACGTAGGTCACGTGACCCTCGTCAAACGGGACCTGAATGCCCCAGTCAAAGCTCGTACGGCTCACGGAAAGGTCGTTAAGGCCGCCCTCGACAAAGCTGCGAACCTCGTTCATGCGGAACGCAGGCTCGACAAAGTCGGGGTGCTCGTCATAGAGCTTGAGCAGCTTGTCCTGGAAGGCGGAAAGCTTAAAGAAGTAGGACTCCTCCTGCACGCGCTCAAGCGGACGGTGGCAGTCGGGGCACAAGTGCTGGCCGACGCTGCCGTACTCTTCGTCGCCCTTCTGGACCTGCGTATCGGTGAAGTAGGTCTCATCAGGCACGCAATACCAGCCGTCGTAGCTGCCCTTATACAGGTAACCGGACTCCTTCATGCGCTCCCACAGGTACTGCACGGCATGATGCTGGCGCGGCTCGGTGGTGCGGATGAAGTCATCATTGGAAATCTCGAGCTTGCTCCAAAGCTCCTTGAAGTGCGGAGCCTGGCTATCGGTCCACTCCTGCGGCGTCATGTTGTGCTTGGCTGCGGCCTCGGCGACCTTCTCGCCATGCTCGTCCATGCCGGTCAGGAACTTGACGTTATAGCCAGCGGAACGGCGATAGCGAGCCTGAACGTCGGCGATGATGGTGGAATAAGCCGTGCCCAGGTGCGGATCGGCGTTGACGTAGTAGATGGGCGTCGTGATAAAGAACGAAGGCTTGCTTTGATCCATGGGGTTTGTCCTCCAGTAAAACGTTGCATACAGAGGATGATTCTAGCGCAAGGGCTGGATATCCTCCATCTATTGCATATCGAGCACCATGGCATAGACATCGCGCTTGCGGCGCGAATACTTCTGAGACAGGCGCTTGGCCACCGCAGACGCGGGATCCCCCTCCTCGAGCGCGGCGCGGATATCCTCGCGCAGGGCCTCGTCGGGATCCGCTGCCGCGGCGCCAACCGGCACGATACCGGCCTCCTCACCCTCGCTCGGCGGCGCGATGACCAGCGCAATCTCGCCCTTTACCTCGCCGCGAGCACGCAGCTCCTCGGCAAGCTGGGCAGCGGGCCCGCGCAAGACCTCCTCGTGCAGCTTGGTGAGTTCGCGGCAGACGGCAACCTCACGTTGGGGAAAGACCTCCGCCACGGCCTCGAGCGTCGCCACGATGCGATGTGGAGACTCGTAGAAGATGAGCGCGCCGGGCACCACGGCAAGGCGCTGCAAACGGCGCACGCGGTCGCCGTGCTTTCGACCCAAAAAGCCCTCGAAGAAAAAATGCTCGCAGGGAATGCCGGACGAAACGAGCGCCGTGACGCAAGCAGAGGGCCCGGGAATAACTTCGACGGGCACATCGGCCTCACGCGCCGCCTCGACCAGCGCCTGGCCGGGATCGGACACGCTCGGCATGCCGGCGTCCGAGGCAAAGGCGAGGGTCTCCCCCGCCAGCAGACGGTCGACCAGGCCGGCGGCGCGGCTGGCGATCACATTCTCGTCGCAACGGACAAGCGGCTTGGAAATGCCCAGGTGCATCAGCAGCTTTGACGTCACACGCGTGTCTTCGCAGCAGATGGCATCGGCGGCGGCAAACGCCTCGCCAACGCGCGGGGACAGGTCGCCCAGGTTGCCGATGGGCGTGCCGACCACATAGAGTTTGCCCGTATGGGCGCTGTTTTGCGTCATATCAACCTATTCAATCATGCCGCGCTCGAGCGTACCGAGCGCCGCGCGGGCGTCCCATGCTGCAATGCGCTTCTCGGTCTTCCACGTTTGGAAGAACCAACCGGCAGCCGGCGCAAACGAAGCCAGCTGATTGGCGATAAACACGCGCTCGTAGGCATTGCGGCCCTCGGGCGTAACCGACGAGTTGGCAAAGATCGCCGCGCCCGACCATTCGCCCACCAGCACGGGGAACCCAGTCGAAATCGCTTCTTTGAGCTCGCGCTTGTTGCGCGAAATCGCCGTCGTCAGCCCGCGGGGGCTCGTGATATCGAGCGCATACTCGTCACGGTAATGGTACAGGTGAAGGTCCATGTAGACGTTCTTGTACTTGGCGCCGCGCATAAAATGCTTCCACTCGTTGGGATGCCCCGACGACGAGAAGACGACGATCTTATCCTCGGGCATATACGAACGGACGAGCTCGTAGGCGTCGCGATAGAAGTTGCGCAGGTAGTGCGCCGGAATGCCATCCGTCATGGCAAAGAGACTCTTGCGGACGCTCATCTGCGGCGTGTCCAGCAGCTCAATGCCCAGCAGGCTCTCGGCCTCGCCGTAGCGATCGGCCAGGCGCTCGAGCACGTCGAGCGCGACATGACGGCCGTTGGTGGACGAATGCCACTCGGCGACAGCCTCCGGCGTGGCGGGCGAATCGTTGGAATCGCCCTGGCCACCGGGCACAGTTGCCAGATCAAGCAGCACGCGGATGTCGTACTTGGCAGCCCACTCAATTGCACGGTCGATGTAGTCGACAACCGAGATGTAGGACGCATCGGACTCCTGCGAGCCAAAGGCATACCAAGGCACCGGCAGGCGCACGGCGTTGAGGCCGATCTGCGCCATGCGACGGAAATCATCCTCGCTCACAAACGTCTCGTAATGACGGCGCATGCGCTCGTTATAGGCGGCGGTGCCCATGGCCTCCTGCAGCTCGGCCGCATTGGATGCACCGGTCGCCGCGTATAGCGACGGGGTCACCCAAGGCTCGGGAATAAACCAGCCAGAGAGATTAACGCCGAGTATCCTCTCCATCACTGCCCCCTTCGGATCGTGCAGGCCGAGCCTGCATCGTATTGCATAGGAAAAGTATCGTTTTGAGTATACCCGCGCGTGCGGACAGACGACCGAACGGTCTGTAAAGTGGCGCAAAAGCGAGGGGAATGTCTGAGCGGGCGGGCCCGAAATGTGCACGCACGTCGGAAGTAAGCGCCGGAAAGCGCGTCCCGTTTTTCGCAAAAGACTGGGATGCATTTTCCGCGGGTCCACATAAAAGAAAAGGACCCCTTTGCAGAGGTCCTAGTCAATTCAAGGTGGCGGGGAAGGTAATCGGACCCCTGACACGAGGATTTTCAGTCCTCTGCTCTACCAACTGAGCTACCCAGCCATTTGAGGTGTGCCTTGTTTCAAGGCTTGATTAGTATAACCAAGGACGCGTTCCGGTCAACCGAGAATTTTAAAAAAGTTTTTGAGCACAGCCTCGGTTCTATAAATCGGCACGTCAGAGGCATCAGCCGGCAGCAAGAAGTTTTTCGCTCAGAGCCGCACGGGCAAACTCACTTGGCGTCATCCCCTCGGCAGCCGCCCGTCGACGAATGGCCTCCTTCATTCCCAGAGGAATCTTGACCGACAGCGTTGCCGTCCCCTCACCTGAGAGCGGGGGCCGTCCATGCACGATCCCACCAACGGTGTGTTCGCCATCCGGAAACTCTCCGCGCTCGTACGACTCGCACCACGCGTCAATCATTTCATCCGTTACAACCTGACCATTAGCGGCCGTATACGTCTTGCCCATCATCGACCCCTCTGCCGAGCTCGCTCGATCTCTTGCCAGAATTTCTTCTGAACCGGAGACAGGGCATGAATAATGAGCCATCCACGAATTAGTTCGACCGCAACAAGTTCCACACTTCGACCATCTAGAAGCCATCCAATGGCAAGCCATCTCGGCGGCTCGTCCTCCGACTCGCGGCGAATGCACTCAGTAACCGCGAACCAGGCACCTAGTACCTGCTTTTCCGTCAAGTGTTTTTTGGCGTTCGGATGGATCTCAACATCCATGCACCTTCTCCTCCATCTTACCCAATTTCGTATGACGAAAGTCCGCTGTCGTCAATCTCTTACGCCGGCACTTGTTGGAGGGCGGGAGGTGTAGCGAGAATTGAAGGGCGTTCCAATACCGCCCAGGCGCCGGGGCAGGAGCACATACACCAGGGACATACGTTTTCGTAGCGCGCGAGGATATTGCCGCGTGCATCGATGAAGGCGATGTCGATGGGATAGGCCATAAAACACGTATGGACCGAAGAGCAGCGTGGAAACGCCATGACGAGCGGCAGGCCGTTGGCGGCAACCGGACGCCGTCCCAGCATGCCGCGCAGGCGCACGACAAACGACTCCGCCACCACAAACTCGGCCGGCGTCCAACCCAGCCTATTGAGTGCCCGCGCGTAGGCGATGTAGGACGAGACCGCGGTCACATGACCACCCCCGGACGCCATGGATCGACCGTCACCACACGCTCGTGCGACAACGTTGTCGGCGCCCCCAGCGGAACGCCAGCGATGCTGAGAGAAGTCGGCCACGGCTCATAGTGCATGGTGCAGGTGTAGGTCCTAAACGTACCGGATAGGGAGAGCAGGCCACCATCCGATGCCTCCGCGCCTTGCTCGCTCGACACTTCGATCTGCAAGTCATAGCCTTCCATGGCATTCAGAATTTGAGTCTGAACCGTCGCCGAGGCATCGGCAGAGCTCTCGTCACCCTCCCCGCCCGGTGCCACAGCGTGCGCCAGCACGATGTCGGGCACCACGCGGTCGAAGCGCGCGACAGCGCCGGCAAAGACCATGACGTTGTACACGATGAGTGCCAGCACCAGCAAAACGGGCGTAACCACTGCCATCTCCACCGTCGCTTGGGCGCGCTCCTCACGCA
Organism: Collinsella aerofaciens; assembly: GCA_048478035.1. Taxonomy (GTDB): domain Bacteria; phylum Actinomycetota; class Coriobacteriia; order Coriobacteriales; family Coriobacteriaceae; genus Collinsella; species Collinsella aerofaciens_CN. Next base: position 74,860 of record DBGBCW010000028.1, on the reverse strand, counting down.
GACGCATGCGAATACTCATTACGACCCACCGCCCAGAGCGCCAACCAGTGTCGCGACATCGACGGTGAGTGGGATGGAGCCGCCGCCGGGCAGAGGAATCTCCGCAAGCGTGAACACCGTACCGCTAATGGTGCGTTCGACTTGATATTCCAACGCCTCGCAAAGCGCCTTGGGATCGGTCACGCCCAACGGAATACTTCGCAGTTTGTCTTGCGCTTGAGAGAGACCAGCAATGTCAGACCCCGGACTCTTAATGACGTTGGCGGAATCGGTCAGCACCGGCTTTCGCAGGCGCAAGTCGCACGGTTCCAAACCCAGCGCCGCCACGGACGCCGAAACGGTATCGCCGAGCCACGATGCAATGGAGCCCAACGCACCGCTGCCCCCTCCCAGGTCTTTAATCATCTCGTCCATAAGTTCGTCGGCCGAACCTTGGATATCACCGTATCCCACGAGCAGCCGTCCCCAAACATCCATGACGCCGTCGAGCACGCCGGCAACGCCGCCCGAGCGTTCCTTCAATGTCGAGAAAAATCGCGAAAGCACGTTGTTTTGCGCCGTCGCCTCATCGGGCGCCAGCACCGCGGCAGAGATAGCACCGCGATCGCCAAGCCTGACTGCCGTGTTAAACGAGGAGTTAAGTTGATCGGGGCTGGTAATGTCACCCGAAACTGCAAATGCGACCACGCCGTTGCGTCCAGGTGGGGCGATACGCGGGCGCTCGCCGGAAAGCGCTTTAATGGCCTGGTCAAACGCATTGCCCGCACGGTCGGCCTCATCCTCGGTCTGACGCTCAAGTTCGAGTTCTTTGTTGCGGCATTCGACGTAGTCTTCCAGAGCCTCTTTGAATCGATCAAAGTGGTACTCAAAGCCGTTTTCGATAGAAGTCGAAGGAGCCGCAACGGCACCGAGCGACGAAACACCAAAATGGCATCTATTGCATTTGTCCTGCCCGTCATAAGCAGCAACCGAGGCCAGCCCGCATGGCGCCCCCTTCTTATAGTTGGGGCAACTCGTTCCGTAATGCAGATACGTCTTGCCATCGATGGCACTGGTTGACCACACCGTATCGGTATAGAGTTCCGTCGCTCGCACCTCGTCAGTGTTGCGCGGCAACAGCGGGATATAGGAAGCGACTTCATCTCCGTCCTCGGTTACATATGCACGATTGGCCTCTGTACTCGCATAGGTGTAAAACGCCTTGCGCGCCGCCGACTCCGCCTTCGTCTCGACGCTTGAACCCTGCGGTTTTTCGTCTGCCAGGCGTTGACGGTAGTAGGTCTTCGCGCGGTCGAGCGCCACCTGTGGCTCCCACGAAATGCTCGAGGCATAATGCGGGTTCTGCTCACCCGAGAGCTTTGCCAAACTCCTCGCACGTTCCCACATGCATGAACAGCTACCGACCGAAGCCGGAACCGATCCACCGCAATCCGCAAGCCAGGCGCGTTCTTTTGCTTTCGCCGTCTCCTCCGAGGCCTTCTGCAGCTCATCTGCTGCGCGCTCCAGATCTTTCGATGTGTCTTTAATGGCATCGGTCGAGATCTCAGAACCCTCGAGCGCAACGAAATCCGACTCGGACGTCCTGGGCACGGCAAGCGCCGTACCGGTATAGGTCATACTATCGGTATCCTGCGCCGACACCGCCTGCGTGGCACGCGCGGCGATCAGATATGGCAGAGCCGTCTCGATTTTCTGTAAGCCTTCCGATGCGCTTTTGGCAAACTTGTTGCGCGTTTTAATAATCTCAATCCCGGTGTCGACCATATTGCCGGCAACTGGTTCGGCACCCGGGATGAGGATGGCGACCAGGCCCGTCCCGATTGTGGCAAACCCCGCCAGCCCCAGACTCAAGATGCTCGCATCAACCACCGTGGCAGCCGTGTGATAGGACGACACTACGTTGGCACCCGCCAGCGCGCCGCTATCGGCCGCCACCTGGGTATCCCCGGCACGCGACATGCTCCATATCGCCGCGGTCGACGAAAACAACAACGTGAGCACCACTAGGATGACCACGGCAGAAGAAAGCGTGGTGTAGGCACCGTCTTCGATAAACAGATCGACACCGGCGCGGCCCATAAAGCCGCCTCGTTTGCGATGGCAGCTCGGACGGCGCGTCAAAACGCATCTAGACCAGAAACGCTTAATCCCATGCAGCAATCCACGAATCATAATCTCCCTCCAGCCATTCGGGACGCGATTGATACGAGACATCGACCTTGAGCTCAACGTAGCCGCCCTCGGCGGTACCACCCATAGCCTGCGCAAACGCACCGATCACAGGCAACGGCTTGACCTCGCCGGAAACGGACACGGACGAGACGCCACCCGCACCGGCCCGGCCAAGCTCGATATCCCACGACAACGGCCCGCCGGCATGAAAGATCGAAACGTTGGGCACTGCAGCAAGCCGGCGGCGGGTGAACTCCTTAAGATCGTCGTCCTCCGCCGTCGTCGTGGTCATGAGCCGCGCGGTCTCGGCGGCGGCAGACTCCATGACCGCGCGCGTATAGAGCAGGCACACCGGTTGCAGTGCGAGAAGGATGAGCGTCAGAAACGTCGGCAGCAAAAAAGCGGCCTCGACCGTAGACTGCGCCCGGTCCTCGCGCGCGATATCAATACAACGCGATGTCCTTAGCGCCCGCGGCGGCGTCGATAACCGACATCGAGGCAACGCCATGGGATGCCGCCCGCTCAACCAGCGCCGCCAAGCGCCCATCGGTGCCAGCACGCCAAAGCCCCGCAATCGCCAGCACGATCGATAACAGCGCCACCGTGACGATGGCGTATTCCACAGTCGCTTGGGCAACCTCTTCACGCAGAACGCCATGCATTTCACGATCTCTCCTTTGAGCTTATTGTTTGCGGGACCAGACGCACGGCGCGCAGACGGCACGAAGCATCGCCAGTATCCGCGGCAACCGTCACCATATCGACCCAGCCGCGCCCGTCGCGCACGATGGCACCCCATATGTTGCCCTTAATATCGAGATAGCCGCTCAGGGCGAGCTGGGCCGTTGGCACCTCGCGGTAGGCGCGTAACATATCCGCCGCTGCCTCGGTCATCGGTCGGTCCTCGGACCATGCAAGCCGGACCGCAATCGCGTTGTCCTCAGGAGAATCCGTCGCAGTGCCAGACCGCTTGTCGAGCGTCCGCAGAAAGGTTTGCGCCGTGACAGCGACATCCGAATCGTCCGCATCTCGCATCTCATCTTTTTGAGACGCCACCGCCGAATCTGAGCCCGAATCGAAGGCGGCCCCAGGACGCTGCTGCCGCGCGGCGTTAAGCCCCCAAAGCACCGCCGCTATCGCCACGGTCAGGCATGCAAACACCAGCAACACCCCGATGGGGCGCTCGCCCTCTACAGGCTGTTGATGCCCTCGCTGATAGCGTTCCATAGATCTTGGACCTTGCCTTTAAATGCAACGATGGCAATAATCGCGATCACCACAAGCACACCCACCAAAATGGCGTACTCGGTGGTACCCTGCGCGCTCTCCTCCTGCAACAGCTCCTTGGCATGCTGGCGAGCGAGAATCGCCCGGCAAAAAGCCCAGTTCCAAGCCTTGTCAGCAACTTCGACCATCGTGTTCATGTATTCCTCCCTACATCATCCCGCCTGCTCCCAGCAGCGGGCCCAATATGGACAGAAGCAACGCCGGCAAAATGAGCGTGCCGGTGGGAATCAGCAGCTTGACGGGCGCACGCTCAATCTCGCGCTCGACCGCGGCGCGATGAGCCGCACGGATCTCGCGACTTTGAGCGGCCAACGTCTCGGCAAGTGGGGCACCCAGGGCGAGCGCCTGCCCCACCGTGATGGCAAAGGTCTCGAGCGCTCGCACGTCCAGGTCGCGCGCGGCGGCCAACAACTCGTCCTCACGCGTACCCACGCCCACTTGCCACGCCATGCAGGCCCGCTCAAGGCGAAGAGCCAGCACTGACCGACGGTTGGCGCAGAAAATCTCAAGCGCCGCATCAAACGAAAGACCGGCCGAAAGACCCAAGCGCACAACATCGATCATCTCGGACACTTCGCCGAGCGAAACTCGCGCCGGGCCGCCCGCTCCAACCGCGCCCTTCACTCGCGCGGTCAGGGCATCGACCACCGAGCGACCCGCGGCAGCGACCAGCACCGCCTCGCGCTTGCAGGCCCCTGCGATCTTGCGCGCATCCGCCCGATCCAAACCCGTCGCGACAAATACACTCAGGGCACACAGGCAAGCCACAACTGCAACCAGGGCGCTCATAGCTCCACCCGCATAATGCGCCGGATAACCACCAGGGCAACGACGTTGAGGGCTAGACCCAGCACCACAGCGCCCGCACCGGCAGGCGTCGCAAGACCGCGACGAAAATCTGCCGAAAGCAGCGCCAACACCGCGCACATGCCCGCCGGCATCGCCGCGACCATGTGTGCCGACATACGCGCCTGTGACGTCTTAACATCCAGGCGGCGCTTGAGCTCAATGCGCTCCCCCACCATGCTCGACGCCTCGGACAGTAAGTCGGCAAGCGGAGCACCGGTGCGCTGTGACACCTTAAGCGCCAAGGTCACAAGCGAAAGACCGGGGGCGTCGATGCGCACGAGCAAGTCATCGAGCGCGTCGGTCGCCGAGATGCCGCAATCGATCGCCGCCGCCACCCGCAAAAACTCGGTATGCACCGGCTCTTGCGCATGAGCGCCCACAAAGCGCATGCCCTGGGCCAGCGAATGTCCCGAGGCAAGCGACATGGAAAGTGCGGCAAACGCCTCGGGCATGGCCTCTTCTGCATCGTGTTGCTCGCGCCGGCTCTCAAAGCCATCCCGAGCGGCGCCAACGGCAATCGGAGCAACAAGTCCCAAGGCAAATCCGAGGGGCGATAACGACACCATCGTTAGTAAAACGCAGCAGACACCGCTCGATAGCAGCAGAAACGCCAAACGCCCCGAAGCATCCTCGATCACGTGGCCAAGGCGATGCGCCGGAGCCAGCGATGCCCACGAACGGGCGATCTTTTTCAGCAGATCGTTTTCCACCAGCTCACGCGGCAGCTTCTCTGCCACCGTCTCGAGCACCTGACGCGCCAGCTCCGCCGGCGGCACCTGCGGCACACGAGGTTCCGCCCCGCACGCCGTCGCAACAGAAAACCCTGCCAAACCCCCTACGACGAGGGGCACAGCGACCTCCATTCGTCCACCTCCTCTTGTGTGAGCGTCCCCGACCGCAGGCCTTCTGCGATAAACGGCGGCTCGCGGTCAAGCGTCCAGGTGCGCTCGGCGGCATCGAAAGTCACATAGCGCTCGAGCTCTACGCCGCCCGACGCGGCGCGACGCACCCCCGAATACGAGGAGACGAAGCGCCTGCCATCGGCGTGGCGCTCGGACATCACGATGCCGTCGAGCGCCATGGCAATCTGCTCCTCGATGAGCTCGCTCGGCAGATCGATGCCATAACGCGCAAGCAACGTCAGACGCACCACGGTCTCCTGTTCTGAACCCGCATGAAGTGTGGTGAGCGACCCGTCGTGGCCCGTGTTCATGGCCTGCAACATGTCGCAGCACTCGGCACCGCGCACCTCGCCCACCACGATGCGGTCGGGGCGCATGCGCAGGGCATTGGTCACCAGGTCGCGGATCGTCACCGCGCCCTCGCCCTCAATTGAAGCCTCGCGCGCCTCTAGGCGCACCACGTGCGGATGATGCGCAAACTTGAGTTCGGCAGAGTCCTCGATCGTCACGATGCGCTCGCCGGTGGAAATCTCGCATGACAACGCGTTGAGCAGGGTGGTCTTACCAGATCCCGTGCCTCCCGCAACCGCCAGGTCCTGTCGCAGCGACACCGCGCACGACAGCAGCTGCGCATACCAAAGCGGCAGCGATCCCAGCCCCACGAGCTCGTCCAGCGAGCAGATGCGGTCCGAGAACTTTCGGATGGTGAGAATCGGTCCGTCAATCGCCACAGGCGGAATCACCGCGTTGACGCGATAGCCCGTTTTGAGGCGGGCGTTGACGATGGGGCTGCACTCGTCGATACGGCGGCCAAGTGGCGAGATGATGCGGTCGATAAGCACACAGATCTGCTCATCATCCTCAAACGCATGCTCGATGGGGTACAAGACGCCGCCGCGTTCAAAGAAAGCCGAGCGGCAGCCGTTGATCATGATCTCGGTAACGGTGTCGTCCTCAATGAGCGGCTGCAACGGCCCCAAGCCCACCACGTCATCCAAAATCTCGTCGATGATGGTCTCGCGCTCGGGCGTCGCGAGATCGGTCGGCTCCTCAACATTGAGCGCCGCCTCCACCGCGGGACGCAATTCCGAGCGGGCAAGTGCCGGGTCGATATAGGCGCTGATACGCGCCACTTCGTCGTAACCCATGCGGTCCATCACGGCGCGCTTGGTGCGTCGTTTCACCGCGCGGCGACGCCCCGCATCTACAGGCGCTGCCGCCGCTGCAGCGCCGGCAGCCTTAATCCTCGTCTGCAGACTCATCGCGAATCACCCTCGCGCGACCAGGGAAGGCGGATACGTGGGCGTTCGGTACGCGTTGCACGGTCGGCGACCATATCGCTCCAAGGGCCGACGGCGCACCCCAGTTCCACGAGCATCTCGCGCGTGGCCTCGCGCACGCTGGTCGCGAAAGCGCTGGCCTGCCCCACTGCCTCGTCAGCGCGCCCAAACGCCATGAGCGCGGCGAGATCCTGCCCGCCATCGGCGATACGAATCTTGGAGCTCAACGCACAGGCAATCTCAAAGCGCATGGCAACGTCCTCGTCTGCCCCGCGCGCACCGAACCGGTTGAACACGGCGCTCATGCGCGTGCGCGGCACACCTACTCGACTTGCCAGTTCAATGACGCGCGACGCCGATGTCGCGGACGACACCGCCGCATCGCCAACGACCAGGCAACGGTCGCTCACCGCCACCGCAGCCGCCACGGCGTCGCCCCAAAAGACCGAGGTATCGATAAAGACCACGTCGGATTCGCGACGCAAGACATCAAGCAGTAGCTCCACCGGACGCGCCATGAGCTCGGCTTGCTCGGGCGCCGCGACGGGACCCCAGAGCGTAACGCCCGGCGCCACGCGCATCGAGGCGGCTACGATATCCGGCTCAGTGAGCGCGCCCGCCGCCGACGGCTCGATAAGTGCCGCCATATCGCGCGGAGCATCGACGCCTAACAAGTCGTAAAGGTTTCCAAACATCAGGTCCAGGTCGAGTACGGCGGCACGCAAGCCCAGCAGCGACGATGTGTGTGCCATGGTGGCAACGATCGTCGACTTGCCGCAACCGCCCGAACCCGAAATGGCGCAGATGACCGGAGCTCGATGCTGCGGAGCGGCGGCGTCTGCCGGCGGCATCGGAGGCGGCGGGGCGGGCGTCGGTGACAGCGTCCCCGTCTCCCCCGCCGCAACCACACGCTGCGTCCAAGCCGGCATGGCAGCTTGTTCGGTCTGCAAGGCAGGCTCGTTCTGCGCAATCTGCTTATGCCGCATCAGCGACAACTCGCCGCACCCGACAAAGCCCTCAACTTCGTCGAGTTCATCCGCCAGATTCACGCCGTGCACGTATCCCATATCTACAGCCGGGGAGTCGCCAGCGTGCTGCGCCGGCCCTCCAGCATCATCGTATACAAGGGGGTTCCGGGGGCGCCGACCATGCTCGGCTTCCGCTTTCCCATAATCATCAACACGCGGGCCTCTTGTAGCGCGAGGCGCCCCGGGTTCCCTATCAACAAAAGCGTCGGGCTCAATCGTCATGCGCCGATCGGAATCAACCGCTCCCTCGCCCGCGCGCCCGTTGCCGCATATACTGTGCGCAGCGATGACCTCGGTCGCCCCCGCGCGAAACAGCCCCTCGATATCCGACGGATCGAGCGCTTCTATCAACACGACCACGCGACTCACGCGGCCTTCGGCCGTCAGGCGCGCAACAGTCTTGCGCACATCTTCGGTATCAAACAGAGACGCCGCGATGATGGCAGCCCCGCGGCGCGACGGAAACGCCCGCGCCATGGAAACCAGCCCGTCCAGGTCACCCACGCGAAGCACCTGTGCACCCGCATCACGGCCCTCGACTTCCTGCTGCAACAGCCCGTAATCGCCGCACGCGCAGCACGCAAGCCAGATCGCCTTCATCACTCGTCGCCTCCGCTCTTTTTGCCGCGCGCCGTGGCGGGAATCGTCAAGCTGACCGTTCCTTTGCCCGAGGCTCCCAGCAGTTCCTTGACGTCTTCGGGGTCAGCCGCCAGCGTCACCCATTCGATCTTGCCCTCGCGCGTGGCACCGGAATTCTCACTGGTATCGATCACGTGCGCGCCGCACAGTCGATCGGTTACGCCATCTTTTTGCACGTACACGTCCACATAGCTGCCCACGCCCGTGGCACCGCCGACCGAGTGCTCGGCATCGACCACCACCGAAACGGCGACCTTGCCCTTAGGCACCTCGAGCTTGTGGCTCTCGGCCTTGGTGTAGACATTGCAGATCACGGCGTTTTTGGGAATACGCGAAGTCGTCACGTCGCCGCGCACCTGGCGCAGCTCGGTCGCCGCGTCACGCGGCAGCAAACTCGTCAGCCATTCCCGGGTTATGACATTGGTCTCATCGAGGGTCTCGCCCACATCGATATCGCGCGCCGCGACGCATACCTCGACGCGATCGCCACCGTACTTGGCCAAGGTCTCAGCCTGGACCTGTTCGGCTTGTGAGCGGATCGACGAGCCGTAAACCATGCAGAGCAGAGCAGCGAGCACGCCCGCGACCAGACTGATGGCGATGCGCTTGCTCTTGTTCACGGCCACTCCTCTCATGGCAGTGCCGGGCGAATGCCCGTACCACCATTGTCTGGGCGGTCAGAGTGTAAAGCGGCGCAATCGCGATCTTGGTTTTCGATGTCAAACCAATCGCCGACCAAAAGCTGACCAGCCCGTCAAGCTCATGGCAAGGTTTTGGTCAGCACGTCAGCAAACTGCATGTTTCGAGGCTTTTCCGCAGCAAAAAAGCCGTCTCCCGAACAGTTGGAAGACGGCTGCCATAGGAAAAATCAATTACAGATGAACATCGGGATCGAGTATTTGAGCGCTCACGCGCATGGATGACGCCAGGTTTTGGAACGTTTCCAGCCGCAGGCTGTCGATCTGCCCGGCGTCCTCGGCCTCGCGAACGGCGCAGCCCGGCTCATGGGTATGTGTGCAATCGCCAAACCGGCACGCGCGCGATGCCTCGACAATCTCGGGGAAGGCGCGCGCCAGACCCCGCTCGTGACCCACGAGCGGTAGACTGCGCAGGCCCGGGGCATCGGCGATCACGCCGGCGTCGCCCGGCAGCGCCACCATCACGCGCGCGACGGTTGTGTGACGGCCCTGGTCGTCGCGTTCGCGCACACCGCCGGTCGCCAACGTATCGTGGCCCAGCAGTGCATTGAGCAGCGTCGACTTGCCGGCACCCGACTCGCCCAGAATCATGGCGCAGCTCCCGGCAGGCACGCAGGCACGGACCTCGTCCAGGCCGCGGCCCTCGGCAGAGGACGTCACGATCACGCTCACGTCCGGACCCACCAGGCGGCGCACGCGGTCCAGATCGCGCTCGAGCTCCTCGGCATCGCAGCGGTCAGCTTTGGTGAGCACCACCACCGGCTCGGCATCGCAGTCGAGCGCCAACACCAGCGAGCGCGCCACGCGGTCGAGCAGCACCTCACCGGCACCGAGCGCCTGCACGATTAGCACGCTATCCACGTTGGAGCAGAGCACCTGGCGCTCTCCACGGGCACGGCCGCGCCAACGCTCAAAGCTCGTACGGCGCGGCAGCACGCACTCAATCACGCCCATATCGTGCCCGGGAGCGCGGCGCACCGCCACACGGTCGCCCACGGCAGGCAACAAGACCTCGTCCTCGCCGCGCGACTTGGCAAACCCCACGGCATGCTCGGCGCGAAAGGCGTCGTCGGCAGTGGCCACCAGTGGAAACCCGCGGTCCAGGCGCACCACGGCGCCCAGCTGCATCTGCTCTGGCTGCTCGGCTTGCGCGCAAAAATCATCGAAGGCTGCCTGTTGGGCGGCATCGACCGGCAGATCGTCGAACGCCGGAACATCCTGTAGCGCATCGAGCCCCGGTACGCTCGCCAACAACTCCTCGGCGGACGCAGGGGCTTCGGTCGCAAGCTTCCGACGACGGTCACGCTTAGCCCGTGCCCCCGTCGTCTTCTTCTTCGCTTTAGCCTTAGCCTTGCCCACAAACGCCTCCCAGCACCATAAATCACAACTGATCAGGTATTTTACCCACAAAAAAGAGCCGGTCGAGCAAACGCTCGACCGGCTCACACACTTTCCCTCAGCCAATGGTCCCGAGAGGCTATTCAAAGGCCCGACGCCGGGAGGGGTTTCTTCTGAGCGATCCCGCAGCGCGAAGCGCGAGGACCAGCGAAGAAGAAACCCCGCAGGCGGTCGGGCCGGTGGGAAGGATGGCCTTTCGACCTACTCCTTCTCGACTGCGCGCATGATCGCCTTGTAGATCTCCATCAGCGGGATGATCAGGAAGGCCAGGCCCAAAGCGGCAAGAACGCCCTTGAGCTCAAGCGTCACAGGGCCGAAGAACATCTCGGCAAGCGTCGGCTGCACGGTCACGATCACCGTCAGCACCAGTGCCAGCGCGGCGGAAGCCCACAGCCACTTGTTCTGCTTTTTCATGGTGAACAGCGACGCACGACGGCTGCGCATATTGAAGCAGTGGAAAATCTCGACCATGTTGAGCGTGATGAACGCCATCATCACGCCTTCCTCGTCGGCATTGCCGGCGATCATATCGGCGATGTGGATGTAGCCCATGTCAAAGTACACGCCCACAAAGAAGCTCGCCAGCACCAGCACGGTGATGATTAGGCCCTGGACCACGCAGTCCAGACCCATATGTCCGGCAAAGACGCCGTCCTTGGCGTTGCGCGGCTTGCGCTTCATGATGTCGCCCTCGGCGTCCTCCATGCCCAGCGCGAGCGCGGGGAAACAGTCGGTGACCAGGTTCACCCACAGCAGCTGCACCGGCTGGAAGATGGTAAAGCCGATGAGCGTGGCGATGAACACCGAGAAGACCTCGGCAAGGTTAGCCGAAAGCAGGAACTGGATGACCTTGCGGATGTTGTCGTAGATGCGACGGCCCTCTTCGCAGGCACCGATGATGGTAGCGAAATTGTCGTCGGCGAGCACCATGTCGGCGACGTTCTTGGTGACGTCGGTACCAGTAATGCCCATGCCCACGCCGATGTCGGCGCGCTTGATGGACGGGGCGTCGTTGACGCCGTCGCCCGTCATGGCCACGATCTGGTCGCGCGACTTCCAAGCCTCGACGATGCGTGTCTTGTGCTCGGGTTGGACGCGGGCGTACACGCCGTAGTCCTCGATGTGCGCGTCGAGTTCCTCGTCGCTCATGCGATCGAGGTCGGCACCGGTGATGGCATGGTTGCGATCGGTGACGATGCCCAGCTGCTTGGCGATGGCCACGGCGGTGTCGATGTGGTCGCCCGTGATCATGACGGTGCGAATACCGGCATCGTGGGCCTCGCGGATGGCGTCGGCGACCTCGAGGCGGACAGGGTCAATCATGCCGGACAGGCCGCAGAAGACCAGGTCGTGCTCGAGCGCAGCGGGGCTGCAGTCGCTCGGGACCTCGGTGTAGGTGCGGCTTGCCAGCGCCAGCACGCGCAGGGCCTCGTCGGCCATGACCTTGTTGGCGGCCACGAGCTCGGCACGACGCTCCTCGGTCAGCAGAACGACCTTGTCGCCGTCGTAGATATGGGTGCACAGGCCGATCACCACGTCGGGCGCGCCCTTGGTGTACTGCTCATACTCGCCGTCCAGGGTCTCGACGACCACGGACATCATCTTGCGGCCAGAGTCGAACGGGGCCTCACCCACACGCGGGTGCTCGGCGGCAAGGCCGGTGAGCCCCGCCTTGCCGGCGTCGTTGACGAGCGCGCACTCAGTCGGCTCGCCCACGGCCTCGCCCAGCTCCTCGTCCCACTGGGCATCGGAGCACAGAGCCATGCCGGCCAGGAACTTCTCCTTAGGCGCGGCGAGCTCGTGCTTGACGACGGTCATCTTGTTTTGGGTAAGGGTACCGGTCTTGTCGGAGCAGATGGTCTGTGTGCAGCCAAGGGTCTCGACGGCGGAAAGCTTACGGATAATCGCCTGGCGCTTGGCCATTTTGGTCACGCCGAGCGAAAGCACGATAGTCACGACGGCGACCAGGCCCTCGGGGATGGCAGCGACGGCGAGCGAGACAGCGACCATAAAGGTGTCGAGCAGCGCGGTCGGATCGGTGAGAACGTTGCCCACGCCGTGGCGGATGATGTCGACACCAAAGATGACGACGCAGATGACGATAACCATGATAGTGAGGATGCGGCTGAGCTCGGCAAGCTTCACCTGCAGCGGCGTGAGCTCTTCCTTGGCCTCGGCCAGGGCGCCGGCAATCTTGCCCATCTCGGTGTTCATACCGGTACCGACCACGACGGCGCGACCGCGACCGTACACCACGGTGGAACCCATGTAGCACATGTTCTTGCGGTCGCCGAGCGGCACGTCGTCGGTGCCGGTGGCGAGCTCGATCACGTTGGCATGCTTCTCGACAGGCACGGACTCGCCGGTGAGTGCAGCCTCTTCGATCTTCATCGTGGCGCTCTCGAGCACGCGGCAGTCGGCCGGGACGGAGTCGCCCGCCTCGAGCATGATCACATCGCCAGGCACGAGCTCGGCACTCGGCAGGTGCACGAGCTTGCCGTCGCGCAGAACCTTGGACTGCGCCGCGCTCATCTCCTGCAATGCCTCGAGAGCTTCCTCGCTCTTGGCCTCCTGAACCACGCCCAGCACCGAGTTGACGATAACGACGAACATGATGATGGCGACGTCGGCAAAGTCCGCCTCACCCTTGACCATGCCCGTGAGTGCACTGATGACGGCGGCAACGATCAGCATGATGACCATGGGGTCGGCCATCTGCTCAAAGAAGCGCTTCCACAACGGCGTCTTCTCGGCTTCCTCGAGCTTGTTAGGGCCTGTCTTGGCGAGGCGCGACGACGCCTCGTCGTTGCTCAGGCCGAGGTCCTCATCGACACCTTGGTCGCTGAGTACCTCCGCCGCGGCGGACAGGTATTCCTTTTGCATATAGAGTCCCCTCCTGGGATTCGGGCCACTCAGCAGATTGATGCCCGATCATAATTCCCAGGAGAAGGGCAAGGGCTCATCAAGGCTGCCGTGCTGAGCGGCAGTTGATAGTGGAGCTATGGTACCCCAAAGCGGCGCGTCTAGCCAAAACATTCCAATTGGAAACACGGCTCGAGTGCAACGATGCAGACCGTGTGATGCTCAACATTGATAAAACGTTTTTTCTTCGGCGCATCGTCAAACTGAAATATCGCCCAGATAGCAGCGGTCAGAACGGTTGATAAAGTTTTTTCATATACCGTTTTTACCGCAAAAAATGAACTTCTAATTCGGCATACGGTCGATTTTTGGGGGTGTTCGGTCGTCATTTCGTTATAATCATCTCAGTTTTATTTCTTATGGTTTATCTATCAGCGCAAGACGATGTCAGATGGAGGTCTGAATGTACAAGCGCACTAAGATTGTATGCACCATGGGTCCCGCCTGCGATAGCGACGAGACCATCCGTGAGATGATCAAGGCGGGCATGAACGTCGCCCGTTTTAACTTCTCGCACGGATCCTACGACGAGCACCACGGTCGCATCGAGCGCGTCCGTCGTATTTCCAAGGAGCTCGGTCTGCCCGTCGGCATCCTGCTCGACACCAAGGGCCCCGAGGTCCGCACCGGCCTTCTGGTCGACGGCAAGAAGGTTGCCGTCAAGACCGGCGATAATATCGTCGTCACCGCTCAGCCCACGTCCGAGGATTTCCACGGCACCTCTGAGCACATCTCCCTCGACTACCTGGCTCTGCCCTCCGAGGTCGAGAAGGGCTCCCTTATCCTGATCGATGATGGTCTGGTTGCCCTCGAGGTCGAGTCCGTCGACGGCCAGGACATGACCTGCGTCGTTAAGAACGACGGCCTGATCGGCGAGCGCAAGGGCGTCAACATGCCCAACGTCAACATCTCGCTGCCCGCTATCACCGAGCGCGATCGTCAGGACATCCTCTTTGGCCTGACCGAGAACATCGACTACATCGCCGCTTCCTTCATCCGTGACGGCGAGTCCGTCCGCGGCATCCGCGAGCTTTGCCGCGAGAACGGTGGCGAGCACGTGACGATCTTCCCGAAGATCGAGTGCGCCCTGGGCGTCGAGAACTTCGACGAGATCCTCGAGGCTTCCGATGGCATCATGGTCGCCCGTGGCGACCTGGGCATCGAGATCAAGCCCGAGCTCGTTCCGCACATCCAGAAGGAGATCATCGCCAAGTGCAACGCGGCCTACAAGCCCGTCATCACCGCTACGCAGATGCTCGACTCCATGCAGCAGAATCCGCGCCCGACGCGCGCCGAGGTTGCCGACGTTGCTAACGCCATTTACGACGGCACCGACGCCGTTATGCTTTCCGGCGAGTCCGCTGCCGGCAAGTACCCGGTCGAGGCCGTCAAGATGCAGGCCAGCATCGCTCTCGAGGCCGAGAAGTACCTCCCGGCCCACGCTCCGCTCGAGGTTCCGGCCGATGCTCACGGCACCCGCGTCGTCAACAACGTTGTGGGTATGTCCGCTGTGAACATGGCCACCACCGTTGGCGCCAAGTGCATCACCGTGCCGACGACCACCGGTCGTACCGCTCGCCTGATCTCGCACTTCCGTCCCAACATGCCGATCTGCGCGTTCTCCCGCCACGAGTGGGCCGTCCAGCAGATGATCATGTACTGGGGCGTTATCCCGCACCAGGCCGAGATTACCCAGGGCACCGTCAACGGCACGATCGTCAAGGCGATCGAGACCGCTAAGGAGCTCGGCTACGTCAAGACTGGCGATTTGACCGTCGCTACCGCCGGCGATCCCCGTATGAGCGTCCAGCTCGAGGACAAGGTTTCCTCGACCAACGTCGCTTACGTCGCTCAGGTGCGCTAAATCGCACTTGCAAGCAGATTTGCATTGCAAAGGGGCCCGGAAGGCTTCGCCTTCCGGGCCCCTTTTCTGTGCCATTGCCGGCACGCGGCAAAATACGCACTCATTTCTTTACCAAAAGTGCGAAATCCACCCTTCGAGGCCCAAAAAATAAAGTCCCAAGCGCTAAAAGTGTTCGCCCGGTGGCAAACCCGCACCTTGACCGACGCTGCTAAATCGTTTTAGCAAGAGTCAGATCGACCTGGTTTTCGGAAGTGCGGGGAAAAATTGCTTACCCCCGAGCACAAGCCCTTTTATTTCAACAAAACCCCTGATAAAGTTGGCTCAAATACCGCTTGTGCTTTGCCTGTTTGTCTTTTTCCCCGCACTTCCGAAACCGATAGCCTTTCTAGCCCAAACAACGCTCGAACGATCGGATTGCCATGTCATTTCTCGCTTGCGGACCCACAGCTTTTCAGTACTATCGCATCCCGCCCCAGATACTAGGACTCTATCCGGCAATCCTGCCGCCCGACCATGACCATCGCTTGGTGCATTACTCAAAACAACCAGTATTTAAAGACTTGCTCGGCACACCAGTTTGGAGATTCGTGGGCGAAAGAAAACAGCGCGCGAACGGAAAGCTATTTCATAGCCGTCTGCTAACCCAAGAGCCGCCTCCTGGGTCGTTTAGGCAGACTGAGCATGGGTTTGATGTCACGTCCCCGGAGTTCACACTGCTCAACCTTGCTACGCAGGTCTCGCGCAACCAGTTACTCATGGCTTGCTACGAGATGTGCGGCTCCTTTGCAGTGTTCACGCCTTGTAAACGGGCGCAGCAGCAGCTCGATGAAGCAATTTCGCTTAAGCTCATTCCGCCCGACTGTGGTTGGAAACGCGTTGTCGACACCAAGGGCAATGACACCAACCTGTGGAAGCGCCCACCGCTCCTCAGCGCAGCGGATATCGCCGCGTTCGCCAAGCAGGCCGCAGGCCTGCGCGGCGTTAAACAACTGCGCTGGGCAGCCGAGCACATGACGGGGCAGACCGCCTCACCCTTCGAAGTACAGACCTCCATGCTTGTCTCGCTCCCCCGCGACGAGGGCGGCATGGGCATCAACATCGCAAACAACGTGCGCATCCCACTCAGCGACGCCGCACGCTCACTGTATGACAAAACCTGCTGCTACGCCGATATCCTCATAGAGAGCAACATCGACAGCATGGGCGTCATTTTGGAATGCCAAGGCCGCTCCGCCCATGACAGCGAAGCCGCAAGTCTCTCCGATGCCGAGCGAACCACCGCCCTCACAAGCATGGGCTATGACGTTATCCAGATAACCTATGAGCAAATCAAGGACACGAAGAGCTTTAACAACATCGCCGAGCTCATTCATAAAAAGGCGGGGCTCCCCTACATCCCAAAGACCGATCAGGAACGCACCGCCGCAGAAACCCTGCGACGGGAGCTGTTGGTCAATTGGGGTGAACTGTTCACCGTCAAGCCGGCCGGCTAGCAGCTAGCGATCAGAGGGGCTGCGGGGACGTCAGAAGCGGCAACGCGAGCCGCAAATCCCGCCTCGGTTAGCTCGATGACCTCGGTAAACGTCGCGTCGAAGAATTCCTCGGTCAGCAGGCGGTATGGCGGATGGTCGGGATCGCCGGGGTTTTCGCGTACAATCTCGTGCATGACGCCGATGGTCTTGAGCACATACTCTTTATGGATGGGATACTGCCCAAAACGCGTCGCAGCGGTATACAGGCGATCGGTCGCACGCGGAATCGAAACAATGCCGAGCGTCTTGCCAAACCAGTCAAAGTCGCCTTGCTTTTTAATGCGGAACTCCTCGCACGGCTTGCCGCCGTGCGCCTCCAGGTACTGATTCACGCGCGTATTCCATACGGTATCGGCCACCAGATGCGACCAGACACCCAGCGTCAAATCGAGCAACGACTGCGCCACGTCCTCGGACGCAAGCGAGAACTCACGAGCGCCGGGACCGACAACCGGCTCGGCATCCCTGTAGCGCTGGGGATAGTGCACGCGATTCAGTCGCTCGCGCTCCTCGATAATCGAGGTCGCCGCGGCTGGCGCACCGGTGGGCGAACTTTTAAGCAACGGTGCCACATAGGTATCCCAGAACTCATGCTCACGAGGCTTAGGGATAGGCTCGGGCTTTGCAAAGTGCGTAATGCGGTACGGGATGGGATCGGCGATGCCAGGGACCATATAGCCCACGAAGATATCCGGAACCACGCAGCCAAACAAAAAGGCATTGCGGTCGCGCACGCTATTGGCAAGCGCACCGGTGCGCTCCAGCAAACGCTCCGTCTGAGCGATATGAATGTTCCAGCTTGGCATAGCCACCCCCATAAAAAACCTGGATAACTATACCATCACGGCAAAGCCGCGCGGACGGCTACGCACGCTCTACGCAGCAACTAGTCCGTAGCACCGCTTTCGGTTCCATACGACGACGAAGATGCCTCGACCACATGGTGATATCGATCGATATAGATTGCACGGGCACCCAGGCGTCGCACCAAATCCTGGTGATGCGTGCTCATCAAGACCGTCTTACCCGCCGCGACATAAGCCAGCAAGAAATTGACCACGATGTCGCATGAATCCTCGTCGAGCCCATTGGTAGGCTCGTCGAGGACCAAGATATCCGGGTTCATCGACACCACCGCAGCCAGCGCAACACGCTTCTTTTGCCCGCCCGAGAGCTGATAGGGAGAGGCGTCGGCAAGGTCGGCAACCTGGAACAGCCCCATGGCATCGCGCACGCGGCGCTCGAGCTCGTCTGCCGGCAGACCCATCTGCGCGGGACCAAAAGCAACTTCCTCGCCCACCGTGGCGCAGAACAACTGGGCATCGGCGTTTTGGAATACGAAGCCCACGCGCTGGTGGAACTTCTGAGCAGCAGCAGAATCCTTCAGATACGCCGCATCGACCACGTGCCCGTCAAACAGGTATGCCCCTGCGTCCGCGAGTTCAAGGCCGTTAATAAGACGCATAATCGTCGTCTTGCCGCAGCCGTTGGGACCGAGCAGGGCAACGAGTTCACCACGATCGACCTGCAGCGACACGCCATCGACAACCGTATGCCCCGCATAGGAGAACACCACGTCGCGCAGCTCGATGAGCGGAACGACCTCGGCGCCGCCCACACCGTTCGTGCCCGCCGCACTATTCATATCGATCGTCAAAACGTCGCCCTTCCCCATTTGCATTCCCAGTCGGAACCAGCAGCGCCTACAGCACGGCGCACAACACTGTCAGCAGCGCCACGCCGGCCGCATAGGCCGCATCGCGCCAGCCAAACCTGGCGCGCGCGGGAGCCGGATACGCACCGGCAAAGCCGCGGCAAAGCATAGCCTCGTCCATCGCGCGGCTGCATTTCATCGCCTTGATAAAGGTCATGCCCATGATACCCGCGATCGAATCGGTACGCGAAAATCCCTCGGGCGCACGGCCAACGCTGCGCAGCATGACCGATTCGCACAGATCGTGCGCCGTACGACCCAGCACCTCGATGTGCTTGAGCGCCATATCAAACGTAAAGATAACTTCGTCGGGTAGATGCAGCATCTTGAGCGCCGCCGACATGCGGCTCCACGTGAGGGTCCACGAAACGCCCAGCACCAGCGACACATTAATGAAGGTCTTGAGCGCAATCTTGAGCATGGCGCCCGTAGCGGAAGCACCCAGCAGCAGGGCAGGCAGCGCCAAAACCACTGCGAGCCCCGCGGCGCCAAGCGCCGGCACAAAGGTCGCGCGCAGCCCGCGTACGGGACGCACGGCAACGAGCACCAGCGCAATGGCCGCCATCAACATGAGGTACAGCGGGCTTTGTGTCAGGCACACGCACAGGACGCAAACGAATATCCCCACCAGGCGCACCGGAGCCGAAACGCAAGAAAGGGCGCGGTCGACCATCGACCCGCCCTCGTGCGCGCCTCCACCCAGGCGAACCCGCTCAAGCAGGCTCGCCAGGTGCAGGACGTTCTTTTGCATCACGCGATGACGAGCGCCCGTGGGCTCGTAACGCTGCTCGACCGCAAGCCAGCTAGGCAGCTCGACCATCGCCATGGGCACCGCTTTCCTTGACCGTCAGCGAGATCAGACGGAATGCGATGGTGAGCACCGCCACGCCAATCACGCCGGACAGGATATACATGGCAGCCTGACCGGCAAAGCCGAGACCCTGCTCCTCGGAATAGGCCTGCAGGTAATCACCCGTAGGCAGCGCATCGGCAAAGGTCGGGGTGTCGAGACCGACCGAAGCCTGCAGACTGTCGTCACCAGCCTCCTGAACGGCAGTCGCGGCGCCCTCAGCGTCCCACTCGCCCCAGGCGTCACCGGTAGCAAGCAAGCCGAGCGGCGTAGCCACGACAAGCACGGCGACCAGGATGAGCGTGGGGACCAGCGAGGTCTTCTTAGCAGCAGTGCCCTCGGCAGCAAGCTGGCCATCGACGGCCTCGGGCCCGACGATAACGCTCGGCGCCGTCTTCTTAATGAAACCGTAGATGGCGGCCGTCGCCACGCCCTCGACCACGCCGGCAACCAACATATGCGGAATCATCATAGCCGGAATGGCAATGGACAGCGGGAAGGGGCAGTACAGCGGAGCGCCCGAAGCATTCGTGAAAAGCATCGGCTGAATACCAAACTCGATTGCTGCGCACAGGGCCGCCAGGCACAGGCCGACCCAGCCGCTTACGATGGCCGAAACCGAGGTGCCCCAGCTCTTGTCTTGCAAACGGCTGTTAAGCGCGCGGAACACGATGGCTGCGGCAAACGGCAGCACAAAGGCCATGTTAAAGCAGTTGGCGCCAAACGACAGAACGCCGCCGTCGCCAAATAGCAGCGCCTGCAGCGCCAGCGCGACCGAGACAGCGATAGCCGCGGCCTCGGGGCCCAGCAGCAGCGCGATGAGCGCGCCGCCGACGGCGTGACCTGTGGTGCCGCCGGGCAGCGGCACGTTGAACATCATGAGCAAGAAGGAGAATGCGGCGCAGATGCCCAGGAACGCCATATGCTCGCGATCGAGCGTGGCACGCACCTTCTTGATGCAGTGAACCCAAACGGGCACCATCGCCACCGCCATGACGGCATCGGTCTGCGGGGACAGATAGTTATCTGGAATGTGCATGTACGCCTCCCGGTTGTCGGCGCACAGAATTGCAACGCCGCTTAAATCACCTTGACAGTGTTACGTATTGTCAAATTCGTAACACGACGCGGGCTATCATAGCAAAACGGCGCACTGCCGACAAAGCAGCACGCCGTTATGTAATGCGCGTGTCATATATACAGGCTCAACGGTGCCTCATACCGAGCATAGCGGTCACGTAGGACTCGGCGGCAGCCACCGCCGACCCATATCCCAGTGCAGGACCTATCCGCGGACCTCGCCGTTTACGCCCTTGCACACCTTGGTGACGATCTTCTGGTGTGCTTTTTCGACCTCTTCGCTGGTGAGTGTGTGGTCGTCGGAGCGATACGTAAGCGCAAAGGCCATGGACTTCTTGCCCACGCCCACGCGGACCGGGTCGCGGTAGACGTCGAACAGGCGCACGCCCTCGAGCAGCTTGCCACCGGCGCTGGTAATGCGGCGCTCAAGATCCTCGCAGGTCACGGAGTTATCGACCACGATAGCCAGGTCGTGCTCAACAGCCGGATACTGCGAGAACTCGCGGTAGTTCTCCTGGTTGCGAGCGCCCTTGATCAGCTTGTCCAGATCGAGCTCAAAGGCAACGACGACCTCATCGATGCCCATCGCCTCGCGCGCCTCGGGGTGAATCTCGCCGACCCAGCCCAGCACGGTGCCGCCGGACAGGACCTCGGCGGCGCGACCCGGCTGCAGGAAGGCATAGCCCTCGCCCTCGACGGGACGGAAGCGAACCTTCTCGATGCGCAGCTGGGCGAGCAGCTCCTCGACGATGCCCTTGCCAAAGAAGAAACGCAGCTTACGGTACTTCATGCTCCAAGACTGCTCGCTCCACTGGCCCGAGAGCACACCCGCCACGGACTTGGTCTCCTTGGGTAGGCTGGCGTTCTCGCGGCCGTGGAACAGGCTGCCGACCTCGTACAGGTGCACGTTGGGCGTGCCGTGGGCCTCGTTATAGGCCACAGACTGCAGCAGGCCCGGCAGCAGCGAGCGGCGCATCTCGGTCTGCTCGGCCACCAGCGGGTTCATGAGCACCACGGGGCAGCCGCGGCCCTCGGTGGACATGCCGATCTTCTCCAGGTCGCCCGGGGCGGCAAAGCCAAAGGTCGTGGTCTCGTTGAGGCCACAGGCGCGCAGGATCTCGCCGACCTTGCGGGTAAGCTTCTGCTCGCGCGTCAGACCGCCGATGTGGTTCTTGGCAGCCGGGATGGTCGCCGTGACGCGACCCATGCCCCACAGGCGCAGGACCTCCTCGATCAGGTCAATCTCGCGCGGCAGGTCGGGACGGAAGCTCGGCGGGGTGACCATAAAGTCCTCGCCGTCGCGCTCGACGGTGCAGCCCAGGCGGGTGAGCGAGCGCTCGATAAAGTCGGGCTCGATGTCGGCGCCGCAGATGGCGTGCACGCGGGCCAAGCGCAGCTTGATGCTGTCGATGGTCTTGGGCGCGGGGAACACGTCCACATAGCCGGGGGCGACCTCGCCGCCGGCGATCTGCTCGATGAGCGCGCAGGTAACGTTGGCGACATCCACGCAGCCGGTCTCGTCGACCTGGCGCTCAAAGCGAATGGAGGCGTCGGAGATCAGCGACAGGTCGCGGCTGGTGTGCGAGGTGCGACCGGCGTTGAAGCAGGCGCTCTCGACCATCACGTCGACGGTGTCGTCCTCGATCTCGGAATCCATGCCGCCCATAACGCCGGCCAACGCCACGGGACGCTCGCCGTCGGTGATAAGGCCCATGCCGGCGTCGAGCGTGCGCTCCTCGCCGTCAAGGGTCGTGAACTTCTCGTCCTGCTGGGCGGCGCGAACCACCACGCGGCGATGACCATCGCGCTCGGCAAAGGTAGACAGGTCAAAGGCGTGCAGCGGCTGACCGGTGAGCATCATCACATAGTTGGTGATGTCGACGATGTTGTTGTGCGGGCGCACGCCCAGGGCGTTGAGGCGCTTGACCATCCAGTCGGGCGACGGGCCGACCTTCACGTTGCGCACGATGCGGGCGACGTAGCGGTCGCACAGGCCTTCGTCGGCAATCTCGACCGAAAGCTCGTCGTCAGTCGCGCGGCCGGTCTCGGCCTTGATGGCGGGCAGCTCAACGTGGAAATCGCGATCGAAGATGGCACCGGTCTCGCGGGCCATGCCGATCATGGACAGGCAGTCGGGGCGGTTGGGCGTGATCTCGCAGTCGAGCACGGTGTCGCTCGAGCCCACATACTCGGCAAACGGCATGCCGCAGGGCGTATCCTCGGGCAGGATCATAATGCCGGAGTGGTCGCCGCCCAGACCGAGCTCGCGCGCGGAGCAGTTCATGCCCATGGACACGACACCGCGAAGCTTGCTCTTCTTGATCTTGACGTCGCCGGGCAGAACTGCGCCGATCATGGCCGTGACGATGTGGTCGCCGGCCTCGAAGTTCTGCGCGCCGCAGACGATCTGCAGCGGAGCGGGGTTGCCGTCGGCGTCGAGATTCTTGTCGCCCACATCGACCGAGCACACATACATGTGGTCACTATCGGGGTGCAGGGTCTTGGTGAGCACCTTGGCGGTCACCACGTGGTCGAAGGACTCGCCCACGGTGTCGATCGCCTCGACCTCGGTGCCGGTACGGATATATTCGTCCGAAAGAGTCTTGGGATCCTCCGGAATATCGATCATGGTCTTGAGCCAGTCGTAAGAAACACGCATCTAGCTCTCCTTTCATACTGAAAGCCTGCGAAGAAATGCAGGTGGAAACTTCAACTTTGTGAACATTCCTTACAAAGCGAGGGTTGTCCAAGTGCGGCAGATCGGCCCGAAAGAGGAGCGCCGCGTACTTTGGTACGCAAGCGACGAATGAGCGCCGAGGTGCCGTGCTTGGGCAAGCCGCAGCCTAGAACTGATTCAAGAAGCGCATATCGCCCGTCATGAGAGTTCTGAGGTCGGGCAGGTCGTAGCGCAGGGCCGCGACGCGCTCGGCGCCAATACCAAAGGCGAAGCCGGTGTACTTCTCGGGATCGATGCCGCAGTTGATCAGGACGTTGGGGTCGACCATGCCGCAGCCCAGGATCTCGATCCAGCCGCTGTGCTTGCAGAAGTTGCAGCCCTTGCCGCCGCACACGTGGCAGCTCACGTCCACCTCGCAGCTAGGCTCGGTGAAGGGGAAGAAATGCGGGCGGTAACGCGTCTTGCGGTCCTCGCCAAACATGCATTTAACAAAGTAGTCGAGCGTACCCTTAAGGTCGCCAAAGGTGATACCTTCGTCGACGACCAGGCCCTCGATCTGGTTGAACTGAGGCAGGTGGCAGGCATCGGCCGTGTCGGGACGGTAGACGGTGCCCGGGCAGATCATGTAGATGGGCGGCTTCTGCGACTCCATGGTGTGGATCTGCACGCCCGAGGTCTGGGTGCGCAGCAGCACATCGGACTCGCCGTGGGCGTGAGCCTCAGGGTGCGCGACGCTGCCGGGGTTGTTGTCGACCACGTAGAAGGTATCGCGGGCCGAGCGGCTCGGGTGATCCATGGGAGCATTGAGCGCAGTGAAGTTGTAATAGGAGGTGTCGACCATGGGGCCGGACTCGACGGTGTAGCCGATGCCGCAGAAGATGTCCTCGGCCTCCTCGATGATCTGCTTGATCAGGTGCTGGTGACCGATCTGCGGACGGATGCCCGGCAGCGTGATGTCGACGGCCTCGTGCTCAAGTGCGTGCTTGAGGGCGGCGGCCTTCATCTCGGTGGTGCGCTCGTCGAGCATGCCCTCGATCAGCTGGCGCATCTCGTTGGCGCGCTTGCCCATCACGGGACGATCCTCGGGGGCGAGCTTGCCCATCATACGCATCAGGCCGGTAATACGACCCTTGCGGCCGAGCAGCTCAACGCGCGCAGCCTCGAGCTTGGCGGCGTCGTCGGCGCCTGCGACGAGCTCCTTGGCCTCTTCCTCGAGTTTGACCAGATCATCAATCAGACTCATGTCTTCCCTTTCGTCTCTCGCGCATTCGCCTGCCGGGACGACCGATGCCGCTTGGCGCTGCGAAAACGCGGCCCGGTTCGGTAACAAAAAACCGCCCTCGGGCATGTGCATTGCCCAAGGACGGTTGAATTCCGCGGTACCACCTTGTTTGACCCGGCGGATGTCTGGCCCGCCGCGCCCACTCTGCGCCCCTTGTCGCGAGGCTCACGGCTTCCCTACTGGGGCTTCGCCGCCGCTGGCCGCGCGCCCGTTGAGGTCGCTGCTCGGGAGTGAACGCTTGGCCCTTGCCACCGCAGGAAGGCTTGCAGCCCATGACCTTCCCTCTCTTGCCGGCGACGCGGCGGGCAAACCCTCTCCGTCAACGCATTGGGCTATAGGATAACACATTCTGCGAGCATATCGCCGCGTTCCGTTTTGTTCACACTGGGTACAAGACGGGTAGCTGTGCAAACTGGCCGCACGCCTACCCGTGGCGTCCGGTCTGCGAGATCAAGGATATAGGTATGGGAAAGAAACTCGATAAGAAGGCCAAGGCCGCCGTGGCCAAGGCCTCTAAGAGCGCCAAGGCGGGCAAGGGCATCAAGAAGCTCCGCAAGCTCGAAGGCAAACTGTGGACCCGCGAGTACCTGCTCAAGATTGCCGAGTTCGATGGCGCGACGATTGCCCCCGCCAACGGCGCCGCGGCCCGCGCCGATGCTATGGGCACCCTTGCCGGCGAACATCACAAGCTCCTGACCAGCAAAAAGTCCGTTGAGCTCGTGCGCTCTCTCGCGCGTGAGACGGTTGCAGGCGGCAAGATCGACGACCCGCAGCTGCTCGACGAGATTCGCGTGCTCGGCCGCGACCAGCGCGAGGCAAGCGCCATTCCCACCGAAGAAGCCGAGGCCTGGACCAGGCTCACCTGCGAGGCCGACGCCGTGTGGCACAAGGCCAAAACGGCCAATGACTGGGCGAGCTTTGAGCCCTATGTGGACAAGATCGTCAGCCAGCTCAAGCATCAGGCCGAGCTCATGGACCCCAAGCGCGACCCATACGACGTGTGGCTCGACCAGTACGAGCGCGGCCTTTCCACCGAGAGCTTCGACGCATTTTGCGAGGAGGTTAAGGCCACGGTCGTGCCGCTCGTTCACGCCATCGGCGAGCGCGGTCAGCAGCCCGCTGCCGACTTTTTGCATGCCCGCGTGCCCGAAGCCGCCCAGCGTGCCATGAGCTTCGACCTGATGAAGCTCGTCGGCCTTAACCTGGACGACACCACGCTCGCCTTTACCGAGCATCCGTTTAGCGAGGGCTTTGCCGTGGGTGACGCGCGCATCGCCACGCACATCTACGAGGACGACTGCATCTCCAACGTCTACAGCATCATCCACGAGGCCGGTCACACCATGTACGAGCTGGGCGTGAACCCCGCCTACGCGCGCACGTGCCTGGAGGGCGGCACCTCCATGGGCATCCACGAGAGCCAGAGCCGCTTCTTTGAGAACACCGTTGGCCGCAGCCGCGCCTTTATGGGGCCGCTGCTCGAGGTGTTGCGCCGTCACGCGCCCGAGGTCTACGGCAACGTGGACGAAGATGCGCTCTACCACGCCGTGAACATCGCCCAGCCGTCGCTGATCCGTACCGAGGCCGACGAGCTCACCTACCCGCTGCACGTTATGGTGCGCTACCAGATCGAGCGCATGCTGTTTGCCGGCGAGGCCACGGCCAAGGACATCCCCGCGCTTTGGAACCGCTTCATGGATGAGTACCTGGGCATTCCCGTTCCCGACGACACGCACGGCTGCCTACAGGATACGCACTGGAGCGGCGGCTCGTTTGGCTACTTCCCCACGTATGCGCTGGGCAGTGCCTACGATGCCATGTTTGTGCCGGCCATGTGCCGCGACGGTGTCGACCTTAACGGCGCCTGTGCGAGCGGCGACCTGGCGCCCGTCCGTGCCTGGCTGGGCGAGCACATTTGGCAGTGGGGCCGCGCCAAGGACGCGCCGGAGCTCATCAAGGGCGCCTGCGGCATGGACTTTGACGCCCGCTACTACTGCAGCTACCTGCAGGACAAGTTCACCACGCTGTACCAGCTGTAAGGCATAACCGACACGCCAACGCAAAGGGGGCGCCGCGGAACCAATCCGCAGCGCCCCCTTTTTTCACCTAGTCGTTTAAGAACGTCCCCAATGACTACAGCGTCGAGCAGTTACGCGGTTTGGTAAAACCGCGTAACTAAAAAGCCTCCAGAGCACTTGCGATGCGCTTCATGGCGGCATCGGCAGATGCTTGGTCGGGCGCCTCGGCCAGCACGCGGATAACCGACTCGGTTCCGCTCTTGCGCACGAGCACGCGGCCCTCGCCTGCCAGCGCAATCTCGGCCTCGGCGATGGCGTTCTGCACGCCCATGTTCTCGAGCGCGGCGTCCTTGTCCGCCACGCGCACGGCCACCTGCGCCTGCGGCAGCAGCTTGCACGGAGCCGTGAGCTGCGAGAGCGTCTCGCGCTCGGCACGAATCACTTCCATCACGCGCAGCGAGGTCATAATGCCGTCGCCCGTGCGCTCGATATCGCCAAAGATCGTATGGCCCGTCTGCTCGCCGCCCAGGCTGTAGCCGCCCTCGCGCATCTTGGCATACACGTGACGGTCGCCCACGCCGCTGGTCACGGCGCTCAGACCGGCAAGCTCCAGCGACTTGACCAGGCCAAAGTTGCTGGCAATCGTCGGCACCACGGTACCGCCCGAGAGTCGCCCGTGCTTGTTCAGATACACGCCGCACACGTACAGGATCTGGTCGCCGTCTACCACGCGACCGCGCTCATCCACGGCCAGGCAGCGGTCGGCATCGCCGTCGTAGGCAAAACCCACGTCCAGGCCCTGCTCCACCACATGGCGCTGCAGACGCTCCATATGCGTGGAGCCGCAGTCGACGTTGATGTTAAAACCATCGGGCGCGGCGTTGATCACGCGCACGTCAGCGCCCAGCGCGTCGAACACCGGCTTGGCCACCGAGGAAGCCGAGCCGTTGGCGCAGTCGATACCGATCTTGACGCCCTGCAGCGAAAAGTTCGCGCTGGCGATGAGCGAAGCAATGTAGCGGTTGCGGCCCTGCATGTAGTCCACCGTGGCGCCGATGTGGTTGCCCGTGGCCAGCGGCACCTCGCTCTTGCCATCGATGTAGTCCTCGATGAGCTCCAGTACGTCCTCGTCCATCTTAAAGCCGTCGCTGTTGACGAGCTTAATGCCGTTATCGCAAAACGGGTTGTGGCTCGCGCTGATCATGATGCCGCAATCGAAGCAGCCCTCCACGGTCTGATGCGCCACGCCCGGCGTGGGGATCACGTGCAGCATATAGGCGTCCGCACCGCTCGCGACCAGACCGCTCACCAGCGCCGCCTCGAACATATAACTCGAGCGACGCGTGTCCTTGCCCACGATGACGCGTGCCTTGCGCTCGCGGTTGGCGCCGTAATACCAGCCCACAAAACGGCCAATCTTATAAGCGTGCTCTACCGTCAGCCCAACGTTGGCCTCACCGCGAAAGCCGTCGGTGCCAAAGTACTTCATGCGCTCTCCTTACAAAATAGGGGCGGACAGATTGCCTGTCCGCCCCAAAATGGTACTCGATTATCTGCGCTACCAGAAAAACCCTACGCCGACGCGCTGTCGCGAGCCGCCTGGCATGTAGGGGTCTGACGCAGCGTAAGAGGCTTGTCCCCCGCCTCGGCCGACGTGGTCAGCGTATACGTGATCGTCGTCGTCTCGCCAGCATGCAGGTCAACGGTGCCCGAATAGAAGGGGATTCCATGCCACGTAGCGGCACCAAGACCAAACTGGGTACCCTCAACCGTAAGGTCACTGATGTTGCCACCCGTCGGGGCAAACAACGAGACATTCAGACGCTCGTCGTCACGCGCGGCATCGGGCGCGCTCGCCGCAACGTAGTCGGGCAGCTTGCCAGCCTCCTCCTGCGTCATGATGTTCGTCAGGGTAACGGTGATGCGATAGGAGCACGTGCCGTCGCCGTTCTTCACGCCCTGACCAATCTGAGTGTCGGCGTTCAGATACCAGTCGAGCTTGGAGAAGCTCAGGTTGTTAAAGTAAACGCCGGCAACGGGATCGGCACTCGGATCATCCGGATCGGGCAGCGAAGCGTCAATGCCCGTCTCTTTGATGGCATTCTGCTCATCATCGTTTCTCATCCACGCGATCAGGCGGCCCTCTTCGGCACCGCGCTCAACGGCGCTGACAAGCTTCGTAACATCGACATCGCCGATACCGCCAAGGACCTTGTCGAAGGCAGCGCTGGCGACGGATGCAAAGATGCCGTCCGACTCCTCGACCGGATAGTTCCAGTACACATCGTGCATGAGGACCTTTGCGGCGTTGGTGCCGTCGACAACCGTTCCGTCGGGCAGTGACACGTTACCGACCAGGCCCAGCAGATACTGCAGGAACACCGGGTCGATACCGATGACGCCATCAACGTCCTGTCCATACTGGGACTTCCACAGCGCGGCGACACGCTGCGAGTTGCGGGGCCAATCAGGCGAATAGGTATTGCCCGAGTTGTACAGGTTGCTGTGGTTGCCGAACAGCGCCTCATCCTCTTCGTCGACGCTCTCGACCGCCTCATCCTCGCTGAGTCCAATGCGGGGAACAAACTCGCCAATCGACATCTGACCGTCGGTGACCGAAATCAGGCCCTGCGAACCGCCAAAGCCGCCGCAGGCACGAATCTCGACGTTGTTCATGGCGTACATAAGGTAGTTGCGCGTCTGGCCGTTGGCGCCGAGCATCTGGGGAAGGACGGGGGCGACCTTCTCCGCCGCGTCAACCGCGCCGTTGAGGGTGGCAAAGCCGTCCTTGGCCTTATCGACCAGCTCGGTCACCTGGGAAATATGAGTATCGCCAATGCCCTGGACCTTCTCGTTGGCGCTCTTGAACACCTTCGAGCTGCTGGAAAGCGAATCGGCGACCGCCTGCAGCGCGGACACGTTAATCATGCCGTCCTGGAACAGCTTGCCGGGCGTAGCCTGCGAAAGGTTATCGGCCATGGGAACCAGCGCATTGCTCGAGACATCGGACAGGGCGTCAATCATGGTGCGGGCCGCATTGATATCGCTGCCATACACCGGGATAAACGAAGCCGCCGTCCACAGCGGGCTCGAGGTCTCCGCCTTCATGCTGTTACAGAGCTCATCGATCTTCTTCGCGTCGTCAGGCAGCGTCGAAAAATCGCCCGACGTGACCTTGTCCTTAAGGCCACCGACGATCTCGACAGCCTCCTTCGCTTCGCTCTTTACGGTCTTTGCCGAGTTAAGCAGCATAAAGCCGCTTGCGCCAAGCGCAACGAGAAGCACCGCGACTACAGCGGCAATAATGGCGCCGGTGTGACGCTTTTTGCGCTCGCCCTTGCGATGGCGATGACGGACCAGACCGTCAGAGGTCGAACTCGACGAAGCATCGCTACCGTAGTTCAAGCCAAAATCGTAATAATCTTCCTTGGAACCCGAGCCCGCAAACTCGGCACCGCTATCATCCAGGCGGGCGAACGTGCCTGTCTCGGAGGCGCCGGTGTAAATCGTGCCGAGGTTACCCGTAAGCCCCGCGCCACCGGCAGAGGGAGTATTGTTGTCGGCCTTGCCGGCATTAACGTTGCCGGCGCCATTCGCGGCGTTGGCAGCACCTGCGTTGTTCGCAGGTACCGAAGGAGCCCCGCTCGGCTGCGACGCAGAGGTTGCACCGCCCGCAAAGACATTTCCTCTTGCACGGCCGGTCTTTTTTGCCTTTTGAGACTGCTCGTACAGAGCGGTAAACATCGCCGTCTCGCCCGGGGACACGCGCTTACCGGAACCGCCCCGTCCAGCGCCGCCCGGCGTGCCGGCCTTACCAGCCCCGTTCGGACGCGGCGGAACTGCAGGGCGGCCGCTATCGCTGCCCTTAAAGTGATTACCAGCCATAAAGAAATCCTCGCAATTGAGTCGCAATGAAAAAGTCCATAACGTTACTAGTTTATGGCATTTTGAGCATCGACAGCTAAACTCCAGACACGGACATCAATTGGCGAAAATGCGGCACAACACCTTTTCCGTCTTGGCAGCGGCGCTAGCTACACCGTGAGGAACATCATCACGATGATCATGACAAAGCCGATAAGGTCGGTCGGCAAAAACACCGTCCCCAGCATAACGGCGCTGGTGATGGTCGCCGAAACCGGCTCCACAGTTCCGATGAGGCTCGCGCGCACCGAGCCGATGTCCTTAACGCCCTGCATATAAAGCATGTAAGCAAAAAACGAGCCGATAACCACGAACACCGCGAGCGCCTCGATGCCGGCAGCGTCGAGCGCCGGCATATGCGCCCAGGGCTGCACGAAGACGCACGAGACCACGCCCGCCGTGAGCATTGCCGAGCCCGTGACGATGGGGCTGCCGTATTCGGGCAGGATCTTGGCGGGAATCACCGCCATACACGCGGCGCTGACCGCACACATAAGACCTGCTGCCAGGCCAAGCGGCGAGATATTCAGGCTGGTGGGGTCGCCGCCGGTGGCGATTAAAAAGGTTCCACCCAGAGCCAGGCCAATGCCGATGACTTCGCGAGTACGCGGCATACGGCGATCGGTCACGCAGGCGTAGCCCATGATGATAACGAGCTGCAGGCACTGGAGCACCGTCGCGGTTCCGGCGTTCGTCAGGCGCACGGCCGAAAGATAGCAAAACTGGTTGAACAGCAGGCCAAAAGCGGTAAAGAGCAGCAGCTGCTTGCGATCAGCGGGCGTCGTCCAAAGCTTGACCAGGCGTGCGCGGTCGCGCGTGACAACCACAGCCATAAAGAGCAGGCCGGCGAGAATCTGACGCACGCTCATAAGCCACAGCGTATCGACATGGTAGGTATCGAACAAAAAACTCGCGCTGGTGCCCGAGAAGCCCCAAAACGAACCGCCTACCAGCGTAGCCAAGACGCCCGTGATCATCTTGCGCGTCGAAGCGCTGTTCAGGCGGTCGCGCCATGCGCGACGGGTGTTGCGGCTGAGCTCGTCGGTGCCCTCGGGCACATCAATGTTCGATATATCGGTCATCGGCACCGAAGCCCCTGCGCCTTCGACCTGCTCGACACACTCTTTGCTCATTCCACTCCCCCGAAACAGCCTGGAAACAATTCGGCTTACCTTACCACGGCGAAGTCACCAGCTGGAGGCTTGTCCGCTTATCGGTAGGACAATTCCGCAGGCGTCTTTCCATAGCTCGATACCGCAATGGCCTTGCATTATGCGACAGCCAAATCGCGGCAGCAGGCTCTTTTGAAATGGATGCGACAAAGCCCCCGAATTCCACAATGTAAGCGATTTTTAAAAATGTTCTTGCCACCGAGTTCAGGCTCCGTTATATTATCCCTTGCGCGCTTGCGCACCCTTGATCGGGCGTTTAGCTCAGGGGGAGAGCGCTTCCCTGACACGGAAGAGGTCAGAAGTTCAAATCTTCTAACGCCCACCAAATGTTCGCAGCTCAGAGGCTATGTCCTCTGGGCTGTTTTGTTTTATGTCGCCAAATCAGCTGGCAGCTCCAACCGCCCAACTAGCCAAAAGCCGACCATCTACTTGCCGATCTATTCATCGGCATAACCAATCAGTCCGCACCGCAACTTCTCAGCAAAACGCCGCGATGTCTGCGCCCTGCGGTATCCTTGAGCCACTTGCACCTGCAGCACCAAGGAGCCGCCATGCGCACCGAGCTCGATGTCCCCTTTTCGCACAAAGAAGAAGCCAAGGCGCTGGGCGCCAAATGGGACCGGACCAAGAAGATCTGGTATGTACCCAGCGGCGTCAACCCCGAGCCCTTTGCCGAGTGGCTGCCCGGTGTTGACCGATCCGACCCCTCAGCGCCGTATATATATCTAGTACTGGGCAAGCGCGAGTGCTGGAAGTGTCACAAAGAGACCTCGGTCGCAGCCTTCGGCATTCCCTATCGAACCGATAACGACGAGAGCATCGCCATCGCGCACGCGCCCAACGAAGCCGGGTACATTGCCATCGACACGGCCAACGC
The DNA here is from genome assembly GCA_048478035.1 of Collinsella aerofaciens. Lineage (GTDB taxonomy): Bacteria > Actinomycetota > Coriobacteriia > Coriobacteriales > Coriobacteriaceae > Collinsella > Collinsella aerofaciens_CN. The sequence goes on along the minus strand of DBGBCW010000028.1, from coordinate 42,695 downwards.
CAACGCACTCGCCATCATGCCCGCTCTTGGCTGCGTACCGGGCGAGATCCGCGACTACCTTCATAAGCGCTGCGGCTACAAGCCCGTAGGCGCGCGAGCCTCCAAAGCCCCGTCGCTCGGCAACACGTGCACCAGTTGCGACGCGCTGCAAGGCAGCCGCTATCTGTTCGAGGAGCCCTCGTCCCCGTTTGCCCTCACTGCCATCAACAAGCTGCCGGCACTGGAGTTTATACGCGTCGAAGTTGCCGGCGTCTTTGGCGTCCCGGTCACGCGTACCGACTTTGACCAGGCGCCCTTTACCTGGGCACGCGACCATCACGCCGAGTTCCACAAGCAACTCGGTGAGGGGATTTATCTGTAGAGGCAAAAGACACTCACAGCCAACTCCTCCGCATCACCTATCCCTCGTCGCCGGCGTCGTACACGATATCGAGGCCACAAACAGGGCATTTCTCCGGATACACCGGCATATGAACGCCTGTCCGTTTTCTCACTTCGTCGCTGAGTCTGTCGCGCGCATCGATAAACCGAATGTCGAGACACGGTATTTGCGAGCCGCAGCAAGGGCAGGTGACGACAAACGACGCGCAATCAACCTCTACGCTCGGAAACATATTGTTGTCTATAAGGGCACACGGCAGTTTTCCGTACTTCCCCATCGCAATATCGCCTCGCCAGCTCATATACGCTCCCCTCTCGCTATACAAATCAGGAAGAGCATGCACCGGCGGGCGTGCGCGAGATTGCATCGCCACGCGATCCGATCAAACAACACGATCGTCAAAGAATGCCAAAGCCAAATACGCTAATACGGCAGAAGCCCCGCCTTTTCACGCTTCTTTTCCGAGCGATCGAACTCAATGCGATGGGCCTCAAGAAACACCGTATCGGGTCGCCACTGACGCTCATCCGGCTGCCTTAGCGTCGCACCCGCAAAGGAAGCGTAGTCGGTCTTATCCAGCAGGTACGATCCGCACAGCCGATATTCGCCGCAAACAGGCTCAAACGAAATCAGGTGAGCATCAAATAGGGAATGAAGATCGCGCCGAAGCAGAATACCGTTGCTGGCAACCTGCGATTTGGGTCCCGAGTAATTCTCGATATGTGCAGCCTCCAGAGCTTCACTGACGCCGCAGTCCGACACCGCGCAACGGCCATCATAGGCGGCAACGAGCTGCTTGCGGAACCATTGCTGCCCCAATCGCTCGCGCCTTAACGCATAGCGGACCCTTTCGTCGTCGGTCGCACCCTGTCCGGCAAACTCAATATCGACGGGTATGTGCTTCAGATAACTCATGTCGGGCGCAAAACGAGGGTCCGGTCCGCCTTTATGAACAGGACCGTGCAGAACAAACCATCCATTTTCGGGCTCGAACCGCTCAACAAACGCAAGGCCGAGCACCTTATAGCCCACCTCGGTTGCAAATATGACTCCGACTGGGACGCCACATTCCATGCAGTTGAGCATTTTACGGTTGTAATTCTGGTCTCGAGAACCAACGGCTCCTGGCGCTTGGACCGAATACTTAATGACCCACGTACCGTCATCCAAATAGAGCGGAGGCACATCGGTGTAGAAGCTCTTTTTAGAGTTATGGACCGAAAGCGCAAAGATCTTATTGGGATCTTGCTTCACCCGATCCTGGCCCGGCCAGAAGATCCCTGAATCCCGCGTTACGGGAAAGAAGTCCGAGCCAATTCTCAAACGGTACTGATACTGAGGACTATCTTCCTTGGTGTGGTGCGGAAGGCTGGTCCAAACGCCGCCGCGCTGTTCCTCACCCAGAAACCACTCCCATGCCTCAACGTATTCGGAAGGCACGAGACTGCAGGCGCGGTCATAGCTTGGTCCATCCATCAACGGAACAGCAAGGTCAATGTCGTTCATCGCCAGCACCTACAACCATACGAACGCGAGTCATGCCCCTCAATAATATGGCCGAGAGTCAATTATTACGAGATCTCATTCCGCGATCGGCACATCGTTGATGCTCTCGGTTTGCCGCTGGCGCGCTTGTACCCCGCTACCCCACTTCCCTGTATACTGATGTAGCACGTGTTTCATCCGGGCTTGTTGGGCCGGGTCGTTCATGGGAGGTTCTTGTGGCTGTTTCGAATCCGCCTAAGGGAAGCGTTTCTTCTTCGTCCATCAAGCCGGTTACGCGCAAGGCCGTGCGTTGCCAGCGCGAGGTCGCTTGGCTTGTCACGCAGGCGGCGGGCAGGCTTGTGGCGACCACTCAGGACGTCAATGCGCCTACGCCGAGCTTTGTGTTAGCGGCGGCGCTGGATTTTGTGCGCCAATTGGAGGTTGCCGCGCAGGATGCCAACGGCCACCTCGACTACCAGAACGTTATGGCGCCCGACCTGCAAACGTTCTGCCACATGGCCAAGTTGCCTGCCGCGCCCAATGCGCTTTCGGACGCAGGCTACATGTTTACGCTCTCGGGCGCGGACCTTATCCGCGACATCTATGCATACTGCAGCGAGCTCGCCGAGCGCCACGTCTTTGACGCGGCAGAAGTCAAACCGGGAAATGTCATCAAGCTGGTTCTTAGGCTGTTCCTGATAGACGGGTTCGGGGCCATGCCGGCGTAAGCCGAGTCTTTAGCATCACCGTCGACTGGGCAACAACCGCTTTACCTTAATGGACGCCAATCGAGGGTCGATTATTGGGTCGCCTCGTCCACTAACGCATCTATCCCACGCGCTCCGACAGTCGATACTTGCGGTTGCGGCTCGTCGCCGGCGCCGTGGGCTCAAGCTCGCCTTGAGCAATGAGCGCGTTGACGCGCGACCTAACCTGGGAAATTGTGAGCCCTGTGTGCTCTGCCAGCTCGCGCGTCCCCAGCTCGCCGTAGTGTTTGAGTGCCGTCACAATTAAGCCCCCGCCATGATCGACCGGCTCGATCTTTGAACGGTAAAGTACGACCTTGAACCGATCGAATCCCGGGCAGAACAGGGGCTCGGCCAGACCATGCGCGCGCATGGCATCGATCATCATCGGGATGCCCGAGCCATTGCCCTCAGCCGGCGAACCTGCGCCATCCGGCAGCGGGACAATCGACATGAGCTTCACAAGCGTCGCGTTACGGCATCGGGAGCTGCCGTCAAACAAGTTCTCGCGAGTCTTTCCCCCGTAAAGGCCGCCAGGATTCGTCACCTCGACACGATCGTCAAAGACGTCGACGGCAATCGATTGTCCACAGAACCGATCCCCGTATTCTCGATGGATTACGGCGTTGGCGATTGCCTCGCGCAGAACCTCCTCGGGAATCTCAAGCGAGTCGACACGCGAGACGCCTTGGACGGTCGAGGTTCGCCGCAAATTCTTGGCGACGGCTGCGACGGCATCCGAGATCATCTCGCCCAACGTTCCCTCACAGATTGTGCGGTCCATGAACCTCAGCGACCCCGCCATGCCCTTCTGAGTTCCCGCATGGACAGCCACGTCAATGAAGAGCTTGGGATAGAACTGCTGAGGGTAGGTGCCCACAACTAGGAGTCCAGCCTTGGTGACATTGCCCTGGGAATCAAGGATATTTAGGCGCTCCAGCTTCGTTTGTTTGTCCGGCGCGCCGCGCATTGCCCGGGGCGTCAACGAGAAAGCCCGATCTATCGTACGGTCGACCAGCGTCTCGTCGAGATTGTCCGCGCCCGCACCCGCCACCGCGTCGCGATCGCTCGGAGTCGCTCGACCGTATGACGCCAATGCGAGCACCTCAGTCGATGAAAGCGGCACATCTTTGTCATCGATGCGCTTGTAGCTGCCGCCCTGGGCGCCCCGCTCTATGACATAGCAGGGCTTGCTCGACGGATCGAGCTCCTCAATCGTAATGACGAGAACGATGACGCCCTGAAGCTCCACTCGCTCGATCGTGTATTTAGGCGGATTGGCCAGCTTTCCTCGACCGCCCGCATCACCCATGCCTGACACAAATTGGTTGAGCACTTTCTCGGTCTCGAAGTTCTCAACCGGGACAAAACCTGCGCGCTCACTCACTCCGAGCACGATGATTCCGCCGGCAGTGTTCGCGAATGCGCTCACCGTTTCCCATACGTCGCGGGAAAGCGTCGTGGCGCTCTCCTTCACTTCGACGTTAAGATCATCCGAGCCCATACGCCTTAAAGACTCAAGCAGACCGGTCAGCTCGTTTTCGTTCATCTGCACGTCCTTTCGCTCGGTCCTGCGGAGAATGCCGCGGATAGATTTCCCTCGTCTCTCAGTTATCTCTCGTAATTATCTCTCATTTATCTCTCTATCTCTCGGCTTAGAGATAAGAGATAGATAGAGATGGAATGTCTACCATTTGCTTCATTTATACATATTTTTGCTGTTAGAACAATCGGTATTGAGACAATACCATGATTGCCTACCTCTTTGCTGCTCAGTTATCTCTCATATTTTTCTCTCATCTTCCTGTCATCTCTCATATTAGAGACGAATGAGAGACGAGAGATACGCGAGTGATGGACGAGCGAGGATTTTCGGACGGTCGGATATCGAGAGTGAATATTTGGACGGTTTTTGGGGCTTTTGCGGCAGATTCCGTCCAAATATCCACTCTCGTTCGATAGGTGTCCGGAAATCCTCGCTCGTCCGTCCGAATATCCACTCTCGTTTGGCGTGTGTCCGAATTTCCACGCTCGCGCGGCGGTCACGCGGGGCCTTTACCCATTCCGCCGGCATCGTCTTCAGTTCGCCGCAGAGCCGCGGCCCCATATGGGTATACTCTCGAGGATTCGACTCGATTCGCCCCCGCTGGGGCGTCAAAGGAGACTGCATATGCCCACCACCTCAACCGACCCGCGCGCCGCTGCCGCCGCGCTGCTGGTACCCGGCACCACCTGCCACGGCTTTGCCGTCGAGCGCTGTGAGACCGTGCCCGAGCTCGACTCGGACGCTTACGTGCTGCGCCACACCGCCTCGGGCGCTCGCCTGCTGTACCTGGCGTGCGACGACGAAAACAAGGCCTTTGCCATTGGCTTTAAGACGCCGCCGGCCGATTCCACCGGCGTGTTCCATATTCTTGAGCACTCGGTGCTGTGCGGATCGGCTAAGTTCCCCGTCAAGGAGCCGTTTGTCGACCTGATCAAGAGCTCCATGCAGACGTTTCTCAACGCCATGACCTACCCCGACAAGACCATCTACCCCGTTGCCACCACCAACGAGCAGGATCTGTACAACCTGATGGACGTGTACCTGGACGCGGTGTTCAACCCGGCCATCTATACCAAGCCGACCATTTTTGAGCAGGAGGGCTGGCACTACGAGCTGGACCTGCCGGAGAGCGTCGAGGGCGAGGGCGACGGCGGCTCCGCGAGCCTGCGCGAGGGCACGCTGCGCTATAACGGCGTGGTGTTCAACGAGATGAAGGGTGCGCTGTCCGACCCCATGAGTGTGCTGGACGACGCCGTCAACGCCGCGCTCTACCCCGACACCGCCTATGCACACGAGAGCGGTGGCGACCCGCGCGCGATTCCCGCGCTCACCTACGAGCAGTTCCTGGACACGCACGCGCGCCACTACAATCCTTCCAACTCTTATATAACGCTCTACGGCGACCTGGACGTGGACCGCGCCCTGGCCTTTTTGGACGAGCGCTATCTGTCGCAGCCGAGTGCCGCGAGCCGCCGCATGGACGCTGCCGTCGCCGCCGGCGAGGACCCGTCCACGATGGCGCCCAATCCGCTGGGCGTGCAGGCGCCCGTGACCTGCGAGTACAAGCGCGTCGAGATGGCCACCACACCCGAGAACGCCCTGGTGGGCCTGGGCCTGGTGCTGGGCAACGCGCTCGACCGCAAACGCACGATCGCGGCGGATATCCTGTTTGAAGCACTGCTGGGCTCCAACGAAGCGCCGGTTAAGAAGGCCATTCTGTCCGCCGACCTGGGCGGCAACGTGGTGAGCTACACGGCGGCCGAGAGCCTGCAGCCCTACGAGCTCATCATGCTGCAAAACGCGCAGCCCGGCGTGGCGCGCGAGCTGCGCCGCGTGTTCCAGGACGCCTGCCGCGACTTATGCGAACATGGCGTTCCGCGCGAGCGCCTGGAAGCCATCATCAGCAGCAACGAATACGACCTGCGCCAGCGCGACTACGGTATCGCCGACGGCGTGGCCATTGCGTGCGACGCGCTGAGCACGTGGCTCTACGATGACGACGCTGCGACGCTGGCGCTCAAGTACGGCCCGGTGTACGAGGAGCTTCGTGGCGAGCTGGACGGCAGCTACTTTGAGGACCTGTTGCGCGAGCTCGTGCTGGAGAACGACCACATGGCTCTGGTCGAGCTGGTGCCGGTGGACGCCGCCGAGGGCGCAGAGGGCGCCGAAGCTGCCGAGCTGGCTGCCAAGCGCGATGCCATGACCGATGCCGAGCTGGCCGACGTGGTCGAGCGCACGGCCGTACTGCGTGCCGCGCAGGAGGCCGAGGACACGCCCGAGGACAAGGCCACGCTGCCGCGCCTGCGCGTGTCCGACATTGGCGAGGCGCGCCCCGAGCCGCCGCTCGTTGTGGACACGACCGCGCCCATCCCCTGCCTGCGTCACGGCATCTCCACCAACCGTCTGGCCTACGCCATGCAGTATTTCGACCTGAGCTGCGTCGCATTTGAGGACCTGCCCTACGTGACGCTGCTCTGCCGCCTGCTCAAGCAGCTGCCCACGCGCGAGCATTCGGCCGAGGAACTCGACAACCTACTCGCCGGCAAGCTGGGCTTTTTGAGCTTTACGACCGAGGTCATGACGCAGCCCGACGTGGACGGCGTGCGCCCCTACCTGCTGGTGAGCGCCGGCGCCCTGTCCGAAAAGATCGACGCGCTGGCGAGCCTGCCGCGCGAGGTGTGGTCGAGCACGCTGTTGCTCGATGCCGACGCCGACCGCGTGCGCGACGTGCTCACGCAGATTCGCATTGGGCTTGAGCAGGGCTTTATCAACAACGGACACTCGGCGGCGCTGGGTCGCGCGATGAGCTACAGCTCGCCTTCGGCCGTGGTGCGCGAGCAGCTTTCGGGCGTGGATTTCTATCTGTTCCTGCGCAATCTGCTCGACCACTTTGACGAGCGCCTGGGCGGCCTGCGCGCCAAGCTTGCCGAGCTGGCAGGCCGCATCTTTGTGGCCGATGGCTGCATGGCGAGCTTTACCGGCAGCGACGAGGACTTTGACGCGTACTGGGACGCCGCAGGCGACCTGGGGCTTGGCGCGGGCGACGGCGCTGGCAGCGGCACGCTCGTGGTGCCGGAGCCGCGCGACCGCCACGAGGCTTTTGTCATCCCCAGCGACATCTGCTTTGCGGCGCGCGCGTGCGACCCGCGTCGCCTGGGCATCGACGTGACGGGCGCTTGGGCCGTGGCTGCCAACGCGCTCTCCTACGACTATCTGTGGAACGAGATCCGCGTGAAGGGCGGTGCGTACGGCTGCGGATTCCGCGCTGCTGGCGAGCGCCAGACGGCGTTCTACACCTACCGCGACCCGGCGGTCGATCCTTCGATTGAGCGCGTGGAACGCGCGGGCGCATGGCTCGGCAGCTTTGAGCCCGACGAGGCTGCCTTTGAGGGCTTTATCGTGAGCTGCGTGAGCGGCATGGACGCGCCGGTGAAGCCGTACGCGCTCACCAAGCGCCGCAACACGACCTACCTGGCCGGGCTCGATCCGCACGCGCGCGAGGAGCGCCGCGCCCAGATGCTCGCGGCCACACCCGGTGAGCTGCGCTCGCTCGGCGCCGATGTGACGCGCATCGCAGCCGCGTCGCCCACCTGCGTCTTTGGCGGCCGAGACGTCATCGCCAAGAGCAACGCCGCCTTTAACGTCATCGACCTGCTCGGCTAACGCACAAAGGTAGATTTTTGGGACATGCCTGAAAATCTACCTTTTCTTTTCCGCCGCTTGGGCGGGGCAGCTCAGCCCGTCCCGCCGGTTTCGTCTCAATCTGTAACATCTAGGCGGCAATATCGGCTCCAGATGTTACAGATCGAGACAAACCGGCGCAGACACCCGCCCTTCAGCAAAAACCACCGCAAAGGGGACAGGTGTCTTTGTGTTGATTCGAACACTTGTTCTATACGTACACATGTTCTATAGTAGGGGTGCTTGCATCGGACTTAAATTGCAACTAGGATATAGTTGCAGAATGTGAGGCGGGATGACGCGGACCGATAAACTCATCGCCCAGCTGCTTAGCTGCCCTTCGACGTATCGGTATACCGATTTTTTAAAAGTCATGGCTTCATATGGCTTTGAAATGGACAACAAAGGCAAGACATCCGGATCGCGCGTTCGCTTCTACAGGCCATCAGATGGCAGGATGTTCGTAATGCACGCGCCACATCCATCTGACGAATTGACAGCGGGGACCATTCGAAACATCGTTCGATTTCTGCAAGATGTCGGAGGTAGTCATGAGTAACGTTTTGGCATACAAGGGTTATTTCGCCCCAGTCGAGTTCGATGCCGAGCAGCATGTGCTAACAGGTATGGTCACCGGCATTAGAGACGCAATCGTATTTGAAGGCTCCACGGCTGAAGAAGTGGAGCAATGCTTCCACGACGCCGTCGATGACTACCTTGAGTTTTGCGCCGAGAAGGGCAAGGAACCCGAGCGGGCTTTTAAGGGCTCGTTCAACGTAAGAACGGGCTCTGAGCTCCACAAGCAAGCAGCGCTGGCAGCGGCAAAGAAGGGTGAGTCACTCAATAAGTTTGTGACTGAAGCAATCGCTGCGGCGTTATAGCATTAACGCATAAGCCCAAACAACCACAAAGGGCGCAGTTCACAGGCATATTTGCGGTGGCTTTACTGCCCATATCGCGTTTGCCCAGATAAAACCTGCCAAAATAAACCTGTCCCTTTTTGGTAGGTTTGGGAGATGAGGCTGGGATGGATAAGGCCGAGTTGCGGCGGGCGGTGATTGCCCGGCGCGTTGCTCTTGATTTGGATGTTCAGGCGGCGAAGTCTGCTGTTGTATGCGCGCGGCTTGTTGAGCTGATGGAGTCCAGCGGCACTGCGGGCCAACGCACCGTTGCCGTCTATGCCGCGATGGGTTCCGAGGTCGACCCCGCCGCGTTTGCCGCTGCGGCCGCCAAACGCTGCTGGCGCGTGGCCTATCCGTGCATGTTCTCGGCAACAGACGCCATGGCTTGTGGCCAGCGCATGTGCATGCGGGCAGTCTCTGCCGGCGATGCATCCGAGGCCCCGTTTATCGCCCACCCCACGCGGGCCTTCGCAGCCACGGACGTCGACAGCGACCACTTCCCCATCGTGCCCGCCGCCGAGCCCGACATGGTTGTCGTGCCGCTCGTGGCTTTCGACCGCACCGGCGCGCGCCTGGGCTACGGCGGCGGCTGCTATGACCGCTACCTGCCCACGCTCTCGCCCGCATGCCAAATCATCGGCATCGCCTTTGACGAGCAGCGTGTCGACCACGTTCCCACCGACGCCCACGACCTGCCGCTACCCCACATCATCAGCGCCTAACGGCTGGCGCACCTCCCGACGGCCTAGTGCTCCTCGCCGGCGCGGGCCAGGTCGTAGGGCGTGGTCTGGTAGACGTAGTAGTTGAGCCAGTTGGTGTAGAACAGCTGAGCCTGGCTGCGCCAGACGTTACGCGGCTCGGCGGTGGGGTCGTCGCCCGGGAAGTAATGCGCCGGCACCTCCGGGTTGAGCCCGCGCTTCACATCGCGCTCGTACTCCAGGCGCAGCGTGTCGGTATCGTACTCGGGGTGGCCAAATACAAAGAAGCGACGGCTGTCGGTCGACTTGACGATGTACAGGCCAACCTCATCGGACACGGCCACGACCTCAAGCTGCGACTCGGCCTCCACGTCCTCGCGGCGCACATCGGTGTTGCGCGAATGCACGGCATAGAAACGGTCGTCAAAGCCGCGGACCAGCGGGCTTTGCGGCTTCACCAGATAATGCTCAAATACGCCACTCGCCTTTGCCGGTAGGTCGTACTTCTGGATACCGTAATGATGGTACAGACCGGCCTGCGCGCCCCAACAAATGTGCAGCGTAGAGTGCACGTGCGTGGTGGACCAATCCATGATCTGGCAGAGCTCAGGCCAGTAGTCGACCTCCTCGAACGGCATCTGTTCCACCGGCGCGCCCGTGATGATCAGGCCGTCGTAGTGGATGTCGCGGATGTCGTCGAACGTGCGGTAGAACGTCTCCAGGTGGCCGGCGCTCACGTGCGTGGCCTCGTGCGTCTTGGTGCGCAGCAGGTCCACTTCCACCTGCAGCGGCGTGTTGGAGAGTTTGCGCATGATCTGCGTCTCGGTGGCAATCTTGGTGGGCATGAGGTTGAGGATGAGCACGCGCAACGGGCGGATGTCCTGGTGCAGCGCGCGGTACTCGGTCATGACAAAGATGTTCTCGCTCTCGAGCTGCGCAGCGGCAGGGAGGGCGTCGGGGATGCGAATGGGCATGGATGCTCCTTACGAGTCAGTTGCAGCTATGGTACAACGACCGGCCCCATCCGCGCGAGCACATCGCCCAGCGATGCCGTCAGCGGCCCAAATCACTCCAAAAGTAGAGATTAAGGCATGCCCAAAAATCTATGGCGCTTTAGCCTAGCAAAGTGGCAGCAGGACGCTACAATGGTTCGACGCGAAAAACTCGGCCGAAAGGATACATATATGTACCAGACGCGTAAGATCGGTGTGGTCGGCCAGGGCCACGTAGGAGCACATGTTGCCAACAGTCTGCTCATGCAGGGCATTGCCGATGAGCTGTACCTGTGCGATATCAACCAGGCCAAGGTGACGTCCGAGGTCCAGGACCTGCGCGACTCCCTTTCGTTTGTCCCGTACAACACCAAGATCGTCAACTGCTACGACCACTACGAGGAGCTTGCCTGCTGCGACGTCATCGTCAACGCCGCCGGCAAGGTCGCGCTGGCCGCCGGCAACCGCGACGGCGAGCTGTTCTTTACCACCGACGCCGCCCGCACCTTTGCCAAACGCATCGTCGACGCCGGCTTTGACGGCATCTTCGTGAGCATCTCCAACCCCTGCGACGTCGTGTGCACCGAGCTGTGGCACCTGACCGGCTACGATCCCAAGAAGATCATCGGCTCGGGCTGCGGCCTGGACTCCGCCCGCCTGCGCACCGAGATCTCCAAGAAGGTCGGCGTGAGCCCCAAGTCCATCGACGCCTACATGATCGGCGAGCACGGCTTTAGCCAGCTTGCCGCCTTTAAGGCCGCAACCATCGCCGGCAAGAGCCTCAACGAACTTCAAGCCGAGAACCCCGACAAGTATGCCTTCGACCACATGGAGATCGAGGAGCTCGCGCGCAAGGGCGGCTATGTAACCTACCAGGGCAAGCAGTGCACCGAGTACGCCGTCGCCAACTCCGCCGCGCGCGTCTGCGCCGCCGTGCTGCACAACGAGCACGCCGTGCTTTCGGCCTCTACGCTTATGACCGGACAGTATGGCGAGGAGGGCATCTTCACCTCCCTGCCGTGCGTGATCGGTGCCGAGGGCGTCGAGGAGGTCTACACGCTGGACCTGTCCGAGCACGAGCTCGAGGGCTTCCACAAGAGCTGCCAGCACATCCGCGACAACATCGCCCAACTCGACTGGTGGGATGCCGAGGCCTACGACGCGAAGTAGGCCGCCGGCTGCCGCAACCTTGCGAATCTATGCGCGATACTAAGCGGGCCGCGCCGGAAACCCACCGGCGCGGCCCGCTTTTTTGACTCACGCAGTGCCCCTGCGAATCGAAGGTGAATACTTTTCCCGTTACTTAGTACTGCTCGATGCCCATGTAGCGACGAATCTCAGGGCTGTGGTCGAACACCTTGCCGCGGGCGGCACGCAGCTCGCAGCTCATCGCGTAGAAGAAGATCGGCTCCAGGTACGAACGCACGCTGGCAGGCACTTCACCCACGCCGTACTCGAGCGCATCGAGCACCATGACTGTATCGGTGTGCGTGTTGAGGAACGCAAGAGCGCGCTCCTCCATGGGGCGGCACTCGCCCGATCCGAGCTGCACAAAGTAGAACACGCCGGGCTCGGTGGCTTCGAACGGGCCATGGAAGTACTCGCCGGAGTGGATGTAGCAGCAGTGCTGCCACTGCATCTCCATGAGCGAGCAAATCGCCATGGCATAGGTCTGGCTAAAGTTGGGGCCGGAGCCCAGGATATAGAAGAACTTGTGCTGCTGGCAGAGCTCGGCAAAGCGGGCGCCCAGCTCGGCGTTGACCTTCTCACGGGCGGCGGGCAGCAGCGCATCCATCTGCTTGAGGCCGGCATACATGTCGGCAAGCGCCTCGTAACCCTCCTGCTGGTCGAGCAACTCGGCGGCGATCAGAGCGCCAATGCCCTGCGGTACCTCGGCCTGCGGCACGCCTTCGCCCCACGGATAGACCCAGGTGGTCCACTTGCCGTTATCGATCTTGGAGCCCTCGCAGTCAGTGAGGGCAATGACCTCGGCACCGGCGGCCAGCGCCATCTCGCAGCCGTCGACGACCTCCTGCGTGTTGCCGCTGTGGCTGCAGGCGATGACGAGCGACTTCTCGCCAAGACTCTTGGGAGCCATCAGGCAAAACTCGCGTGCCGTGTAGACCGTCGAGGTAAACGTGGTGGCCTCACGCTTGAGCAGCTCGTTGGCCGGCATGAGATCGATCATCGAACCGCCGCAAGCGATCCAAAAGACGTTCTCGATCTTGCCCTTGCGCTCGATGATTTCCTGAACCAGATCATGTGCGTTCATGCTGATGCTCCTCCTTGTGGGGCGGCTTTGAACGACGACAGCTCGTACCTGCTGTCGTTCTATGTTGTCCTATTTATAGCACGTGTAACAACGCCCGTGAAGTCATCTCAGCAAATTTGTTCTATGTTGTTCTATCTGTGGACGTTAGATGTCGAAGACGTAGCGCGAGCCCACGATCTTTTGGCGGCCGAGCAGTAGAGGGCGCCCGCCGGCGTCGGTAAAGTAGGCCTCCATATAGAAGAGAGGCTCGCCGACCGGCACCTCCAGCAGCGGGGCCGTCTGAGTATCGGCACGCGCAATCTCCACGGTGCAGGGGTCGGACTTGAGCGGCGCGCGACCCGAATGCTCGGCAACGAGCGCAAAGATTGAGTTATCGGTGAGGTCCTCGTCGGCCAGCGTCTGCAGGTAGGGATGGTCGGCAAGCACAAAGGCGTTGTTCTCGAGCATGACGGGGATGCCGTCGGCCGTGCGCACGCGCTCGACCACGATAAGCTCGCAGCCGGGCTCCACGCCAAAGAACGCCGCATCCTCGTGCGTCGCCGCGACCACCGTGCGCGACACCAGACGCGCACCCGGCACCATGTCGTTGGCAGCACAACCCTCAGTAAAGCTCTGAACGTCACCCTTCTGGACAATCTTGCGCTTGAGCTTGGGCGCGCACACAAACGTGCCCCTCCCCTGCTGGCGGTTGAGATACCCCGCGCGCGACAGCTCCTCGATGGCGCGGCGCACGGTGATGCGTCCCACGCCGTAGTACTTCACGAGCTCCATCTCGGAAGGAATGCGCGAGCCGGCGGGGTACACACCGCGCGCGATCTCGCCCTTTAGGTCATCCATGACCTGTTGGTACAGCGGCACGGCGGGCACGTCAGTGCGGTCGGTTTTATCGTCGAATGCCATCGTTACGCTCCATCCCGCGCATGCTCGGACTCAAATTCTTCAATCGCCGCCATAAACTGCTCGCCAAAGGCGTCGGCTTTTTTCTCGCCAATGCCGTTGACCTGGATCAGCTCCTCGCGCGTCTGCGGACGCAGGCGGCACAGGCCGCGCAGGGCCTTGTCGGAAAAGACCATATACGGCGCCATCTCCAGCTCGGTCGAGATCTCCTTGCGGAGAGCACGCAGGCGCTCGAACAGCTCGGCATCGTCGCCAACGCGCGGGTGCTGGTCCAGCTCGGCCTCCTCGCGCAGCAGATCGACGGCGCGGCGGGCGCGGGCCGAGGCCTTGCGCTTGGACGCGCGGCGCTTAACGGTAAAGGCGAATGCCTCGTCCTCGACCTCGCCGGCACGCGGACCCAGTCCCACGACCGGGTACTGCCCCTGCGAGGTGGCCAAATAACCGCGACCGCACAGCTGCCCGATGATGTCCTTGATGCGCCCGACCGATTCGCTCGACAGCTCACCGTAGCCGCGGTCCTCGTCCAGATGCATCTGGCGAATGCGCTCGGTGTTGCCGCCGTGGAGCACGTCGGCGATCAGCGACTTGCCAAAGCGCATGGGTCGCCTGGCCACATAGCGCACAGCGGCGCGGGCCATATCGGTGACGTCCTCGGCCTCGAACTGCGTAAGGCAGTTGCTGCAGTTGCCGCAGCCCTCGGCATCGTCCGTGGCGGCGCTGCCCGCACCGGCCGCAGCCGCATGCTCGGCCGCGGCCTCGTCGCCAAAGTAGCGCAGCATGTATTCGCGCAGACAGCCGGTGGTATTGCAGTAGCCCTCCATCTGGCTGAGCAGGCGATAACGGTTCTGAAGCGCCCACGCGCGCTGCTCGTCGTCGAGCGCCTCATCGGCAGCATCGCCGCGATCGATCAGAAAGCGACGCATGCGAAAATCGTTGCCGTTCCACAGCAGGTGGCAGCTGGCCGGGTCGCCGTCGCGGCCGGCGCGGCCCGCCTCCTGGTAGTAGGCCTCGATGCTCTCGGGCACGTTGTTGTGGATAACGTAGCGCACGTTGGGCTTGTCGATGCCCATGCCAAAGGCGTTGGTGGCAACCATCACCTGGATATCATCGTCGATAAAGGCGCGCTGGCTTTGGCGGCGGGCGTCGTTACCCATGCCGGCATGGTAGCGGCCAACGCGAATGCCGCTGGGGCCCAGCGCCTCGGCAAGCTCACCTGCCAGCGCATCGACCGTCTTGCGGGTCGAGCAATACACGATGCCGCTCTCGCCCGAATGCGCGATCACATAGTCGCGCACCCACGCTGCCTTGGCTTTGTCGCCCATCTCCTCGCAGCCAAAGTAGAGGTTCTTGCGATCAAAACCCGTCACCACGGTCGCGGGGTTTTGCAGGCCGAGCATCTGCTGAATGTCCGCACGCACGCGCTCGGTCGCCGTAGCGGTAAAGGCCGCCACGATAGGGCGCTGCGGCAGGGAATCGATGAACTCGCGAATCTGCAGATAGGCGGGGCGGAAATCCTGGCCCCATTGGCTCACGCAGTGGGCCTCGTCAATGGCCACGAGCGGCACGCCGATGCCGCCGTCCGCCGCGGCCTCCTGCGCAAAAGCTAAAAAGCGCGGCTCGAGCAGGCGCTCGGGCGCCACGTACATAAGCTGATAGCGGCCCTCGCGCGCCCGCTTGAGCACGGTGTTTTGCTGGGCCGGGGTAAGGCTGGAGTTGAGGTAGCTGGGTCGCGCACCCGCCGCGAGCAACGCACGGGTCTGGTCCTCCATAAGCGACAGCAGCGGACTCACCACAAAGGTGATGCCGGGCAGCATGAGCGCGGGCACCTGGTAGCAAATGGACTTGCCGGCGCCCGTGGGCATAACACCCAGCGCATCACGACCGGCAAGGATCGCATCGACCATGCGGTCCTGTCCCGGGCGAAACGAGGTGTAGCCAAAATAGGCGCCGAGCGTGTCGAGCGCCATCTGCTGCATGCTATCGGTCATGGTTTCCTAACGTCCAAGTCATCTGCCGCCGATTATACGCCGCCACGCGAACCAGCGTTGCACAGCTGCCGGCCACGGACAATGTGATCCAAAGGGAACGAGCGTGGATTTTCGGACACTTTCCGGATGAGCGTGGATAATCTCCCACTTTGAGCCCGTCATCAAGCAAAAAACGGGAGATTACCCACGCTCGTTCTGCGGGTAGTCGTTGGGAACCTTCTTGAATGACCAGTCGTTTAAGAGCGTCCCCAATAAGCAATCTCTTGACAAGCGCGGAAACCCCGCAGGTTGAGCATAAGTCAGCGAAAACGCCCCTAAGCGAGCAAGGTGACGTGAAAGAGGAGGGAAGCGTACTTCGGTACGCGACCGACGATTGAACGTCAGATTGCCGCTTAGGGGCGTTTGCAGCGTCGACCGGTCCGCCGTTCGTTAGAACGGCGGAACCAAAGGCGCAGCGTCGAGCCGTTACGCGATTTGGTAAAACCACGTAACTTATATGACCATGACGTAGCGGCTGCCCACGTAATACTGTTTGCCGAGCAAGACCGGCTCGTCATCGGGACCGGTAAAGCCGGCACGCAGGTTGAGCAGCGGATCGTGCGGAGCAATGCCCAGCTCGGCCGCCTGCTCGGCGTTAGCTCGAACGGCCTCGACCGTACGGTAGCCAACCGAGACAATCGGCGTTCCGCCAACACGCTCGACCTCGGCAAAAATCGACTTGTCCTCAAGATCGGCCGTCAAAAGCTCACGGTAGGCGTCAAACGGCACAAAGATGTTCTCCTCAAAGATGGGCTCGCCGTCGGCCGTACGCACGCGCTTGATATGCAGCAGCAGTGCATCCTTCTGCAGGCCAAAGAACTCCATCTCGTTTTGGCGCGCCGGAACAATCTGGCGATCGACCACATGCGCACCGGCCTTCATGCCGTTGTTGGCACACAGCGTGGTAAACGTCTGCAGCGTCGAGGCGTGAAACTGGCGGTTGATGTGCGGCGTGGAGACAAAGGTGCCACGGCCCTGCTGCTTAACCAGGTAGCCATCGGAGCACAGCTCCTCGACGGCTCGGCGCACCGTGATGCGGCTCACCTCGTACTGCTCGGCTAGCTCAAGCTCGGACGGAATACGCTCCTTGGGTGCATAAACACCTTTCTCGATCGCATCCTTGATTTCGTCGTAAATCTGCTGGTAAAGCGGTGCATTTTTGGGCGCGGGCATATCTGATCACTCTTATCGAAATATCGAAATAACTAATACGTATATAACGTCTAGTTTCATGTTACCTCATATTGATAAAACGATACACCCTCCCTACCAAAAAGCGACAGCTTCATTTTGGTAGGTTTTATCTGGGCAAACGAGAGCCCCTCGAAAGCAACGGGGCTTTCGAGGGGCTCGTTCGGATGGGTTGCGCAGGACCGGCAAATGCCAATACCCTACTTGCCGTCGTCCTGCTGTAGGCTGTCCTGCTCGCTGAGGCGCGCCTGCCTGCTGGCCATGCGCGCGGGCTTGTCGGGATCGGGTACGGCCGTGGGCATGGGTTCGTCGACATGACCGCCCCACCAGCCGCCCACAAAGTTGAGCGTGTGGAACACATTGATCACGGCGCCGGGATCAATGTCGCACACTAGCTTGATAATGTCCTGGCTCTCATAGGTCGAGACAACGGCGTGCAGCAAATACATCTTTTCGCGGCTGTATCCGCCGATGACCTCGGCGCAGCTAATACCGTGCTGAAAATGGTCAACATAGGCGGTCATGACTTCGTCTGCCTTGCGCGTCGTGATCTGCAACGTCACACGGTCGTAGCGACGATAGAAACTGTCGATGGTCTTGGTCGAAATAAACTGGAACACGATGGAGTACGCCGCGTTGTCCCAGCCAAACATAAAGCCAAAGATCGCCAGGATAAAGCAGTTGAAACCAAAGATGACGCCCCAGATGGTCTTGCCCGTGTGGTTGGAAACCCACAACGCAATAAAATCGGTGCCGCCGGTGGATGCGCCGGACTTAAGCGCGATGGCGGCGCCCAGACCCGAGACCACGCCGCCAAAAATGATGAGCATGATCTTGTCGCCCAAAAACGGCGCGAAGTGAAAGACGTTGAGAAACAGCGACGAGAGCACGACCTGCATCATCGAGAAGATGACGAAGCGCTTGCTAATGCCGCTCCAGCATAGGAGCGCCACGGGGATGTTGAGCGCGAGCATGCCGAGCGAGATGTCGATATGAACGCCGCCCAGCGAGGTAACGCGATCGAGTAGGACCGCGACGCCGGTGAGACCGCTCGGGAGCAGGTCGGCGGGCTGAATGAACGCCTGGATCAGAAATGTCTGGAGGACGGCAGAAATTGTGACCGCCACGGCGGTAATAGCGCGGCGGACGATGGTAAGGCGGCCGAGCACGAGCACGCGGTCCGTGAGCTGTTCGATGGCGTTCGCCACGGAGGCTCCTTTCGAAGGCAGATATAGTTGTGGGGCATGCCCGCGATTGTAGCATGGAGCGTGCGGGGGCGCTTCAATTCACCCTCTCTCGACAACCAAAACGGGAAAAGCAAGCCCGCGACCAATGGCCCAAATTCCAAGTGAGTAGACTTTTCGTGACCTGCCGAGCACACCAAAAACTGTCACCTCTGTGACCTGCGGTTTTACTAAGGCAGATACGCCTTGTGCTCGACCTGCGCCAAAAAGTCTACTCACTTAGTTCGAATCGAAGCCAAACGGATCCAAATAGATGACAAATTAAGCCAATCCGCAGCAAAAGACACGTGAATCAGTGCTTCTCGCGGCGGATTGACGCTACAAAGCGGCCAAAATGTCGGTCAGATTATCGATAACGGCATCGGCTCGCGATTGATCGAGGTTGACACCCTCGTGCGGACGCAGCGCCAGGACGCGGGCGCCGGAGCGCTTACCAGCCTCGATGCCCAAAGGCGAATCCTCGATAACCAGGCACTCGGCAGGCTCCACCCCCAGTGCCTCCATGGCACGCAGGTAGATCTCGGGGTCGGGCTTAAACGCACTGCACTCGTGACCGCTGATGGTGTAGTCCAGCACGTCGGGGATACCGGCAATCTCCACCAGCTCGTCGATCAACTCGCGATAGGACGAGCTCGCGATGGCACACTTCACGCCGCGCTCGTGCAGTGCGCGCATCACCGGCTCCGTCTGCTCGTTGAGCAGCTCGGCATACGGAACGGGATGGTCCGGGCTATAGACCTGCTTGTACTCCACGCGCAGGCGCTCGCGCAGCTCAACATCGTCAGGTACCAGCGACTTCCAAATGGCGGGCTCGTTAGACCCCGAAAGATCGGGGATCTCGTCAAAGTGAAAGCCCTTCTCTTCCATAAACGCCACGCGACGACGGTTGTAGAACCACTCGGTATCGACCAGCACGCCGTCCATGTCAAACAGCACTGCCTTGATCATACGCATCTCCTCCCACCTGCCAAAAAGGGACAGGTTTATTTTGGTAGGTTTTATCTGGGATTTGCGACGCGACAGACACGCCCTCCCCAGAGCAAAAAAGGGGACGGGGCGCAAACCCCATCCCCTCTCAATCAACCCGTAAGGTCTACTTACTTGTGATTAGTAGGAAAGCTTCCACATGTAGCGGCGCATGGTCAGCGGGTGCTGACGGGCCTCGGCGATCTGGTTGCCGTACTCGCGCATAACGGCGAGGTGCAGCAGCGGGTTGAAGTAGGTGACGACGCTCGCGGGCACGGCGTCAGCCAGGCCGTAGTCCTTGGAGTCGATCAGAGCGACCTTGGCGCCCATGCGCTCAAGGAAGGTGAGGGCGCGGGCGTCCATCGGACGGGTAGCGCCATCGGACATGAAGAAGACGTAGGGCTTACCCTCGGTGGAAACCTCGAACGGGCCGTGGAAGTACTCGCCGGTGTTGTAGGCGGCGGCGTCGATCCACTGCATCTCGGTGAACAGGAAGGCGGCGTGAGAGTAAGCCATCTTCTCGGAGGCACCAGAGGCCATGAAGTAAATCATCTTGTCGTCCTTGAAGTCCTCAGCGAACTTCTTGGCGAGCTTCTTGCAGGACTGAGCAGCGTTCTCGCAGAGATCGAAGACGTTGGTGAGGCCGGTGATCATGTCGTCGTACTTGTCATAGCCCTCGGTCTGCTGAAGGATCTCGAGAGCAAGAGCGATGGCATAGCCGGGCTTCTCGCACTTGGCAGCGAAGTTGGCGTGGAAGCCGTGAACGATGACGTAGTCAGCGTCGACGGTCAGAGCGGAGCCAGCCTTGTTGGTGAGGGAGACGACCGGGCAGTTGTGCTTCTTGGCGGTCTTGTTGGCCTCGACGGTCTCGGGCGTGGAGCCACCGAGGGAGCAGGTGATCACGAAGGTGTGCTCGTTGACCCAGGAAGGCGTGTCGTAGTTGAACTCGTTAGCGGTGAAGATCTGAACGTTCAGCTTGTCCGTGTTGTTGGCCAGGAAGTACTTGGCGGGGTACAGGTCGGACATGGAAGCACCGCAGCCGACGAAGGCGACACTGTGGATCTCGTGGTTGGACAGGACGTCAGCGACGATCTGCTTAGGGAGGTTAAGGTCGATCTCGTACATCTGACACATTCCTTTCGATTTTTGCGGCGCCACATTGCCGGGCGCTCGCAGGGTTACCGTGGTTTGGACCGAGTCGCCGGTCCGTTGAGGATGCGACAAGGGGACTGTCCCATTGTCGCATTTTGGGGATGGAAGCCTGCCTGGGGTATGGGATGCCAGGCAGGCCCCCGGGGGAAAGCGGTTAGGCGCTTGGTCGCGACTAGGCCAGAATGCCGGCCGCGGAGAGGGCGATGCCGCCCACGATGGCGATCACGAGAAGCCAACCGGTGTTGACGTTCTTCTTGATGAGCCAGTACATAAGGCCGGTGAGGCCAAGGGAGATCATCTGGGGCATCATGCCGTCCAGGATGTCCTGGATAACGACGGTGCCCTCAGCGAACTGCAGCGGGGTGGTGGCGCCGATCAGCGTGGCGATCATGCCGCCCACGGACATAAGACCCACGATGCCGCAGACATACATGAGCTTCTCCATGAGGTCGCCGCCCTGAAGCTTGCTCAGGTACTCGTGGCCGCCCTGATAGCCCATCTTGGCGGCGAACCAAGTAATCAGCACAGAGGGGACGATGGAGATGAGCATGGCCAGGATCGGGCCCATGATGGAGCCCTGCTGAGCCAGCTGAACGCCCAGGCCAAAGGCGATAACGCGGATGGTGCCCTGGAAGAAGGAGTCACCGATGCCGGAAAGCGGACCCATGAGGGAGGTCTTGACCGCGTTGATCGAATCGGGATCGAAGTTCTCGGGATCCTTGGCGTACTCCTCCTCCATGGAGGCGGTGAGGCCCAGGATAAAGGCGCTCGTCTGCGGGGTGCAGTTGTAGAACGCCATGTGACGGTGGTAAGCCTCTTTCTTAGCAGCGAGCTGCTTGGGGTCGGACTCGTCCGGATAGAGGCGATCGAGCGTGGGAACCATGCCGTAGAGGAAGCCCATGTTCATCTGACGCTCGTAGTTCCAAGAGGCCTGGATGGCCCAGGAGCGCCAGAAGAACTGGCTGACCTTCTTGTTCAGGGACACGTCCTTGGTTGCGGTTGCCATAGTGTGTTCCTCCTTAGTCTTCGTCGTCTTCGAGCGGATCGTAGTCGGAATCGACACCGGCGGCTGCATGGGAACCGTTGAACTTGAAGCCCATGAAGACGACAGCCAGGCACACACCGATCAGAGCGACCGCGATGACGGACAGGTTGAGGTAAGCGGCGAGCAGGAAACCGATGAACAGGAACGGAGTCATACCCTTCTTGATCATCATGGTGAGCAGCAGGGCCAAGCCGTAGGCGGTCATGATCTTGGTCGAAACGTTAAGACCAGTGGACAGCCACTCGGGAACCATGTTGACGATGGCCTGAACCAGGTCGGTGCCAACAAAAACGGCAAGGAAGATCGGCAGGAAGTACATGACGGCGTACAGACCGGAGCCGGCGCAGATGTGCATACGGTAGGCGGTCTTGAACTTTCCGTTATCGATCGCGCTATCTGCCACATGGGTGAGGGCGGCGATGATGGAACGGAACACGATGCCGAGAAGCTGACCCAGGACGGCGACCGGGATGGCGATCGTCATGGCGGTCTCGGCGGAAGCATCGGTCAGGCACGCAAAGGCAGCGGCCACGATGCCGCCCAGGACCATATCGGGCGGAACGGCGGCGCCGACCTGCACCAGGCCCATGGACACGAGCTCGACGGCGGCACCGACGGCAAGGCCGGTGGGCACATCGCCCAGCAGCAGACCGACGAGCGTAGCGCCAACGAGGGGCTGCTCGAAGTTAAGACGACCGAGCAGGCGGGAGTCCCACATGCAGAACACGCCGACGAGGCCGACGAGCACCGCACTGATGAACGTATTCATACCCTTCTCCTTTCAGTCAGGCAAAAGCCTGGTTGATTACAGCTTGGCGTCGATGTCGACGCTCTGATACGTAGGGGTCTGCTGGACGTAGAGCTTGATGCCCATGTCGAGCAGCTGGTTGACGTCGGCCTTCTGGTTGGCGTCGAGGAAGACGGAGCTGTCCTTGCCGCCGACCTGATCGGCACCGTCGTGGTTGGCGGTGGCGCCCAGGTTGATGGCGTCGAGCTTGTAGCCCTGGCAGAACTGCAGCATCTCGGCAGTGTTGCCAAAGACGAACATGACGCGCTCGCCGAGGGTGTTGAGCTTGTCCATCTTGGCGAGGGCACGCTCGACGGTGAAGACGTTCAGGCGCACGCCCTGGGGCTTGGCCAGCTTAAGAGCGCCCTTCTTGATGTCATCGTTGGCGGCGGCGTTGTCGACGACGATGATGCGCTCGGCCTGAACCTTGGTGGTCCAGGTAAAGACGACCTGGCCGTGCAGCAGACGGTAATCAAGACGTGCGAGGACGATCTTGGCGGGACCGGAGCTGTGACGGGACGCCTTGGCCTTCTTGGCGGGAGCCGCGGCAGCCTCGACCGGTGCGTTGGGGTTGGTCAGACCGGTGCGGGCCTCGTTGATGAGGGCTGCGAGCTCGGCACCCTTGACGGGGACGGGGCTCATAGCGAGCGTGAGCGCCAGCGGGATGTTGAAACCGCTGACAACCGTGAACTTCGTGCCGTTCTTGGAAAGCTCGACCATGCTGTTGTTGACCGAGCTGCCGAGCATATCGGTCAGCACATAGACGGTGTCGTCCGCGTTGAACGTGGCGATCATGGCGTCCACCTTATCGGTGATGGGCTCCTTGTCGTCACGAGCAAGCGACACGACGTGGACGTTCGACACGTCGCCGAGAACCATCTCGAGCGTGTCTTTGGCGCCTGCGGCCAGGCCGCCATGAGATGCGAGAATGATCTGATTCATCTTGCCTCCTCCTTTTCGTTATGGTCATTATAACGTCTTATACGTTGCTTATATTGCTAATTAGTATAAAGACCGTTCGCGGGTGAAAATCGACCGTTGACGGGTTTAACGTATTTGAAACGTTGGGGCTGGGTAGGCCGCGCTGGCTGGATAACCCGAGGTCAGACCCTGCGCGCAATCCTCTATCGCACAAAGTACCAGGGGCTTTCCTGCACGGTGGGCTCCAGCGCGATGCCGGTGCGCTCCTTAAACAGATCCATGTCCTGCGATTTCTCCGTCCACCACGCGTTGGGCTTAAAGGTCATGCTCTCAACAACATGACCGACAAACACACTGTTGCGCAGCTTGGAGAAGTCGGTGTTCATGATCAGGATGGACGCGAGCACCAGCACGATGCCCAGGACCTTGATCGCGCCGGCGGGCTCAGCGTAGATGCCAATGCCCACCAGTACGGTGACGACCGTCTCGAAAGACATTACGACGGGAACTTTCGACGTCTCGAGCCCCATGGACAGACCCTGCATATATAAGATGTAAGCCACGGCTGTGGGGATGAGTCCAAAGCCAAGGAACAGCAGCAGCAGCTGTGGCGACATTGCCGCGGCGACATCCGGCCACGGAGCCGCGATAGCCGCCATAACCGCACCGCCAAAAACAAAGCCCCAAAACGTGACAGCCAGCGGGTGGACTGTCTTGGTTGCTATCCGGCTAAACACCGCGAGCGACGCACCGCAAAGGCCTGCAATCACGCCCGACGTGACGCCCCAAACCGAAAAATGAAAACCGGAAAGGTCGCCATTGGTCACTGCAAGCACGCAGCCAACGATGTTAAAGACAATGGCGACGAGCTTGTTGGGGGTCACGTCCTCGCGATAAAGCACGCGGCCGAGCACGACGCCAAACACCGGCGAGGTATAGAGCAGCACCGAGGCCGTGGACATGCCCACCTCGCCCATGCACTCGTAATAGCAGGTGTTGGCGGCGGCCAGGCCGACAATACCGACAAGCGCGCAGGGAACAAGCTCTTTAGGGCTTGCCTTGAACAGTGCCAGCGGACCCTGAGCCACGGTAGACCCCTCACCCGGACGGCAGCCCATAAACATCAGGACCGGCGCCAAGATAAGCGCTCCGACCAACAAGCGAAAGGCAGCCATGCTCTGGGACGAAACGCCCATGGCCGAGATGCCGTTTACAAAGATTCCGATGCTGCCCCACATAAGCGCGGCGATCAGCACCAGCACATAGCCCAGATTGCTTTTCTTCAACGCAGCCTCCTCGGTATTGTTTCCAATATGTTTCACACTACGTTATAGTCGTTATATACATTTTTCAAGACACAAATCGGCGAGCGGGAAAGTGATCCGTTTTCCTCCGTCCTCAGCGGATTACTTGGCGGTTGCGGTGGACTAGTTCCCAAATAGAGGCTTCAAGCCCCCAAACAGGAACTATTCCACCGCAACTTATGAGGACATCGAGCTGTTAGGCCGCTCTATCCCCTAGTAGTCGAGCTTCCACATGTAGCGGCGCGTCATGTAGTCCTTGTGGGTGACGGCAGAGAGCGCGCGCATGTACACGTTGTTGAGAATCGGGGCAAAGATCAGGTGGTTGAAGTATTCGCTCACGCTGTCCTTGATGTCATTGAGGCCGAGCTCCTTGGCGTCGAGCTGATAGACGCGCTCGCCACCGTACTGGTTGACGAAGCGGATGCCGCGCTCGTCGTTGCAGCGGCTGCGGCCGACGCTGATGAGCTGGAACAGCGAGGTACGCTTGTCCAGGATCTCGAAGGGGCCGTGGAAGAAGTCGCAGGTGTTGATGGTGCAGGAGTCGATCTGCAACATCTCCTGCACGTTGCAGATGCTAAAGACGTAGGCGGCACCAAAGAGCGGACCCTGAGCCATCACGTTGATGCAGGGCTTGTCGGCGTTCTGCTCGGCCCACTTGGCAGCAAGCGGACGGGTGTACTCGACGGCCTTGCGATAGATGGGGTCGACCAAGTCGAAGGCGGCCATAGCGGTCTCGTACTCGGCATAGCCCTCGGTCTGCTGCGTAAGCTCCATGGCGATCATGGTCACGACGGCGGAGTTGGTGCGGCCCATGCAGGACTCGTCGACGGCCAGGCTGTCATACTGGATCTTGTAGTTGCAGACCTCGGTGAGGCCGGACTCGTCGACATAGATTGCGATGGTGCTGGCGCCGTGGTCCTTGGCGACCTGGGCGGCGACGATGGTCTCCTTGGTGCCGCGCATGGACACGACGACGGCCAGGGTGTTCTCGTTGACGTAGGCCGGGGTGGCGTGCACGAACTCGTTGCTGGTGTAGCTGGAGCTCACGACCTGCGTGGCCTCGTGCTCCATAAAGTACTGGGCAGGATAGTTGCCGCCGTTGGATCCGCCGGCGCCAATCCACACGACGCGCTTGATGCCGCCCTTGTCTGCCTTGTCAGCCAAAACCTGGGAAACGACATCCTTAACCTGTTCCTGAGTGGTCATCGTGCATCAGCCTTTCTTCTCGTTTGATGCTCATCACAGGCATACAAGTTACATACATGTTTTGGTTATGTCGACTAGTTGTATGCTATATTTATCTTAGAATTTTTGCTGATGCGGTTTTTGATAATTGGCTACCAGCTGTTTTGTTGTCGTATTGAATACATGCTTGCTTAGATAAGCATACAAGTTAGATATAGGCTGATCGCATGAACGCTTCATCTAAAAAGAAACTGAGCCAATACGAGCGCTTGGCGGGTACGCTTCGCGACCGCATCGCCGCCGGCATCTACGCACGCGGAGACAAGCTGCCGTCCGAGATGGAGCTCATGGACGAATCGGGGCTGTCGCGCAGCACCGTACGCCATGCCCTTAAGGTGCTCGTTGATGAGGGTCTGGTTCGAACCGAGCGCGGGCGCGGCGCCTTTGTGGCCGACACGCCGGCGCTCCACGAGAACAACCTGGTGTTTTCGAGCTATACGGCGCAGGTCCAGGGTCAGGGCATGAAGCCCACCACGCGCACGGTGGACTCGGGCTTTACCAAGGCGGGCGGCAGTATAGCTAAGTTCTTTGATGCGGCCGTGGGCAGCAAGCTCGTCAAACTTGTCCGTCTGCGCTATCTGGACGATGCGCCGCTGTGCCTGGAGACTACCTATCTACCACCGAGCTTTGAAGCACTCATCGATCGCGATATCAATGGTTCGCTCTACGCGACGCTGCGCCAGGAATTCCATCGCGCGCCGGCACAGGGGCACAAGACCTTTGAGGTGTGCTATGCCTCGCAAAACGAGGCGTTTTTGCTCAACGTTGAGCGCGGGCAGGCGCTGATCCTAATCACCGACTACGTCTACGACACCGACGGCCGCCCGCTCCATGTCTCCAAGCGCATCCAGCGCACCGACCGTGCCAAATACACCGAGCCCATCGGCTAACCTGCCAAAATAAACCTGTCCCTAAATGGTAGGTTTGGGGAGGTCGGGGAACCAGGTTGGTTTGGGTTGGTTGGGGACGCGCTCGGCTAGGACCAACTCCATCCAGCACATGTCGTACCAGCGGCCGAACTTTTGGGCGCAGCGGTCAAAGGCACCCACCAGGCGATACCCCATATGGGCATGGAAGTCCTGGCTGTTGTGCGTCAGGTACTCGTCGTCCTTGTCGTGCGGCACGGCGATGAGGGCACACATGTTGGTGATGCCCATCGCGATCAGGCACTGCTTGAGCGCGTCATGTAGTTTGCGGCCCAGCCCGCCGTGGCGCACATCACGCGCCAGGTAGATCGACGTCTCGACCGACCAGTCGTATGCCTCGCGGCTGTTAAGCGGGCTCGCATAGGCATAGCCCACCGGACGTCCGTCCAACTCCATCACCAAATACGGATAGCGCCTGAGCGTACGCTCGATGCGCCCGGCGAACTCCTCAACGCTCGGCACCTCATATTCGCAGGTAATCGCCGTCTGGCGCACATACGGCTCATAGATGGCAAGCAACGCCGACGCGTCATCGGGCGTCGCCAGGCGAATCGTCGGCTCGGACATCTCGGTCATACAACCCTTCTCCCCCAAAAAGCAAAGACCGCCCTGCGCCAAACCCAGCGCAGGGCGGCCCCTCGTCATTACATCAGGCTACAGGACAGCCGCCAGCGCGTCGATGTCCTCCTGCGTCGTGGCCCAGCTAGTGCAAAAGCGCACCACGGTGTGGGTCTCGTCGTACTTTTCCCAGTACTCGATCGAGGCATGCTCGCGAATGCGGGCCATGTCCTCGTTGGGCAGAATCACAAACTGCTGGTTTGTGGGCGTCTCCAAGAAGAACTGGTAACCGCGCTCGTGCAGCACGCGACGAAGCGCCTGCGCGGTTTCGATCGCCTGGCGACCAATCTCAAAATACAGGCCGTCGGTAAAGAGCGCCTCAAACTGCACGCCCGTCAGGCGGCCCTTGGCCAGCAACGCACCGTGCTGCTTAATACGCGGAATGGGATGCGCCGGAGCGTGCATGCCGCAGAACACCACAGCCTCGCCGCAGAGCGCGCCGCACTTGGTGCCGCCGATGTAGAACACATCACACAGCTGTGCCAGCTCGGGCAGGGTAATATCGCACTCATCGGCCGCCAGCGCATAGGCCAGGCGAGCACCGTCCACAAACAGCGAAATCTCGCGCTTCTGGCACACCGCGTGAATCGCCGCGAGCTCGGCCTTGGAGTACAGCGTGCCGTACTCGGTCGATAGGCTCACGTACACGGCGCCCGGGAACACCGTATGCTCGTAGCTCTCGTTTTCGTAGAACACCTGGATATAGTCCTCCAGATCCTCGGCGTGCATCTTGCCCTCGTAGCCGGGGATGGTGAGCACCTTGTGGCCGCCAAACTCGATGGCGCCTGCCTCGTGGCAGGCGACGTGGCCAGTCTCGGCAGCAACGACGCCCTCGTAGGGCGCAAGCAGCATGTCGATCACCGTCGCGTTGGCCTGCGTGCCGCCCACCAGAAAAAACACGTCGGCATCGGGGGCCTGACAGGCCTCACGGATAAGCTGCTTGGCACGCTCGGTGTGCGCATCGGTACCGTAGCCGGGCTGCGGCTCCATATTGGTGTCGACGAGCGCCTGCAGCACTGCCGGATGTGCGCCGTGAGAATAATCGTTGTTAAACGCGAGCATGGCAATCCTCTCTTACCGGGTATCGGCCAGATGATTCAAACGGAGCTATTGTACGCCGTTGGGATAGGCAATGCGCGCGGCAAGGCACTCAAGTGCCAGTACCAGGGCAAAACCGCAGCTCACGTCACTCAAAAAGTGCGCTCCGATCACGATGCGCCCAAAGGCGACGAGCGCCGCGATCACAGCCGCCGCCCAAAAAATCACGCGGCTACGCGACGGTTTTTCCTTAAAGGCTGCCGCGGGAAGCCCGGCGAGCATAAGGCCGATCGCCGCATGCGCCGTGTGTCCGCTCGCAAACGACTTGAACCCGTCCTTGATCACGCCGGCGGCGATATAGGTCCACTTGTCGGGATTGCCGATCACCCACCACGGCTGAAAATTGAGCCCCGGCGTGACCTCGATCACGCGCATGCGCGGGCGCGACCACAGTGGCTTGACGATCACGTTGAGGATGATGGCCTGAGCGATCCACACGGCAAGCACCATCAACGCCCAGCGCGTGAGTTCGTCGGGCTCGGTCGTGCGCGTGAGGCGATAGACGATAAGGTTGGCAGCGATGACCAGCACAAACGTCAGCACCAACTGAGCCGCAATGAGTTTACCGCCAACCCTCAGGGACGAAACGATCTCGTAGCCGGTCAGGCCAACGTTGACGAGGATGCCGAGCGCGGCAAGCCATTTGCTGCCCCTGGAGTCGGGACGCACCGCGCGCACGAGCATAACGCCCGCGATGCTCGCCGTCAGCTCAAACGGCAACTCGCCAGCGGCCTCGATAAAGCGGCCGTACATGCTGCCGATGTTGAACAGCGCGCTCGAGATCTGATAATCGAAGAAACTGCCCACGCCCAGACAAAGACACAGGACAACCGCGATAGCGGCGGCGTCTTTCTTGTAGATGTACCCGAACATGCTTTCCTTTCGATGGGGCTGGAATCAACCTGCGAGGTGGCGGGGCAAAGAACAACTGGTAGCTCTGCCCCGCCACGCCCCCTACTTGTTAGTCATCGTCGCTCGCGCCTAATTGCTGCAGCAGCATGAGTGCCGCGGCCACGGGGCCGGTGCCGTCGTTGGCGTCGAGACCGCGACCCAGGCCGCTGCCCGCGCCGGCGCCCGCCTTGTAGGGCACCGACAACTTGCGGCTCTTGGGGAAGTTCACCGCGCCATAGCGGGTCTTAAGCTCAAAGGCCACCTTCTTGGGCACGTCGACGCCCAAAAACGTGATGCGACCGCCGCTGAGCGTGACGCTCTCGAGCCCCAGGCGCTCGCCGCGAATGCGGATGCGCGCGCGATTGAACAGGTTGAGTCCCGCCAACGGCAGCTCACCATGCGCGGCCTCGGTCTCTTCCTGCACCTCGTCAATGCTCTCCAGGTCCTCGGCCGCTGCGAGCTTACGGTACACGAGCACGCGCTGGTCCACCGCCGGCAGGTACTCCTCGGACAAGAAGTAGTCGGCCGGCAGGTTAATACCCACGCTCGCCGCCTCCACGCCGGCGTCGTCATCGCCGCGCGCCTCGGCCACGGCCTGGCCCAGCATCTGCGTAAACAGATCAAAGCCCACGCTCGACAGGTTGCCGTGCTGCTCGGCTCCCATAAGCGAACCGGCGCCACGGATCTCTAGGTCGCGCATGGCGATGCGCATGCCGCTGCCCAGGTCCTGGAACTCGGAAAGTGCGGTCAGGCGCGCCGTTGCCTCCTCGGTGAGCGGCAGCTCGCCGGGGAACATAAAGTACGCGTAGGCCTGCGTGGCAGAGCGGCCCACACGGCCCTTGAGCTGGTAGAGCTGCGCCAGGCCAAGGCGCTGCGAGTCCTCGATGATCAGCGTGTTGGCCGTTGCGTTGTCGATGCCGCTCTCCACGATGGTCGTGGCGATGAGCACATCGATCTTTTTGGTCGCGAACTCAATCATCACGTCCTCGACCTCGCGCGGGCTCATCTTGCCGTGTGCCACGCCCACGCGCGCCTCGGGCGCGGCCTCATGCACGCGCGCCACGGCGTCATCGATGGTCTTAACGCGGTTGGACACGTAGTACACCTGGCCGCCGCGACCCACCTCCAGGCGAATCGCCGCGCTCACCACGTCGGGGTCGTACTCCCCCACGTGCACGATCACGGGGCGGCGCCCGGTCGGCGGCGTGGTGATCAGGCTCATGTCGCGCACGCCGCTCGTGGCCATCTGCATGGTTCGCGGAATCGGCGTTGCCGAAAGCGTGAGCACGTCAATCTGCTCGCGCAGGTTCTTGAGCTGCTCCTTGTGCTGCACGCCAAAGCGCTGCTCCTCGTCGATGATCACCATGCCCAGGTTCTTGGGGTTCACGTCGGCAGAAAGCAAGCGGTGCGTGCCGATGAGCACGTCGATCGTGCCCTCGGCAAACGCCTTAAGCGCGCGCTTTTGCTGCGCCGGGGTGCGGAAGCGGCTGAGCACTTCGACCTCGAGGCCAAACGGGGCAAAGCGCTCAAAGAACGTCTCATAGTGCTGCTGGGCCAGAATGGTCGTGGGGCAGAGCACCATGACCTGGCGGCCGGAGTCCACGCACTTAAACGCCGCGCGCAGGGCAACCTCGGTCTTGCCAAAGCCCACGTCGCCGCACAGCAGGCGGTCCATGGGCTTGGGCGCTTCCATGTCGGCCTTGATGTCGGCAATAGCCTCCAGCTGGTCGCGCGTCTCGTCGTAGGGAAAGCTCTCCTCCATCTCGATCTGCTCGGGCGTGTCGGGCGGGCAGGCGATACCGGTAATCGACGAGCGGCGTGTATACAGGTCGACCAGGTCAAACGCCAGCTTTTTGGCATTCTTGCGCGCCTTGTTGGTAGCCCGCGTCCAGTCGGCGGTGTTGAGCCTGGTCAGGCGCGGCTTGTCGCCGTCGGGGCCAACATAGCGCGTGATGCGGTCGACCTGCTCGAGCGGCACGTAGAGCTTGTCGCCGTCGGCATATTCCAGCAAAAAGTAGTCGCGCTCCTTGCCGCCCACTTCCTGGCGCGCGATCTCGCTAAAGAGCGCGATGCCGTGAGTGGCGTGCACCACGTAGTCGCCCGGCTTAAACGGAAACGTGATCTGCGTAATGTCCACCTTGCGGCGGCTGCGCGCGCGGTTGGCATCCATACGGGCGTTGAGGTCGGCGATCGAGAACACGGCCAGGTTGGCATCGGGCACCACCACGCCCTGCGGCAGGGCGGCATCGACAAAGGTCACGCGTCCGCGCGAGATAGTGGGCACGGCAGCACCGGCGGCAGCCTGGGCCGCGCCCGCCTCGAGCGAGCGGGCGTTGAGCGCGTCAGCCTTACGCTCGCGAATTGCAGCATGAGCATCCTGACGGGCAGCACGATCGGCAGAATCTGCCGCCGCCACGCGCACGCGCTCGCCAATGACGCCGGCGTTTTCGGGCGCGGCCGTCAGCGATTCCTCAAAGGTAATGCCCTCGTCGCCAAAGGTGAGCTCCATCGACTCGCGCGCGCCGCGGTCGGGAATGGCAAACACGCAGGCATAGCGCTTGCCCACGACTTCCTGAACGCGCGTCATAAAACGGTTGTCCGAGCCTGCGATAGCAGGCTGCTCAATCTTGAGCTCGGCCGTCACCGCACCGCCGGCACGGATGAGGCTTACGTAGTTCAAGCGCTGCTGGGCACCAAAATCGAGCTGTTGAGCGCGCACGTACAGACCATCCAGGCGGTCAATCCCTGCCTCGCCGGCACGCGCCTCGATATCCTCGTAGGCGCGCAGGCAGTCGTCGAACAGCGAGCGCGGCTCGGACAGAACCACGAGCGCCTTGCCGCTCACGTGCGCCAACGGGCTTACGGTCTGGCCGTACATCACCGGCAAAAAGCGGTCGAGCTCGGGCGTGACGATGCGCGCATCCACCATCTCGAGCAGCGCCGCCAGTTTGCTGTCATCCTGGCTGGCGCGATAGAGCGCCACATGCATGTTGTGGACGGCCTCGTCGGTGAGTGCCAGTTCGCGGCAGGGAAAGATTTCGATGCTGTCCTCGTTGCCGATGGTCTGCCCCGTGGAGCTCACCATGCGGCGGATGCGGTCAATCTCGTCGCCGAAGAACTCGATGCGCACGGGTGCCTTTTCCTGTGCGGGGAACACCTCGACGGTGTCGCCGTGAACGCGAAACAAGCCGGGCGCATCGGCGGCGCCGGCATTGGTGTAGCCCATGCCCACCAAGCGCTGCGGCACCTCGTCAAAGGGAATCTCCTCGCCCACCGCAAAAGTAGTGGACTCCCAGTAGCGGCTCTCGACCGGCGGCACGCAGCGCAGCAGCGCGCGAGCCGAGGCGACCATGATGCAGTTGTCCCCGCGCACGATGCGCCCCAGAGCCTCGCAGCGCTGCGCCACCACGGCGTCGTCCGGCGCCTGCTCGCGCCACGGATAGTCCTTGCGCTCAGGAAAACGACACACGTGCGCCAGGCCCACGTAGGCGGCAAGGCTACGCGCGGCGCGATCGGCCGCATCCTCGCCGCTCACGATATAGACCGTCGGGCGCGGACGGCGCGCAAACTGGGCGGCCGCCATAAGCGTGCGGCCCGACTGCGACACAGCCAGCGTCACGTCCTCGCCAGCATCGAGCCCGGCCTCGACGGCCTGCAAGGCCTCGGCAGTGTAGAGCTGCGCGGCTATACGGTGAATGAGCATGCTGTTCCTCCGGCATTGCAACGCCAAAAGCCCGCCGGGGCAAGCTCGGCGGGTATGCGGCGGATTTCATTGCCTGTCATGGTAGCGCATGGAGAGGACTCCGGCTCAAGAGCAAACCCAGCCCCGCAAAAAACGCCAGACGAAGATGCGTTCCGCCCTACCCCGCTACGCGCACGCTGGGGCACAAATCTGCCAGCGGACACTCGTCACACTTGGGTTTGCGGGCGTCGCAGATCTCGCGACCGAAGGTGATCCACTGATGGTTGACCGACTCCCAATACTCGTGCGGCAAAATCTTGAGCAGATCCTGCTCGGTCTTGAGCGGCTCCTTGGCATGTGTCTTGGGACTCAACATCAGGCGATGCGCAATGCGGTTGACGTGCGTGTCCACCGCAATGCCCTCCACGATGCCATACCCCACGTTGAGCACGATGTTCGCCGTCTTGCGTCCCACGCCCGGCAGCTTCACGAGTTCCTTCATGTCGGCCGGCACCTCGCCGCCATAGTCGGCGACGATCATCTGCGCGGCCTCCACGGCGTGCTTGGCCTTGCTCTTATAAAAGCCGAGTGACTTGATGGTGTCTGCCACGTCAGCCACACTCGCCCCGGCCATGGCCTCGGGCGTGGGCCACTGGGCAAACAGCTTCGGCGTCACCTTGTTGACCTGCGCGTCGGTCGTTTGCGCCGAGAGCAACACCGCGATCAGCAGGCGGAAGGGATTCTCGTGGTCCAAAAAGCACTCGACCGGGCCATAGCGACAGTTGAGGCGCTCACACACCTCAACGGCGCGCTCGCGTTTGGCGGCATTGGTCTCGCGTGGCATAACGACTCCTCGGCTCAACGGCACAATATACTTATGGGCACAATTGTCCCACGTCCGAGACGCTTACGCCTCCAAGAATGCGCCGGTCTGACGGCTCCACAGGCTCGCGTACTCGCCACCCGCCTCGACGAGCTGCGTATGCGTGCCGTCCTCGACAATCTCGCCATCGGCCAGCACCACAATGCGGTCAAGCGCCGCCACGGTGGACAGGCGGTGCGCCACCACAATGGAGGTGCGGCCGCGCATCAGATTCTCGAGCGCCTCCTGCACCAACGCCTCGGACTCGCTGTCCAAGGCAGACGTCGCCTCGTCGAGCGCCAGAATCGGCGCGTCGGTTAGGATGGCGCGGGCGATAGCCACGCGCTGACGCTGACCGCCAGAGAGCTTGACGCCGCGCTCGCCCACCATAGTGTCAAAGCCACGGGGCAAGCGGTCGATAAACTCGGTCGCATTAGCCAAGCGAGCCGCCTCGCGAATCTGCTCATCAGTGGCGTTGGGACGACCGTAGGCAATGTTTTCGCGAATGGAGCGGTGGAACAGCAGCGCCTCCTGCGGCACGTAGGCAACCTGACGGCGCAGGCTCTGCTGCGTGCAGCGCGAGACGTCCTGGCCGTCCACGAGCACGCGGCCGCCCTGTACATCGTCCAGGCGCAACAACAACTTGGTGAGCGTCGTCTTGCCCGAGCCCGATTTGCCCACCAGGCCCACGCGCTGGCCCGCCGCCACATGAAGTGTCAGGTCATCGAACACGCTCTCGCCCGCCGCAGCGTCACGGTACGCAAAGCTCAGCTGCTCAAAATCAATCGCGCCCTCGGTCACTTTGAGCTCGGGGGCGTCCGGGTCATCTGCCACCAAACGTGGCTCGTCCAGCACGCGCGTCATCTCGGCCGCATCGCCGAGCGCGCGGTTGATGCGCTGCATCATGGAGCTTACGTAGTTCAGGCGCATGGTGAGGTTATAGGTGTAGGTAAAGATCATGACGAGCGAGCCGGCCGAGATGCCAAACCACGCGTTGCCGCCCGCCACGAATACGCTCACCACGGCCATGGTGATGACGATAAGACCCGAGGTCGTAAAGTTGCGCTGCATCATGGCGTGCATCGAGACCGTCTCGGCATCGCGCGCGGCACGATCAGCGGCGTCGAACAGATCACGTTCAAAGTCCTCGCGCCCGCAGGTCTTGACGGCCAAGATGTTCGTGACCGCGTCGGAGAGCACGCCCGAGAGCTTGTTCTGCGCGGCGGACGTCGCGGCCGAAAGCGGCATGATGCGCTTGTACATAAGCCAGACAAACGCGATGTAGACGGCCATGATGCACACCAGGATCACGGTAAACGTCGGCACCACCGGGGCGAGCGCCGCCACCGTGCAGATGACCGAGGTGATGGTGGGGATGAGCGAATACACCGTCACGTCGACCAGCCCCGTATAGCCGCTCATAAAACGGCTCGTCTGGCTCACGAGCGATCCGCCAAAGCGGCTGGTGTGAAATGTCATGGATTGATTGGAGAGCGTGTCGAAGCACAGGCGCGCCAGGTGATAGTTGCCCGCAATCTCGAGCTTGTAGACGGTGTAGTCCTGCAGCTTGGAGAGGATTTGGCCCACCAGGTTAACGAGTACGAGCGCCAGGATATAGGGGCCGAAGACCTCAAACACCTGATCACCCGCCACGGGACCGGCTTGAACGCGGTCGACAATGAGGGCCATCACATAGGTATTGGCAAACGTCAGCAAAAAGATGTAGCCCGCCGACGAGAACACCGAGAGAAAGACAATCAGCGGCTGCGTGCGCGTGACACCCCAAAACCGCTGCAGCGTGCGGCGCACGGTGGAGCGTTTCAGCGGACTGGTGTTTCTCTGAGACATGGGCTTCCTTTCGCGTCTGATAGGGCGAAACGCCATTGTTGCACACTAAAGCGCACTTCAGGCAAGCGCGATGTGAAAGGCAGCGGGGTGCCCGCGTTTGCGCCGGTGCCCCGCTGCCTTGTTGCAATTAG
Source organism: Collinsella aerofaciens (assembly GCA_048478035.1). Taxonomy (GTDB): domain Bacteria; phylum Actinomycetota; class Coriobacteriia; order Coriobacteriales; family Coriobacteriaceae; genus Collinsella; species Collinsella aerofaciens_CN. Next base: position 7,156 of record DBGBCW010000028.1, on the reverse strand, counting down.
TCCTCGTCTTCTTGGTCTGTGGAAAGGCCCGCGGGCGTGAGTCCCAAGATCTCATCGGCTTGGTCGGCGTCTTCCAGCGCGTCGATATCCTTGAGTTTGCGCTCCATGACGTTGGTGCGCGTGGTGATAATGCCCTCGACCGTTTTACCCGCGGTCTCAATCTGCTGCTGGGCGCGGCGCAGCGCCTTTTGATAGCGCGGCAGCTCGGCCTTGACGGCGGAGAGCACTCGCAGTACATCGTCGGTGCGTTTTTGCAGCCTAAACGTCTGGTAGCTCATCTGCAGGCTGTTGAGAATGGCCGCCATGGTGCTGGGGCCGGCAACGTTGACGTGATAGTCGCGGCCCAGGGTCTCGATAAGCCCGGAGCGGCTGACGACCTCGGCGTACAGTCCCTCGAACGGAACGAACAGAATGCCAAAGTTGGTGGTCGCGGGCACGCTCAGGTACTTTTCACAGATGTCCTTTGCCTCGCGTCTCACCATCGCATCGAGCGTCTTGCGCGCAGCCGCCACGGTCTCCGCATCGCCCGACTCCTGCGCGTCGAGCAAGTGCTCGTACGCGTCGCCCGGGAATTTGGAGTCGATCGGCAGCAGCACGGGATCGCCCTCGTCCACCGGCAGCTTGACGGCAAACTCAACGCGCTCCGAGGCGCCGGGCTTGGTGGCGACGTTTTCCAGATACTGGTCGGGCGTAAGGATGTCCGCCAGAATTGCACCCAGCTGCACCTCGCCCAAAATGCCACGCGCCTTCACGTTGCCCAGCACGCGCTTAAGGTCGCCCACGCCGGTGGCGATGGACTGCATGTCGCCCAGGCCCTTGTACACGGCCTCGAGCTGGTCGCTCACCTGCTTAAACGATGCCGACAGTCGGTCGTTGAGCGTGCGGGAGAGCTTCTCGTCCACCGTCGCACGCATTTGATCGAGCTGCACGTTGTTGTCTTTGCGGATGGCGCCCAGCTGAGCATCGACCGTTTCGCGCACCTTGTCCAGGCGATGCTCGATACCCTCGCGGTTGGCACCGAGCTGTTGGGCCGTCTCGCGGCGCAGGTCATCCATCCGGTCACCAGCTTGCGAAAACTCACGTGCGATGGTCAGGTAACGTTGCTGCTCCACGGCCGCATCTGTCGTCTGCTGCTGCGCGATGGCATTGGCCGTACGGCGAGTTTCGGCCAGCGCGACGTTCAGGGCATCGAGCGCGTTGTTGGCCTGCTCGAGTGCTGCCAGCGTTTCCGCGCTACTGTCGCCACGCTCCCGCAACTCGGCACGCAGGCTCTTGAGCTGGAGGGCGCAAGCCACAGCAACCCCCACCGCCACCAAGGCGATCACAACAAGCACAATATCAATAGCAGACATAAACTCCGCCCAACAAACCCAATCGAGCACCAATCAAAACCGCGATCAATCTTACCCCGCCATACGCACCGGGCGCCCGGCCCCTTCTTGGGCGCCCCTCTCCTCCGCATATTCCATAATGCGGCGCGCCGTCTCCCTGCTCACCTTTGAGTCATCACCGGCTAAATATGCGTACACGTTTCCCTTATTCAGATTCAAATCGCGGCAGAGACCGTAGCGCGTTACACCCGATTCCTCTAGCGCTCCCAACGTTCTTTTTCGCATCAGGGCGTTGATTCTTCTGTCCGCCACTGGCTTTTCCTTCACCGCTCTATACGCACGCCAAACGTTGGCATAACGATTAGGAAGTTTGTCCTCGGCGCATAGAGATGCCAGGCTACCCGTTTGGGCGTACAAGGACAAAACGCCTCGGTAACCCTCTTCCATCCACGAACCCTCGGATAAGCCCAGAACGTATTCGGCTTTACCCTGTGCCAAAGCGAGCAAAAACAGGGGCTCCGCCACGCGCGGCGCAACCGTCGTCGCTTGCTTAACCAGTTTTCTAAAACTGAGCGACTGCTGTCCGGATAGCTCTCGGCAATAGCCTTTTAAGAATCCCTCAAAGGTCAGATTCAACCGAGCACCTCCTTTTTGTATTGGCTGTATGCGCAGACCATCTCTTGATAACTCCGCTCCGAAGGCGACGACGCCAGCGCCTCGCCCTCGTCGAATATAAGCCGTTCGAGCAGTCCCCAATCAAGTCGGTCGACGAATGCCTGGCTATGAAGATCGATGATGTCGTTCGGACGACAGGCATAGAGCTTCATTACCGCCAGGTCCTCCAAGGATGGCGTAAAGTACCTGATAAAGCGCGCCCCAATATCCAAGGGAATCAAACGATCTTCGTAATTGAACGGCATCTGATTACAATATGCCACCGCCATACCATTCACCTCGGGGTATCGAGCTATGATCTCGCGGAGGCACCTATCTGCCTCAAACACATCAATGTCATGTGTAACCGAACGATTCGTCACATCGTTTAGCATGAAGGCGCTTCCTCCCACCAATACAACGTTCGGCCTGTCGTCTCTTGGACCTATTTCCAGCTCCGCCTCTTCGTCAATGCCCAAAAGAGTCTGCTCTAAATCCTGCTTATACATAGCAAATCCTATTATTATTTATCTTCAATAATACTATTCAGTCGCACGACAGGACCCACAGGATGCAAGAATTCTGCTCGTGGCGATAATTCGTACACCCTGGAAGTCCTAATGTGACAAACGCTAACTCTCCCAGCCGGCGCGGATGGTTGTTGCGACATCGCCTAGGCGCTGGCCCAGGGCCGCTAGATGCTGGAGCACCTCATTGGGCGAGGCACCGTTGAGAATGCACGTGAGGGCATATGAGGCCAAGAAGATTGCCGCAAGTCCTAGCGGAATGAGCACGATCATCGCCAATGTGCGCAGGCGCTGGCCCACGCGGCGACGACGCGCACGACGCTTGTCGAACGCGAGCTCCTGCGCATATGAATCTTGCTGTACGGAATAGGCCTCTGGTGCCGATTCGCACCCGGGCACGGCTGCAGGTACAGCAGCGGGCACGACGTTTTGCACGGGCGCCTGGTTGGCAACCCCTTGCATTTGCATCTCTATAAGCCGCCGCTGCTGCCGCAGCATGCGCTCGGCTTGTTGCTGTGGGGTCTCAAGAAACAGGTCCATGTTGGCCTCCAAAATCGGAGCGTTCGACGCTTACGACCAGCATCCCGCACCGCCATGACCGCGACAACGCAATCGCCGGCAATAGCCACAAAGTTTCTTTTGCTCAAAAGCTGTCGAAAAGCTCAACAACTCCCCTACCAGCACTTTCTCTGAGCTTTTTTCGCCAGCAATCTTTTGGCCTTCCACCCTTACGCCAACTGACCAAAATCTAACCAAAAGCTTGACGAAAATTGTGGAGACCGGGACCCCACACAAAAAGTGCCGCCCCAAAGGGGCGGCACACAAACCAATCTATTAGCCAAAACTCGTTGGCAAGCCCGCGTCGTCAGACCCGCGGCGCATGCCTTTGCCTCGCGTGACTCTGCGAAGCCGTGAGCGAGAGGGAAAGGGATGCGCCGCGGGTCTGACGTCCGGAGCGGTGAAACCAGCAGTTGCCCTGCGCTCCGTGGTCGGTGAGGACAGACTACATGCCCGCGAGACCGCGGGCGGCGGTGGCGCACATAAACGCCAAGGCTAAAATCACGAGCGAGCCCGCAATGTCTGCCAGCACGCCCATTGCACGACGCTCAAACAACCAGCTCTCAAAGTGCGGGGCGACGTTGCGCCAAACACGCCACAGCAAGATGCCCATACCGATGACGCCTGGGATATTGAGCAGTAGGATCTCGGAGCACAAAAGACCGATCAGGTTGCCGGCGGCAAAACCAGCGTCGCCCTCGCAGTATTTGCGATAAATCATGTACAACATGTACGCCACAAACGGCTGCAGGCACGCAGAGATAAACGTAACCACCATCGAGGGGTCCTGAGAAAAGACATCGGTGAGTTTATCGACACTCGTGGCATCTTTCGAAGCCAAGAACAAGCCAATGACCACCACGGGCACCACGCCCAAGATAACCTCGACCAGAGTAAACAACTTAGCAGTCAGATCCTCGCTAGCCGTATTGAGGTGAGGCGCCCACTCAGGATGAGCATGCGCGCCAACCTTCTTGTCCTTCTCGACACGATCGACCTTTTTACCCTCGGCAACCCGACGACCAGGATCCTTGCGAGTTCCCGCCGCAGCAACCCGAGCCCGAGACTTCTTACCCATACAAAAACACCCCATCAGGTAGTAGATAAACTAAAAGTCGCCACCCAGTGTACCCCACCCATGAACGGTGCCGTCCCTACCAGTCCCCATACAAAAACGTGCCGCCCCGATAGGGGCGGCACACAAACTTAGTTATCAGCTTTTCTGTAGCGAGCACGCAACGAACCAAAGCGGGCCGGGAGGGCCGGACTACCTTCCCTCAACGCGACCCTGCGAAGCCGTGAGCGAGGAGGGAAGGTAGTCCGGCCCTCCCGGCCCATCTCACGCCAGCGCCAAGCGCTAGTAGTTCACCACCTGCTCCTCAAAGTACGCCTTCGGGTGGTTACACACCGGGCACACCTCAGGCGCCTCAGCACCAACGTGCAGGTGCCCGCAGTTCAGGCACTTCCACACCTTTACGCCCTCGCGCTCAAACACCTCGCCCGACTCGATGCGCTCGACGAGTTTGTTGTAGCGCTCCTCGTGGGCCTTCTCGACGGCGGCGACGCCACGGAACTTCTCAGCGATCTCGGCAAAGCCCTCCTCCTCGGCGGTCTTGGCAAACTCGTCGTACATCGTGGTCCACTCGTAGTTCTCGCCCGCAGCGGCGTCGCGCAGGTTGTCCAGAGTGCCCGGAACGGCACCGTCGTGCAGATACTTAAACCACAGCTTGGCGTGCTCGGACTCGTTGCCCGCCGTCTCGGCAAAAATATTCGAGATCTGAACGTAGCCGTCCTTTTTGGCCTTGGATGCATAGTAGCGATACTTGGTGTGTGCCTGGGACTCACCGGCAAAAGCGGTCTCGAGGTTCTTCTTGGTTTGGGAATTCTCAAAATCCATAGGTGTACTTCCCTTCAACGCATGCCGCCCACAGACTTTGAGCGGCCTTGCTTTAAGGATGCCCTCATGCCGAGAATTTAAACCTTACAATCCCGTTCTTCAGATTTGAGCGGGCTACACACTCAACCAACGATCGTCCTCGGCTCGGCAAAAGCCCTCGCGCTCCAGGTCAGCTAGAATGCCCGCGATCAAGTCGCACTCGACCGGCCCGCGACCGGCTGCCGCTTCCATCTCGTTAACGCCCACCACGGCATCAGCAAGCGTAATCCCCGCCGGCTGCCCATCGCGCGCTGCCAACAACATACGCACGATATGCGCGCGCTTTTGGCGGCGCGAGCCCTCAAACTTGGACTGACGACTATAGCCCGCCGACCGCCTGGACGGATTGGGCAGTGTCTTTTTAAGATACGCGCCGTAATCCAGCAATGCGTAATACCACGCGCGCGGCGTGTCGGCATCGTCTTGAGGCACGGCAAAGGGCGCGATCTCATCCGCCACCGCACCGGGGGCCGCCGGACAGGCGGCTTGAATCAGCGGCACCAGCTCGCGATCGGGAACAGCCGGCACATCGGGAAAGAAATGATGCAAAAAGACCGTGCGCACGTTGGTCTCTAGATACACACCCGGAAGATCAAACGCAAACGACCGGATACCCTGCGCCGTTGCCGGGCCAATACCAGGCAGAGCGACCAAGTCACGCGTCTCACGCGGAAACTCCCCGTCCCAGTCCTCTACAACGCGCTGAGCGGCCCCGTGAAGCGCCAGAGCGCGTCGGTTGTAGCCCATGCCCTGCCAAGCGTCCAAAACATCGGAAGGCGCGGCCTGGGCAAGCGCCTGCACAGTCGGAAAACGATCGAGCCACACCGGCATGCGCGCCTCCACACGCGGCACCTGTGTTTGCTGCAGCATGACCTCAGAAAGCCAAATGATGTACGGATCGCGTGTGCGGCGCCACGGAAGGTCGCGATAACGCAGGACCCCTTCCGAACGAATCATCGAACGAAAGGGGTCCTGAATCATGGCTATGCTCCTTATGCGGCGCTATTCCTCCCGGTAAGCGCACGCGCAGGTGGCGTACTCGGGAAACGCTTCGCGGTCGGCGAACTTGGGATCGACGGCCGGGAACTGGCGGTGAGCGACGATGTCGCCGAGCGAAACGGAATCGAGGTAGTCGCGCATCAACGCCTGAGCTCCGGCCCACAGGGGATGATAGCAGCACGCGCCCATGCGCGCACAGTCACCATCGGGCGCGGTGCAATCGTTCATAACCATAGGACCCTGAACGGCCTCGACGACCTGGCGGATAGTGACGTCGTCCGGACTGACCTTGAGACGCATGCCACCGTGGACGCCACGCAGGCTCTCCACAATACCGGCCTGGACCAAACCGTGCTGAATCGAGCGGGCAAACGAATACGGAACATTGACCTCTTCGGCAGCGGTGCGAACAGAAAGCAAACACTCCGGATCCTCAGCAAGCATCGCCAGCATACGAAGGGCGTAATCAGTCTTCCTCGATATGTCCATTTTTCCCCTTTCAAGGAATACGAACAGCTCGAACGAGCTCCGGGGCCGAGCTTGTGTCGAGACGCTAAATGACCGCCAGGACATCCAAATGGTAAATCGGATATCCACTGAGTGCCGCGCTTGGAGCGAAATGCATCAGATGCGGCGCACAGTGCAATTTAGTATAACCTAACCCCCTGTCTCGTAGAACAGGTGTTGCGCAACAAAGCTGTTGTTCAGACAGATATACTCATTAGATTTTACTTGCGTTCCCGAAGGCGCGGGGGTTCTGGGCGAAGATGCACCAGGGCGATCGTTCTATCAAAACAAAGTGCATCAAACGCAAAAAGCCACGTCCGAAGACGTGGCTTTAATTGCGTTGGCGGGAAGTACGGGGCTCGAACCCGCGACCTCCGACGTGACAGGCCGGCGCTCTAACCAAACTGAGCTAACTCCCCAGGCAGACGTTCGCGTTTGTTTCCGCTCGCGTGCGCTGCGGGGATTAGTATACACAGAAGTCTGTCCGGCGCGCAACAACTTTTTTGAAAAATTTTTTGGGGCCATCCGGGAGGGCTTCCGGGGCCGAGGGCGGGGGTTAAGTTTGCTGCTCTACAGTCCTGCGCAAGACGGAAAGCACATTAAGTGCTTTCCTTTGCGTGCGGAACTCGCGACAAACTTAACCC
>DBGBCW010000027.1:0-84946 GCA_048478035.1 Collinsella aerofaciens | reverse complement strand
GCTGGAGAAGGCGGCCAGGAAGATGCTCGAATCCAGCCTGGAACTTGCCGACAGCGTGGAGGCGGCCTAGGATATCAACTGATTCCGGATATCGGACACAGGGGCCGCAAGGGCCCTTACACCAACTTTCTCGACACTACCAGTGTTGCGTAACGGATGTCTGGACCGTTGCTACAGATTACGATCTGCTTACGCGGATCTGAAGCGTGGACAACCGTTTTATTGAGTTTGAATAAGGCGTTCCCGAAAAGGGCGTATTGATGCACGGCGTTGCTCATTTGAATGCCATTCTTGTCAGCGTTCATTGGGATGAGGGTACGTCATTTCAGCTTTATGAGATATGCGACTTCGATTTTGGTTCGGTAATAGTGGGGTACCGATCCGTGAGTGGCAATTAGCCGGTGCCAAAACGTGCGGCGGCTGTTGTTAAAGGTGTTTTGGCGGCTATGGGGCGTGTTGGCGGCGTGGGGAGGGGTCCTCGAATGACTCCGTGGTCAAATAACGTCAAATATGAGTACTGTTGTTAATGTAGTCTCATAACATTTGGTAAGAATAGAATACCAATTCCACATTATTCTATATATCTAACCCACTAAACACGGAATTTTGAGCCTTGGCAAGACGTGGAATTGATCGAAATGATCAATTCCGGCGAGATTTTGCTGCTACTAATTTGGTGGCGGTACTCATATTTGCCATTTTTTGTCCAGTGGGTACCGCGAGGGGCCTGTTCGACTGGCTCAACGGCCCGGTGATGGATGCCGGCATGATCAGCCCACTCGATCCAGACCTTGTCCACATCACCGACGACCTCAACGAAGCCGTCGACATCGCCCTGAGCGGGCTGATGTAGGGTAGGTAAAATGGGACGGGGCTAAAAGACTGGTCTGAAACGTTTGATACCAGTCTTTTTAGCCCCGTCCCAAATGAACTGCTTCTAAGTTGCGGTGGAATAGGGATTGATTGGCGGCTAATAAGCCAAAAACAGTCCCTATTCCACCGCAACTGATGTGGGCGTCCCTAGTGAGTTGGCTGGTAGCGGGGGCAGTAGCTGATGGCGATGGCGTCGACGCCTACGTGGGTGGCGATGGTGCAGCCGATGGGGCCGGTGCCGGCGTCTACGTAATCCTGACCCGCGAGTGCCTCGTTGACAAGCTCCTGCTCCTCGGCGGCGCCGGTCGTGAGCACGCGCACGCTGGAGCCCGGATACTCGGCCAAAAATGCGAGGCAATCGGCCATGGTGTTGGTAACGATGCGCTTGGCACCGCGGCCCTTTTTTATGGCCTTGATCTCGCCCGATTTCCACTCCGGCGAAACGGCCAGGCGAATGTTGAGCATTTGCGTGAGCTGGCCGGCGAGCTTGGGCGCGCGGCCGTTCTTAACGAGATTCTCGAGCGTGCGGGGAATCAGCAGCAGGTGGGCGTCGGGCAGCGTCGCGCGGATCTGCGCCTCGGTCTCGTCCAGGCTGCGGCCGTCCTCGCGCATGGCCAGCGCGTACTCCACCAGCAGGCCCTCGGCGCCCGAGCCGGTGCGCGAGTCGATGCAGCGCACGTCGAGCTCGTGCGTCTCGGCCGTCAGGCTGGCGTTGGCGTAGCAGGCGGACCACTCGCTGCACAGCGAGATAAAGATGGCGCTATCGTGGCCGTCGGCGCGCACGCGGTCAAAGAGTTCCTTGAACTCGCCGGCACTCGGCTGCGAGGTGTGCGGCAGCTGCTCGGAGCCGGCCATGCGGGCGACGTACTCTTGGGCGGTAATCTGCACCTGGTCGAGCAGGTCCTCGCCCTCGATAATCACATGCAGCGGAATCACGTAAATGCCGAGCTCTTGGGCGCGGGCGGGGGAGATGTCCGACGTGGAGTCGGTTATGATGGCAAAAGACATAATTGCACCTTTCGTTGGGGCGCGACGGCGCCGCCTTCTGAGAGCAAAGTGCGACAAGTATAGTGGAGTCGTTCCACATTTCTAGGTTCAATTGTTGAATAGTCAACAGTTTGAAGTGTCGGTGTGGAAATCGTCAACTGGGGAAGAGGGATGCCGATGGAGGCGCTGGAGATATGCAAACGGCCGGTCGTGCTGTTTGATTTTGATGGCACGGTGGCCGATACGGGTCGGGCGGTGATGACCTCGACGCGCAAGACGCTGGCTGCACGCGGGTTTTCGGAGGCGCAGATGGGTGACCTGCGTCGCATGATCGGGCCGCCCCTGTGGAAGAGTTTTCACGACTTTTATGGCTTCTCCCGCGAGGAGTCGCTTGTGGTGGCCGACGAGTACCGCGCCTTTTTTGACGAGCTGGGACCGGAGGAGTATCCCGTGTTTGACGGGATCCCCGAGCTGCTGGATGGGTTGGTCGCCCAGGGCAAGCGCTTGGCCGTGGCGACGTCGCGCATGGAGGCAAAGTGCGTTGACATGGTGGGAGAGCTGGGACTTTCTCAGTTTGAGGCGGTGGTTGGCATGAATCCGCCGCAGGGGCGCGAGACCAAGGCCGATTCGGTCCGCGACGCGTTGGCGGCCTTGGGTGCGGCCGCGGGCGATGCCGTGATGATCGGCGATCGCTTTAACGACGTCGAGGGCGCGCACGCGATGAGCGTGCCGTGCATTGGTATCTATTCGGGCGCGGCGGCGCCGGGCGAGCACGAGGCGGCGGGTGCCGATGCAGTGGTGCACTCGGTGGCCGAGCTTGCTAAACTTTTCGCTATATAGGTATTTGATGTGAGGGGCGGGCACGCTCGCCGCTCATTGGTAAGGAGGTCGTCCATGAATCAGGTGGAGCAGAGCGTTGCCGAGTATGTCGACGAGGTCTGGGAGGATGTCGTCGCCGATATCGAGCAGCTGGTGAGTTATCCGTCCGTGGCAGTTTCTGCCGATGCGGAGCCCGGCGCGCCGTTTGGCCGCCCGGTCCGTGACGCGCTCGATTGCGCGCTCGGCATCGCGCAGAAGCTCGGCTATCAGACGAGCGACGACGAGGGCTATGTGGGAATCGCCGATATCCCGGGCCGCGGCGACAAACAGCTCGCGACTATCTGCCACGTGGACGTGGTTCCCGCCGGCCCTGGCTGGAACACCGACCCGTTCACCATGGAGCGCCGCGAGGGCTGGCTGCTCGGTCGCGGCGTGATTGACGACAAGGGCCCGGCGGTATTGTCACTCTACGCCGGCGCCTACTTGCTCAAGCACGGCATTGTTCCGCGCTACACCTTCCGCGCGCTGCTGGGCTGCGATGAGGAAGTGGGCATGTCCGACGTTCACCATTATCTGGAGAACAACGCAGACCCCGACTTTTTGTTTACGCCCGATGCCGAGTTCCCGGTCTGCAATGCTGAGAAGGGCCAGTTTGGGGCGACGTTCGTGAGCCCCAAGATCGACGGCGGGCGCATTGTGTCCTGGAGCGGTGCCGAGGCGAGCAACGCCATTCCGTCGCAGTCTATCTGCGAGCTCGCGATTGCCGCCGATGAGCTGCCGGCGCCGGTCGAGAACGCCGACCGCCTTGAGATCACGACACTCGATAACGGGCATGCGCAGATTTTCGCCCACGGTATTGGCGGTCACGCTTCGATGCCTGAGGGCACCATCAACGCCGTCGGCCTGATCGTGTCGTATCTGCGCGAGGCCGAGGACGCGTTTGGTGCACGCGACGAGCGCCTGCTGACGCCTGCCGAGCACGAGTTCGTCAAGTTCCTGGCCTTTGTGCATGCGGATGCCTATGGTCGCGGCCTGGGTATCGACGCGACGAGCCCAGCGTTTGGCCCGCTTACCTGCAACGCTGGCGTCATCCGTGTGGCGGATGGCCATATCGAGCAGGTCATCGACGTGCGCTTCCCCGATAGCACGAGTGCCGATACCATCCGCGAGCAGCTCGAGCCGCTCGTGGGCCGTTTTGGCGTGACGTGCCGTGTGGGTCGTGCGAAGGTGCCGTTCTCGGTGTCTGCCGACGATCCGGCCGTGAAGGCGCTTATCGATACCTATAACGAGTTCACCGGCAAGCATGCCGAGCCCTTTGCCATGGGCGGCGGCACGTACGCGCGCAACTTTGCCCGCGCCGTCTCGTTTGGCCCCGAGGAGACCGGCCTGGAGCTGCCCGCATGGGGCGGCCAGATGCACGGCCCCAACGAGTGCGCCAACGAGGAACAGCTCAAGCAGGCGCTCAAGATCTATATTGTTGCGATCCTCCGTTTGAATGAATTAGAGCTTTAGGGTTACGCGGTTTTACCAAACCGCGTAACCAGTCGACGCTGCAAACGCCCCCAAGCGGCAATCTGACGTTCAATCGTCGGTCGCGTACAAAAGTACGCTTCCCTCCTCTTTCACGTCACCTTGCTCGCTTAGGGGCGTTTTCGCTGACTTATGCTCAACCTGCGGGGTTTCCAAGGTAGTCCTTGGGGACGTTCTTAAATGACTAGTCAAACAAGAACGTCCCCAACGACTAGTCGTTTAAGAACGTCCCCAACAACTACCTTCCTCTGGTGTAAAAGGTGCGCCATGTTCGGCGCTGGATTGTTATTCGTTTGTAAAGGCCGTGCTGCGCTTGCGGTAAGGGTCTATCAGATGCCCGTAAAAAACCGCAGTTGGCGCGGGCACTGCCCGATCGAGGCCGTATCTTTCCAAACAGCAAAGCGGGCAGGGTGCCCGCGAATCGCATGTATGAAAGGAAGATCATGCTCGATCAGGCTTATTCTCGTCGTCAGTTCCTCGGCCTCGCTGGTGGTCTTGCCAGCATCGTCGGTCTCGGTCTCGTTGGGTGCGGCGGCTCCGGCGCATCCGATGCCGCCGACAAGGGTAGCGCCGCTGCTGCCGAGTCCGTCTCCGGCGAGGTGACCTACGACGGTGCCTCTTCGTTCCAGGCTCTCGTCGAGGCCGCTGCCGAGAAGTTCATGGACGCCAACCCCGATGTCTCCGTCTCCGGCTCGGGTAACGGTTCGGGCAAGGGCCTGACCGCTGTCGCCGCCGGCACCGTCACCATCGGCAACTCCGACGTCTTCGCCGAGACCAAGCTTGAGGCCGATCAAGTCAAGAACCTCGTCGACCACGAGGTCGCCGTCGTGGGCATGGGCCCCGTCGTCTCCAAGAACGTCAAGGTCGACGACCTGTCCCTCGAGCAGCTCAAGGGTATCTTCTCCGGTCAGATTACCAACTGGAAGGAGGTCGGCGGCGACGACGCCACCATCGTCGTCCTCAACCGCAAGGCCGGCTCCGGTACCCGCGCCACCTTCGAGGCCGCCGTCTTTGGCGACGAGACCGTCGACTTTAAGGGCGACGCCGAGCTCGACAAGTCCGGCGACGTCCAGACTCAGATGGGCAGCACCGATAACGCCATCTCCTACCTCGACTTCTCGCACTTCGATGACTCCAAGTTCAACGCCATCAAGGTCGAGGACGTCGAGCCCAAGAGCAAGAATGTCACTGATGACTCCTTCAAGATCTGGGCTACCGAGCACATGTACTGCTCCAAGGACGCCGACGAGGCCACCAAGGCCTTCCTGGAGTTCATGCTTTCCGACGACGTCCAGGGCAAGCTCGTCGAGGAGCAGGGCTTCATCCCCGTCTCTGCCATGAAGGTCGTCAAGGACGCCAGCGGCAAGGTCTCTGCTAAATAAGTAATCGCCCCGGAAAGGTTTGCAATGGCAAAACAGCTGCCAAAGCGCGACCTTGAGAACGTGGGCCTGGGCGTCACGGGCGCGTGCGTAGCGCTCGTGACGCTTGTCGTTGCCGCGCTCATCTTTATGGTCGCCCAAAAGGGCCTCTCGGCTTTTGTCAAGGACGGCGTCTCGGTCGTCGAGTTTTTCACCGGCACCAAGTGGGACCTGGCCAACACAGCCGAAAACGGCCTGCCCTATACCGGCGCCCTGCCCCTGATCGTCACCTCGTTTGCGGTCATGGTGCTCTCCACGCTTATCGCGCTGCCCATCGCCATCGGCTCTGCCATCTTTGCGGTCGAGATTAGCCCTAAGTTTGGCTCTAAGATCTTTCAGCCGCTCATTGAGCTTTTGACCGGCATCCCCTCGGTCGTCTTTGGCCTGATCGGTTTTCACGTGGTCGTCGGTCTTATGAAGAGCGTTTTCCACGTGAGCACGGGCCTGGGCATCTTGCCCGGCGCCATCGTGCTGGCCGTCATGATCCTGCCGACCATGACCACGCTTTCGGTCGATGGCCTGCGCGCCGTGCCCGACGGCTACCGCCAGGGCTCGCTCGCGCTGGGCTACACCCGCTGGCAGACCATCTGGCACGTGGTGCTCAAGTCCGCCATGCCGTCGCTCATGACCGCGGTTATCTTGGGCATGACCCGCGCCTTTGGCGAGACGCTCGCCGTGCGCATGGTCATCGGCGGCATCGAGGCCATGCCGACGTCGCTGCTGTCGCCGGCTTCGACCATCACCACCACGCTCACCACGTCCATGGCAGTCTATGCCGAGGGCTCGGCCCAAGACGATGTTCTGTGGGCGCTCGGCCTGCTGCTGATGGGCATGAGTCTCATCTTCATCCTGATCATCCACCTTATCGGCCGCAAGGGGGCGAAGGCTCGTGGCTAGCACGCGTATCCACATCGACGAGGCGAGGCTCGGGCGTGTCCAAAAGCAGGACCGCTTCGCCACGGGCGTGTTGACGGCGATCGTCGCCATCGTCATGCTCATCGTCGTCTCCATGGTGGCCTATATCCTGTTCGAGGGCATCTCGACGCTGTTCCAGCCGGGCTTTCTCACGGAGCCGTCGCGCGCCAACGGAACGCAGGGCGGCGTGCTCTACCAGCTGTTCGACTCGTTCTACCTGCTGCTGATCACCCTGATCATCTCGGTGCCCATCAGCCTGGGTGGCGCGGTCTTTTTGGTTGAGTACGCACCCGACGGACCCGTCCGCGACATTGCCTCCACCGCCATCGAGACGCTGTCCTCGCTGCCTTCCATCGTTGTCGGCATGTTCGGTTTTCTGGTGTTCTCGGTGCAGCTGGGCTGGAAGTACTCCATCATCTCCGGCGCCGTCGCGCTCACCATGTTCAATATCCCCATTCTGGTGCGCGTGATCCAGCAGGCGCTCGAGGACGTGCCGCAGGCCCAGCGCGATGCGTGCCTGGCCATGGGCCTCACCCGCTGGGAGGCCACGCTGCACATCCTGATTCCCGAGGCCATGCCCGCTATCGTGACCGGCATCGTGCTTTCGGCCGGCCGCGTCTTTGGCGAGGCCGCGGCGCTGCTCTTTACCTCGGGTATGAGCTCGCCGGTTCGCCTGAACTTCTTGAGCTTTAACCTGTCGAGCCCCACCTGCGCTTGGAACGTGTTCCGTCCCGGCGAGTCGCTCGCCGTGCACATCTACAAGATCTATGGCGAGGGCAGCCCCGAGGCCCAGCAGATCGTCTGGGGCACCGCTGCACTGCTGATGATTTGCGTGCTGCTGTTTAACGTAATCGCCCGCATTGTGGGCAAGCAACTGGCAAGGAAGATGACGGCCGAATGAGCGAGATGAATGTAACGCCCGCAACCGAAGCGGCATCGTCCGACACCCGGGACTTCCTGTCGAGCGTGGGGGAGAGCGAGAAGCGCGTGCGCGTGAGCGGCAAGGCCGTGAGCGACGAGGTTGTGCTCTCCACCAAGGACGTCAACGTGTACTATGGCGACCACCATGCACTGCACAATACGTCGCTCGACTTCCACAAGGGCGAGATCACGGCGCTCATTGGGCCTTCGGGCTGCGGTAAGTCGACCTTCTTGCGTAGCCTCAACCTCATGAATCGCGAGATTCGCGGCTGCCGCGTGGAGGGCGAGATCAACTATCGCGGGCGCAACGTGAACACCAAGACCGAAAACACCTACGAGCTGCGCCGTTCCATTGGCATGGTGTTCCAGCAGCCCAACCCGTTCCGCAAGTCCATTCGCGACAACATCACGTTTGCGCCCAAGCGCCACGGCATCACCGACCGTGACGAGCTCGACCGCATGGTCGAGGAAAGCTTACGCGGCGCGGCGCTGTGGGACGAGGTCAAAGACAAGCTCGATAAGAGCGCCTATGCGCTTTCGGGCGGTCAGCAGCAGCGTCTGTGCATCGCGCGCACGCTGGCGCTCAACCCCGACGTGATTCTGTTCGACGAGCCCTGCTCGGCGCTCGACCCCATCTCGACGCTGGCGATCGAGGACCTCATGTCATCGATCGTGGCCGACCGCGCCATCGTTATCGTGACGCACAACATGGAGCAGGCGTCGCGCGTGTCCAACCGCACGGCGTTCTTCTACATGGGCGATATGGTCGAGTACGACGAGACCGACGAGATTTTCCAACGGCCCAAGGATAAGCGGCTGAATGATTACCTCATCGGCATGTTCTCCTAGTCCGGGACATGCTTGAGGCCCGCGGCGGCCACGGTTGCCGCGGGACTGATTGGAGAGGCGGGTCATCTCTTGTGGGAGATGGCCCGCCTTTTGCTCTGCGACCGAAACGACCACCACAAAGGGGACAGGCGCCTTCGTGGTGGTTTGGGGTGGGGCTCGCTGCTATCATGGACAACGTTGAATTTCTACGAAGGAGCAGGGCATATGGCGATTCTTTTGGGATGCGATTCCGTCAGCCTAGAGTTTCCCACCAAGCATATTTTCGATAGCGTGACGCTCGGCGTGGGCGAGGGCGACCGCATTGGTATTGTCGGCAAAAACGGCGACGGCAAGTCGACGCTGCTGAGCGTGCTCGCCGGCACGCTGGAGCCCGACGACGGCCGCGTGACGCACCGTCGCGGCACCACGATTGGTCTGCTCGGCCAAAAGGACCAGCTTGTCGACACCGATACCGTGCATCATGCCGTTGTGGGCGACACGCCTGAGTACGAGTGGGCGTCGAGCCCCCGCACGCGCCAGATTCTCGCCGGTCTTATTAGCGATGTGCCCTGGGAGGGCACGGTTGGCGAGCTTTCGGGCGGCCAGCGCCGTCGCGTGGACCTCGCGCGCCTGCTGATTGGTGACTACGACGTGCTCATGCTCGACGAGCCCACCAACCACCTGGACATGCGCACCATCAACTGGCTCGCGCGTCACCTTAAGGCCCGCTGGCAGCGCGGTCAGGGCGCCATGCTCGTGGTCACGCACGACCGCTGGTTCTTGGACGAGGTCTGCACCAGCATGTGGGAGGTCCACGACGGCCAGGTCGATCCCTTCGAGGGCGGCTATTCGGCCTACATCCTGCAGCGCGTAGAGCGCGACCGCATGGCCGCGGTTACCGAGGAGCGCCGTCGCAACATGGCGCGCAAGGAGCTCGCGTGGCTGAGCCGCGGTGCCCAGGCTCGTTCCACCAAGCCCAAGTTTCGCGTGGATGCCGCTCGTGAGCTGATCGCCGACGTGCCGCCCGTGCGTGACGAGCTGGAGCTCAAGCGCTTGGCCGTGAGCCGCTTGGGCAAGCAGGTTATCGATGTGGTCGACGTGGATGCCGGCTATGCCGATACCGACGGCGCGCCCAAGCAGGTGCTCACCGATGTGACCTGGCTCATTGGTGCGGGCGACCGCTATGGCCTTTTGGGCGAGAACGGCGCCGGTAAGTCGACGCTGCTCGACGTGATCCAGGGCAAGATTGAACCCACGCGCGGCCGCGTGAAGATTGGCCAGACAGTGCGCTTTGGCGTGCTGTCGCAGCAGCTCGAGGAGCTCAAGCCCTACATGGGCGACACGATCCGCGAGGTGCTCGGCAACTATAAGAAGTACTACGTCATCGACGGCAAGGAGACTTCGCCCGAGAAGCTCTGCGAGCGTCTGGGCTTTACGACGCAGCAGCTCTGGAGCCGCATCGGCGATCTTTCGGGCGGCCAGCGCCGTCGCCTGTCGCTGTTGCTGACGATTCTGGACGAGCCCAACGTGCTCATCCTGGACGAGCCGGGCAACGACCTGGATACCGACATGCTCGCGATTGTCGAGGACCTGCTGGACGGCTGGCCCGGCACGCTGATCCTGGTGACGCACGACCGCTTTTTGATGGAGCGCGTGACCGACCAGCAGTGGGCGCTGCTCGACGGCCACCTGACGCATATGCCCGGTGGCGTGGACCAGTACCTGCGCCTGTGCAACGCTACCGCCGAGGGCGAGCCCGTGGGCGCGCCGAGCGCCAAGACCGGCACGTTCGACACCGGTGCCGCGGCAGCTGCGGCCGAAAAGCCCAAGTCGAGCGGTCAGCCCAACGGCCTGTCCAACGCCGAGCGCCAGAAGCTCCGCCGCGAGGTGAGTTCGCTCGAGCGCAAGATGGAGACGCAGCGCACCCGCGTTGAGGAGGCCGAGGCAGCAATGGCCCAAGTCGATCCCACCAACTACACGGCGCTCGGCGAGCAGCAGACAAAGATCGACGAGGCTCACGCTGCCATGGACGAGCTGGAGATGGCGTGGCTCGAGGCGAGCGAAAAGCTCGAGGGCGAGGAGTAAGCGAGAATGATCAAAGCCGCGTTTTTCGATATCGACGGTACGCTGCTGAGCTTTAAGACCCACCGGATTCCGGCGTCGGCGCAGCAGGTGCTCGACAGCTTTCGCGAGCAGGGGATTGCGTGCGTGATCGCCACGGGCCGTCCGACCTACCAGATGCCGGACTGGCTGTTCGACCTGGGCTGGGATGCGTACATTACGCTTTCGGGCCAGCACTGCTTTGATGCCGAGGGAGTTTACCGCAGCTGCCCGATCGATCCGGACGACGTCGCGGTGATTGTGGACCAGGTGGCGCAGGGGCGCTACGACTCGCTGTGCATGCAGGGCGAGAACTCGTTTGTGAACCGCCTGTCCGGGCGCGTGGTGACGGCTGGCAGCAACGCGGGAATCGTCTACCACGAGGAGCCGTTTGAGCACGCCTTTGACGCACCGGTCTACCAGTTCTGCGCCTTTGTGGACCCGGCCGACGAACATATCGTGACCGACGCCGTGTCGCATTCGCTCACCACGCGCTGGTGCGACCTGTTCTGTGACATTATTCCCGCTAACGGCGGCAAGGACCTGGGCGTGGCGGCGACGCTGGAGCGCCTGGGCATCGACGCGAGCGAGGCGATTGCCTTTGGCGACGGCGAGAACGACCTGTCGATGTTTGCCGCCGTGGACACTAGTGTGGCCATGGGCAATGCGCAGGAGACTGTGAAGGCCGCAGCGACCTACGTTACGACCGCCGTAGACGATGACGGCATCTACAACGCCGCGAAGCACTTTGGACTCGTGTAGCTGCGATCCGGCACTTGGGGACACTCCTTGCGGGGCGTGTTCCCATTTTGTTTTCGTCCCGCTCGTTTTGTGAAACACGGCTAACTTTTAGGCAAAGTAGTAAGACATGGGCAACTTTTGCGGTAAAGTAAGCCGTGGAAAGTATCCAACGGCTAACTAGCAATCATCGCGAAAGGCGGCCCATGGCCCTGCGTGAATCCGGAGAAGACTATCTCGAATCGATCTACGTTCTGTCGCAACGTCAGGGCATCGTGCGCTCGATTGATGTTGCAGAGTACCTTGGCGTAACTAAGGCAAGCGTTTCAAAAGCTATGGCGACGTTGGAGAACAACGGCTACGTCGAAATGGGCAAGCGAGATGTTCATCTGACGGAGCGTGGTCTGGAGGTCGCTCGTCAAATGTGGGAGCGTCACTGCTTTTTCGTGGGGCTGCTGGAGGATGCGGGTGTTTCGGCTGAGGTCGCGTCGCAAGAGGGCTGCCACATGGAGCACTGCCTGAGCGAGGAGAGTTTTGAGAAGCTAAGATCGATGCTGGGGCGGGACGGTGCTTCGGCGCCAACAATGACCGACTAGCACTCCCGCAGCGGCGCGCCTCCCGCGCCGGAACGGTGCGGGACAGCGACCGAGACGAGTGGTCCCACCAACTAAGTCCAACTCAGACAAGGAACCCCACCAGCAAGCGATGCCCAAGAACCGCCAGCTGTGTCAACGCAGGCCGGGACCGGGCTTGGTTTTGAAAACATTCCGCGAGACCCGTCTTTCCGTTGCTCCGCAGGAGCAGGAAAGACGGGCCTCATGCGCGAGGACGTTTTCAAAACCAAGCCCGGCCCCGGCCGGACAGCCCACGAACGCTACAAGTTCTTGACACCCATCGCGCGCATGGCGTTCAGGATGGCGATGATCGCCACGCCTACGTCGCCGAACACGGCAAGCCACATGTTGGCGATGCCCAGCGCTGCCAGCACAAGGATCAGCAGCTTAACGCCCAGCGCAAAGATGATGTTCTGCCAGACGATCGTCATGGTCTTGCGTGCCACGCGGATCGCGCGGGAAATGTTGGACGGCTTGTCGTCCATGAGCACGACATCGGCGGCCTCGATCGCAGCGTCAGAACCCATAGCGCCCATGGCAATGCCCACATCGGCGCGCGTAAGCACGGGCGCATCGTTGATGCCGTCGCCCACAAAGGCGAGCTTGCCCTTGCCACTCTCGGTTGCAAGCAGCGCCTCGACGCGCTCGACCTTATCGCCCGGCAGCAGCTGCGCGTGGAACTCGTCGAGACTGAGTTGCTTGACCACAGACGCCGCAACCTCCTCGCGGTCGCCCGTGAGCATGACGGTGCGCTTGACACCGGCGGCGTGCAGGTCGCGAATCGTTTGCTCAGCATCGGCCTTGACGGTGTCTGCAATCACGATGTGGCCGGCGTACACGCCGTCAACGAGCACATGCAGAATCGTTCCGACGACCTCGCAATCGGGCGCTTCGACTCCGGCCGCGGTGAGCATCTTTGCGTTGCCAACGACGACGTGCTTGCTGTCGATGGTTGCCGTCACGCCATGGCCCGCGTCGTTGGTGGAGTCGCTTACGCGCTTGGGGTCGACCTCGCCCTGGTAGGCGACACGTACGGACTGCGCGATGGGGTGATCGGAGAACGACTCAGCAAGGGCTGCGACTTCAAGCAGCGATTGCTCGGTATAGCCTGCCTCGGGGTGTACCGCGACCACCGAGAACGTGCCGTTGGTGAGGGTGCCCGTCTTGTCAAAGACGACGGTGTCCACGTCGGCGAGCGTCTCGAGGTAGTTAGAACCCTTGATGAGAACGCCCAGCTTGGACGCGCCGCCGATGCCGCCAAAGAAACTGAGCGGCACGCTGATCACCAACGCGCACGGGCAGCTGACGACCAAGAAGGTCAGGCCGCGCAGAATCCAGTCGGACCAGGCACCGGTGACCAGGCCACCGCCGAGTGCGAGCACCGCGGCAGCGCCGGTGACGGCGGGCGTGTAGATGCGGGCAAAGCGCGTGATGAAGTTCTCGGTGCGTGCCTTCTTTTCGCTGGCATTCTCCACGAGCTCCAGGACGCGTGCGACGGTGGACTCGCCAAAGGGCTTGGTGGTGCGCACGTGGATGAGCCCCGTCATGTTGATGCAGCCGCTGATGATATCGTCTCCGGTTTTGGCCGGGCGGGGGACCGACTCACCGGTAAGGGCGGCGGTGTCGAGCTGGGTTTCGCCCTCGACGATGACGCCGTCGATGGGCACGCGCTCGCCGGGCTTGACCACGATCACGGTGCCGACCGCGATGTCATCGGGGAAGACCTGTTCGAGTGAGCCGTCGGGTTGCTCGACGTTGGCGTAGTCGGGTGCTATGTCCATCATGGCGCTGATCGATTTACGGCTCTTGCCCACGGCGTATGCCTGGAACAGCTCGCCGACCTGGTAGAACAGCATGACGGCGGCGCCTTCGGCCATGTGCGGGTCGGTATCGGGGAAGAGCACCATGGCAAACGCGCCGATGGTCGCGACGGCCATAAGGAAACTCTCGTCGAAGGCCTTGCCGCGGCGGATGTTATTGAATGCCTTTTGCAGCACGTCGTAGCCGGCAATCAAAAACGGTATGAGGAACAGCATAAAGCTGGCGTAGATGTCGCCCGGGGTACCGAATGCGGCGGTGAGGGTGCCGAACTCATCGAGGGCGTACACCACGGCAAAAATGCCCAGCGCTACCACGATGCGGTTGCGCTTATGCTCAAGGGACTCTTTCTTCTTACGCTTCTTCTTTTTCTTTTTGGGATCGGCGGTGGTCATGACTCGTATCCTCCCATTTGAATGAATGAACACTCGCTCATATAATTTCGCGAGCAAAGGCCGCGGCAAGCGCGGCCTTGCAGGTTGGCGTAAACCCGGGCTAGAGAATGATCTCGCAGTCCGGCTCGGCGTCGGCCGTAAACTCTACAACGCGGTTGAGTACCTCGTCGAACTCGGCGTCATCGGCTTCGAGCGTCAATTTTTGGGTCATGAAGTTGACGGACACGGATTTGACGCCCTCGAGCTTGGCCAGCTCGTCCTGAAGCTCGCGCGCACAGTTGGCGCAGTCGATTTCGTCGAGCTTGAACTGCTTTTTCATGGGGGCTCCTTTCTCTGTATTTGCGGCTTGGGTGCAGGCCGCGCTGGTACCGTGGTTGGTCGCTATTCGCAGATGTGGCTCATGCCTTGGTTGAGCATGGTGTAGACGTGGTCGTCGGCGAGCGAGTAGAGGATATTGCGCCCGTCGCGCCGGAATTTAACCAGGTGCGACTGCTTGAGTGTGCGCAGCTGGTGCGACACCGCGGACTGCGAGGTTTCGGTCGCTTCGGCGATGTCTGCCACGCAGAGCTCGCGGCCCATGAGGGCATAGAGGATCTTGATGCGCGTGGTGTCGCTGAAGACCTTGAACAGGTCGGCGAGGTCGTAGAGAAGCTCCTCGTCGGGAAGGTCCTCGGGCGAGCAGGTGGTCGGGATCGCGGGTTCGGTGGCCTCGATGTCGAGTTTCGTTTCATCAACGCGGATGCTCATTGCAATATCCTTTCATATGAACATGCGCTCATATAATTTACTATCGATTATATGAGTGCATGTTCATATGTCAATGACGTTCAGGTAATTCGTTGTACAAAATGATGGGGAATAGTGGACGAGATCCCGGACTGAGCGTTTTTTGATAGTCGATGCCAAGGTGGGTACCCTCGTGCCGTGCAAAAAATGGAGTATTCTGCAATTATAGGGGGTCCGCTAATTTATTGCAGGTCATATAATGCAGTTCAAGAGTTATCTTAGGGTGTTAATCCGATGAGTTCTTCCTCAAATGTTGCCTAACGCTCTCACGCAAGAGTGATTTCGCTCCACATTTGGATCCACTCGAGGGTGATAGACACCCGACCCTGCTGAATACTCGCAATTTTGCACATCGCTAGGGTACCCACCTTGTTAGCCGGTCTAGCTTCCGGCCCCGAAGATCCTGCCCTCGGGCGCGAGGCTGCTTGTTTGGGCAAATGATGGGCTGTCGGATTCGACAGTCTGCATGTCATCGATTGCCAGAACTTCATTAATTGTCGGGTCATCCAGCGTGATGCCTTCGAGCGTTGCTTTTTCGAGGTCGATTCGTTGACGCTCTTCGGAATCCTGGCGAAGCTGCTTCTGAATTTGCTTTTTCTCTTCTATATACCTTCTGAGCACAAACTGTCTCAGGTCCTCTTGCATGATTTGAAAGTCTTTTGGCAGACGCGAGGGGCGTACGCCCTCTTTCCGCTGGATTGCTTCCATGACCCTAACAAAAGAGCTGGCATGCATAAAGGAATAACGGCTGACGGTGATGATTCCGTATCCCATGGACGCAAGCGCATTCTTGCGTTCCTCATCGATGGCGCGGTCTTCTTCCGCGTCATGATAGAAACCGTTGTATTCAATGTCTGTGCGAGATTTCTTTAGATACGCATCCATAAAGAACTTTTTGCGTCTCGTGAGATTCTTTGCGGCGGCGGTGACCTGCACCTCGTAATCGGTCTCAATTCCCTTAATACCAAGCCCTCCTTCGCTTTTGGGCAGCGTTAGCATCATGACAAATGCCGTTTCCATGGGAGACCGGCATCCGTCGCGTACACATTGGATCGCCTTTCGGGCAAGGGCCAAACCGTCGCATCTGGTAATGGAATTAAAGAACTGCTTTAACCTCTCGGTCGAGGTGAGCGCGAAACGCTCGTTATAAGAGGTGGAAGAGCCGGTTCCAAGGGAGTAAGCGCTGCACAATTCAAAGTAGTACTCCACCAGTTCGCGAAAAGGGAGATAGGTGGCGGCTTGAAGTGCGCAAAGCTCAACGCCAACAATGAAGATGCCATCTTCAAGCTCTATAAAGCGTGAGTTCGAGAATCGTTTTGAAGACACGTGGCATTGACAGTTCATTGCATAGCGCGCATTCCTGCGATGAAACACCATCACCTCGAGGCAATCATTTGCATCGAGGGAAACATCATGTTTGGTGAGCCATTCTGCGGCTGCGTCAAGGAGCGTTACGGTGGGACATGATTCGTAAATCGCGGTAGGGTTACAGGACTCGATGCCTTTCGCAGACACCGAATGCGCGGCCTGGTAGACCGCTTTTGCAGTGGTATGTGACAATACGATACTCATGGTATATATCGTGTCAGCTAATGCCGTGTTGACGGCGCTGAGTGGAAAAGCCGTTTTAGAGGTCTAACCAAATGCTGTCCAAAAGCTTGACGCAATTATGAGTTGGTATGCCCTAAATAAACGTTTTCGCAGCTCGGCTATAGCATAGAAATACTCAATTGCTGCACATTTGATAGTGATGCATCACCGTCCGACAACGAATTACGTGTCGGGAATTGGCCGAAATCGTTCGCAATGAGTGTTCAGAATTTGTGATGGCAGGTTTATTTGTGGAACGTAGGGCGGCCCCGCTGCGGGGTTTCCCGCTGCGAGGCCGCCCGTGATCTACGCCGGAGTTTGTCGTAGACGTTTCTACTTGTCAAACAGGTTCTTGAGGTTGAACTCGGCCTGAACCGTGCGAAGCATGAGGTCGGTGTCGTCCAGGCCCAGATGCTGCTCGCTGGCGTCGGCGGCGAGGGTGCCACGGCGGCGCGCCCAGTTCTCGAGCGCGGCGGGCGCGGATTCGCGGGGGAGCGAGCGCACGTCGGCGTCCAGGCTGCGGCAGATCTGGCGCGAGTCGATGACGATAATCTTGCCGGCGCGGCGTGCCTCGGCGTAACCGTCCAGGTGGATCTTGAACCAACTGTCCTCAAAGGCGGCGTTGTGCGCCATGTACGGGTACTTCTTCATAAGCTTGAGCAGCTGCTTTTGCAGCTCTTTGTTCTCGCGGAAGGGCATTTTGCCGTCGATGTCGTCCCAGGTGATGTGGTGGATATTCGACAACGGCACATCCTCGCCGCGGTAGATATCGGGCAGGCCGCAGTAGTGTGCCTCGGCGTCGTGCGGGACGGCGTCGCTGGTGAGCTCCATGATCTCCCAGCCCACGTTGATGATGTAGCCGCGCTCGGGTGCACGGCCGGTGGTCTCGATGTCGATGCCGAGCACTGTGCCTTGGATAGGCTTGCGGGCGTACGCCACGCCGAGCGCGTCGCGGTCGCCGCGGATCTCGCGCATGACGGACGCGGCGGTGCGCTTTTGCATCTTGCCGATGGCGGCGCAGGTGTCGGCGTCGGACAGACCGCGCGAAAGCGTCGCGGGCGTCACGTTGCGCAGGCGCGCCTCGCCAATCTGGTCGCACAGGTCGCGGTTGCGGTCAGCCAGGTCGCGCACGGTGGCAAAGTCGAAGCTGGGGTCGCCCTCGGCGGTAAAGTACTCGGTTTCGAGCACCTTAAGGGCCTCTTCGCCCTTCTGGCGCTCGGACTCCATGGCGCCATGATCGCCATAGATAAACATGGGAATAAACGGCTGACGCTCGTATTCGAGTGCTTGTGAAACGTTCATATAACTGCTCCTTGGACGGGCCGCACCGCGCGGCTCGGGTTCATTGAGATGTGGCGAGATGATAGTTTACCATGGGCAACTATTGGCATCGCGCCTAGGACAACTACAATACCCTAGTTGACCGCTAGGACTTTTACAATGCTGCCGAAAGACATGAAAGGTTCCATCCGTCATGGATTTGCTGATTGATATTCTGCTCGACGCCGGTAAGGACACGCTCTCGCTGGCGCCGTTTTTGTTGGTGACATATCTGGCCCTCGAGACGCTCGAGCATGTTGCGGGCAACCGCGTTAACGGCGCCATCAAGCGTGCCGGAGCCGCCGGCCCCGTCGTTGGCTCGTTGCTGGGCATGGTGCCGCAGTGCGGCTTTTCGGCAATGGCGGCCACACTGTACGCCGGTCGTGTCGTGACCTTGGGCACGTTGGTGGCGGTGTTCCTTTCGACCTCCGATGAGATGCTGCCGCTGTTGCTCGCCGAGCAGGTGCCCGTGCAGACCATGGCGATGCTTTTGGCTTCGAAGGCACTGATCGCGCTGGTCACGGGCTTTATCGTGGACGCGGCTATCCGCGGCCTTCGTCGTAATGCCCGCGCGCATGCGGCGATTCGCCGTACCGTGCTGGGGACCGCTGCCAATCCGGCTCATGTGAACTGCGCGCACGACGACCATACCGGGGGCGACATCATTGATGAAGTGGCCGAGGCGGGCGTGAGCGCCGATCACATCCATGAGCTGTGCGAGCGCGACCATTGCGGTTGCGATGAAGACGAGGACGAGTACGAACACGGACATGGACACGATCACGGTCATGGGGGCGAGCATGAACACCATGATGGCCACGGTCACTCCCACTCTCACGAGAGCGCGCCCCTCCTGTCGATTATTCGCAGCGCCATCTCGCACACCGTGCAGGTATCGGTATTCATTTTTCTGGTGACGCTGATTCTGGTCGCCGTGCTCGAGACCTTCGGCGAGTCCGCGATCGAGCAGTTCCTGCGCGGCAACGAGACGCTTGCGGTCCTGGGCTCGGCACTCGTCGGCCTGATTCCCAACTGCTCGGCCAGCGTCGTCATCACGCAACTGTACCTGGAAGGCGCGCTGCAGCTGGCCCCGATGCTCGCCGGCACGCTCATCTCTGCCGGTGTGGGCTACCTGGTGCTGTTCCGCACCAACCGCAGCGCCCGCGAAAACGTCCTGTTCCTGATCATGATGTACGTCATCGGTGCGGGCTGGGGTCTTATCCTTTCTGCCTTTGGCCTCTAAGTAGATGCTTGGGGCATGCCGTAAAAACTGGGGCATGCCGTAAAATCTACCGCCATGACCTGGGCGTTGGATGCGTGTCAATCGCCAAAGCAAAAAAGCAGATTTCCGGACATGTCCCAAAAATCTACCTTGGTTAGCGCAGCAGCTCGGTGAGGTTGCGCTTAAAGCGAGCGCGGTCTTCGCTGGTAAATGCCGCCGGTCCGCGAGTGCGTCCGCCGGCGCGGCGCACCTTCTTTTCCTCGTGGCGAATAAACAGTTGCATGTCGATGGTCGCCTTGTCGTAGACGCGCCCGCGCACACCGATTGCGGCGGCATCGCGGCCGAGCACCATGCTCGCCAAGCCAATGTCCTGCGTCACGACTACGTCGCCCGCCTGCAGGCGTTCGACAATGGCAAAGTCGGCGCTGTCGGCGCCCACGCTCACATCGAGCGTCGTGACCCAAAAGCCGCGTCGCGCGTGCTCGGCATCGCGCGGGTCGTCGCGGCGAATGTGCCGTTCCAAGTTTTGCGTGCTGTTGCCGGCGATAACAACGGCGACGCCCGCCCGCCGCGCGCAGTCAATCGACTCGCGCGTGACCGGGCAGGCGTCGGCATCAATAAAGAGCGTTCGCGGCATCTAGTGCACCAGTTTGCCAAATTGAATAGCGCGAACAATCAGCGTTACGCCAAACACCAGCAGCGCGGCGCCGCTAAAGATGACGAGCATCTTGACCGACCACAGCGGATAAATAAACACGAACATGCCGGCGATGATGGAGAGTGCGCCGCTCAGGATGGCGAGGGCACGGTTGGACGAAAGCTCGGACTCCAGAATGGACATGACACCTTCGACAATCCAGCCAAAGCCGGCCACGATAACCACCATCGTGGTGAGCGTCGCGGTCGAGAAGGCCTGGTTGCGCAGGATTATGACGCCGCCCAGAATAATGAGTAGGTTGGAGATGATGCTCGTCACGCGCCAGCCGGTGGGCAGCAGCGGCTCAAAAATGGCAGTGAACAGCCTGATGGCAGCAGTGATTACAAAGTAAAAACCCAGGACGGTCGTCAAAAAGACGAGGGACTTGGCGGGTGCAAAAAGCAGCGCGATACCAGCAATGAGTGCTAAGACGCCCGTGATGGCGTAGATCCAGCGTACGGCCTTGACGGCTTTGCCCGCCATGCTTTTCTCGTCAAATCCAAACTGGCTCGATTTTTGGTCATCGTTCTTAAAGATGCCCATAATGTCTCCTTTCCGTGCGGCGTAAGCCTTGATCGTTACAACCAGTATCGCTTAAAGGCGCTGGCGTATGGGTCGGGGAGGGCGAAACGTAACCCAAAGGTCCCGAATTGTTTCCGTTGTTCCCCACGTCGCGATTTTCTATTCAACAGGTGTAGAACATTGCAGCCCTGTTCGTTATTGCCTACGTTTTAGGTTAGATTCTCCTAAGGACAATTGGCTTGTATTGGGGGTCCCTATGAACGAAGCAGTTCCCGCGGCGCCGGTAAGCGCCGAGTCGATGGCAAAGCAGGGTTGCGAAAAGCTCGGCTTGAACGCGTTTGATGCGTTGGTTCGCCGCGCCCGTACGTGCCGTCGCTTTGACGAGTCCATGCGCGTGCCGCGTGAGCTTTTGCTTGAGCTGGCGGAGCTGGCGCACCTGACTCCCTGTGGTGCCAATGCTCAGCGTCTTCGTTTTCATGTGGTGAGCGGTGCCGAGGATTGCGCGCGCGTATTTGATGAGCTCGCGTGGGCCGGTGCGCTTAAGGATTGGCCGGGTCCTGCCGAGGGTGAGCGCCCGACCGGCTACATCGCGATTTTGGCCGAGCGCGCCGTTCCGGGTAAGCCCGCCGCTCCCATTACCGAGGCCGACACGGGCATTGCCGCGCAGACGATGATGCTCGCCGCCCGCAGCGCCACGCCCGAGGTGGCAGCCTGCATGTTCAAGGCCTTTACGCCCCACGCGATCGATGCCATGGGGCTCGATAACGACAAGTATGAGCTCAAGCTGATCATGGCGTTTGGCGTTCCGGCCGAGACGCAGGTGATCGATGCGATCGATTCCAACCCCGACGGCTCAATTAATTACTGGCGCGACGAGGCACAGGTGCACCACGTACCCAAGCGCCCGCTTGCTGACGTACTGGTGTAGCTGAGCGTCGCCGCGGTGTGATCCGACGGTGAACCACCACAAAGGTGCCTGTCCCCTTTGTGGTGGTACGAGAGGAGGACATGTGGCCGATCTGTATTTGGTGCGGCATGGGCAGACTGAGTTCAATGTGCAGAACATTTTGCAGGGCTGGCACGATTCGCCGCTTACGGCGCGCGGGCGCGAGCAGGCGCTGATGGCGCGTGCGGCGTTTGCGGCGCGCGGCGTGGCCTTTGACCGTGTGTATTCCTCCCCGTTGGGCCGGGCGCGGCGTACGGCTGAGCTAATTGCTGGTGAGGGCCGCTCGATAGAGCTGGTCGATGACCTGCGCGAGTGGCATTTGGGCTCGCTGGAGGGTACATCAAATCGCGAGATGCCGCCGCAGCCCTGGGGTGATTATCCGGTGGCCTTTGGTGGCGAGTCTGAAGGCGAGCTCCAGTCGCGCATGGTCGCGGCGCTGTCCCATATCATGGCCAGGCCGCAGCACGACTGTGTGCTGGCAGTCTCCCACGGCTCTTCCTGCCAGGAGTTTCTTGAGTATGTGACTGGCAGGGGAGAGCTACCCGACAACGGTGCCGTGCTTCATTTTGGCTATTGCGACGGTGCGTTTTCGCTCCTTGATTGGTAACGAACGAAAGGACCCCTATGAATAAAGACCTGTATCTGGTTCGTCATGGGCAGACAATATTCAACCTTAAGCGCATTATTCAGGGTTGGAGTGACTCGCCGCTCACGCAGCTGGGATGCGACCAGGCGGCGCGTGCCGGCATGTTCTTGCGTGCGCGCGGCATTGAACCCGATCATGCCTACACCTCCACACTTCATCGCACCGAGCAGACTATCGCCAACCTGTGGCCGGGCTTGGCGTACGAGCGCCTGGACGGTCTGCGTGAGTGGTTCTTTGGCGACTTTGAGGCCGAGCGCGTGATGCTTATGCCCGAGCGCCCGTGGCGAGATTTCTATCGTCAGTTTGGCGGCGAGGGCCAGATGCAGGTGCGCGAGCGCATGGCGGCGACGATAACCGATCTTATGCGACGTCCGGACCACGAGTGCGTGCTCGCGGTGAGCCACGGTTCGGCTATCAAGGAGTTTTTGGACCACGTGCGGGGCGCGGCGGCCGACGAGCGCGAACGCGTGCCGGGCAACTGCTCAGTGCTGCATTTTGCGTTTGACGATGCGGCCGATACGTTTGAACTGGTCGAAGTCTTTACGCAGGAAGACTACGCGCGCGAGCTGGGGCTTGAACCGCTCGTGGCTACTGCGGGTCCGCAGCGCGGATAACGCGAGCGCGGCGGCACGGGTCGTCGGCATAACTTCTCGACGCAAAAGGGGCGGAGATGCATGTACCTGCTGCATCTCCGCCCCCTGTTTGTTGGGCTGCCGATTTTTGTGCTGGACGGTCTGGTCTTGCTAGAACCGCGCGACCTGGTGCGTGAGCAGACCCGTCGGAACCTGCGCCGCGCCGCCGCTGACCTGCGCGGCGGGGAAGAGCGCAGCTACGGCAAAGTTGAACGGCTCTTTGCCCGTGTAGGTGCCGGCGGCACGTGCATCGTCGGCCAGGAGCTGTGATGCCTCGACTAGTGCGACAGCGTAGGCAGGGTCGTCGGCCAGTGCCGGCTCCGGCGCCTGGTCGAGCATGGCGCGGATGGCCCCGACGGCGTCCTCGCGCTTGACCTCCCACACGCGGTGCGTAATGCCGGCGGGGTCGGTGACGGCATAGAGTGAAGCGCCCTCTTTTGCGGCGCCGAGGATGATATCCATGACGGGAGAGGCTTCGTAGACAAGCGTTACGGGACGGGGCTGTACCTTGAGGTCGGCGATTGCGCGCGCAGCGGCGGTCGTATCGGCGGCAACCGCGTCGCCGCCCGCCAGCGCACCAACCGGGCAGATCGCCACGACACCCGTCACACGTCCCGGCTCGCCCGAGCATTCGTACACGTAATACGCCGCACCCGGGTCCTTGAGCATCAGACCATCGGCAATGGCTCCGCGCAGAGCATCGTTGCCGCTCAGGATGTTGCCCATTGCAGGCAGCGCCTCGAGCACGCGGTCCTGAGCCGGGCGGATGCAGGGAAACGGAAGTGCTTTCATGGGCGGTCCTAACGCACGAGTCGGTTTGTTCGCGGCTTATTATGCCCCAACTTGGCCGCTCGCGTCCCAGAGCACGTTATCGGCGAGCGCGATTAGCACCTGCTGACAACGAACGATATCGGCGTGGGGCACATATTCGTTGGGCTTGTGCGCGAGCGCGAGCGACCCGGGACCGTAGCTCATGCAATTGCGGTTACCTGTCTTGCCGGCAATGACGGCGGTGTCGGTGTAGCCGGTAAAGAAGCCGACGGTCGTGTCCACGTCCGTCACGTCATCGGCGGCACGCATGAGCGCTGCTAGAAGGGGAGAATTCGGGTCGCGCTCGATGGCGGGGCGGTCGCCCGTCACGGTGTAGCTGCCATGGCAACCGGGAACGGCGGCTTCGGCGACGGCGATGGCCTGCTCTACCATGCGCGCCGCGGCGGCCGTATCGGTCGGCGGGGTCAGACGCATGTCGACCCAGACTTTGGCGCGGTCGGGCACGACATAGGGGCGATATCCGCCCTCGATTTGGCCAAACGTGATGGTCGAAGGCCCCAGCTCATCGTGCGCGGGCAGCGCCATAAACGCGCGACGGAGCGAACACACGACCTCGGCTATGGCGGCGACGGCATCCGCGCCCTTCCAGGGCTGGCTCGCATGCGCCGTCACGCCAGTCATTTCAATTTCGAACCACGTACGCCCCTTGTGCGCCACCTGGATCTGTCCGTCGGTGGGCTCGGTGTCCAGCACCCATTCACGCGAGCCGACCCAGCCGGCATCGATAGCTGCCTCTGAACCACGCATAAAGTCTTCCTCGTCGACCGAGCAGATGAGTGAAAAGCCGCGGTGGGGCAGCTCGCCTTCTGCCGCCACGCGCTCGAGCGTATGGACCAGTGCGGCAATGGCGCAGGCCAGGCCACCCTTCATATCGCAGGCACCACGGCCGTAGAGTTTAT
Organism: Collinsella aerofaciens; assembly: GCA_048478035.1. GTDB lineage: Bacteria > Actinomycetota > Coriobacteriia > Coriobacteriales > Coriobacteriaceae > Collinsella > Collinsella aerofaciens_CN. The sequence continues at coordinate 60,899 of DBGBCW010000027.1, read as the reverse complement.
CGTTGCGCACGATCGCTCCGAGCGGCGGAATGTCCGCGTCCCAGCCATCGCCCAAGGTGACGGTATCCAAATGGCAGATGTAGACGAGCCGTGGCTCGTCGCTTTGGCCCGGCACGGTGACCATTAGATTGCGGCGTCCGGGGAGTACTTCGTGCTCTGCAATCTGCACGGCATCGAGTACCGGATAGCTCAGCTGCGCCAACCGTTCCTCAACCAACGCTTTGATATAGCGCTCAATCTCGTCCTCATACGCACCCGGGTCTGAACTGTCGATCCGCACGAGCCCTTGCGTAAGCCGCCAAGCAAAATCTGTATCAACCATAGGCACCTCACAGATAGTTAGGTCAACATACAGATTGTATGCCAAGAAGCGGCTCAGTGCATTTAATGGAGCGCTCACAAAAATGGGGGCGCCTCTCGTGCGAAAGGCGCCCCCGCGGGCATTCAATGTCAGCGACGGGCAGGCCACATGGGGAACTGCCCGTCAGGTCAGTCGGCGCTACTTGATCACGCGCACGCGATACATCGACGGAATCTGCTTGAGCGCCTCGATGGTGCTGCTGTCTAGGTGTTCGTCGGTGTCGAACATGGTGTAGGCGTTCTCGCCGGCGGACTCGTTGGTCATACGCTGCACGTTGGCGTTGTCCTTGGCCAGGATGGCCGTGATCTGGCCGATCATGTTGGGCACGTTGGCATGCAGGCAGGCAATGCGGCTTGCAGCGCGCGCCTTGCCCATGCTGCAGGCGGGGTAGTTGACGCTGTGTGCGATGTTGCCGTTCTCCAGGTAATCCTTGAGCTCGCTGATGGCCATGTCGGCGCAGTTGGCCTCGGCCTCGCCGGTGCCGGCGCCCGAGTGCGTGGTGATAAACGTATTGGGCATCTTGACCGTCTTGGGCGTGGCGAAGTCGCAGCTAAACCAGCTGAGCTTGCCCTCGCGCAGGGCGGCGTCGACGGCGTCCTCGTCAATGATGGTTTCGCGCGCGTAGTTGATGAGCACGGCGTCCGGTGCCAGCAGGTTAATCTGTTCGGTGCTGATCATGCCGATGGTGTCGGCCTTGCTGGGCACGTGCACGGTGAGGTAGTCGCAGCCGCGGCAGAGATCCTCGAGCGTGCCCACGCGCTGCACCTCGCGGCTCAGCACCCACGCGTGCTCGACGGAAATGAACGGGTCGTAGCCGTAAACGTCCATGCCCAGATCGACGCAGGCGTTGGCGACCTTGGAGCCCACGTTGCCCAGGCCGATGACACCGATGCGCTTGCCCTTGAGCTCGCGGCCCACAAAGGCCTTCTTGGCCTTTTCGGCATCGACCTGAATCTCGGGGTCGTCGGCGTTGTCACGCACCCAGTTCATTGATTGCACCACGCCGCGGCTCGAGAGCACCAGCATGCCTAGGACGAGCTCCTTAACGGCGTTGCTGTTGGCGCCGGGGGAGTTAAAGACGACGACGCCCTTCTTGGCGTACTCCTCGACGGGGATGTTGTTGACGCCGGCGCCGCAGCGGGCGATGGCGCGGATGCCCTCGGGCAGCTCGTAGCCGTGCAGGTCGGTCGAGCGCATCAGAATGGCGTCGGCCTCTTCGGCGGTGCTCACAAACTCGTAGCCCTCACCAAACTCGACCTTGCCGTCCTTGGTAATGTCATCGATGGTTTTAATCTTGCGCATGGAAAACTCCTTAGCAGGTTTTGATCTATACAGGGTGGTCTGAGATGGCTGATCGGCCCGCGCGTTGCGGGCTAGTTAGATCGCGGGCTCAAACTAAGCTGCGCTTCGAAGTCCTTCATGTACGAGGCCAGCGCCTGTACGTCCTCCATGGTGACTGCGTTGTACACGCTGGCGCGCATGCCGCCGACGAGGCGATGGCCCTTGACGTTTTGGATCTGGTGCTCTGCCGCGCCCGCAACAAAGGCGGCGTCGAGGTCGGCGTCGCCGGTGCGGAACGTGACGTTGGCGATGGAGCGACTGTCTGTCTGCGCGGTGCCGTGGAATAGTTTGCTGTTCTCGAGCAAGTCGTAGAGCAGGTTGGCCTTGGCCCAGTTGCGCTCGGCCATGGCGGCAAGTCCGCCGGTCTGCTCCACCCAACGGAACACCTTGCCGCACACGTAGATGCCAAAGGTGTTGGGCGTGTTGAGCATGGAGCCCTTGGCGGCCTGGGTCTTAAGGTCCAGGTACTGCGGCGTCTGCGCAAAGGCCGGGCCGTCAGCGATCAGGCCGTCGCGCACGATAACCACGGTGACGCCCGCGGCGCCGGCGTTTTTCTGCGCGCCGGCGTAGATGAGTCCGTAGCGCTCGACGTCGAGCGGCTGCGACAAAAAGCAGCTCGAGACATCGGCGACCAGCGGTACGTCGCCGCAAGCGGGCAGCTCGTGGTACATGGTGCCAAAGATGGTGTTGTTCTGGCAGATGTAGACGTAGTCGAGCCCGTCGCCCGCGGCCTCGGCGGCAATGCGCGCGTTGACGTCGGCCATGGTGGGTATGCGGTCGAAATTGGTGTCCTCGGAGCTCGCGAGCAGCACGGCCTCGCCGTACTTGGCGGCCTCCTTGTACGCCTTGTTGGCAAAGTTACCGGTCACGACGTAGCCGGCGCGGCCGCGGCGCATGAGGTTCATGGGGATGCCCGCAAACTGCAGCGTGGCGCCGCCCTGCAAAAACAGGACACGGTAGTTATCCGGGATGCTCAGCAGACGGCGCAGTGTTGCCTCGGCGTCGTCGATGATCTGCTGGTACATGCTAGATCGATGGCTCATCTCGAGCACGGACATGCCGCAACCGCGGTAGTCCATCATCTCGTCGACGATCTCGGCGAGCACGCTTGTAGGCAGCGCGGCCGGGCCAGCTGAGAAGTTGTGCACACGTGCCATCTTCTAGTCTCCCTCGTAGTCGTTTGAACGTTCGGGATACTTTAGCACAGTGGAGCGCCAGGCGCGACCGCATCACGGTAAAACTCGACTGCGCCGCTATGATTTACAGGATGGTTACATGGGGGAGAGGTGACCTTACTCCTCAGGCAAATCCAAATCTGCGAGCGAAGACATGAGGTTCTCTAGGCGCTTGATCTCTTCGCCGCAAATTAGCTACCTCCTGCCCGCTACGACGCCAGTGTGGCAATGACGGCTTCGTCGCCGGCGTATATTAGGGTGTTGCCGTCTGGGATGATCGTTTGGCCGTCGCGTTTGAGCATCACCACAATAAACGGATGCTTGCCTTGCGGCGCGTCGCGCAGGCGCTGACCGGCCAGGCGACCGTGGGGAGTCACAGTGACCTCGCGCAGTGTAACCTCGGCACGCTCTTCGAATGTTGGGGCGGCCATCACCAGAAGATCGCCTTCCTGGATCACGGTATCGCCGTTGGGCAGTACCGGGTGCGCCCCGTCGCGCAGCACCAGGACCACGAGCATATCCGTCGCGCTGCCAATGTCGGCGAGCGAGCGTCCGGCAAACGGATGTCCAGCGCCTACCTTGAGCTTGACGAACGACATGCCGTCTTCGTCGCGGTAGTCATTAAAGGTGCGGCGCACGTCGCCGGTCGCATCGATCATATTGAGCTTCTTTGCCACCGCCGGCAGCAGCGAGCCCTGCACCACAATGCTCGACACGGCAATCACAAACACCAGGTCAAACAGGTCGTGACCGCCGGGAACGCCGGCCACCACGGCAAAGAGGCTAAACACGACCGAAGCCGCGCCGCGCAGGCCCGCCCAGCTTACGAGCGCAACCTGGCGAGGGTTCGTCCTAAACGGCGCCAGCAGCATGCCCACGGCGATGGGGCGGCTCACGAAGAGCATAAACGCCATGAGCGCCAGGCCCGGTAGCAGCATTTGCGGCAGGCGTGCGGGTGTAACGAGCAGGCCCAGCAAAAAGAAGATGGTCATCTCGGCCATCTCGGTGAGAGTGTCAAAGAAGTGCGCCATCTCGACCTTGCCGGTGATGTCGCTGGCACCCAGCACAATGCCGGCCAGGTATACAGCCAAAAAGCCGTTGCCGCCCAGATAGCTTGGTAACGCGTAGGCGACGATCGCCACGGCGAACAAAAAGATGGTCTGCGCGCCCTCGGCCGTTGCGCGCGCGCGTTCAATCAGGCGGCCCGCCGCCCAGCCGATTGCAAGACCCAGGCCCGCGCCCAGGATAATCTGCTTGGCCAGCAGTGCGGGAATGTTGATGTCGCCGCCGGCCGCGAGTGTGGCGAGCACGGCGGTGAGCATGTAGGCGACGGGGTCGTTGGAGCCCGATTCGACCTCGAGCAGCGAGTCGGTGCCGCCCCTCAGCGAAAGGCTGTGCTCGCGCAGAACGCTAAAGACGCTGGCCGCGTCGGTGGACGCCACGACCGATCCCAGCAGCAGGCCGCCGATCCAGTCGAAGCCCAGCACAAAGTGGGCGAATACGCCGGTGATGCCGGCAGTGATGACGACGCCGAGCGTGCTCAGCAGCACCGCGGGCACGGCGACGGGCTTGGCGCGGTCGATGTTGGTGTTAAAGCCGCCGTAGAACATGATGAACAGCAGCGCCGTGCTGCAGACGGTTTCGGTGAGTGCGTAGTCGCTAAAGTCGATGTGCGCCGGGCCGTTGACGCCCAACAGCATACCCAGCGCGATAAAGATGAGCAGGGTGGGGAAGGGGAGCTTTTTGCCGACGGGTTTGATGGTCAGGCACAAAATGATGACAAGGCCGATAAAGAGAAGGATCTGGTTCATGGATGGTGTCCGCTCCTGGGTGGTTGGCGTGGCACGGTCAGTTGTCTGCGGATATTTGTACCCAAAGATGGTGGGTTTATGGGGTTGGATTGCGGGCGCGCGCGATATCGTCATAGACGGCTGCCGTCTTTGCCTCTGCTCGGAAACCCTTTCCAGCTTTATTGCAACGGAGTACAATGGGTAACGTTTAAGTTCAACTTGAAGTTTTAGTTGCGGCGCCGGGCTTCGGCCGCAATGCAAAGAGAGGCGTACCATGGCGATCTATGTGACATCTGATGCTCACGGGCACGTGCGTGCGCTTGACGAGGCCCTGTCTAAGATCTCGTTGACGTCCGACGACACGCTGTACGTGCTGGGCGACATGATTGATCGCGGGCCCGATCCGGTCGGCGTTATTAAGCTCGTGCGCTCGCTGCCCAACGCCCGCGTGCTCAAGGGTAATCACGAGCAGATCATGCTCGATGCCATCATTGGCCAGGATCCGCTCGATGCTGAGACCTGGGATATCAACGGTGGCTGGACGACGCGTGAGCAGCTCAACGACATGGAATTTGAGGCATACGAGGAGCTCGTGCGATGGATGGCCGCGCTGCCGCTCTACGCGGTGGTCGAGACCGAGGAGCGCCCGTATCTGCTGGTACATGCCGGTATTGAGACCGAGGCGGCGCGGGCGTTTTTGCTTGAGCATGGCGTCGATTGTGCCGATGGCGTTGGAGCGGTGGGTGCCGATCGCGAGCTGCTGCAGCAGATGCTCGCGGTGCAGTCGTCCGATGACCTGCTGTGGATTCGTCATGGCTATTGGGATGCGTCGACCGGGCTGCTTTCTGCCGAGGGCAAGGGCCCGGTCGTGGTGAGCGGTCACACGCCCACGGTATCGCTTGGGCGCTATTGCGAGGTCGGTGGTCTGGCGGGGCTCGATGAGGAATCGGGACGCGGGCAGATCGTGTGCTTGGGCGGCGAGGACACTGCTGGTGTGCCCGATCGCATCGACATCGACTGCGCCGCCGCCACCGGCTCCGAGTTCGGCCGCGTGGGCATCCTGCGCCTGGACGACGGGGCCGAGTTCTATGCGAATATCAACCCGGGCGAATAATCGGTGCAAGGGGTAGCTAATTTTGGACGGGGCCTTTTTTGACTACTTTTGCCCTTCTGCCCGCAAATTGATTTTTCAGGGACGGGGATTAAATAATCATTTGGCTGCCCGCTGGCTAAGTGAGTAGACTTTTTTGGAAATGCCGGGCACCCAACATATTTGCCTCAATAAAACCGCTGGTCACGGACTTGTGCTTTGTCGGTGTGGTCCGGGATTCGGTAAAAGTCTACTCACTTAGTTTTGCGTGTCCGCAACGAGACTCCAGCCGGGGTGATTCCACCGCAAATTAGCTTCTCCCATCGCCGCAATTAGGCGCCGTACGGATTCCGGTCCCTCTCTATGCGTTGGCGGATGTGGGCGTACTCGATAATCAACAGTACCAGCAGTAGGGCCATGATGGCCAGGTAGCTCACGACGGCGCCCATCAGGCCGAGCAGATTGATCAGAATCACCGGGAGCACCACGCTCACGGCAAAGCAGATCAGGTAGATCTTGGTGACATCTCCAGCGTGGCGCAGCACCGTGATGATGGCGTAGATAAAGTCGATGGCCGCGGTGACGCCGCCGGCGACGACCATCAGCAGCGCCAGCGTACGGTAGCGTTCAAAGCTGAGACCATACATAAAGCTCATGAGGGGAATACCGGGACCTGCCATAAATGCGGCGCACACGCCGGTGATGACCACGATCAGCGCCATAACGGCAACAATAATCAGGTCAAAGCGGCGACGCTTGCGCGGATTCGCCCAAATGCTCGACAGACGCAGGAGCTGCGGTTTATAGATAAATCCAATGCTCAACAAAATTCCCTGCGCCGGAAAGAACAGGGCATTAAAGTACAGCTGATACTTGTAGGCCAGCGCGCCTTCCATCACGAACTTGGGCATGCTCTCGATAAGGTTAAACAGGAACAGTGCGCCAAAGAGCGGGGCGCACTGGATAAACAGGTGGCCAGCCTCGCGCAGGCTCATGCGGCGTGATTTTTCGGTCTCGAGCAGGGCGAGCGGGGCGGTGACCAGCACGAGCGAGGCAATCGCGGCGATGCCCATGGCCATGGCCGCGATGGGCATGCTGCGCGTGAGGAACAGTGCCACGCTAAAGACCGCGATGACGCCGGCGGAACGCAGCGTTTGGCTCATGCCGGCCAAATAGAGCTTGTCGGCCTGCTGCAGGCGGCCCTCGTACACGTCGGCGATGCCGTCGATCACCTTATAGAGGTAGACGCCCAGGCCGATCGTGGCCACCTGCGCATCGTAGCCGCGTGCGCTGCTGTACGTGAGGCCGCAGCCTAGTGCGAGCGCTCCGCAAAGCCAACGGTTGAGCTGGTAGGAGGCGAAGGAGGTTTTTTCGTCGATGTCCGAGACCTGAAAGTTGCGCACGCCGTAGTTGCACGCGATCATGATGAGCGTGCCGGTAACAAAGGCGATGGAGAACTTGCCGGCCTCCTCGGCGCCCACGAGCTGCGTCGACACAATGGTGAGCAGCGGAAACGCCATGCCCCATACGGCGGTGCCCAGGGTGTTCCAAAGATAGTCGCGACTGGTGGCGTGCTCCTCGTATTCCGCTTCCTGCATGGAGAAGCCGCCGCCGTAGACGGCGCCGAGCAGACGGTTCCACCAAGCGTTGACCATGCGGCGGACGGGGCTGGGCTCCCGATCGCGTTCGCGCCGGCGACGGCGCGTGGCCTGGCTGCTGTCGGGGCCGCCGGCGTTGCGCTGGCTCAGCTCCTGGATGCGCGCGAGCTCTTCGGCCGTGTGGGAGGCGGGGAACAGGCCGTTCTCGATGCGGCCGCCCTGGGCCTTCGCGGCGCCGTCTTTCGATGCAGCGGGGTTGGAGATGCCGTTACGGCGGGCGATGGCGCGGCGAATGCTATCGAGGGGCGTGATGCTCAAAGCGGGGTCCTTTCTATTGCTGCGCTCTAGTATAGACACCGCGGTGTCCGCTCGTGTTTTTGAACAGGTTGTTCGATAATTTCGGCGGCGCCATTCGGTAGTCGGCACTTAGGGACGTTCCTTATGTGCCGGCACTTTGGGAACGTCCCTAAGTGCCGGCATCCGGGGGCGCTCCTTGAATGTTGCCTGTTCAAGAGTGTTCCCAATGACTAGGCGTTTAAAAACGTCCAATGACTAGGCCGCTTGCCTGCGATTTTTGACCGTTGGGCGGGCTTGCCGCCCTTGCCGCAAAAACGTTTTTGCATATCGGGTACAACGGGCTTTACGTGAGTAAAGTGCGCGTCGCGTCCACGTGTCGCGTTTTTAAAGGAGGCCCCATGCCTGGTGTTACCCCTGCAGAAGTTCTGTCCAACTTTGGTATTACGCTCGTTGAAGATCCCGCCGAGAATCAACCCCGTCTGCTGGTGGACCTGCCGGCGGCAGAGCTTGTCGAGCACGCTATTCGTCGCAAAGAGGGCCGTATGGCTTCTAATGGCGCGCTCGTGATCGAGACGGGGGAGCGCACTGGTCGTTCGCCCAACGATCGTTTTATCGTTGACACCCCCGATGTTCACGACAAGATCGCCTGGGGTGCGGTCAACCGCCCACTGTCCGTCGAGAGCTATGAGGCCATCAAGGCCGGCATCGTCGACTATCTCAACGAGCGCGACGTGTTCGTCACGCGCGGCATGGCGGGCGCTGACCGCAACCACACGCGTCGCCTGCTTGTTGCCTGCGAGCGTGCCAGCCAGGCGCTCTTCATTAAGCAAATGCTCGCCCGTCCGCTCGCCCGCGAAATCGCGCGCACCGGCGAGCCCGACTTCTGCGTGCTCGCCGCGCCGGGCTACCAATGCGACCCTGCCATCAAGGGCCTCAACTCCAGCGCCGCCGTGGTCATCAACTTCCAGGAACGCGTGATTCTGGTCGCCGGCACCGGCTACTCCGGCGAGATTAAAAAGTCGATCTTTAGCGTCATGAACTATCTGCTGCCCGTCGAGGATGACGTGCTGCCCATGCACTGCTCGGCCAGCATGGATCCCGTCACGCACGAGACTGCCGTGTTCTTTGGCCTGTCCGGCACGGGCAAGACCACGCTTTCTGCCAACCCCACGCGCCTGCTGATCGGCGACGACGAGCACGGCTGGTCCGACATGGGCATCTTCAACATCGAGGGTGGCTGCTACGCAAAATGCGAGGGCCTGGACGCCTTCCACGAGCCCGAGATCTTCAACGCCGTCCGTTTTGGCGCCATTTGCGAAAACGTGGTGCTCGACGAGAACCGCAAGCCCAACTACGACGACATCTCGATCACGCACAACACGCGCGTGGCCTATCCCGTGGAGCACATTCCTAACGCGTGGACTAAGGGCATGGGCACCACTCCGAGTGTCGTGCTGTTCCTGACTTGCGACGCTTTTGGCGTGCTGCCGCCCATCTCGCGCCTGACGGCCGACGCCGCCATGTACCACTTTGTGACGGGCTTTACGGCTAAGATTCCCGGCACCGAGGTCGGCGTCACCGAGCCCACGCCCACGTTCTCTTCGCTGTTCGGCGAGCCGTTTATGCCGCTCGACCCCATGGTTTACGCCAAGATGCTTGGCGAGCGCATTGCCGACGGCCGCACACGCGTGTACCTGGTCAACACCGGCTGGATTGGCGGTGGCTACGGCGTGGGCCATCGCATCGAGCTTGCCTACACGCGCTCGCTGGTCACACGCGCCCTCGACGGCACCATCGAGGATAGCGAGTTCGTGCACGACGACATCTTTAACGTCGACATTCCCACGACGTGCCACGGCGTGCCCGATGGCATCCTGGTGCCGCGCCAATACTGGCAGAGCACCGCGCGCTACGACGAGGCCGCGCACAACCTGGCGGTGATGTTCGAGGAGAACTTCGAGAAGAAGTACTCGCACCTGCCCGAGTCCGTCAAAGCCGCCGGCCCGCACGCCCAGGTGTCCGCCGAGGCCCGTCATCGCGGCCGCGGCCTGCTGGGACTCCGCCACTAGCTTCGCCGTGAGTCCATATCCACCACAAAGGGGACAGGCACCTTTGTGGTGGTTTTGCTCGTGTGGATGACTCGGGTTACAATACGCCTGACATATCGTCCCCTTCTCCGGATGGGGACAGCGCAAGCGTTCTTGTGACGGCACCGTAGGACTTTGAAGGTGGCCGTTGTAAGGGCGCTTTTTGTTTAGGCGCCCTCACTCGGGCGCGCACAATGAAGGGAGAGCGTATGAAGAGCTTTATTGCCGAGGATTCATTCTGGGAGCTGTTTCCGCAGGCAGCGGTCGGTGTTGTGGTCGTGGAGGGCATGAAGCCCACGGCTCAGATTCCTCAAGAGGACGTGGATGCGATTGCGGCGTTGCTCGACCGCGCCAATATCGATGCGGAGCGTCATCTGACCAGCGACACTATCAGCGAGAACGCACCGGTCAAGGCATGGCGCGAGGCCTATCGTCTGTTCAAGACCAAGAAAGGCGCGCGCTGCTCGATCGAGAACTTGCTCAAACGCGTGCTCAAAGGCAAGCCGGTGGGCCACATTACGCCCGCGGTGGATATTTACAACACGGTGTCGCTGACCTACGCGCTGCCCGTGGGAGGCGAGGATCTGCATGCGATCGAGGGGGACCTTCGCCTGAAGGTGACCGACGGTGGCGATGCGTTCTTGCCGCTTGGCGAGGAGGCGGACGATCCGACGCTGCCCGGCGAGCTCGCCTACATCGACGATGCGGGCGCTGTGTGCCGCTGCTGGAACTGGCGCGACGGCGTTCGCACGGCGCTGTCCGATGATTCGGCCGATGCGTTCCTGGCGATTGAGTGCGTGGAGCCCGAGCGGATGGGGGATTGCCAGGCTGCGATCGATCGCTTAGCCGAGCTGCTTGAGCGCTATCTGGGAGCGACGGTTGTCATTAAGACGCTTGTGACCCGCGACAATCCTTGCGTGGAACTGTAGCGGCGCCTAGAACCTATTGATGCCCCAAACCACCACAAAGGCGCCTGTCCCCTTTGTGGTGGTTTTTATGTTGATGGGTTAACAAATGGGGTATTTGGGTACGGGTGTCGCCTTATGCGACTAAGATGTTTACCCGTTAGCATTATGCAAGCGAAAGGCGGTCGTCTCCCATGCAGCAGAGCGACGAGACACGTTTCGAGGACTTTGTCGGACTGATCAGCGGACTCTACAAGGAGATCCAGCGCATTAAGACGTCTGAGGGCGCAAGGCTGGGTCTCAAGGGCTCCGACGTTATGTGCCTGTACTATCTTGAGCGCAGCAAGGACGGCCTGACTGGCGCCGACCTGGCTCGCATGGCAGGCGTGACCCGCGCCGCCGTCTCGCGTACGCTGGCGCATCTGGAGGAGGGTGGCTACGTCGAGGTCGATGATTCGGGCGATGCCGCCGTTAAGTATCGTGCTCCGGTGCGCCTGACCGCTCTGGGCGGCGAGAGCATGAGCGAGGCGGACCGCATCATTCGCGAGGTGCTCGATACCACCGGTAAGGCTATGGGTGTGGAGCAGCGCGAGCAGATGTATGCGTCGCTGCGCACGATTCTCAACACCCTGCGCGAGATCTAAGGCCGCCAAGGCATTTGCTTCCAATTAACAACTGCATAGTCCCGTTTGAGTGCGTATGCCGTGCCGGGGCATTGCTGTCAAAATTCCCCGCGAGAGGTCCGCGAAAGAAAGGATTCGCTATGTCCATTCGTATTATTACCGATTCCGCGAGCGATATGTCGCCGGCTGAGCACCCCGCTCTGCGTGTTCTGCCGCTGTCCGTCACCTTTGGCACCGATGTGTACATGGATGGCGTCGACATCGATCACCAGCGCTTTTACGAGATGCTCGTGGAGCGCGATGAGCTGCCCAAGACCGGCCAGGTCAACCCGTACGCGTTTTCGCAGGCTATTGCCGAGGCGCGTGAGGCCGGCGACGAGGCAGTGATTATTACCGTTGGCGCCAAGCTTTCGGGCACCAATCAGAGTGCCCGTACCGCACTTGCCGAGGCGCCGGGCGGCGACGTGTTCGTGGTAGATAGCAACAACGTCACCCTGGGCGAGCGCGTGCTGGTCGAGTATGCGCTGCGCTTGGTGGACGAGGGCCGTAGCGCGGCCCAGATCGCGGCGGCCGTCGAGGCCGTGCGCGACCGTGTGGTGGTTATCGGTCTGCTCGAGACGCTGGAGTACTTGGTGCGCGGCGGTCGTCTGTCTGCTGCGGCCGGCGCCGTGGGCACGCTGCTCAACGTAAAGCCTGTGGTGGCTGTCGAGGACGGTCTGATCGTGCAGCTGGGCAAGGCGCGCGGTTCCAAGAACGGCCGCAACCTGCTGAACCAAAAGGTCGAAAAGGCGGGCGGCATCGACTTTTCCATGCCGCTGGCGCTCGGCTATACGGGTCTTTCGGATGCGGTGCTCAAGAAGTATATCGAGGACAGTGCCGCGTTGTGGGCCGGCCATGCCGAGGGTGAGCTGCCCATCCACACTATCGGCGCCACCATCGGCACCCACGTGGGCCCCGGCGCTGTAGCCGTAGCCTTCTTCCGCCCCGCCAACTAGCTTTCCGGTCAAAACCACCACAAAGGGGACAGGTACCTTTGTGGTGGTTTATGCTGGGTTCGGTTGAAAGGAGCACGCAATGGCGTCTGAGGGCTTTTTTGAACGGGTGTACGAGGTGGTCGAGCAGATCCCCGAGGGGATGGTCGCCACGTATGGTCAGGTGGCGCTGCTTGCCGGTCGACCACGAAGTGCGCGGTATGTGGGGTATGCCCTGCATAGCAATCCGCGCCCCGGCGAGATTCCCTGTCACCGCGTGGTGTTTGCCGACGGGCGCATATGCGAGGGTTTTGCTTTTGGCGGTCCCGATGCTCAACGTGAGCTTTTGCTAGGGGAGGGTGTGGCGTTTAAGGACGACATGCACGTCGACCTGGCCGTCTGTCGTTGGCCTGCCGGACTCTAACAGCTCTGCCGTGGTCAAAACCACCACAAAGGTGCCTGTCCCCTTTGTTGTGGTTTTCCGTTGCAGGTTTACCTGGGCTAACTTATGGAGAAGGTGTGGCGGAGCATATTGACGCTAGAAAGTAAACCACGGTGAACTATATTGTATTCAGCAACGGAGCAGGCAATAGGCGATGAAAAAGCCTGCCCTGTTGAGTTTGATTCGCATTCCTCCCCTCTGTGCGATTCAACGGTGTACTTCGGGAACAGGCCCGCTGGCAACTAACTGCCGGCGGGCCTGTTCCTGTTTGTCGGGGGAGTGCGATGGGCGGAGCCGAACAGGTCGGGCATCAAAAAAGGCGGACGCCGTAGCGCCCGCCCTAAAGCAATCGAAAGCTCAAGCCAGCAGATCGGTCTAGTACACCATGCCCATGGCGTCCCGAACCTCGGCCAGGGTCTGCTCGGCGATCTCGTTGGCACGACGGTTGCCCTCGTGCAGCACGTCCTTCACATAGTCCAGATCGTTCTCGTAGCGCTGGCGACGCTCGCGGATCGGCGCAAAGTACTCGTTGACGGCCTCGGTCACGTACTTCTTGAGCTGGCCGGAGCCGCCCATGCCAATCTCCTCGGCAATCTCGACCTCGGATCGGCCGGTGCAGATGGCAGCCGTCGAAAGCAGGCCGGACACGCCGGGGCGGTTCTCGGGGTCGAACGTGATCATGCGCTCGGAGTCGGTCTGGCTCTTCTTGATGCGCTTGGCCGTCTCCTCGGCGGTCATCGAGATATTGATGGCGTTGCCGTAGCTCTTGCTCATCTTGCGGCCGTCCAGGCCGGGCAGCAGCGGGGTCTCGGACAGCAGCGCCTCGACCTCGGGGAACACCTTGCCGTAGCGGTTGTTAAAGCGGCGGGCGATGGTGCGGGTGAGCTCGATGTGCGGCAGCTGGTCGCGACCGACCGGCACCACGTTGCCCTTGCAGAACAGGATGTCGCAGGCCTGGTGCACCGGGTAGGTGAGCAGAAGGCCGGTAAGCTCGTGGCCCGAGGCCTCCATCTCGGCCTTGACGGTGGGGTTGCGCGCCAGCTCTGCCTCGGACACCAGCGACAGGAACGGCAGCATGAGCTGGTTGGCAGCGGGCACGGCGGAGTGTGCGTAGATCATGGTCTTGTCGGGGTCGATGCCGCAGGCAAGGTAGTCCATGACCATGTTGTACACGTTGTCCTGGATGTGCTCGGTGGTGTCGCGGTCGGTGATGACCTGGTAGTCGGCAATGAGCACGTTGGTCTTGGCGCCCATGTTCTGCAGCTCGACGCGGCCCTTGAGGGTGCCAAAGTAGTGGCCCAGGTGCAGACGGCCGGTGGGGCGGTCGCCGGTAAGCATGGTGAACTTCTCGGGCGTCTTGGCCAGGCCCTCGCGAATGGCGTTGCTCTTTTGCAGCGCGACTTCGTAGCTGTTCTCGTTTGGCATGATTGCTCCTAACGTATGTTCATGGGTCAAGATGATAACGCGTTTATTGGAGGGTCGGGGCGTAAGTAGGCGAGGAGCGGGAGAGGGGCGGGGGAGAGGGGCGGCTTGCATGATGGGCGCGTGGCTGCGCATGGTCAGCGGCGCCGCACGCATCCTCGGCAGCTTACCCTAGAGCTTGTGGTGGCGCTCTTCTTTACGTTCCTCGGCTGCCTGCTCTTCCTGCTTAAAGGCGGGGTCGTCGGGGGTTACCAGCTCGTCCTCGTGCGTGCGCTTGTTGTAATGGTGGCGCAGCACGGGCTCAAACAGGTGCAGGTGCTTGGCGAAGGCAGCCGAGCCAATGGCGAGCACGGTAAAAATGAGCACGCGCATGGGCACCTCGACCTGATTGATGGCGGCGGCGCCGGCCGAAAGCATAATGCACCAGGCATAGATGAGCAGCACAGCCTGTTTTTGGTTGTAGCCTTCTTGGATCAGGCGGTGGTGGATGTGGCCCTTGTCGGCCTGCCCGATGCTAATGTGGGCGCGCTTGCGGCGCACAATGGCGCTAAACGTGTCGATGATGGGCACGCCGGCAACGATGAGCGGGATGATAAGCGAGGTGAGTGCGGCGGTGCGGCTCACGTTGAGCAGTGAGATGGAGCCCAGCGCAAAGCCCAGCAGCAGCGACCCCGAGTCGCCCAAGAAGATGCTTGCGGGGTTGAAGTTGTAGTGCAAAAAGGCCAGACAGGCGCCAAAGAGCGCAATGGAGAGCGCGGCGGCGTCGATGCGGCCCGAGAGAACAGCCATCGAGAACATGGTGAACGATGCGATGCCGCAGATGCCCGTGGCCAAGCCGTCGAGGCCGTCGATGAGGTTAATGATGTTGGTGAATGCCACCAGATAGATCACGGTGATGGGGTAGGCGAGCCATCCGAGCATGATCTCGCCGGGGGCAAACGGGTTGACGATGACGCCGATTTTTAGGCCGCCGATACAGGCGATAAGCGCAGCGAGGACCTGTCCGGCCAGCTTTTGCTTGGGCTTGAGCTGGAAGACGTCGTCGATAGCGCCGGTCGCAAAGATGACGGTAAAGGAGAGCGCCAGCATGGGATAGCTAATGTGAAGGCGCGGGTGCGGCACCAAAACGGGCGGCCAGCCTAGGTGCCAGGTGCCTAGGATTTGCACAATGCAAGCAACGACCAGGCCCAAAAACACCGCCGCTCCGCCCAAACGTGGGATGGGCCTGGTGTTGATGCGGCGCTTAGAAGGATAGTCGACGGCATCGAGCTTAATTGCCAAGCGCTTGACCAGGGGCACCGCGAGGAAGGTCGTGATAAAGGCCGCCGCTGCCACGCATAGGTACGGTATGTAGCTCGGGGATGAAGCCATGAATCTAAAAACCGCCAAGCGTCGAAGGAAAAGGTCAAAGGTTGCTACGCGGAAATGGCATAGCTGTCCCATGATACTCGACCGAGGGGGGTGCGGAGGTTTGCACCGTGCGATTATCACGCGCATACCAGATATTGGAATGTTGTCGATGGCTTGTCGGGATGCCGGCGGGGATCCATATGGACTGTATGGTGATTTTCGGCAAAAGAAAACCACCCCCCACGTTACGAAAATGAACCCACCTAAAACAGGTGGGTGCCCTCATCGACTGTTCCAGCGTCCTTAACAACGAAGGATACCTGTACTAGGCACGACTGTGTGGGCTCCCTAAATAAACGCGACGGTTCACCCAGTTGCTCCGCGGGGGGCGGAATAACTACATCATAAAGCGGCACTTTATCGATTCCAGTCTTGACATTACAAAAATCGTGTCGGACGATTACGGCGCCTTAGGGACGGAGCCGTCTACCCGGTCTGGCCCTTTACGTTTGAGCTGCTGAATCGTTGTTTTGGAGCATGGTTTTATGCCGACGTCGTTGACCGAACTTTTTTCGCCCGCCTGCCATTTGTGTCCGCGCCGTTGCGGTGCGGCGCGCGATGAGGGCGCGCACGGTGTCTGCGGTGCTAACGACACGCTCAAGGTGGCCCGCGCCGCGCTTCATATGTGGGAGGAGCCGCCTATCTCGGGCGAGGCCGGTTCGGGCACGATCTTCTTTAGCGGCTGCTCGCTCAAATGTATCTACTGCCAGAACCACGAGATCTCGACCGGCAATTTTGGCCTTGAGATTTCGCCTGAGCGCCTGGTCGAGATTATGCTGGAACTGCAGGACCAGGGTGCCAACAACATCAATTTGGTGACGGCGACGCACTATGCGCACCTGTTGCCTGCCGCGATTGCCGCGGCACGGGCGCGCGGACTGGTTATCCCAATCGTCTACAACACGAGTGGTTACGAGCGCGCGAGTGCCGTGGCGGCGCTGGGCGACCTGGTCGATGTGTGGCTCACCGACTTTAAATATGCCGATGCCGGGCTTGCGCAGTCGCTCTCCCATATAAAGGATTACCCGCGTGTGGCCGTGTCGGGTCTGGCCCAGATGGCGCGCGAGATCGAGCGCCGCGGGGGAGAGTTGGTGGACGAGGACGGGCTTATGAAGCGTGGCATGATCGTGCGTCACCTGGTGCTTCCGGGGCATGCAGACGATTCGTGTCGCGTGCTGGACCTGGTGTGGCAGACGGTGGGCGACGTGCCGATCTCGGTTATGAACCAGTACACGCCCAATGCGCTCATGCGCGAGCAGGGCGGCGACCTGGCACGCGCCGTGACGCGTGAGGAGTACGAGCAGGTGCTCGACCATGCCGACGACCTGGGTTTTACGACGATGTTCTGGCAAGAGGGCGGCGCGGTAGACGAGAGCTTCACCCCGGCCTTCGACACCACCGGTGTTCTTACCAGCGCAAAGTAGCGCGTTCGTCGATGATTTTTCTGGGACGGGGATAAAAAATCATCGAGAGGATCGCCTGTTCGAAAAGTTGCCAAAATAGCCGCGCCCCAAAAAGACTGGTTATTGGGCGTTGACAGTTGGCGAGCCGTAGGTAAAATATCGACTTGTCCTGGGGACGTAGCTCAGTTGGGAGAGCGCTGCCGTCGCATGGCAGAGGCCGAGGGTTCGACTCCCTTCGTCTCCACCCTTGGATTTGATAAGCCGCTGACATTGTGTCGGCGGCTTTTTTTAAAAGAAAGGGCTATACCATGGCCGAGCTTGAGTCCCAACCATTGTCCGACGAGGAGCGCGCTGAGTTGGAAGAGCTCCGCGCTGAGAAGGCCCGCCGCGAGGCTCGGGAAGAGGCCCGTCGCGAGCGTGAGGAGCTGGCTGCCCTGCGCGCCGAGCGTGCGAAGGCCGAGGAGGTCGCCTCGAACGCCGCATCCGAGCGCAAGCCCGCGCCCGCACCCAAGCCCGCTGCTGCGAAGCCTGCACCTGCCGCGCCCAAACCTCAGCCTAAAAAGGCCGCTCGTCCCAAGTCCGTCGAGCCCAAGCCGAGCCGTGACGAGATGACCTTTGCCCAGCGCATGGTTGCCTCCAAGGAACCTACGGGCGAGAACGAGATCCCTGGCATGGCGCCGGCTCAAAAAATCATCATTGTCCTTGCCCTCATCGCGTTTGTCATCTTTATGGGCTACACGATCCTGACCAGCATGGGCCTGCTCTAACCGATTTGCATCGGGCGTCATGTCCGCATGCTCTGCTCTCGTCCAACCCTCAAATTCTGCACCACACATCTGAAAGGTCGC
Source organism: Collinsella aerofaciens (assembly GCA_048478035.1). Classification (GTDB taxonomy): domain Bacteria; phylum Actinomycetota; class Coriobacteriia; order Coriobacteriales; family Coriobacteriaceae; genus Collinsella; species Collinsella aerofaciens_CN. The sequence goes on along the minus strand of DBGBCW010000027.1, from coordinate 43,136 downwards.
CCCATGGCTTTGACCGACATCTCGCATCCCACCGACATTGCAATGCTCACCGATCTGTACGAGCTCACTATGGCCCAGGGCCTGTGGGAGAGCGGCAAGGCCAATGAGCAGGGTTGCTTTACCGCGTTTTACCGCGACCATCCCTTTGGCAGCGCCTATGCCGTCATGTGCGGCACCGCCGAACTGCCCGAGCTGGTCGAGAACCTGCGTTTTACGCCCGAGGATATCGACTACCTCGCATCGCTTGAGGCCCCGGCCGGCGGCGCGATGTTCAAGTCCGCATTCCTCGACTACCTGCGCGATTATCGTGCGCATGTAAATATCGACGCCGTCCCCGAGGGCGAGCTCGTCTTTCCGCGCGAGCCCATGGTGCGCGTCACCGGTCCTGCGCTCGAGTGCCAGCTGCTTGAGACGGCGCTGCTCAACATCGTCGGGTTTCAGACGCTTGTCGCCACCAAGACGGCGCGCGTGGTGTTGGCGGCCGACGGTCGCCCCGTGGCGGAGTTTGGCCTGCGCCGAGCCCAGGGTCCCGATGGCGGCCTGGCCGTTGCGCGCGCGAGCTACGTTGCCGGCTGCTCCTCTACGTCCAATGTGCTCGCCGGCCGCCGCTACGGTATTCCCGTCTTTGGCACGCATGCGCACAGCTGGGTGATGAGCTTCGATTCCGAGCTCGAGGCCTTCCGCGCCTTTGCCAAGTCGAGCCCCAAGAACTGCACGCTGCTCATCGACACCTACGATGTGCGCGAGGGCTGCGAGCATGCCATTACGGTTGCCAAGGAGATGGAGGCGGCGGGCGAGCGCCTGTCGGCTATTCGCATTGACTCGGGCGACCTCGCCAAGCTCTCCAAGTATGTCCGCGGTCGTTTCGATGCCGAGGGCCTGCCCTATGTGGGGATCTCGGTTTCGAACGATCTTGACGAGTATACGATTCAGTCGCTGCTCGACCAGGGCGCGCCCATCGACAGCTTTGGCGTGGGTACCAAGCTCGCGACCTGCTATGACCAGCCGGCGCTGGGCGGCGTGTACAAGCTTTCCGCCCGCCGTGCGAGCGAGGCAGATCCATGGACGCCGGTGGTCAAGCTCTCCGAGCAGCCCTACAAGCGCACGATCCCGGGCGTGCAGCGTGTGCGCCGTTATTACGACGGCTTTGGCGGCCCGGTCTGCGACATGATCTACGACGAGGACCATCTGGTGGGGGAGGGCGCCGCGCGCGGCAATACCCTCGTGGCCGTGAATGATGCCGCCCTGGTGACCGACGTGTCGGAGCTTGAGTATCGCGAGCTGCTGGTGCCGATCGTGCGCGATGGCAGTGCAGTGGCTCCGCGTGAGAGCATCCAGGACGCGCGCGAGCGCTGTGTTTGGGCGCTCGATCATCTGGACGCAGCTTTCAAGCGCTTCCTGTACCCGCAGACCTATGTGGTGGGCATGGAGCAGGGCCTGGCTCAGGTGCGCGACGAGCTCGTGCGCAAGAACATGGCCGCGGCCTCGGCTTTCCCCTGGGCAAAATGATTCCTTGGGCGGTAGGGGCGAGTCACGCTCCCTTGGCCGCCAGCTCGGCCGTTCGCTGAACAGTTGATTGGTTTGACGTATGACGACTTCTTATAAAACGATGGTGGTAAAGATCGGTTCGTCCACGGTGGTGGGCGCCGACGGCAAGGTCAACCGCTCCTTTATCGGCGGGCTTGCCGATCAGGCCGCAGCCCTGCGCAAGCTCGGCTGGCGCCTGGTCGTGGTGAGCTCGGGCGCTATCGCCTGCGGCTATCCCGTGCTGGGCTTCGGCCGCAAGCCGGTCGGCGACCTGCCGAGCCTGCAGGCCTGCGCCTCGGCTGGTCAGTGCATCATCTCGTCGGCCTACGACGAGGAGTTCCATGCGCGCGATCTGCTCACCTCGCTCGTGCTGCTCACGCGCCACGACACGGCGCGCCGCACGTCCTACCTGCACGCGCGCGACGCCCTGCTGCGCCTGGTGGAGCTGGGCGTGGTGCCAGTCGTCAACGAGAACGATACCGTCACCGTCGACGAGATCAAGTTTGGCGACAACGACACGCTGGCGGCGCTTGTGAGCTGCCTGGTTTCTGCCGATCTGTGCGTGACGCTCTCGGACATCGATGGCCTCTATACCGCCAATCCGCACGAGGACCCCACGGCCGAGTTTGTTCCTGTCGTGCATAAGATCGATGCCAAGATTATTGCCTCGGCGGGCGATTCTTCCACATCGGTGGGCACGGGCGGCATGATTACCAAGATCCGCGCGAGCCGCATCCTGATGACGGCGGGCATTCAGAGCGTGATTTGCTCGGGCGAGGAGCCCGATGCGCTCGTGCGCCTCGCCCGCGGCGAGAGCGTGGGCACGCTGTTCGATCCGCCGGCGGAGCGTCTGGACATCGCGCCCCGCAAGCTGTGGATCGCGCTGGGCGACAAGGCACATGGGTCGGTGACGGTTGATGATGGTGCTGCGAAGGCGCTGGTTAGCCGTGGCTCTTCCTTGCTTGCGGTGGGTATTCGCGAGGTCGATGGCCAGTTTGCCGAGGGCGATGTGCTCGATGTGTGCGATCCGAGCGGTATGGTCGTCGCCCGCGGTATCGCCGAGGCCGATTCGGACGTGCTGGAGCTTGCTGCCGGCCGCCGCCAGGACCAGATCGCCAGCAACCGCCTGCTCGCTAACTTGGCCGAGAAGCCGGCGATACACAGGGATAATTTAATCGTCTTCGCCTAACCAATTGACGCTGCAAACGCCCCTAAGCGGCAATCTGACGTTCAATCGTCGGGCATGACCAAAAGGTCAATGCCCTCCTCTTTCACGTCACCTTGCTCGCTTAGGGGCGTTTTCGCTTTCCGTTCTCTACCTGCGGCATTGTCGTTGCCGGCACTTGTTCGGCACTTGGGGACGTTCTTTTTGTGCCGGCAGGTGGGGACACTCCTTTGCTAGAAGATCTGGCGCAGGTCTCCTCGGTTGAGGGCTTCGTTGAAGAGGTGCTTGAACACCACGCTGCCGTGCAGGCCATCGTGCTCGAACTCGTTAGTCACCCAGGCATGCGAGTTGCCCACGCGGCTGAGCGTATCAAGCTGCAGGCCCGAATCCACGTACATGTCGTCGAAATACACCGCGGCCTGCAGGGGCACCTCGTTGCACGCCAGTCGCTGCGGGTCGTAGATCTTGTCCCAGCTGGTGTCTTCCATCAGCAGGTCCATGGCGGGCTTGAAGGGCTTGAGCTCGGGCATCTGCTCGAACATCCACGGGAACATGGCCTCGCCGGTAAACATGAGCGGGCGCGCGAGGGTGTCGAACTCGGCGCGGTGAGCCTTCTCTTCAGCCGCGGCCCAGCCAATGGGCATAGTGTCACCGTCGGCGTATATGAACTCCTGCAGCGTCCAATACAGCGGATTCGTGCGCGTGTTGGTGCGCTCGAAGGCGCGCATCAAAAAGCTGTCAGATACCGAGGCGTCGCAGGTCAGCGCGCCGTCGCCATCAACAAAAGCGTGATCGATAATCCAATGCATGCGCTCAAAGCTCGGCTTCATGCCAAAGTCGCTGCCCATGAGCTGTAGGCGCTCGACCGTCATCGGCGAGCCGTCGGGCAGCACGGGCTTCTGTGCTTCGAGCGCATCGGCCAGGGCTGCCACGCGCTCGACGTCGGCGGGGTAGCGGTCGTAATACTGCTGCGTCTTGGCGGCCATGCGCGGGAAGGTGTGCGCGTAGACCTCGCTGGCGCTCGCCGGCACGTGGGGGATGCCGCCGCAGGTAAAGCTCGCCGCCACGCCCTCGGGGAAGAGCGACAGATAGCTCAGCGTCAAAAAGCCTCCGTAGCTTTGGCCGAGCGTGACCCACGGCTTGCCTCCAAAGCCCACTAGGCGCAGGTACTCAAAATCGCGCACGATGGAGCTGGCGAGGTGGCGCTTGAGGAAGTCCGCCTGCGAGCGTGCTGTATCGGCGCCGGCGGCCGTTGCGCGATCACCCAGTGCCTTGATCGTGCGTCCGTCCACGCAGCTGCTGCGTCCGGTGCCGCGCTGGTCGGGAAGGACCACGCGGAAGTGCTTGACGGCCTCCTCGATCCAGCCGTCGCTTGTGGGCGACAGCGGACGCGGGCTCTCGCCGCCGGGGCCGCCCTGCAAAAACAGGAGCAGTGGCAGATCGTCGTTGATGCGGTCGGGCGCGCAAACCACGCGGTAGAAGAGCTTGATGCTCTCGGGCGCGCCGGCGATGGGTGCCGGCATAGCGCCGCGGCGCATGGTGCTGCCGACGGCCAGGAGCATCGGCTCCAGGCCGCGCCAGTCAAGGGGGACGTCGATGCTGTGATCCTCGACGTAAAGGCCGGGGACGTGGTACGAAGTGATGAGGGCCATGTGAGTCTTCCGTTCGTTGCGGTGTTTCGGGTTGACCAATTCTACCGTCGCGGGCGAGGCCATGCACAAATCGGCTACCATGGTTGCAAACTTCTAGGAGAAAGGGCCGCCCATGTCGGTCGATATAGCCACGTATGTCCACGATCTTGCCGTTGCCGCCAAGGCAGCGTCGGCCTCGCTTGCCACGGCGAGCGATGAGCAGCGCCAGGAGGCCGTGCGCGCCATGGCCGCAGCACTGCGCAACGGTGTCGACTCCATCGTCGCCGCCAACGAGCTCGACATGTCCGCCGCGCGCGATGCGGGTACCTCGGCCGGACTGCTCGATCGCCTGCTGCTGACGCCTGAGCGCGTCGAGGGCATGGCCGCCGGCCTGGAAAAGCTCGCCGAGCTGCCCGATCCCGTGGGCCGCGTGCTCGACCACCGCGTGCTTGCAAGCGGCGTGGACCTGACCCGTGTGAGTGTTCCGCTGGGCCTGGTCGCTATGGTCTACGAGGCGCGCCCCAACGTGACGGCCGACGCCGCAGGCATCTGCATCCGTACCGGCAACGCCTGCATTCTGCGCGGCGGCTCGCTGGCCTATCACTCGTGTGCCATGATCGCCGAGCTGCTGGCCGATGCGCTCGAGGCCAAGGGCTTCCCGCGTGAGGCCGTGTCGATGATCGAGTCCACCGACCGCGAGGCCACTGGCGAGCTCATGAAGCTCCGCGGCATTGTCGACGTACTCATTCCGCGCGGCGGTGCAGGCCTGATCCAGCGCTGCGTGCGCGAGTCGCTTGTGCCGGTGATTGAGACGGGCACGGGCAACTGCCACATCTACGTGCATGAATCCGCCGACTTTGATAAGGCGCTCAACATTATCGTTAATGCCAAGACCCAGCGCGTAGGCGTGTGCAATGCCGCCGAGTCGCTGCTGGTCGACCATGCTGTGGCCGATGCGTTTTTGCCTGCGGTCGTTGCCGTGCTGCACGATCACGGCGTGCTCATTCACGGCGACGAGGCCACGTGCGCCGCGTGCGCCGACGCCGGCTTTGTGGAGGGCGATGACTACGTCGCCGCGACTGAGGAGGACTGGGGTCGCGAGTACCTGGCGCTCGAGATGAGCATGAAGGTCGTGGCAAACGAGGACCAGGCCATCGCACACATCAATCGCTACGGCACGATGCACTCCGAGGCCATCGTTGCCGAGGACACGGACGCTTGCGAGTGCTTCCTGGATGCGGTCGATGCCTCGGCCGTGTACGCCAACGCCAGCACGCGCTTCACTGACGGCGGCGAGTTTGGCCTGGGCGCCGAGATTGGCATCTCGACCCAAAAGCTCCACGCCCGTGGCCCCTTTGCCGCCGAGGCCCTCACTACCTACAAATACAAGCTCCGAGGCACCGGCCAGGTCCGCCCCTAACGACCGCGCAAGAAAAACCGCCACAAAGGTGCCTGTCCCCTTTGTGGCGGTTTTAGCTGGCGCGGGCGGTTAGGCCTGGAAGGTATCGCGATCGGGCGCGAAGGACTGCATGGCCGCGATGGTGCGGTCAAAGAGCTCGGGGAGCTCCCAGCCGAGCATCTCGGCGCCCTGCGAAATCACGTCGCGCGAGCAGCCGGCGGCAAAGCGCTTGTCCTTGAACTTCTTCTTGAGCGACTTGGTCGTAAAGTCCATAACGCTCTTGCTCGGGCGCATGATGACGGCGGCGCCGATCAGGCCGGTGAGCTCATCGCAGGCAAACAGGATCTTCTCCATCTGCAGCTCGGGTTTGGGCAGCGAGGTGTTGAAGTCCGACGTGTGCGTCTGGATGGCGCGAATGAGCTCGGGAGACGCACCTTCGCCCTTAAGAATCTCGGCAGCATAGATGGTGTGGTTCATGGGGTCGTCCTCATGCTCCTCCCAATCCAAGTCGTGCAGCAGGCCGACGATGCCCCAAAACTCCTCGTTCTCGGGGTCGAACTCGCGCGCAAAGTAGCGCATAGTGCCCTCGACTGTCTCGCCATGGGTGATGTGGAACGGGTCCTTGTTGTGCTCGTTGAGCAGTTCGAACGCGCGGTCGCGGGTGATTCCGGCGGTAAGCGGCTCTGCCATAGGAGACTCCTTGTGCTCGTGGGTATCGATAAGAATGAATACTACTAGAACAAGAAAACCACCACAAAGGTGCCTGTCCCCTTTGTGGTGGTTTTTGGCGCGGATGGGTTAGTTGAGGGCGGCTTGGGCTAGGCGGGCTTCGGCGGCCTCCTCGGTGACGCCAAGGGCCACGGCGAACTCCTCGATGGAGCGGCGTTTGGCCTCCTTGAGTACGCGCATGTAGTAGGAGCTGGGTTTTTTATCAGCTTCCTCGGCCTGGCGAATGCGGTGCATCATGGTCTTTGCCACGCGGACCGTCTCGGGCGCGCCCAGCTTGAGCTGCTGCTTAAAGTGTGTCTCCTCAAGCGAGCTGTTGCACTCGGTAAAGGTGTCGCACTCCAGCTCGTCATAGTGGCTCAGCAGGTGCTCGGCATCTTGCTGCGAGATGGCGGCGTGCAAACGGTCGGCCTGCGCCACGGGGTACATGAGGATCGTCTGCGCATGTCCCTGCTTGGTCTCGAGCAGCAGCATGGGCTGCGGTGTGTCGTCCCTAAAACCGACGACGGTGCAGACTCCCTGGCCCGGATGAATGACGTGTTGACCGATTGAGAACATGCTACCTCCAACTTATACGAATTTGCGTATGTCTAGAATAACACGCTGACGTGCGCAAACCCTTACTTTATGCAGGAAAAGCACACAACTCTGATAGGTAAGAGTATTCGATAACAGACGCAGCTCATTCACACCTTTATGCATTTTCAACGCCTGCATAATCTGCAGGCAGACTGGCATCTTTGAGTGACTCCATACAAGCTGTAGTCATTTTTGTGCATATGCAATATCGATTGGCTTTACCCTGCGACAGTGCCCGTCGCTTGTGATAGAGTGCTACAAACTCTGGCTTTTGCCCTACGAGTGACCAAGAGCTCGGGGGCTTTAACACAAGGAGGATCTATGCCCGAGAAGATTGAAGAGCTGGTACGCGCTGCGCTTGCTGCGGCCCAGGAGGCCGGCGACCTTTCCGCATTTGAACTTGACGATTGCGCTATCGAGCGACCGGCTGACACTTCTCATGGCGAGTGGACCTCTACCATGGCCCTGAAGTCCGCCAAGCTGGCCCACTGCGCCCCGCGCAAGATCGCCGAGGCCATCGTTGCCCATATGCCCGAGGACCCCGCGATCGAGAAGGTCGAGATCGCAGGCCCCGGCTTCATCAACTTCTACCTCTCCGTTGCCGTCAAGAATGCCATCTTTGGCGAGGCTCGCGAGAAGGGTATGGACTTCGCTAAGTCCAACGTCGGTGGTGGCCTGAAGACCCAGGTCGAGTTCGTTTCCGCTAACCCCGTCGGCCCCATGCACATCGGCCACGGCCGCTGGGCCGCGCTGGGCGACTCGCTCTGCCGTGTTATGGACCACGCCGGTTACGACATCCAGCGTGAGTTCTACATCAACGACCACGGCTCTCAGATGAACACCTTCGGCAACTCCATCAGCACGCGCTATATGCAGCTTGCCGACATCATCGCCAAGCAGGGCGTGGATATCGACGAGGCTCACAAGCTGTTGATCGCCGACCGCGACGCCTTCGTTGCCGACGAGAACGACGAGCATCCCGAGACCCATCCGTACCAGGACAACTTTGCCGAGACCCTGGGCAAGGACTCCTACGGCGGCGACTACATCATCGACGAGGCTGCCGAGTTCTGGCGCACCGACGGCGACAAGTGGGTCAACGCCGATCCTCAGGAGCGCATGGAGAGCTTCCGCGAGCGCGGCTATGTGAAGATGGTCGACAACATGCGCGACCTCTGCCACGCCGTCAATTGCGACTTCGATCGTTGGTTCTCCGAGCGCTCGCTGTATGTGAAGGACACCGAGGGCGAGACCGCCGGCACCTCCGCCGTCGACCGCGCCTTTGAGAAGCTCGACAAGATGGGTTACCTCTACACCAAGGACGGCGCCCTGTGGTTCCGCTCCACCGACCTGGGCGATGACAAGGACCGCGTCCTGATCAAGTCCGACGGCGAGTACACCTACTTCGCCTCCGACGTTGCCTATCACTGGGATAAGTTCCAGCGCGTTGACCACGTCATCGACATCTGGGGCGCCGACCACCACGGCTACATCGAGCGCGTCCGCTGCGTCTGCGATGCTCTTGGCTATCCCGGCAAGTTTGAGGTTCTGCTGGGCCAGCTCGTCAACCTGCTGCGCAACGGCAAGCCCGTCCGTATGTCCAAGCGCAAGGGCACCATGGTGACCCTGCAGGAGCTCGTCGACGAGGTCGGCTCCGATGCCGCTCGCTACACGCTCATCTCCAAGAGCTCCAACCAGATGGTCGACTTCGATATTGAGGCCGTTAAGAAGCGCGACAACTCCAACCCGGTGTACTACGTGCAGTACGCTCACGCCCGTGTGTGCTCCATCCTGCGCCGTGCCGCTGACGTTACGCCCGAGCAGGCTGACGAGATGGGCATGAAGGCCGTCGCCGCCAAGGCTATCGGTGAGAACGTCGATTACTCGCTGCTGACCGACCCGACCGAGCTCGCCCTTTCGCGTAAGCTCAACGAGCTCACCGACCTCATCGCCAGCTGCGCTCGCGACCGCGCCCCGTTCCGTCTGACGCACTTTGCTGAGGAACTCGCCGGCGACTTCCACAGCTTCTACGCTGCCTGCCAGGTTCTGCCGAGCGAGGGCCGTCCCGTCGACCCCGAGCTTTCGCGTGCCCGTCTGGCCGCTTGCGACGCCGTCCGCGTGACGCTCGCTCTGGTGCTCACCCTTGTTGGTGTCTCCGCTCCCGAGCAGATGTAAGCTACGGGTCATTTGACCGTGTAGGTTCGGCTTTGCTGAGCCTTGAAAGCCCGATCTCCACGGAGGTCGGGCTTTTTGCAAACGCCGACGTATTGACGAATTTGGAACTGCTGGAAATACGAAACTATGCCGGTTTACTACGATGAAATGAGAAATTCCAACCACGCCGGCTTTTCGCAAAAAAGTGCAAGGCATCTACCTGCGGTTTTAGTTCAACAAGTTTCGGAGTGGTCGCGGTTGAGCGATTCATCGTAGTAAACCGCCATAGTTTTGGCGGAGGCAGTCAGATTTATGGGTGTTAAACCAAAGAGTGCCCCTTTTGACTAGTCGTTTAAGAGCGTTCCCAATGACTAAGTTGCAGGTGGTTGCGGTTGTGTTACACTAACGCTGCGTATATGACGCAATCATCTCGATACAGATCAATGATGTCCGTCGTTTTGAACGGAACTAGACTGTTTAGCCGCCCTGAAGGTTTATGCAGGGAGCATGTGATCACAGGGCTTGAAAAGAAAGTTGAGCAAACACTGTGTCTGATCAACAGCAAGAAAACGAAATAACGACGACGCAGGCCGCTCCCGCTGCACCGGTTGCGTCGGACCAGGTCGCGACGCCCGCGCAAGCCTCGGCTCCTGAGACGCCTACGCCTGCAACGGCTGAGAAGGCCGTTCCTGCAACTGGTGAGGAGGCTGTTCCGGCAAAACCCAAGCGCACGCGCCGCGCGGCCAAGCCTGTCGCTGACGGCGAGGAGGTCACCAAGCCCAAGCGCCGTGCCACGCGCACGACGCGCGCCAGGCGCACCGTTGCAGCTGACTCCTCGGCGCCGATTTCCGATGAGGTCGCGCAGGCACGTGCGTTGGCGCAGATTAGCGAGGCTCAGGTGGTGCGCGCCCGCCGTCGTGCTGCCGAGCGCGAGGCCGCGGCTCTGACCGAGCTTGCAGCTCCGTCTGTGCCCGAGACACCTGCCGCCACCGAGACCCCTGTCGCCGACCAGCCGACCGAGAAGCCGGTACCGCGCACACGCCGTCGCACGGCTGCTAAGGCCGAGCAGGTTGCCGATCAGGTAACCCCCGAGCTCGCTGAGGCTTCGGTCCGTTCCGTGGCAGGGGAGGGCACATCGCCTGTTGAGCCCGCTGCGTCTGTCGAGGCCAGCGAAGTTCCCGTTGTCGATCCGGCTTTGCGCCCGCACCGTCGCGGTCGCAAGCCCAAGGCCTTCGTCGAGGCAGAGAAGGCCGCAGCCGCAGCTGCAGCCGCTCGGGATGCTGCGGCGACCGCCGAGTCTGCAACCGCTGCCGATGCACCCGTCCAGGATGCTACGACTTCCGAGGCCGCTCCCGCCGATGTCGAGCTCGCCGATGTCCGTCCTGGTCGCAGCCATCGTACTGCTGCTAAGCGCACGTCCAAGGCCAAGGCTGCCAAGAAGGGTGCGTCCGAGGATTCCGCCGAGACGACCGTCGATGCATCGATTGATGCCGCCGAGCCCCAGGACGTCGAACGGCCTGCGTCCGAGAAGCCCAAGCGCGGTCGTAAGAAGTCCGCTAAGGCCAAGGCGTCCGAGCAGCAGGCTGATGTCGAAGCGCAAGTCGATTCCGGCGCCGAGGCCAATGACGCTGCTGCGGCCAATGCCGACGCCGCCGCAACTGATGGTGCCGCGCCCGCCGAGGCCGAAGACGGCGCTCGTCCCAACCGTCGCCAGCACAAGCGCAACGACGAGCGCAATGAGCGCAAGGACGAGCGCAACAACGACCGTCGCAACCGCCAGCGCGATCGCAAACAGCGCAACAAGGAGCGCAACGCCGCCCCCACCGAGCCCACGCTTTCGCGTGAGGAGCTCGCTGCCATGAAGGTCGCCGAACTGCGCGAGAAGGCCAAAGAGTTCGAGATCGAGACGACCGGCAAGAAGAAAGCCGAGCTCGTCGAGGAGATCTACGTCACCGCCGCGAAGGCCGAGGGCTTCCGCGACATCAAGGGCATCCTGCAGATTCGTCCGGACAGCTCCGGTATCATCCATGCCCACGGTTACATGAAGTCCAACGACGATGCCTTCGTCCCCGCCTACCTCATCCGCTCCGCGCGTCTGCGCACGGGCGACGTCATCGAGGGCTCGCTTCGTCCTTCGCGCGGCGGCGACAAGCGCGCCGGCCTCGCCAAAATCACGACCGTCAACGGTCTAGACCCCGAGCAGATTCGCAACCGCCCCAAGTTCGGTGACCTCACCCCGGTCTATCCCAACGAGCCGCTGCGTATGGAGCATGGCAAGGACTCCATTACCGGTCGCGCCATCGACATCGTGTCGCCGATCGGCAAGGGTCAGCGTGGCCTGATCGTGTCCCCGCCCAAGGCCGGCAAGACCACAATCCTCAAGAAGATCTGCCGGTCTATCTCGATTAACAACCCCGAGGTGCACCTCATCTGCCTGCTCGTCGACGAGCGCCCCGAAGAGGTTACCGATATGCAGCGTTCCATCAAGGGCGAGGTTGTGGCGTCGACCTTCGATATGCCCGCCGACAACCACACTCGTGTGGCAGAGCTCGTCATCGAGCGCGCCAAGCGCATCGTGGAGCTGGGCGGCGATGTCGTGGTGGTGCTCGACTCCATCACGCGTCTTGCCCGCGCCTACAACTTGGCGGCGCCCGCCTCAGGCCGCATCCTTTCGGGCGGCGTCGATTCGGCGGCCCTGTATCCGCCCAAGCGCTTCCTGGGCGCAGCCCGTAATATCGAGAACGGTGGCTCGCTCACCATCCTGGCCTCTGCCCTCATCGACACCGGTTCCAAGATGGACGAGGTCATCTTTGAGGAGTTCAAGGGCACCGGCAACATGGAGCTCAAGCTCGACCGCGACCTGGCCGACCGCCGCATCTTCCCGGCTATCGACCCCGTTGCCTCCGGTACGCGTAACGAGGACCTGTTGGTTGACGAGCAGATGCGTCCGTTTGTCTTTGGCCTGCGTCGCATTCTTGCCGGCATGAATAACACCGAGCGCGCAGCCGCATCGTTTATCAAGGGCCTCAAGGGCACCAACACCAACCAGGAGTTTCTGGTGCGTTCGGCCAAAAAGCACAGCGACTACGAGCAGACGTTCTAAGTCGCCAACCGAACGCGGTGTTATTGCCAGCGCGATGAAGGGCCGGGGCTTTGAGCCTCGGCCCTTTTCTATATCGCCGCTCCGCGCTTATTTTTGACCATAAGACTGGCAAGCAGCAGGTTTCCCGCTTCAATCCGACATCGTCGCTTGCAATCGACTGGGCGGTTTCGCATAATAGCTTTTAAGCTTCGCGACGGAAAACGCAGATGAAACGAACCATATACCGTTGCTTTGGGGCATAGCCCCGCTTCATCTTCTCTCGCGCAGCCAACTGAATGATGCGATTTGGGTGCTGGAAGATGGGGAGAGCTCATGGCTTCTTCTGATGCAACACAACGAGCAGTCCTTGCCGGACTTTCGTGCGGGATCGGCCTTGCCGCTCCCGTGGTTATGTATGCCGCGACGCTGCCGTTTTCGTCGGTGAACGAGACGGTCGTGGCGGGTGCGGTTCCCTTCGCCGTGGGCGCGGTGGCGGGCGTGGGTATCTATGCCGCCTCGCTGGGTATCTCCGAGTATCGTGCGCAGCGTGAAGAGCGTCTGTTCCAGCCCGATGCCATGGGCGGTGCCGCCAATCTCAATCAGCATCAAAGCGAGTTCAAGACCGCCTCGATTCCAGCTCAGCAGCAGGATGCGACTCCTTACGCTGCGGCTTCTGCTTCTCAGGCTCAGGCGGAGCAGTCTACCTCGGCATTCCTTTCCGGCCTGACCGGTGCGTTCCAGCGCCGTCATGCCGATGATGGTGTCCCTACCATCGCTCGAGCCGCAGATGCTATGGACGAGGACGAGGCTTGGTCTATGATCGACAGCATGCTCGACGACGATTCGCCGGTGAGCTGCGACCCTGCACGCTCGCGCGACGTCTATCAAGTCGCCATCGACGAGCTCACCAACGGCGGGCAGACCGGCTCCTTCAATCGCGACGACATCGCCGCCGCGGCGCGTGCCGTATCGGGCTCCCAGGCCGCCCCTGCGGGCAGCACGGCGGCTTTCGTGGCACTCGTTGCCAACGCGGCATCCAATAACGCCTACAGCGCTACCTCGGCGGACGCGAACGCTTTTGCCGATAATTCGTACGTTGATGAAGCCATGACCGCGGACGAGGAGGCCGTTGCCGCCCGCCGTGCCGCCGAGAGCTCGCTTTGGGGCGCTCCTGCCCAGCAGCAGGCGGCTGAGGCCGCGCCGTACAATGCAAACCTCGCCAGCATGCCTATCATCTCCGGTGCCACGGACATCGATCTCGATGACCTCGATGAGCCTGCAGCCATCACCGCATCGATTGATGCCCAAGATCGCATCGACACCGGAGACCTTCCGGACACCTCGCTCGAGGTTGATGTTCCCATGGCCGATTATTCGGGCCACGAGGGCATGTGGGCAGCCGCTGCCGCAATTTTGGACGAGGCCGTCGAGCCTGCTCCCGTTGCCGCTCCGGTGTTTACGCCTGCTCCTCAGCCCGCTGCCCCCGCTTACGTTGGTCGCCACAGCGCCGTGTTCCCCGAGGATACCGCCCGCATCTCGCGCGAAGGTATCGAGCGCGCCGAGGCCATCGCTGCTGGCATCATGGAGAACCGTCGTCACGAGCGCGTCAATCAGATTCTCGAGGAGGAGATCGACCGCCTGCAGTCTGTAGCGGTGAGGCGCACTGGTCGTGCCTATCTGAGCGTTATCGAGGGTGGCACCGCCAGCTTTGAGCCGCTCTGTGCGGAGGCATAACTTCTGCATGCTTAAACTCGATCGAAAATGGGCGGTCGCGACCTGCCTAATGGTGCTGCTCATCTGGGGCAATTCGATGGTTCCCGGCACGGGGTCCGGTTCATTGAGTTTGTCGATTATGGAGGCCGTTCGCGGCTTTCTGCACGGCATGGGGCTTCCGTATGAGTGGGTGACCAACTTCGTCATTCGCAAGTGCGCGCATTTTACCGAGTACATGGTGCTCGGCATTCTGGCGACGCACGCTTTCGACATCGAGGGTCGTCGCACCTTTAACGTATTGCTTCCCACGGCGGTTTTCCTACTGCTGATCCCCTCGATTGACGAGACGATTCAGCTCTTTGTGCCCGGTCGCGCCGGCATGATCACCGACGTGATGATCGACTGCTGCGGAGCGATGACGGGCGTTGTGCTTCGATATCTTCTACGATCGCTCATATGTGCCAAAAAGGCCGCCTAGGACACATTGTTTGGTCCTAGGCGGCCTTTCTTTGTTTGGGGGCTTATGCGGGGCGTGGCGGCGTTATCCCGTAGGATGGGATTGCTGGACGTTGCGGCGCCCCTTTGGCGCGCCTACTGCTGAAGCGCGGAGGCACCCAGGGCCAGGCAGCCCATGATGCCCTGTTTGCCCTCGAGGCTATTGTTGACGATGTAGGTGTCGATATCGTTGACCTCGGGCGTGACGATGTAGCCGTTGAGCATCTCGGCGCACTTTTTGCGTGCGAGCGACACGATGGGGGTGTGGTCGGCAACGCCGCCGCCGATGATGATCTTTTGCGGGGCATAGCACAGCGTGTAGGTCATGAGAGCCTGTGCCAGATAGCCTGAGAGCAGGTCCATGGCCTCCGGGTCATCGGCCATGTCTCCGGCGCTCTTGCCATTCCAGCGCTTTTTAACGCCGGGACCGGCGATGAGGCCCTCGAGGCAGTTGTCGTGGAAGGGGCAGGCGCTATGCTCGCCAATGGTGTCGCGCGGGTCGCGCGTGACCAGGATGTGACCGGCCTCGGGGTGCATCATGCCGTGGACGAGCTGACCGCCCGAGAGCACGCCGGCACCCACGCCGGTGCCGATCGTCAGGTACACCACGTCGGTGAGGCCCTGCGCGCAGCCAAAGGTGACCTCGCCCAAGCAGGCGACGTTGACGTCGGTATCGTAGCCGCAGGGGACCTTGAGCTCGTTTTGGATGGTGCCCAGTAGGTCAAAGTAACGCCATGCGGTCTTGGGCGTCTCCAAGATCTTGCCGTACTGGGGCGAGGCAGGGTTGACCGCGGTGGGGCCAAAGGCGCCGATGCCCAGGGCGGCGATGCCCTTGTCTGCAAACCATGCGTTGACGGCCTCGACGGTCTCCTGCGGGGTCGTGGTCGCGATCTGCTCGCGCTCCAGGACCGTACCGTCCGCATAGCCCGTGGCGCAGACCATCTTGGTGCCGCCGGCCTCGAGTGCTCCGATAAGCTGCTGCTCTGCCATAGTATTCCTCTCTCTGGGACGAGTTGCTCCGTGACTAAAGTATAGAGCTCTAAACCATTTAAGAAAGCGCTATAAAAAGAAGCCCTGCAACGCGGCGGGCGGTGCGGGGCTTCTTTGGTTGCTTTAGTTGCCGGGCCGTCCTTACCCGCGCGGCTTGATTTTATCACGTAGCGACTTGAGGTTCTCCAGTGCTGCGTTAAGCGTCTCGTCTCGCTTGGCGAAGTGGAAACGAATCAGGTGGTTGACGGGCTCGCGGAAGAAGCTCGAGCCGGGCACGGCGCCCACGCCAACCTTGGAGGCGAGATCCTCGCAGAAGTCGAGGTCGCTGTCATAGCCAAACTCAGAGATGTCCATCATGACGTAGTAGGCGCCCTGCGGCACGTTATGCTCAAGACCGATACTGTCGAGCCCTTGGCAGAACAGGTCGCGTTTGGCGGTATAGAGGTCGAGGACCTCATCGTAATAGCTGTCGTCGAAGTTGAGGGCGGTGACGACGGCTTCCTGCAGGGGTGCGGCGGCGCCCACCGTGAGGAAGTCGTGGACCTTCTTGATGCGTTCGGTAATCTCGGCCGGGGCGATGGTGTAGCCCAGACGCCAACCGGTGATGGAGTAGGTCTTGGACAGCGAGCTGCAGCTGATGGTGCGCTCGAACATGCCGGGTAACGTGGCCATATAGACGTGCTCGTGGGGCGCGTAGACGATGTGTTCGTAGACCTCGTCGGTGATGCAGTAGGCGTCGTACTTTTTGCACAGGTCGGCAATAAAAGTGAGCTCCTCGCGCGTAAAGACCTTGCCGCAGGGGTTGGACGGGTTGCACAGGACGATGGCCTTGGGGTCGTTGTCGCGGAAGGCCGCCTCGAGGACCTCGCGATCGAAGTCGAACGTGGGCGGGTTGAGCGGCACATAGATGGGCTCAGCGCCCGAAAGAATCGTGTCGGCGCCGTAGTTCTCGTAGAACGGCGAGAAGATGACGACCTTGTCGCCGGGGTTCGCGACCGTCATCATGGCGGCCATCATGGCCTCGGTGGAGCCGCAGGTGACTACGATGTTCTCGTTGGGGTTGATCGGCATGCCCATAAAGTGCTCCTGCTTGGCCGCGAGTGCCTCGCGCATGGCCTGGGAGCCCCAAGTGATGGAGTACTGGTGATAGAGCGGCTTGGGGTCGCTGGCGATGGTGCTCAGGCTCTCGAGCAGCTGCACAGGAGGATCGAAGTCAGGGAAGCCCTGCGAGAGGTTGACGGCACCGTACTTATTAGAGATGCGCGTCATGCGGCGGATGACCGAATCGGTAAACGTTGCCGTGCGGTTGGAGAGTTCTTTCATGCATGTCCTTTCGAGCATTTGCAGTGGGGCAAGTTTACTCCTATGAAACCGGTGGGAAATGCTCGAAACGCGCTCGAAAAACTCTTTTCAAAATTCTTGAAAATTGGGGCTTGCATCGCGTGGCGTTCCTTGCAATAATAGTCGAGCGCGAAGCGCACAGGACACGGTGGGTGTAGCTCAGTTGGCTAGAGCGACGGGTTGTGGTCCCGTAGGTCGAGGGTTCGAGTCCCTTTACCCACCCCAGTTCTTGCTTCGTGTTGATATCGGGTCGTTAGCTCAGTTGGTAGAGCAGGGGACTCTTAATCCCAAGGTCCAGGGTTCGACCCCCTGACGGCCCACCACACGATATCTCCTCTAAAGTCCGCCACAACGGACTTTAGCTTTGGGTCGTTAGCTCAGTTGGTAGAGCAGGGGACTCTTAATCCCAAGGTCCAGGGTTCGACCCCCTGACGGCCCACCCAAAGCATGTTAAAGCGACTGGCTTCGGCTGGTCGCTTTTTTTGTTGACCTCGCATGGGGTCGAGCCCTTCGGGGCGCGAAGCTGAGGAAATGCGTAAGCATTTACCAGCGCAGCGCGCAAGGCGCTCTAGCGCCGCAGCGGCCGCCTGCGAAGCAGGCTGACCCCCTGACGGCCCACCAAAGCATGTTAAGACGGTCAACTTCGGTTGGCCGTCTTTTTTGTTGACCTCGCATGGGGTCGAACCCGAAAGGGCGCGGAGCTGAGCTATCTGCACTGTGATTCCCTTAGGGAAAACACGGCTAAAGCCCCGTAAGCGTGTTCTCCTTAGGGGAATCCTGCTTTCGGGGCTCGATGTATGTTGAGAAATTGTGATCAAACTCAAAGTGAAAATCGAATTAGTCCGCTCGATAGTGCGAACCCAGACTTTCGGTTCGCTTGCGCATGGCTTTGACCATTTCCGTTGCCAGCTGAATCTGCGACTGTAGGCGGGCGAGGGCGGCGATTTCGTTGTCGTTGGCGTGCGACTTATTTAGAGCCTTGGCCTCGTCCTGCAGACTTTCAAGATTTTGTTGCGCCTTGGAGAGGCCTGCTTCGGTCCTGTTGATCATGCAGTAGGTGCTCATTGTGTGTTTGAGGCTGCGGGTCAGGCGCTCGGCGTCTGGTGCGGCAATGCCATGCTGGGGGAGGGCGATATCCGCCATCGGGGTCTCCTCAGGTGTATTCTGTGCTGCCTGGGCTGCTGATGCGCCTGCGATGCGCCCGAATACGATGCCGTTGGCGCTTGACAGACCGCCAATGCGGTCGGCGCCGTGCATACCGCCTGTTACCTCGCCGCAAGCGTAGAGGCCATCGACGCCCGTGAAGGCTGTCTCGTCGATCTTGATGCCGCCGTTGGCAGCGTGGGCATACATCGCCACGCGCATCTCGTCGGTCGGCGCGATGCCGTGCTCGTCTTGCAGCCAGGTGGCAAAGGTCTGCACAAACTCGGGGACGTTCTCGCGGGGGAAGTCGTAGTGGAGCGCGAGGCCTTCGGCACCCGCTTGATCGATGGCAAGATCGATGGCGCGGGAGGCCAAGCGTGACGTGAAGGGACCATATCCAGAGCGCTGATCGAGCAGGTCGTCCAGCTTGCCGTCGGCAATATCGACCGGTTGGTCAAATGTGACGTAGCGCCAGGTCTTCTCGTTAAAGACCAGGTTGCGCTTGGGCTCGATGAAGCCCGGCATCATCTGCATGAACTCTATATTAGTAAGGGACGCACCGTGCGCCAGCGCGATGGCCTGTGATGAGCTGAGCACGTCGGCGGAAGTGAGGCTGCGCTCGAACAGGCAACCTGTGCCACCGGCTGCGATGATAGTGGCTTTAGCTGTAAAGGTCACGATGCGCTCGTCTGTTTGGTTGAAGAGCGCAGCGCCGGTAATCTTTCCGGTCGTGTCCTCAACAAGGTCGATAAGTTCGTGGCGGGGGAGTAGGCGAATGCCGAGCAACTCGATCTGGGCCGTACACGCGTCTTCAAGCGGCTTGCGGGTGAGGCCGCGCCACATACGCGTCTTATGGTCAAAGCAGGGGATAAACTGCTTCTGCTGGGCGCTCGCGGCACTTTGCGGACGCTGGAGCTCAACACCTAGATCCTGCTCGAGCCATTGGATGGCCTGAGGAATACCGTGGACAAACGTCTGGACGAGCGTAGGGTCGGCAGCGCCGCCGCCAACGGTCTGGATGGTATCGATGAGGTCCTGCTCGTCGTCTTCGTCGACGGGGCCAATAAGGCCGAGGCCCCAGGTGCCCGGGAAAAAGCTCGATCCGCTCATGGTCTTGCCGGCGCTTGCGATGGCAACGGTTGCGCCCGCGCTTGCTGCTTCTATGGCGGCGCAAAGGCCCGCAATGCCAGATCCAATTACCAGTACATCAGTCGATTCCATCGGATTCCTTTCTCGTCCGGCGCATTGTCGCACGAGTAATCGGCAAAGGTATCGCAAAGACTCGGCAAATCGGTAAAGGGCAAATATGGCAGGTGGGCGTCAAGAGTGTCCGATCGCTCTGCCCCCATCCCCTCAATAAGTTGCGGTGAAATAGGGTCTGTTTTGGCATGTGAAGGCGTTATTCAGTCCGTATATCACCGCAACTGATATACCGGTGATGGACTACTTTATGGCAGCGTGAATAAAAAGAGCCGCTACCTCGAAAGGTAGCGGCTCCAAGGCTCAACTATAGGAGCATCGCGCAGGCGCGATTAGGCCTTGAGGGCCTCCTCGACGGCGACAGCGCAGGCGACGGTGGCACCGACCATGGGGTTGTTGCCCATGCCGATGAGACCCATCATGTCGACGTGCGCAGGCACGGAGGAAGAACCGGCGAACTGGGCGTCGGAGTGCATACGGCCCATGGTGTCGGTCATGCCGTAAGAGGCAGGGCCGGCGCCCATGTTGTCCGGGTGCAGGGTACGGCCAGTGCCGCCACCAGAAGCGACGGAGAAGTACTTCTTGCCAGCCTCGAGGCGCTCCTTCTTGTAGGTGCCAGCGACGGGGTGCTGGAAGCGCGTGGGGTTGGTGGAGTTACCGGTGATCGAGATGTCAACGTTCTCGTGCCACATGATGGCAACGCCCTCGCGGACGTCGTCGGCGCCGTAGCAGTTGACGGCGGCGCGGGGACCATCGGAGTAGGGGATGGTCTCGACGACCTTGAGCTCGCCCGTGAAGTAGTCGAACTGGGTCTTCACGTAGGTGAAGCCGTTGATGCGGGCGATGATCTGAGCAGCGTCCTTGCCCAGACCGTTGAGGATAACGCGCAGCGGCTTCTTGCGAGCCTTGTTGGCGTTCAGAGCAAGACCGATAGCGCCCTCGGCGGCAGCGAAGGACTCGTGGCCGGCCAGGAAGGCGAAGCACTCGGTGTCGTCGGAGAGCAGCATAGCGCCCAGGTTGCCGTGGCCCAGACCGACCTTACGGTCCTCGGCGACGGAGCCGGGAACGGTGAAGGCCTGGATGCCCTCGCCGATGATGGCGGCAGCCTCAGAAGCGGACTTGGCGCCACGCTTGACAGCGAGAGCGCAACCGAGGGTGTAGGCCCACTCGGCGTTCTGGAAGGCGATGGACTGGGTGTTGTTGACGATCTCACGCGGGTTGAAGCCCTTGTCGGTGCAGATCTGCAGAGCTTCCTCGAGGGAGGCGATGCCGTTGTCGGCGAGGCACTTGTTGATCTTGTCAGCGCGGCGCTCGTAACCTTCGAACGTAACAGTCATAGTTATTTCCCTCCCTTTCTACTCGTGAACCGGGAACACGCTGGCGACGGAGTGAGTCTCCTCGTCGGTGCGCGGGTCGATGTACTTGGCAGCGTTCTCCCACTGACCATAGTGGCCCATAGCGCCAGCGATGGCCTCCTCGGGGGTCTTGCCGGCCTTGACGGCGTCGGTGAACTTGCCGAGGTTCAGGAACTCGAATGCGATGATCTCGTTCTTGTCGTTGAGAGCCATGCGGGTGACGTAGCCCTGAGCGAGCTCGAGGTAACGAGCGCCCTTGACCTTGGTGCCGAACATGGTGCCGACCTGAGAGCGAAGGCCCTTGCCGAGGTCGTCGAGGGAGGCGCCCACGGGCAGGCCGCCCTCGGAGAACGCGGTCTGGCTGCGGCCGTAAACGATCTGCAGGAAGATCTCGCGCATAGCAACGTTGATGGCGTCGCAGACGAGGTCGGTGTTGAGGGCCTCGAGGATGGTCTTACCGGGAAGGATCTCGGAAGCCATGGCGGCAGAGTGGGTCATACCCGAGCAGCCGATGGTCTCAACGAGGGCCTCCTCGATGATGCCGTCCTTGACGTTCAGCGTGAGCTTGCAGGCGCCCTGCTGAGGTGCGCACCAACCCACACCGTGCGTAAGACCGGAGATGTCGGAAATCTCCTTAGCCTGGACCCACTTGCCCTCCTCAGGGATGGGTGCGGGGCCGTGGTATGCACCCTTGGCAACGGGGCACATGTTCTCCACTTCCTGTGAGTACTGCATGCCTCTCCTCTCTATCGTGTTGGCGTCCCGTCTGGGGGTCGTGGCTGGCGATTGCCGGGCGACCCTTCGAAAGGGACATGACATGCAGCCCCTATAATACCGCGAAATGCACGGAATATTCGGCGAACGGCTCAGTTTTCGTAGCGGGAAGTCCGGAAGTTTTAATTGAAACGGTTTAACTCTATGTTCTGTGGTCGTGAACTTCCGTAGAGGGGGTCCTTCTTGGGCAAGCTTTTGGTCAGCTCTTGTAAGCGTTGCAGGGGTTGACCTGTTGCAACGGTGCCGTTCGCCGCCTGATTACTGCCTTTGGCCGCGCGAGTGTATTGTTTTGCGTGAATGTTTTGATGGCACGCTTCAATCGTGCTGTATTGGATGGCAAGCAGATCCCGGCGAAAGGAACGCCATGCAGCGCGTTTGGAGAACGGTCACCGGCTTTTACCATGTCTGTGCCCGCGGTACGGGCAAGCAGCTCATCTTTGAGGGCGATGAGGACCGGTGGGAGTTCTTGGAGCTGATGCGTGAGTGCTGCCGCAAGGCGGGCGTGACGGTTATCGCCTGGTGCCTTATGGGCAATCACGTGCGTCTGGTGCTTGCAGATTACGAGGACGCGATGAGCGCGGCGATGCACCGGCTGCTTTTGACGTACGCGCGGCGGTTCAATAAACGCACGGGGCGCACGGGCCATCTGTTCCAGAACCGTTTTGACCGGCGTTCGCTCGATACCGACTGGCAGGTGATGGAGGCTATTCGCTCCGTACACGCCGATCCGCAGGAGGCGGGCGTTAGCCTAATAGAGCGTTATCCCTGGAGTAGCTTTGCGGAGCATTTGTGCGCTTACGACGGTGACGCGACTGATGTCGCGAGGGGATTTTCTGATCCTTCTTGCGTGCTTGAGCTTTTTGGTTCTGCCGAGGGCTTTATTACCCATTCGCTTTCGACGCCCGACGGCGGCGAGCCAGCGCTGGGCGATATGAAAGAGACGGAGTGGGAACGCCACGCCTTTGCCGACAAGATGGCGAAGAGCCTCGGGGTTCCGCTCCACGGGGTTAAAGCCGCGCCGTCGGCGCAGCGCAATATCGTCATTCTTGGATTGCACGATGCCGGTTTTACGGTGCGTCAGATTGAGCGATATACGGGGATTGGCAAAAGTACCGTTTCTCGTATCGTGCGTGCCTGTGCACGAACGGCGGTGCAGACTGGCCGAAACGTGGCGTAGGACTGCCTGTGCACCGCAGCTGGGGTCGCCCATATGCCACAACCATTGTTCTAAAAGCTTGGTACGGTAAATGCACTTCTTAATATGCATAGAAAAATCGCCATCTTGCATAAAATAACGGCTCGGTCCGGGTTTGCCCGTGCCTACCCCCGTCTGCGCCGTGCAAAAAACGGAGTTTTCAGCATCGTGTTGCTGTCGGCACCGCCGCAATCTTGCAACATACAGGTCCCGAAGCTATTGATTCCCGCCGTTGCGCCCCCCGAAGCACGTGCCTGCGTCCCGTCAGACCGCGATGCTTGTTCTAAAACACAATATATATGCGCCTAAAGACGTTGATTAACGCTTTCGATGCGTATACACACAGCTTGGCGTGCTGAATACTCGCAAAAATGCACGCCGCTCCCTATGGGGCCCGTCTGCGGCAGGCGCGAAGCGAGTCGGAGCTTCGCAGAACGGGGCTTGGCGCATTGCTTGGCGGGCCCGGGGCCCTGCCGCAGGCCTTTGGTGCTGTGGAAAACGCCCGTGCTCGCGTCTGGCTGTGTGGCAAATGTCAGACGGGGCGCCGGACGCGCGGACTTTGTGCGTTCGCGCTCATTAGGTAAAAACAGAGCCGCCCGTATCGGGCGGCTCGGCAATCAAAAACCTTGGATTCGGGGCATAAACTACTGGTTTGTTTGCCCCTCGAGCATGCCGTCGAGGGTGCGCCAGGCGAGCTCGGCGCATTTGACGCGGGCGGGCATGTGCGAGATATCCTGGAGCTGGGCGGCTTCGTCCAGGTCTTCCAGGTCCTCTTCGGAGAGCTGCTCGCCGCGGATCATGGCGAGGAAGAGCTCTGCCAGGCGGTGAGCTTCCTCGACGGTCTCGCCGGTGATGAGGTCGGCCATGATGTCGGCACTGGCCTGGCTGATGGCGCAGCCGTGGCCGGTAAAGGAGGCCTCCTCGATCACGCCGTTCTCGACGCGCAGCTGCAAGGTGAGCTCGTCGCCGCAGCTGGGGTTGATGCCGTCGTGCTCGTGCGTGGGAGCATCCATCTCGTACTTATAGTCGGGGTGCGAGTTGTGCTCCATAAATGTGGTGGAGGTGTACAGATTACCCATTGAACGTGCTCCAAACGTGATGCAGGCCGGCGATGAACTTGTCGATATCGGCCTTGTCGTTGTAGAAGGCCACGCTGGCGCGGCAGCAGGCAAGGTTTTCGACACCCAGCCAGGTAAGCAGCGGCTGCGCGCAGTGGTGGCCGGCGCGGATGCAGACGCCGTCCATGTCCATGATGCTCGCGACGTCGTGCGGGTGGATGCCCTTGACGTTAAAGCTCACAACTCCGTGGTGGTTGTCCCAATAGATGGAGCCGATGATCTGGACAAAGTCGAGCTGCATGAGCTCACCCATCAGGTAGTGGACGAGTGCCTGCTCGCGGGCCTGAATGTTCTCGTAACCCACCGTGTTGACCAGGTAGTCGAGTGCTGCGCCTGTGGCGAAGATGCCGGCGGCGTCCTGGGTGCCGGCCTCAAATTTCTCGGGGACGGGCGCCCAGACGGCGTCCTGCTCGGTGACGGAATCGATCATCTCGCCGCCGGTGAGCATGGGCGGCATGGCGTTGAGCAGGTCCATCTTGCCCCACAGCACGCCGATGCCCATGGGGCCCATGGCCTTGTGCGCGCTAAAGGCAAAGAAGTCGGCGCCCAGGTCGGCCACATCGACCGGCATGTGCGGCAGCGACTGCGCGCCGTCGACGACCAGATAGCCGCCGTACTTGTGCACGAGCTTGCCGAGGTTCTTGACCGGGTTCTCGACGCCCAGCACGTTGGAGACCTGGCCCACGGCCAGGATCTTGGTCTTGGGACCAACCTTGGCAAGAACTTCCTCGGTGGTGAGCTGGCCGGTCTTGGTGGGGTAGAGGTAGACGAGCTTGGCGCCGGTCTCGCGGCAGACCTGCTGCCACGGAATCAGGTTGGAGTGGTGCTCCATGATGGTAATGACGACCTCGTCACCGGGCTCGAGCACCGTTGGCGCAAAGCTCTTGGCGACCAGGTTGAGCGACTCGCTCGTGTTGCGGGTGAAGACGACCTCGTTGGCCTGTGAGGCGCCGATGAGGTCGGCGATCTGCTGGCGGACCTTCGCGATGGCGTCGGTTGCTTCGACGGACAGCGAGTACAGTCCGCGCAGGGGGTTGGCGTTCATGCGCTGGTAGAAGTCGCGTTCGGCGTCAAGCACGCAGGCGGGGCGCTGCGCGGTGGCGGCGCTATCGAGGAAGGCGATCTCGGGGTGCTGCTGGAAAAGCGGGAATTGTGCCTTGTAGGGATTGGTCTCGATGTCGACGGTAGGCCAGCCGCGCGAGGCCTCGTCGCTGGCGTCGAGCTCCATAGGCTCCGGTGCGGTACAGGTGTCGCATTTAACGTGCTCGGTGTCGATCATGCGAGCTCCTCTTCAAAGTTGTCGATCAGGTTGTTGCCCAGGCGGACGATGCCGGCGCGGGTGCGCTCGTCGGTGGCGGAAAGCGCGGCGTCCTCCAGCTTGGCGCGGACGAACAGGTCCTCGGCGGCGTTTTGGTCAAGACCGCGGCAGGCGAGGTAGAACAGCTGCTCGTCGCGGACGTGACCGATGGTGGCGCCGTGGTTGCCGGCGACGTCGTCCTCGTCGCAGAGAATGACGGGAATGGTCTTGTTGTCGACGCCCTTGTTGGCCAAAAGCACCGTCTCGCGCTCGGTGCCGGTTGCACCCTTGCAGCCGTGCACGAGGTCGATGGTGCCACGGTAGACCTTCTTGGACGTGCCGGTCAGCACGCCGTTGGCGTCGATCTCGCACTCGGTCTTGCGACCGCGGTGGCGCAGCTCGTAGTTAAAGTCGCGCACCTGCTCGCGGGCGCCCAGGTAATCGGTATCGATGGTGACCTTGGCGGTATCGCCCAGCAGGTCGCCGGCAAGGCCGGTGGCGCTGGCGCCGGCACCCAGGACGGTGTGTTGCACGTTGACGCGCGCGCCCTCGTCCAGGAACAGGCCGGTATCGTCGAGTGCGATCCAGCTATCGTCGAGCGTCTGCGTGCAGGCCACGTTGACGGTGGCGTACTCGTGGGCGCACACGCGCAGCACGGATCCCACGACGCCCTCGCCGGCAACGGGGGAGTCCAGGGCGATCTGCAGGTCGAGCGTCGACTGGGGACGGACGACGACGTCGATGGCGGCGATGGCCGCGGCTGCATCGACACCGCTCACACGCACGGTAACCGTGGCGTGCTTGTATGCGGGCACATCGATGACGACGCGCTTGGTGGCGTGGTCGGCCAGGTAGGTGTAGGCAGCCTCGCCCATGCCAGTCTCGAAGGCCTCAGCGGGGGAGAGCTCCTCCTCGAGTTTGATGGCGCCGGCCTGATAGACGGAGGTGGCGGGCACGTCGAGCTCGGTCTCGGGCGTGATGCGGGCGCGGTCGGCGGCATCGCCGGGCGCGGAGGCGCGGCGCTCGGGGAAGCGCTCGGCCATGGCGTCCATGGCGGCGTCGAACGCGTCTGCCACGCCAGCAAATTGCTCGTCCAAGCCCTCAACCTTAACGGTCTCGGCGGGAGCGGCGGCAAGCTCGTCAGAGAGCTCGAGCTTGGTCTGGTTCATCTTCAGCCAGCCCCATGTGGCAGCCGGCATCGCATTGACCTGCTCAAGGGTGGTAGCAGCGGTGTTCGTGGTCTGTTTCATTATCCGATCGCTCCTTCCATCTCGAGCTTGATCAGGTTGTTCATCTCGACGGCGTACTCCAGCGGCAGCTCCTTGGAGACCGGGTTGGCAAAGCCGTTGACGATCATGGTACGGGCTTCTTCCTCCGAGATACCGCGGCTCATCAGGTAGAACACCTTATCGTCGCCGATACGGCCGATGGTGGCCTCGTGGCCGATGTCGACATTCTTGGCGCGGATGTCCATGGCGGGGATGGTGTCGGAGCGGCTCTGGTCGTCGAGCATGAGCGACTGGCAGCTCACGGTTGCCTTGGAACCCTCGGCCTTGGGCGTGGCCACGATGGAGCTGCGGAAGGTCTGGATGCCGCCGCTCTTGGAGATGCCCTTGGTCTCGACGGTTGCCGAAGTATCGGGCGCGTTGAGCACGACCTTGCAGCCGGTATCCAGGTTCTGGCCGGCGCCGGCAAAGGTAATGCCGGTAAAGCTCGAGCGGGCGCGGCGTCCGCTGAGCACGCTCATGGGGTAGAGGTAGCCCACGTGGCTGCCGAAGGAGCCGCTGATCCATTCGATGTCGCCATCCTCGTCCACGCGCGCACGCTTGGTGTTGAGGTTGTACATGTTCTTGGACCAGTTCTCGATGGTCGAGTAGCGCAGGTGCGCGCGCTTGCCCACAAAGAGCTCGACGGCGCCGGCGTGGAGGTTGGCCACGTTGTACTTGGGCGCGGAGCAGCCCTCGATAAAGTGCAGGTCAGCGTCGTCCTCGACGATGATGAGCGTGTGCTCAAACTGGCCGGCGCCCTTGGCGTTAAGGCGGAAGTAGCTCTGCAGCGGGAAGTCCAACTTGGTGCCCTTGGGCACGTAGACAAACGAGCCGCCCGACCATACGGCACCGTGCAGGGCCGCAAACTTGTGGTCGGTGGGCGGGATGAGCGTCATAAACTTCTCGTGGATGAGCGGCTCCCACTGCGGGTCGTGCAGGGCCTCCTCGATGCCGGAATAGACGATGCCCATCTTGGACGCCGTGTCCTGCATGTTGTGGTAGACCAGCTCGGAGTCGTACTGCGCGCCGACGCCTGCCAGGTAGCTGCGCTCGGCCTCGGGGATGCCCAGGCGCTCAAAGGTGTTCTTGATGTCGTCGGGCACCGACTCCCAGTCGTGCTTTTGGTCGGTGTTGGGCTTGACGTAGGTGACGATGTTGTCCATGTCCAGGCCCTCGATGGAGGGACCCCACGTCGGGTCGGGAAAACGATTGAAGATCTCGAGGGACTTTAAGCGCAGGTCGAGCATCCACTGCGGCTCGTCCTTCTTGGCGCTGATCTCGCGCACGATGTCGGGCGTGATGCCGGCGTCGAGGCGCTCGAATCCCTCCTCGCCATAGGTGAAGTCGTAGAGGCTGCGGTCGATGTCCGCGACCTCGGTGCGGTTCTTGGTCATTGCGTCGCCCCTTTACGCCTGCTGCTCGGCAACGGCGGACTCGGCCTGGGCGCGCTGCTCGGCGGCCTCGCGCTCGAAGGTCTCAAAGCCGTTCTTGTCGATCCAGGGGATCAGCGAGGCGTCGTCCTCGCGTACGATGTGGCCCTTGACCATAACGTGGACGCGGTCGACATCCAGGTGCTCCAGGATACGCGTGTTGTGCGTGATGATGAGCATGGAGCCGTCGCAGCTCTTGCGGTAGGCGTCCATGCCGTGGCTGACGGTGGAAAGGGCGTCGACGTCCAGGCCGGAGTCGGTTTCGTCCAGGATGGCGAGCTTGGGCTGCAGCAGCAGAAGCTGGAGCATCTCGACCTTCTTTTTCTCGCCGCCCGAGAAGCCCACGCCCAGCTCACGGTTGAGGTAGGCGGTGTCCATGTTGAGCTCGGCCGCGAGCTCCTTGACGCGACGGCGGAACTCCTTGCCCTTCATCTCCAGGCCGGGGCGGCCAGCGATGCTGGCACGCAAAAAGCTCGACAGCGGCACGCCCGGGATCTCGACCGGGGCCTGGAAGCTCAGAAACAGGCCGGCGCGCGAACGCTTGTCGGTGGTGAGCTCGGTGATGTCCTGGCCGTCAAAGACGATGCGGCCGTCGTTGACGGTATAGACGGAGTCGCCCATGACCAGGTGGCCGAGGGTGGACTTGCCGGCGCCGTTGGGGCCCATCAGCACGTGGGTCTCACCGGCGGCGACGTTGAGGTTGACATTGTGGAGGATGGTCTTCTCGTCCACGGAGGCGGTGAGACCATCGATGGAAAGCAGCGGATTTGCGCTCATGCTGTCCCTCTCTGTATATGGTGTACTCATAGGTGTACTAAACCCTAGGAATCTTCTCGGAATAAAGTTACTATGGGTTCGGCGTTAGTCAAGGGAAAACCCGACTAATCCACTCGACTTTTCTAGATGTGGGACAAAATAACAAGGTTTGTTTGTCCCACTTACTTAAGATTTGGGACAAACAGACCTGGTTATGTTGTCCCAGATGCGATGGGAGGGTAGGTATGCTCATTTCTTCCAAGGGCCGCTATGCCCTCCGGCTGATGATCTATATCGCGGCGCTGGGCGACGCCGAGGGCAAGATTGCCTTGCGCGAGGTTGCCGACCGTGAGCATATCTCACAAAAGTATTTGGAGCAGCTGGTTCGTCCGCTTATGAAGGCGGGCCTGCTTAAGAGCGTGCGCGGCAAGGGCGGCGGCTACATGATGGCCAAGGATCCAGCCGAGGTGCGTGCCGGCGACATCCTGCGCGCCGTCGAGGGCAGCACGGCGCCCGTGGCGTGCGACGGCATCGACAACAGCTGCACCCGCAGCGATTTGTGCTCGACCGTCAAGTTCTGGCGCGGCCTGGACGACGTGATCGAAAAGTACGTCGACGGCGTGACGTTGGCCGACCTGGCCGCCGTCCCCGAAATCAACTTTGACATTAAGCTGTAGGGGTGCAAATGGCATCTCTCGACAAGGTGTACAAGCAAATCGAAGTTTTTGCTCGGGAATGTGACGCCGAGAAGGTCGTGTTGTTTGGTTCTCGTGCTCGAGGCGACAACTTGCCCAAGAGCGATATTGACATCGCCGTAGCAGGTTGCCGGGATTTCGGCCGTTTCTCATATTTGATCGAGGAACATCTTGATACTCTTTTAGATGTAGATGTCGTCAATCTCGACGAGTCCCTATCGCAGCAATTGCTCGATGAGATTGCCAAGGATGGTGTGATTCTGTATGAAAAAATATGAGAACTTTGTTAGCGCCTTGGCGAATCTTGAGGATGCGCCCAATCAGGATCTCAACAATGATTTTGTTCAGAGTGGATTGATTAATAAGTTCAATCTTCAATTTGAACTGAGCTGGAAGCTCCTTAAGCGTCTGCTCGAGTATGAGGGCGCCACGCTTGCCGCGTCGGGGTCTCCTCGTGCCATCTTGAAGGAGTCCTACCGATTCTACGACTTTATTGATGAGGCAGCCTGGCTGGATATGCTCAGAGACCGCAATACGAACGTCCATATCTACGACAACAAGCTCGCTCAAGATTTGATTCAGCGCATCTTGAACGTCTATATTCCCGCTTTCTGTCAGTTGAGAGACGGGCTGACGAAACGTTACGGCGAGCTTCTGTTGGCGCCCGACGACCAGTTTGTCTAATTCCTTAAGATTTCACGGAGGGTTGTTGCCGTTTACCGAGGGGTTGTTGTGTAACAACGGGCGAGCTGCAATACTTATTTTTATCTTTGCAAACTGAACTTTAACTACACCAATGCAGGGAGGATTTTATGCAGCCCAAGCATTCCGCGATTGTCGCGGGCCTGACGCTGGCGCTTTCGTTTGGCGCCGTTTCCGCGCCGGCACCCGCCGCCGCCGAGGAGCCCACGCCGGGCGTTGCCTCGGATGCCACCGATATCGACAAAGGTCTCTACACCCAGCAGTCCTTCTCGGGCGTGCTGAGGTCGGTCCAGGGCGTTTCGTTTGTCAACGTGACTCCCGAGATGAAGTACTTTACCAAGTACGAGAGCCATGGCAACTATAACCAGGGCTTTTCGTATGGTGACGGCTACAACGCGCTGGGCTATTACCAGTTCGACCGTCGTTGGTCGCTCATTCCGTTTATGAAGCAGGTCTACAACTACGATTCTGCCAAGTACGGCATGCTCAAGGATGCGATTGATCGCGGCAGCGAGATTTCCAACGCGAGCAATGCCATGTACGAGAACGGCCAGCTTACCGAGCTGGGCCGTATTGCACAGGAGGCCTTCCAGGGTGCTTATAACACCGATCCTGCTGAGTTTTCGGCTCTGCAGGATGCGTATGCGTACAACTCGTACTATGCGGTGACCGAGGCGTGGCTCAAGAGCGGCCTGGGTATTGATATTTCGGGCCGCGCCGATTGCGTCAAGGGCATGGTGTGGAGCATTACCAACATGTGCGGCACTGGTGGCTGCAGGGACTTTTTCCGCTGGGCGAATCTTTCCAACGATATGTCCGACCGCGAGTTTGTGACGGCGCTCTCCAATAGTGTGGTCAACAATGTCGCCACTAAGTTTTCGAGTCAGCCCCAGTATCATGAGGGCTGGAAGAATCGTTATAAGAATGAGCTGAAGGACTGCTTGGTTTTTATCGCCGAGGATGAGGCTGCCGCTGCGACGCCCGTGCAGCCCGAGCCTACGCCGGCGCCCTCGCCGACACCTGATTCGAATGACGACTCGAGTGACGATGCCAACGATGATAGGATGGATGCGCCCTCGACCGATGCTGACGGTAATGGCTCTGCTGGTGGCACTACCAACGACGGCTCTACCTCGAACGGCTCCGATTCGAACGGCTCTGCTGCGGGCGATTCGTCTTCAAGCTCTGCCGGCAATACGGGCAGCGACGCTTCTGGTTCGACCGACGCTGACACCTCTAACTCATCTACCGGCTCGAGTGATTCGTCCATTGACACTGGCTCTAACAACGGCTCTGGCTCTGACGCAACCCCTGATTCCGATGCTTCCAAGGACGACTCGAATAAGGCGCCGGACGCTCCCGTTGCTTCGCCGGATAAGAAGCCCTCTTTCTCCGTGCAGCTTGGTTCTACGCTGGGCTCTTCGCTGATGGCTGGCGTCAATAATGGCTCGACTCAGAACAAGGACAACTCTGATCAGGTTTCCACGGAAAAGACCGAGGCCGCAAAGGGCGACTCCAAGGATGAGGCTTCCGAGAAGACCGAATCTGATAAGGGTTCTAGCTCTGAGGAGAAGGACGACAAGTCCACTCAGAAGAAGGACGAGGGTAAGAAGTCTGAATCTGAGGGGAAGGACAAAAACAAGGACAAGACCGAGGACGGAAAGCAGCAGGGCGAGGACAGCAGTAAGGGCAACACCGACAAACAGAACCAGGAGCAAAATGACTCCAAGACGGTGACCACTACAACCACCACTACAACGACTAAGACTTCGGGCGGTAATATGCCCAAGACGGGCGACCTTATCGTTATGGCGAGCCTTGCCAGCGCGAGCTTGGCCACACTGGGCGCTACGTCTATCGTAAGTGGTAAGCATAAGCTCGATCAGCAGAAGAAGGCTTCTGGGGAGGACGGCTCGGAGGAGTAGCCTCTTGGTTGCTAGATAACTAAAGAGTTGGGACGGGGTCCGGTGCGAATGCATCGGGCCCCGTTTTGTTGTGCAACGATTAGTTATGCCCCCTCACACCTCTTGTTGCTACCGTTGCCCGATATGTTTGCGCGGCGACATCGGTACGCGCGAGGCGGTCATTACAATTGGCATCGTGTTGCGATTTAGGGGGAACGTTTTGGTGTCTGAACAGGCAAATAATGGTTGTGCTGACGGCTTTGGCGTGCGTTTGATCGGCTGTGCCGACGATGCGGCTTTGCCCATTGGCGTGCACGACTATGCGGAGGCTCTTGGTTGCTGCATGCTGGTTGACAAGACCATGTTTATTGCCGATGTGTTGGACTGCGACGCGTCCGTTGTGGTGTGCTGTCGACCCGAGGGTTTTGGCAAGAGCATGAACTTGTCGATGCTCAGGGCTTTTCTGGAGCGTCCAGCGGTCGGTCGCTCTGGTCAGCGTTTGTTTGCCGATGCTCAGATTTGGGATGCGGACGGCGGGCGCTATCGGGATGAGCATGCTTGCTATCCGGTGATATCGCTGGACTTTTCTGGCGCTGCGAGGCGTGGCCCCGCTGTTGCCAGCGTCGTGCGCGATGCCCTTTCGGGCGAGTGCGCTCGCTGGCTGGCGCTCTTGGAGGCTCCGGATTTAGCTCGAGATAAGGTGCGTCACATCGAACGCGTCGCGCGTGGCGTGGCGAGCGCGGACGAGGTTGACTCGGTGCTCGGTGTGCTCATTGAGCTGCTGGAGATGGCCTGCGATGAGCAGGTTGTATTGCTCGTTGATGGGTACGATGCGACGTGGTCTCGCCGTGCGAGCGCGAGGGACGCTTCCGACGCCGATCCGGCAGGGCTATTCGATCGCGTGCTGTTCGACGCCATTGCCACTGCGCGCGATTCGTTGCGGCTGACGTGTCTGATGGGGGAGTGTCCCGGTCCTGCCGAAGCGGCGCTTTCTTCGCGCAGTTGTTCGTATTGTCTGTCGACGCCGCTTTCGACGTGGTGTGACCGTTGGTTCGGCTTTTCGGATGCCGAGGTCCAGGCTCTGTTGAATCATGCTGGGCGCGAGGAATACCTTGATGATGCGCGTGAATGGCTCGAGGGATATCGGTTTGGCAGGGTCTATTGTTCGAGTCCGGCGCGCGTGATCGGTTTTCTGGACCGAGGCTGCACGGCGCCTGTGCGCGCCGATCTGTATGGGTATGCGGATTGCCTGAGTAGGGTAGTTGCCGGGTGGAATCTCGACCGCCTTTCGGTCTTGTTTGATTTGCTCGAGGCCCATGGGTGCGCTGAGGTCCCGCTTTGTTTGGGCACTGCAGAGCCAGATGTCTCGCCTGACGATGGCATGTGGACAGCGCTGTATCTGTCCGGTTTTCTCACGACGGATATGACTGAGGAGCCAGAGCATGGCAATCGCCTCCGTGCTTTGCGATTGCCCAATAACGAGCTTAGACAGGCCTTGCGTCTAGTGATTGTTGAGTGGTTTGAGTGCGCTGCCGAAGACATTCGAGACGTCGATGCGTTTCGCGACGGGCTGTGCCGTGGGAACGAGGATACCGTGAGGCGGGCGCTAAGCCGCATCCTGGGGGATGCGGGAATCGGTGAGACCGACCCAGATAAGCCGCTGCCATATCATCTGCTCTTGCAGGGGCTCTGCTTTGGCTTACCGGGCTATGCCAATCCTGCCTCGAGGCGAAAGTGTGGCGCAGGTCGCTGGGACATCCAGGTTTTCCCTACGGGTGCTGTGTTCGACGTAGCAGATACGATTGGCATGCTGGACGAGCGCCCGCTGATAACGATTAACTTGATGTATGACCCCGATGTGGATGCGCTGGGACTGGAATTGCTGGCCGTGCAGTCGCTACTCGACATAGAGCGCGACGGCATCGACGAAATCCGTGTACCGCGCCCCGGCGTGGGTCGCATGCGCTGGGGGTTCGGTTTTGATGGGCAGCATGTGGCTACGGTGTGCCAGCGGCTTTAAGCGCCGAGGTGTTTCCGGCTTCCGTTACTCGGTGTCCTTCATGGGCGGCATGGGCTTCCAGTCGGGGTCCTTGATGATCTTGCGGGCGTCCTTCATGCCACGGCGCAGCGCCGGAATACCGGTCTTAAAGCACTTGTCAACGGCTGCCAGGCGAATGAACTCCTTGCAGAAGGTCGCGGCGTTGCCCAGACGGAACAGCACGGGGTGATAGTCGCCGTAGATTTGCATGTAGCGGGCCAGATAACCGCGGTTGCGCATGATGTAGTAGCGGTTGGTGTCGCTCGTGGAGTTGAGCTGGCGCTTGCCGGCGATGTCCCAGTTAGAGACGGCGCGGGCGCGCTTGAGCACCACGTCGGCCACAACGGCGGCGGGGAAGTGCTGGCTGGCTACGTAGCCGTAGCAGGCATCGTCGCCGTAGATAAAGAAGCGCGCGTCGGGCAGGCCGATTTTGTCGACCACGCGTCGCGAGAACATGCCGCCCTCAAAGCACAGCTGGTTCATGGCGCGGTAGCCCTCGGGACCCAGATCCCACTTGGCGATGGGGTTAGGGATGCCGAGCGAAAGGATGAGCTGGTACTGCCAAAAGAAGGCGCCGCCGTCAAAGTCCAGGCGCGAACCCTGGATGACATCGTAGCGGTCGGTCCACTTGGCAAGACGCTCGATGCCTTCGGGGATGACGAGCACATCGTCGTCCATCACCCAGAACCACTGAGCGCCCAGGTCGTAGGCGCATTTAGTGCCGGCGGAGAAGCCGCCCGCACCGCCGCCGTTTTTGAGCTGCGGGACGTAGATGACACGGTCGGTGCCGCCCTGCGCGTCGGGCTGCTCGGTGTCGATGCCCCACAGGTTGGCCAGGCGCTCGTTGAATGCGGTGCACATGGCCTCGGTCTCGCGCGAATTCTCGTTATCGACAATCACGATGCGCCAGGGCGTTGCCGTGAGCTCGGTCATGGAGTCGAACAAGTTGGCCAGGAGTTCCTGGCGCTTGTACGTAACGACGACGATGGCGAGCTTGTCGATGGGAGCGGGAAGGGTTGAAGGCATGGGGCAATATATCCTTTCACGCGCGGCGGGCGAGTGCTGCGCGGAAGCTATCGAATACGTCCTTGGGACTGTCCTATTGTAAAGGCTCGGCGCACCTTAGCGGCAAGCTTTGAATAAAACGCAGGAACCTGCCATGGGCCCGCCGCATGACGTGGGGCTGCTTTGCCCGCAAGAGGCTCCATAGATTATATAAACGCCCGCTGGCGCGCTGACCCTTTGATACCATGAAACGACAGGTATTTCCTAAGGAGCACATTTGTCTACTAACGCCTCTGGCAGCCCTGTTCTGTCGCTGCTTATTCCCATTTACAATGTTCAGCGCTACCTGCGCGAGTGCCTCGATTCCGCCCTGGCGCAGACGCTCAAGGATATTGAGATCATCTGCATTAACGACGGGTCGACCGACAACTCGCCGGCGATTATCCGCGAGTATATGGAGCGCGATGGGCGCGTCAAGATGATCGACAAGGCCAACAGCGGCTACGGAGACTCGATGAACCACGGTCTGGAGATGGCGCGTGGCAAGTACGTTGGCATCTTGGAGTCCGATGACTTTATGGCGCCCGACGCACTCGAAAAGCTTGTCTCGGCCGCCGATACCAATAATGCCGACTTTGCGAAGGCGAACTTTGATTTCTACTGGTCTAAGCCCGAGGAGCGCCGTTCGCTGCACGAGATGTTTAAAGCCAAGGACTGTGGCAAGCCAGTGCACCCGAGCGATACAACGCAGTTCTTTAAGCAAAAGCCGTCGATTTGGTCGGCCGTGTACCGTCGCGATTTTCTTGAGCGCAACGGCATTACGTTCCTGCCGACTCCGGGAGCATCCTTTCAGGACACGTCATTCGCCTTTAAGGTGATCGCGTGCGCCGATAAGGCTGTTTACCTGCATGATGCCGTGTTGTCGTATCGCCAGGACAACGAGAATTCCTCGGTCAATTCTTCGGCTAAGGTCTTTTGCGTCAATACCGAGTATGCCGAGATTGAGCGTTGGATTCGAGAGGATTATGCCCGCGGCCACGCAAGCGGCGATGTCGCGCGCATGCTCAAGTTCAATCAGCTCATTAAGTACGATTCGTACATGTGGAACTACGTGCGCCTGGCGCCCAAGTTCTATAAGGAGTTCCTGGTTCAGATGGCCAAGGAGTTCCAAGCGGCCTTGGACGCGGGGGAGTTTTCGCTTGACGACCTCAAGCCGTGGAAGCGCGCGAATCTCGCTGCCATCCTCAAAGATCCTGAGGGCTGGGTTGACGAGCATCCGAGTTTTGCGACGGATGGTGCCTTGGGGCGTGCTAAGTATTACGCCTCGGTTGGAGGTCCAGGCGTGGTCGCCGCCTTCCTCTTCGAATCGCTGAGGGGGTAGGTCGGCATGGGAGAGGCCTCGTGTCCTAAAGCTACCATTGTCGTTCCCGTTTACAACTCTGCGCGCTCCATTCAGCGATGCCTCGATTCGCTGCTGGCCCAGTCCGAGCGCTCGATTCAGGTTGTCTGCGTCAACGACGGTTCGACTGATGATTCGTTGAACGTGTTGCACCTGATCGCGCAGGCCGACGATCGCGTACTGGTGATTGACCAGGAAAACGCGGGCGTCTCGTGCGCTCGAAATGCCGGTATCGATGCCGCCGAGGGCGAGACCGTCTTCTTTGTGGACGCTGACGATTACATTGATGCCCAGACGGTCGAGCGCGTGCTGCATGCCATGGAGTCTGCAGATGCCGAGGCCGCCGTCTTTGGCGGCGTCTGTGAACCTGCCGATGCTGCCCCCAAACGCGTCCAGCAACTCATGAGCCCCAAAGCTGGTACCTTCGGCGCCCGTGATCCCCAACTGCTGTTCCATTCGAATGCGCAGCCCTATGCCTGCCGTGCGGCTTTTTCGTGCGAGCTGCTCAATCGCGAAGGCATTCGCTTCGCCCCCGGTTTGGCTTTGGGCGAGGACGTCGTCTTCCAATTTGCGGCTTATGCGCTTGCCCGCAGGACCGTCGTCATGCCGGACAAGTTCTACCACTACGTGATGGAGAGCGAATCGGCGACGCACGAGTTCAACAGTGCCGAGGCTCGTGCCAAAAAGCTTGACGCCCACATGAGGATGCTCGAGGAGGTCTTGGAGGACTGGGCGGCCTACGGTCTTTTAGACCTGTGTCCCGGCGAGCTGATAACTTGGATTTTGGACCTAATTGTGTTCGACCTGGCGCGTTTGGATGCCGATGACTTCCATCGCGTGGCGGCTCGCGTCAACATGGACCTCGCGACGTTTTTGGGAACGGCGTGGGCGGATGTGCCTGCTAAGGGCGCCGTTCGCCGTGTTGCCCACAAGCTCGTTGCGGCGACCTCGGGCGTTTCGATGGCAGACGCCACGCTGTTCTATCTTTCGACTCGCGGTCTCAAAGCCTGCCTGGAGCGCTTTATCTAATTCCAAGCGCTGCCGCCCGCCGCAACTCGGCTGCTAAAATAACCCTGTTACACGCTATTCAACAGGAGGTTCTCTTGCAGAACTCTGATAACCCTAAAGTTTCGCTGCTTGTCCCTATCTGCAATGTCGAACGCTACCTGCGCGAGTGCCTCGATTCCGCCGTGGCTCAGACGCTCAAGGACATCGAGATCATCTGCATTAACGACGGGTCGACCGACAGCTCGCCGGCGATTATCCGCGAGTACATGGAGCGCGACTCCCGTGTCAAGATGATCGACAAAGCCAACAGCGGCTACGGCGACTCGATGAACCGCGGCCTGGAGATGGCGCGCGGTGAGTACGTGGGCATCCTTGAGTCCGACGACTTTATGTTTGAGGATTCGCTCCAAAAGCTGGTCGCCAAGGCCGATGCTGAACATGCCGATGTCGTTAAGGGCGACTTTTACCTGTACTGGTCTGCGCCCAGCGAGCGCCGTGAGCTGTTTGGAATTATCGACGAGCATATGACAGGCGCCGCGTATCGCCCCGTCGATCGCCCGGGGATCTTCTACCGCAAGCCTTCCATTTGGTCTGCCATCTATCGGCGCGAGTTTCTCAACGCCAATCAGATTCGCTTTCTCCCCACGCCGGGTGCCTCGTATCAGGACGCAGGCTTTAACTTTAAGGTTTGGGCTTGCGCCGAGCGTGCCGCGTTTATTGCGGACCCCATTTTGTGCTATCGCCAGGATAACGAGAAGAGCTCCGTTAATTCGCCCAACAAGGTGTTTTGCGTGTGCGACGAATATGCCGAGATGCAACGTTTTTTGGACGAGCGTCCCGAGCTCAAGGCTCAGCTCCAGGGCATTTTAATGCGCATGAAGGTCGATACGTACCGTTGGAATGATGAGCGCCTGGTCGATGAGCTGCGTGAGCAGTTTTGGAAGAAAGCCTCGTCCGAGCTCAAGGCCGATTGGGATGCCGGTCGCTTTGACCTGTCGCTCTTCGACCCGCGTGGCGAGACCGATTTGCGCCTGATGGTCAAGTCGCCCCGCGCCTATATCGATTCGCGCTTTGACTTTAAGAAGCCGGGCAAGCTCAATACGTTTAAGCATTACTTTAAGATCGGTGGCCTGCCGCTGGTCTGGCGCGTGCTGACGTATCAGCGCACCTACGGCGACAATCCGCACCCCGATGACGTTCCGGCCGCACAGTAGGAGCGAGTGATTATGGTTACCCCCAAGATTTCCGTTGTCGTTCCCATCTATAAGGTGGAGGAGTGCCTGGCATGGTGCCTGGACTCCTTGCTTGCTCAGGACATGCCCGATTGGGAAGGCGTGCTGGTCAACGATGGCTCGCCGGACGGTTCGCGCGATATTGCGGCTGCCTATTGCGAAAAGGATGCGCGTTTTACGCTGGTCGATAAGGAGAACGGTGGCCTGTCGAGTGCACGTAATGCCGGCATCGCTGCGTCCACGGCGCCTATCGTCGCGTTTTTGGATTCCGACGACCGATTTACGCCCGATGCATGCCGTGTGATCGTCGATGCCTTTGAGCGCGAGCGCTGTGATGTTTTGACCTTTGGTGCTAACCCGTATCCGCTGGAGGCGGGGTATCCGTGGCTTAACTATGTGTTGAGCCCGCGCGATGTGTCGTTTGAGGGCTATAGCTCCGACCTGCTGTTTAAGGAAGCGTCTCGTCCCTTTGCATGGCGCACCGCTTGCAAGCGCGATTTTTTGCTCAATAACGGGATCGTTTTCGACGAAACCGTCAAGTATGGCGAGGACCAGGTCTTTGACTTTGCGGTGTACGGCCGTTCGCGCAAGACCGCGCTTATCTCGAACAAGCTGTACGACTATCGCGTGGCGCGCAAGGGATCGCTTATGGACACCATGCGCTACGACGACGAGACGCGTCTGCTGGAACATGTGAAGATTTATTCCGCGGTGCTGGCTGACTGGCAGCGCGACGGTCTGGATGCTCAGCATGCCGAGGACCTGGCGTACTTCCTGTGCGATCTGGTGCTGTACGATGCGCTCAGGTTGCTGGGTGTGAATTGCAGCAAGGTGATTTCCGCCGTTGCTGCAGCGCTTGCCGACTCTGCTGTGGGCAGCGATACTGCGCTCGCACAATGTGCACCTTCTGTTGCCGCTATGGCGCGTGCGGCGCTTGCCGGCAAGGCCCCCGATACCCGTGCGTGCAAAAAGCTCATGTTCGATTACGACGTTTTGAGGTTTGGGCGCCTGGGCGCGTGCAAGCGCATGGCTGCGAACGCTCTGGGAAAGCGAGAAGTGTAGATGAGTATCAAGCGTTTGGCGCTTTGCCGCAGTCAGGGTCGTTTGTTCGTCCTGCTTCGTTTTGCCGGCCAGGATATCGCGGGGCTTATTGAGCAGGAGGGTTCCCAGGCCTTTGCTCACGCGACGACCAAAGGCGTTTGCGTACCGTCTTTGGCACTGCCGGTCGATCATGGCCGCGTGCTTGCGCTTTGTCCCTCCGTTGCCGATTACGAGCGCGAGCTCGCCGTCTTGGTGCTTCCGTTTTTGGATGGCTCGTCGATGGATGTCGTTTTTGCATCCGGCGGTAAAAGACTGGGCTCTATTCACCTTGATAGTCGTATTGCCAAGCTTGAATCCAAGATTAACTACAAAGCAAAGCCTGCGACGTGCGCGCTCGTTCGCGATGCGCAGCGCGCCGAGTGCTGCGGTCGCTACGAGATCGATGCCGTTCGTTATTTACCAGCAGATGAGGGCGCCGTCTGGCGCTATGAGGTCAAGTGGGCGGGAGACCCCCAGTGCGCCCCTGGGCTCCAAATCTTCGATACGCATATGAACGCCATCGATGCTACGGTGCATGTGTTTGAGTCGCAGGTCGACGTGCCGCAACAGAACGGATGCCGCGTCAATAAAACGTATCTGAGCGTGGAGATGCCCGAGGATATACGAGATTTTGTCGCGATTGCAGCTGATCCCACGGGCCAAATCCAGGGCGGATTTTGCGCCATGGATGGTCGCCTGTACAACGGCATGGTCGATGACAGTTGGAATCGCATGAAGGATGCACGCGCGGACGACGCCGCTTATCGACGTTGGTTTGAGCAGCATCGCGCGAAGCCGGGTGATTTGGCGTGCCAGCGTGTCGCTTCGGCGGCATTTGCCTATAGGCCGCTCATGAGTATTGTGGTGCCTTGCTACAAGACTGATCGGGTCTACCTGCGCGAGCTGCTGGACTCGGTGCTAGCCCAGAGTTATGACAACTGGGAATTGCTGCTTATGGACGCCTCGCCCGAATGGGACGCGGTGGCCACCCTTGCGGCAGGTGCCAACGATGAGCGCGTCCGTCGCATCGAGCTTCCCGGCAACGGCGGCATTGTGGTCAACACCAACGCAGGTATCGAGCAAGCGACGGGCGACTACATCGCGTTCTTGGACCATGACGACGTTCTGGAACCGGACGCGTTATTCCACTATGTTGCCGCGCTGAACAAGACTGCCGAGGGCGAGCGTCCCCAGGCCCTGTTCTGTGACGAGGACATGTTCCAGAAAACGGGGGAGTGGGGTCAGCCGGTCTTTAAGACGCAGCTCAACGTCGACCTACTCTATAGCCATAACTGCGTGACGCATTTTCTGATGGTGGAGAAGGCGCTTATCGATCACATTGGCACGTCCCCAGAAGACGTTGCGGGTGCCCAGGATTACGACCTGACGCTTCGCTGCCTTGCATCGGGCGCAAGGTTTGAGCATATTGCCCACGTGTTGTATCACTGGCGTGTGCATCCCGGTTCCACCGCCGATGGCTCTGCAGATAGCAAGCCGTATGCCATTGAAGCTGGTCGTTTGGCGCTGCAGCGCCACTTTGACTCGCTGGACGTTCACGGAACGGTCGAGGATACCGAGACACCGTTTGTCTATCGCATGCGTTATGCGCTGCCGGAGCCTGCGCCGCTGGTGAGTATTGTGATTCCCACCAAGGACCACGTTGAGACGCTCGATGCCTGTGTGATGTCGATCGCCCAGAAGGCCACGTATATCAATTACGAGATCGTCTTGGTGGAGAACAACAGCGAAGCCCCAGAGACGTTTGCGTATTACGAAACCCTGCCGGAGCGTGTGGCCGCAGTATCCGAAGGCAAGGGCGGCGCGCGCGTTGTGTGCTGGCCGGGCGAGTTCAATTACTCCCAGATCATCAATTATGGTGCGGAGCACGCTAAGGGCGACTACCTGCTGCTGCTCAATAACGATACCGAGGTCATAAGCGCCGACTTTATCGAAAGGATGATGGGTTATCTCCAACGCCCCGATGCGGGCGTGGTGGGTGCCAAGCTCTACTTTGCCGACCATCTGGTGCAACACGCTGGCATTTTGGTCGGCGTGCGCGGCGCACTTGCCCATGCCGACCAGGACTTCTCGGCAAAGCGCGAGGGCTATCTTGCGCGCGCCGTGCGCCCGGGCAACTTTAGCGCCGTAACGGGCGCCTGTCAGATGGTGCGACGCGACGTATTTGAGCGGGTCGGAGGCTACGACGAGGAGTTCGCCGTCGGCTTTAACGACGCAGACTTTTGCCTGCGCGTGTGGGAGGCGGGCTACCGCACCATCTTTACGCCCTATGCCGAGCTGTACCACTATGAGTTCACCTCGCGCGGCAGGGAAGAGGCCAACGAGGAAAAGCTGCGCCGCTGGAAGCGCGAGCAGGCCCTGTTCATGCAGCGCTGGCCGGAGTTCTTCTTGACGGGCGATCCGTGGTTGGGGCCAAACCTGTCTGCCGAGAGCGAGTACTTCTCGCTTTAGTGCGAAGGATACTGTGTAGTAACGCAACGATTGCAGGTGTATTCATCAACAAGAAACTAAAACAGTTGCAAATAAACGATAGCAACTAAATCGGTTGCTATCGTTGCCATGAGGAATGGAAGTTAGATGAATATAAGTACGGCGATTTGAAGATCATTGATGCTTTGGGCATTTCTCGAGAGAAAGAGTTGTGCATGTCGGGCTGTCGGGCTGCCTGGAAATAATAAATCGTAGAAATGAGTCACAGCGTAATAATTGTGAGGTAGTTGAGTTGCTGCGATCTCTCGTATTGCATGAGGACAGAGCCGCGGCTTTGAGTGAGAGATGCGTTGTACTTTTCGAAAGACGTATGGCAAAAAAGTATGGCGCTGAAAACAAGCCCATTGATTGCGTGCCGGTGACGTTGGGAGCTTCGCTCAATCTCAATGTGGATAGCATCAGGGCTAGTCATGTGGGGCTTGCGGGACAAATGGGTATTGCGATGGGGAAGACGAGGCAGGGGCTTGAGAAGAGCCTTAGAATCGCGAATATTGTAAGAGAGAGGGAGCTGGCGGCTTTTGCTGTTCACCTCTTAAATGATATGGAGACGTCATGAGAGTGTTCGGATGTCTCCTTTTTTTCATCTGCTGTTCGACTTTTATTTTCAATCGAATAAGATGGCAGCGGAAAAAGAAGAAAGCGGAATTGACCTTAGCTTGCACTGTTTAATTTACGCAGCCGACACCGCTACAACAGTGCTTCTTCTGTTTGAGGTGAGCGCAGCCGCCATTGTTGCGTCCTTTATAGTACTTGCCCTTTCACATTGGATTATTGATGGGCGCCCGAGAGGAGCGATTGCAGGGCGCGGTCTTTCTCCGATCGGTAGTTTCCTAGTCGATCAAGTGCTGCAAATCATCCGAGATTGCTAGGCGCATGGGTAAAAAGACCAATGAGGTCAGCTCTATTAGGGCAAAATTGCTACAAAGAGAGGTTATTCAGGCGCCACAGAGAGGCTATGTGCAGTTTGCCGTGCCGGACCTAGATATCTATCTGCGAGAGAATGCCGAGGAGATTCTCGAACGGTTCTAGGTCGAGAGAGGACGACGTCACCATCTTTACGCCCTATGCCGAGATGTATCACTACGAGTGATCGCGTCGGAAATGTTGGTGTAAGCGCGCCGACGGCTGACCGCCAAACGCAAGCGGCCCCTGTCCTAGAATCTGGAATTGCTACATAACACAGGTTCTGGGAAAGGACAGGGACCGCTATGGAGATATTAGCAGACG
>DBGBCW010000026.1:0-68875 GCA_048478035.1 Collinsella aerofaciens | reverse complement strand
CGAGCGAGGTGCGGCAGATGCCAAGCCAAAAGCGCAGATAATACTGGATGTCTTATCGAGCATTTTGGCAACGCAGATGCCGTGCCGCAGCTGCCGGAGCGGTGCTTAAGCCGCAAGGCGGGAATTGTGCGGTGTTGCCTTAGTTTTATCGAGAGAGGGAATGTATATGCAGCCGTTATCCACCCGCACGGAACATTTTACCGATTCCGTTATCCGCCGCATGACCCGCGTCAGCGCTAAGTACGGTGCCATCAATCTTTCCCAGGGTTACCCGGATTTCAACCCGCCGTCTGCGATTCTGGACCGCCTGGCCGAAGTATCGCACGAAAACTTCCACCAGTATTCCATCACCTGGGGCGCGCAGAACTTCCGCGAAGCACTGGTCAAAAAGCAGTCCCGCCTGATGGGGCGGCAGATCGACCCCAACACCGAGATTGTGACCACCTGCGGCAGTACCGAGGCCATGATGGCCGCCATGATGACCGTTGCCAACCCCGGCGATAAAGTCATTGTCTTTTCGCCTTTTTATGAAAATTACGGTGCCGACACCATCCTTTCTGGTGCTGAGCCGATCTATGTTCCGCTGCATCCCCCGCTGTTCAACTTTAATGTGGACGAGCTGGAAGCCGCGTTCCGCCAGCACCCCAAGGCGCTGATCCTCTGCAACCCCTCCAACCCCTGCGGCAAGGTGTTCACCCGCGCAGAGCTGGAACTGATTGCCGACATGGCCGAAAAATACGATACCTACGTTATCACCGATGAAGTGTACGAGCACATCGTCTATGCGCCCTACCAGCACACCTATTTTGCCACCCTGCCCGGCATGTGGCAGCGCACCATCTCCTGCAGTTCGTTGTCCAAAACCTACTCCATCACCGGCTGGCGGCTGGGCTACACCATTGCCCCGCCGGAAATCACTGACCGCATTAAAAAAGTGCATGACTTTTTGACGGTCGGCGCCGCTGCGCCCTTGCAGGAGGCCGTTATTCCCGGCCTGCGCTTCGGCCAGGAATACTATAACGACCTGCTTGCCACTTATACCCGCAAGCGGGACCTGTTTGTGGAAGGTCTGGATGCCATCGGCCTGCAGCACACGGTTCCCCAGGGCGCTTATTACATCCTGATGGATATTTCCGAGTTTGGCTTTGACAGCGACCTGGAATTCTGCAAAGTGCTGGCCCGCGATGTCGGCGTGGGCGCTGTTCCGGGGTCCAGCTTTTTCCGGGAGCCGGTCAACCATCTGATCCGCTTCCACTTTGCCAAGCGGGACGAAACCCTGTGTGCCGCCCTGAACCGCCTGGAAACCATCCGCAAAAAAATCCCGGCCAGAAAGTGACGAACTTGCGTGGGCAGTTTGGCAAATCGGAATTTATAAAGGAGAATATTGATGAAACTGTTTTTATGTTCGCACTTTTCAAGTGTAGGAAGTCTGATAAAGGAAGAAATTGAAAATAAAAAAATCGCATTTATTCCAACAGCTTCGCTGCGTGAAGGCTACACCGGTTATGTCGGCTCGGCTCGAAAAATATTCAAAAAGTTGGCAGCAATCGTAACTGAAATTGATATTTCAACGGAGGCTTATTCAACGATACAGTCTGTTTTTGAAGATGCGGATGTGATATATTTTACCGGCGGA
Source organism: Collinsella aerofaciens (assembly GCA_048478035.1). Taxonomy (GTDB): domain Bacteria; phylum Actinomycetota; class Coriobacteriia; order Coriobacteriales; family Coriobacteriaceae; genus Collinsella; species Collinsella aerofaciens_CN. Next base: position 67,239 of record DBGBCW010000026.1, on the reverse strand, counting down.
AATTCTTTTTTCCTTATAGACCAGCTCCGTAAAACGGGAACGGATGAGCTGTTGAAGAAAGAATTGGCAAACGGAAAACTGATGATTGGTGAATCGGCAGGTGCGATTGTATGCGCTCCAAGCATCCAATTTATCGAGCAAATGGATGAAAAGCCGGAGGACTACTCACAAGAAGATGATGCAGGGCTTAATTTGATTGATTTCTATGTTCTTCCGCATTTTCTTACAGCACCATTTAAGAAAGTTACCGAGAAAATAATGACTGAGTTTTCGGATTTGAATCTATGCCCAATTAACAATCGTCAGGGAATTGTAATTGATGGTGAAGGTTCAAAGGTTATTGGCAAAGACTAATTTAAAATTTCAGTTTGCTGCACTCGTTCCTAGCAGGGTTTGGGGCAGGCACGCCCCAACAAGAAGCCGTCCCAAAGGGGCAAGAATGGGGACAGCGGACGATTTCTTGGACCGTTACGCGGCCCTTCCCAGCGCGGAGCGGAACTCGGCCGGCGTGCGGCCACCGAGCGCATCGCTGCGCCTCTCCGTATTGTATAGGCCGATCCAGCCCCCGAGCTCCTCGATGAAGCGGGCGGGGGTCCAGTCCGACCAGTCCCTGCCGTGCCAGAACTCCTTCTTGAGCAGGCCGAAGAAGCCCTCCATCGCCGCGTTGCCCGGGCCGCAGCCCTTGGCGGACTGGATTGGCTACACTGATGTGGACAGTTCCGGGAGGGGCGCAAGAGACGGGAGGGCCGTGTACGCGTTCCTGCGCGAGGGCCGCGGGGAGGGGCTACCTGGGTACGGCACCTGTCAACTCGGTCTACGTCTTTGCTGACCGGGTCGTACTCAATATCAAATTCAAGGATGATGCCAAAACGGTCACCCGTGAGAAAGTGTTGGGTTCGAGTGCTGTGGGCAATGTTCCAACATGCTGGGATCAAACTCGCTTGCCGGGATCACACGGTAGCCGTGGCGCAGGAGCAGGTCGACGAAAACACCGTTGCCCGGAGCGAGCGTGCCGCTGAAGGTTCCATCGTAGATACGGCCCGCGCCGCACGAGGGACTACGGTCCTGCAGGATCCACGCGGCGATCTCAGACGAGCCGCCCGCCTGCTCGCACATATCGAGCGCACGTTGAGCACCCAGGCGAAACTCGCGATCGACTGAGGTGCTCTCGCAGGTACGGACCTCGCCGTTCACAATCTCGGACGGCTTGCGCGGCGTGGGCAGGCCCCCAAAGACCTCAGGGCACACCAAGAGGACCTCAGTCCCTGTACGCTCGCAGGCCTCGACCAGCTCGCGATGGTAATTGTCGAGCCCGTTATACTTGCAGCTCTCGCCCATCAAGCAGGCACTTACCACGATCTTCATATACAACTCTCCCCACGCAAAACGCCCCATTTGAGATAAACACTCAAATGGGGCGATTGACACTGCACAACCAGTATTACTGCTGCTTCGGCATCAGCGGATTCTCGCGCGTGAGGAGATTCATAAACTCCTCGCCCGTGATGGTCTCCTTCTTGTACAGATAACGAGCCAGCTCATGGAGCTTGAACTTGTTCTCCTTCAGGATCTGCAGAGCGCGATCGTGCGCATCCTCGATAAGCTTGGCGACAATCGCGTCCACGCGCTCGGCCGTACCGGGGGCGCAGGTGAGCGACGTGTCCTGGTTGAGGTACGCATTCTGAACGGTACCGAGCGCCATCATGCCAAACTCATCGGACATACCAAAGCGCGTCACCATGTTACGGGCGAGCTTGGTGGCCTGCTCGATATCGTTGGCGGCGCCGGTCGTCATCTCGCCAAAGATAAGCTCCTCGGCGGCACGTCCGCCGCAATAGACGGCGAGCTTGTCCAGCACCTCCTGGCGCGTGGTCAGGAAGCGCTCATCCTCCTCGACCTGCATGGTGTAGCCCAGAGCACCGCTCGTGCGCGGCACGATGGTGATCTTCGTGACCGGCGCAGAACCCTTCTGGCGGGCAGCAACGATGGCATGGCCGATCTCGTGATAAGAAACGACCTGCTTCTCGTGGTCGGACAGCACCGTGGACTTACGCTGCTGGCCGGCGATGACGACCTCCACCGACTCTTCAAAATCGTCCTGCGTGGCACGCTTGCGACCCTCGCGGACGGCACGCAGGGCGCCCTCGTTGATGATGTTGGCCAGGTCGGCGCCCGAGGCACCGGGCGTGGCGCGGGCAATCGCGGTCAGGTCGATCGGCGGCTGCGTCTTCACGCTCTTGGCATGCAACTCAAGAATGTTCTTACGGCCGGTCAGATCGGGCAGCTCAACAGGGATACGGCGGTCAAAACGACCGGGGCGCAACAGGGCCGGGTCAAGGCTGTCCGGGCGGTTGGTAGCAGCGAGGACGACAATACCCTTGTGGTTATCGAAGCCGTCCATCTCGGTCAGCAGCTGGTTGAGCGTCTGCTCGCGCTCGTCGTTGCCGCTAAAGCCGCCGCCATCGCGCTTCTTGCCGATGGTATCAATCTCATCGATAAAGACGATGCACGGGGCCTTTTCCTTGGCCTGCTTAAACAGGTCGCGAACTTTAGCGGCACCGCGGCCGACGAACATCTCGACGAACTCAGAACCAGAAATACTAAAGAACGGCACGCCCGCCTCGCCGGCCACAGCCTTGGCAAGCAGGGTTTTACCAGTACCCGGAGGGCCGACAAGCAGAGCACCACGCGGCAGCTTGGCGCCGATCTCCTCGTAGCGCTGCGGCTTCTCCAGAAAGTCAACGACCTCCTTGAGGGACTCCTTGGCCTCTTCCTGGCCGGCGACATCCTTAAAGGTCACGCCCACGTCCTTGGAGGCGATCACGCGCGCGCCGGACTTGCCCAGTCCACCGCCGCCAAAACCACCGCCGCCAAAGTTCATCGACGGGCCGTCATCGCCCATGGCCTTCTTCATGCGGCGGTTGAGCCACCAACCGATCAGGAAGAAAATCGCCATGGGAAGAATGAGCGTGAGCAGGTAATAGGTCATCAGACCCGAGTTCTTATCGGGAACGACTGACTCAAGCGAGGCGCCAGATTCAAGCACGCGATCGGTAAAGCCCACATCATTCGGCACACCGGTCGTCTTGTAGGCAATGTTCTCGTCCTCGCCCTTCTTGGTGTAATAAATCGAATAATCGTCCGTGTTGTACTCGACCTTGTCGACACTCTTCTTATCGAGCGCTTTGACAAACGTCGAGTAATCGGTCTTCGTAATCTGCTGCGTGTGACCGATGTTGGGGAACAGAACGGTCGAGAGCACGAGGTAGACGACGAAGGCGATGAGCACGTAGAGGATCATATTCCGTCTACGTTTGTTGTCATCCATCTCCATCTGCTTGAACTCCATCTACTGGGGTTGATAATGTTTTCTAGAATACCCAACCCGGACGGCGATAAACCGACGCCGGGCACGAAAGGACAGAGATGGCATCACTGGAAGTCGGCAAGGTTCAAATCTATACGGGCGACGGCAAGGGCAAGACGACCGCTGCGCTGGGGCTCGCGCTGCGCGCCACGGGCTATGGACTTAACGTACTCATGCTACAGTTTGCAAAGAAGCTGCACTGCGCCGAACATGACGCAGCACCTCGATTGGGGCTACGCATCGTACAAGCCGACCGCGACACGCCCGAAGCTTGTGCCGCACAGATTATGGAGCTGGCGCGCGAGCAGATTAGCCAGGTCGACGTGCTAGTCTTGGATGAGCTGGGAGAAGCCATGCGACGGGGCTTTGTGACGCGCGAAGATGTCGAAGCTTTGATCGCGATGAAACCAACAACCACGGAGCTCGTGCTCACCGGCCGCGGCCTGCTGCCCCTCGCCGACCTTGCCGACCTAGTAACCGAAATGCGCCTCGTCAAACACTACTTCGACGAAGGCCTCCTAGCCCGCCAAGGCATCGAATACTAGCCATTGCGGACGTCCCCAATGGCTAGGCAGTGGCGCGGCCGAGCCAGTTGCCGCTGTGGTGGTAGATGGTGAACATTATGGCGGTGATGAGCCAGGTTACGGGGTAGACCAGCAGCAGGTGCTCAAGCGACGGATCGAACGGCATAATCGCAAATACCCAGATCACCCTGAGCACGACGGTGCCAAAAATCGTGAGCAGCATGGGCTGCAAGCTCACGCCGGCGCCGCGAATGGATCCCGACGCGTTCTCGATAATCGAGAAAATCGCATAGAACGGCGCAATGAAGTGGAGGATGGTCGTGGTGTACGCCGAAATCGAAGCATCGTCGACAAACAGACGAGACAGCGGACCCGAGAATACCAGCAGCACGGCAGACAGGCCACCAATGAGCATAAACGACAGCACGAGCGACGTATGGTAGCCCTTGCGCATGCGCTCGTAGTTGCGCGCGCCAAAGTTCTGTGCCGAGAACGTGGTAATCGACACGCCAAGCGCCTCGGTAACCATCCAGACAATGCCATCCAGGCGGCCCGAAAGACCCCAAGCCGTGGTGACATCGGCACCAAACGAGTTGACCGACACCTGAATCAAAACGTTGGAAATCGAATACGCAGCAGACTGAAAGCCAAGCGGCAGACCACACGAAATCATGCTCTTACAAATACCAGGATCAATGCCGAGTTTGGACAGTGAAAGCCGCCACGCACCCGGTGCGTGCATCATACGAATCACGATCATCGTGGCATTGGAGCAAATGGTCAGCGCCACCGCGATGCCGCAGCCCAGAGCCTCCATATGAAGTACGGCAACGAAGATGACATCCAGCACCGCATTAACAAGGCAACCGGAAGCGATGATCACAGCGGGCCCGCGCGTGTCGCCCACGGCGCGCAGCAATGCCGTTCCCATATTGAGCAGCAGCGCCGCAACCATGGCGGCAAAATAGCAACGGGCATAGGCCACGCCCTCGGCCAATAGTTCATGCGGCGTATTCATAAGCACCAGCATGGGCTCAACGAACACTATGCCAAGAATCGAGAAAGCGATACCGCCCACCAGCGCGAGCGTCATGGCCGTGTGGACCGATCGGCTCAGGCGCTCGTCATCGTGCTGGCCAAAAAACTGACCGGTAATAACGGCACAGCCAGCACCCACACCGACGCAAAAACCAATGCAGAGCTCGGTGAGCACCATCGTGGCCTGAATGCCACCCAGCGCGAGCTTGCCGCCAAACTGACCGACGATATAGGTACCGATAAGCGTGTATGCCTGCTGAAAAAACGAACTAAAGAAGATGGGAACGCACAGCGACAGCAGCTGCTGCCAAATAACACCCTGCGTTACATCGATAGCCGTAGATTTCTTAGCCACACGCCCTCCCCACTAGCGTACGTCATACAACACATCAATAGTACGGCAAAGCCGCTATCAGCTTAACACCGACCGAAGGCAGTCGAAACACCTCTGGCGGCAAAGCTCGAGAGCACCCCGCTAGTGATACAGCCCCGGCTGGTAGTGGTACTCGTTGCTCACATGCGGGCACAGCTGCCAAAAGGCGACAGCACTTGCCGCGGCCACGTTAAGCGAATCGACCCCGTGCGCCATCGGAATGCGCACGGCTCGGTCACAGCCCGAGATGGTCTTGGCGCCCAGGCCGGCACCCTCGGTGCCCATAAAGATTGCCAGGCGGTCAATCTCCTGCAGCGCGGGATCGTCCAACGACACCGAATCATCCGTCAACGCCATCGCGGCACACGAAAAGCCGGCATCGTGCAGCGCCGCCAGCCCATCATGCGGCCATACGCGCGCCTCGCTGCCAATGCGTGTCCAGGGCACCTGGAACACCGTGCCCATGCTCACGCGGGCCGAGCGACGGTACAGCGGATCGCAGCACGTAGGGCTCACCAAAATGCCATCGACGTTCAGCGCAGCCGCCGAGCGGAAAATCGCGCCGACGTTGGTGTGGTCGACAATACCCTCGAGCACGCACACGCGCACCGGGCGCTCCCCCGCCGCCTCGACGACGCCGCCCAAGAACTCATCAACCGGAATCTGACGCGGGCGACGGAACGCCGCGAGCGCACCGCGCGTCACGTTAAAGCCCGTCAGCTGCTCCATAAGCTCCATCGAGGCCACGAACACGGGAACCGGGCCCGCACCTTCGCGCACAACCAGGCGCTCAAACAGCGGCATCATCTGGTCGAGCCAGCGTTCGCCCAAAAGAAAGCTCACCGGCTCGTATCCGGCACGCACTGCGCGCTCGATAACCTTGGCACTCTCGGCGATAAAGATGCCCTTTTGCGGCTCCAGCACGCAGCGCAGCTCACGCTCGGTCAGTCGCACGTAGGCATCAAGCCGCTCGTCCTCGAGCGAATCGATTCGCAGCACCTCAACGGCATCAGTCATAGCAGCCTGCCCGCACCCTTCTTTACAGTACATCTATACCAAACGAGGCGACGCTAAGCGCCGCCCCATGCATTCAAACAACCCGATGATACCGTTCACGCCAGACGATTTACGCCTCAACGCGACGATACGTCACGAACTCATAATCGAGACCCTCGTCACCCTCGCCCGCGGCAATCGTGGCAACACCGCCACGCCGCGCAATCTCCCACGCGGGATCGGCATCCAGATCGGGAAAGTACGTATCCACGTCATGCACGCAGTGGTTATGCGTAACCTCGGCCTCCGCGCAATACGGCAAAAACTGCCGATATACATCGCCGCCACCGATCACCCACGCAACGGGTTCATCGGCAACCGCGGCGAGCGCTTCGTCAATGCCATGCACCACGTCAACGCCCTCGGGGGCAAAGCCCTCGTCACGCGTGAGCACAATGTTGCGGCGATTCCTGAGCGGACGCCCACCGGGAAAACTCAGCAGCGTCTTGCGCCCCATAATGACCGGGCAACCTTTGGTGCACGCCACAAAATGGCGCATGTCGGCGCGATTGGACACCACCATGTCGCCCTCGCACCCAATACCCCAGTCATCGCACACGGCGACAATGGCAGAAAGCTTACACGTCATGCGCGTCACCTACACCGCGATGGGGATGTTCTTGACCTGCGGGCCGTGCTCATAGCCCTCGACGATCAGGTCATCGGTCGTAAACGCGTAGAAATCATGCACATCGGGGTTGAGCGTTACCTTGGGCGCGGCAAACTGCGGACGCTCGATAAGTTCGCGGATGATATCGACATGACGGTCGTAAATGTGGGCATCGGCAATCACGTGCAGCAGCTCGCCAGCGATCATATCGACCGACTGCGCAACCATCATCAGCAAAATGGCGTACTGGCACACATTCCAGTTGTTCGCGGCCAAAATATCCTGGCTACGCTGGTTGAGAATCATGTTGAGCGTCGGCTTGTCGTCCTGCGGACGCTGTGTGACGTTATAGGTCACGCTGTAGGCGCACGGATACAGATGCATCTCAGACAGATCGCTGAACACGTACGTGTTCGTCATAATACGACGGCTGTACGGCGTGTGCTTGAGGTCATACAGCACGCGGTCCATCTGGTCAAAGTCACCCTCGGGATAATGGCTCTTCTGCCCAATCTGATACCCGTAGGCCTTACCGATGGAGCCGGTCTCGTCGGCCCACTCATCCCAAATATGGCTGTTGAGGTCATGTACGTTATTGGACTTCTTCTGATAGATCCACAGGATCTCGTCCATAGCGGACTTGAGCGCCGTACGACGCAGCGTAAGCGCGGGGAACTCCTCGCGCAGGTCATAGCGCGCCGTAACGCCAAAGTTTTTAATGGTATAGGCAGGAGTGCCGTCCTCCCACACCGGGCGTACCTTTTGGCCCTCGGTCGTGGTGCCATGGTCCAAGATGTCGCGGCACATGGATACAAACTGTTGATCAGCTTTGCTCATTGACCCTCCTGTCAGTCGCCTACAAGCGAGATTCATTGTAGCCCAGGCGCACGCGGTCCCACAGCCCAAACATAAGCCCTCATTTTCTGACATATGCCAGAAATTCCTTGCTCTGCGGAGCACACGCGCTATTCTATTGTTGACATATGTCAGATAAGGAGGGTGCATGGCAGGAAGACGCGAGAAACTGCGCCGCGTCGGGATCATCCCCGAATACCGCGGCTTTACCCCCGATGGCCTGGCGAGCGGAGACGCCATCGACATGACGATCGACGAACTCGAGGTGCTGCGCCTGTGCGACCTGGAAGGCCTTAACCAAGAGGCAGTCGCACAGCAGATGGGCATCGCGCGCGCCACGGTGGCAGCAATCTGCAGCCGCGCGCATCGCAAGGTGGCAAATGCGCTGGTCAACGGACGAGCGCTCATCATCGAGGGCGGCAATATCGCGTACTCCCCCATCACCACAGTGACGGCCGTATGGCCAGCAAAGGAGGTCGACACCATGAGGGTAGCAACCACGTACGACAACGGCAACATCTTTATGCACTTTGGCCGCAGCGAGCAGTTCAAGATCTACGACATTCAGGACGGCAAGGTGCTCAACGAGCAGGTCGTGGGCACCGGCGGCACCGGCCACGGTGCCCTGGCGGGCCTGCTCGCCAACGGAGGTGTGGACACGCTCATCTGCGGCGGCATCGGCGGTGGCGCCATCAACGCGCTTGCCCAAGCCGGCATCACGGTATACGCAGGTGCCCAGGGCAGCTGCGACGCTTGCGTCGAGGCCCTTATCGCCGGCACGCTCGCACAGAACGGCGAGGCCACGTGCGGCTGCCACGGCCATGACCACGACCACGCCCACGAACATGGCGAGTCCTGCAGCTGCCACGGCCATCACGAGCACGAGGGCCACGAGGGCTGCGGCTGCCACTAACGGCACGGTACCACGAGCTCGAGGAGCGACGCCGAACGCAACTCAACAATCAAAGCCAACAACAAAGGCCACCCGGCAGCTTCCGAGTGGCCTTTGCCATATCAAGCTGAAATTACAGCCCTATTTCTTATTGCGCATCTGCGCTTCCATCTGGCGCAGCAGGTCCATATCGGACTTGGGACTGCCCGTACCCAGGCCGCCCATGCCGCCCAGACCCATAGCGTCCAGGCCAGGGATATTGGGCATGCGCATCTTCTTGCCCTTCTTTCCCTTTTTGCCCTTCTTGCCGCCGGCCTGTGCCTGATTGGCCATCGTGCGCATGCGGCCCATCATCTTATTCATCTCGCCCCACTGCTTCATAAGGCTGTTTACCTCGGTGGGAGTTACGCCGGCTCCCTTGGCAATGCGGGCGCGGCGCTGGCCGTTGATGATGGAGGGACGCAGGCGCTCCTCCTTGGTCATCGACATGATGATGGCCTCGTTCTTATCGAAGATGCCCTCGTCCAGGTTGCCGCCCATCTGGTTGAGCGCACGCTGACCACCGGGGAGCATGCCCAGGATACCCTTCATGCCGCCCATCTTTTTGACGGCTTTCATCTGGTCGAGCATATCGTTCATGGTAAAGCCCTCGCGCAGCATGCGCTCGGCAGCCTCAAGCTGCTCGGCGTCGGCTGCCTCCTGGGCCTTCTCGATAATGCCGACAACATCGCCCATGCCTAAGATGCGCTTGGCCATGCGATCGGGATAGAACGGCTCAAGCGAATCGGGTTTCTCGCCCATGCTCACAAACTTGATGGGCTTACCAGTCACCTGACGCACCGAAAGTGCACCACCGCCACGGGCATCGCCGTCGAGCTTGGAGATGATCACACCGTCAAAGTCGGTGCGATCGGCGAAGGTCGAAACGACGTTGACGATGTCCTGGCCGGTCATGGCGTCGACGACCATCAGCACCTGGTCGGGCTTGACGGCCTTCTTGATGTCGACGGCCTCCTGCATCATCTGCTCGTCGATCTGAAGACGACCGGCGGTATCGACGATGACCACGTCACGCAGGTGGTCGACGGCCTCTTGGATGGCGCCCTTGGCAATATCGACCGGGTGCGCGCCGTCACCGCGGAAGACCGGCACGCCGATCTCGCCACTGAGCGTGGCCAGCTGGTCGGCAGCGGCGGGACGGTAGACATCGCACGCGGCGAGCAGCGGCGAGCGGCCCTGCTTCTTGAGCAGGTAGGCCAGCTTTACGGCCGCCGTGGTCTTACCGGAGCCCTGCAAGCCCACGAGCATAATGACATTGGGAATGCGGTTGCTAAAGACGAGCTTGCTCTCGGTTGAGCCGAGCATCTCGGTGAGCTCGTCGAGCACTATCTTGACGACGTTTTGCGCCGGCGACAGCGACTCCATGACCTCGGCGGTCATGCAGCGCTCCTTGGTCTTGGCGACGAACTCCTTGACGACCTTAAAGTTAACGTCGGCCTCGAGCAGTGCCATGCGAATATCGCGCATGGCCGAAGTAATATCGGCCTCGGTCAGCTTACCCTTGCCGCGCAGGCGGTCAAATGTGTCGTTGAGGCGATCGCTCAGGGAATCAAACACTGGTTACTCCTTAGTTGGACTCGCCCACCAGGGCGCGGCAGAAATCTTTGGCGTTAAACTCCTGCAGGTCATCGACCTGCTCGCCCACGCCGATGCGAAGGATCGGGAGCTTGAGCTTCTCGGCCACGGCCATGGCAATACCGCCCTTAGCCGTGCCGTCGAGCTTAGTCATGATAATACCGTCCAGGCCCAGCGCCTCGTTAAACTCGAGCGCCTGGTTCAGACCGTTCTGACCAGTGGCGGCATCGATCACAAGCACGACCGAGACCGGCATGGGACCGGCGGCCATATTGGCGGCGCGCTTACGAGTCACATTGACCACCTTGGCGAGCTCGCGCATGAGCTCGGGGCTCGTGTGCAGACGACCGGCGGTATCAATGAGCACCAGGTCGCTGCCGCGCTTATCGGCCTCGTCGAGCACGTCATAGCACACGCTCGCCGGATCGGAACCGCGGTCACGCTTGATAACCGGTACGCCGGCACGCTGACCCCACACATCGAGCTGCTCGATAGCGGCGGCGCGGAAGGTGTCGGCCGAACCGATAACCACGTTCTTGCCGCGGGCGGCCATGGCGCTCGCAATCTTGCCGACCGTGGTGGTCTTGCCGGCGCCGTTGATACCGACAAACAGCACGCAGCTCGGCGTATCGGAAAACGGGTCGCGCTCAACAGGCACAAAATGGCCCTCGAGCTGCTCGGCCAGGGCGCGACGAAGCTGCGGGGCGGTCTTGAGGTTCTTCTTGGCGGCGGCGTCACGCAGGTCATCGGAGACCTGAATGGCGACCTCCGCACCCATGTCACCCATGACGAGGGTGTCCTCAAGATCCTCCCAAAAATCCTCGTCGACCTCACCGCCAAAGTAGAAGACCTCGTTGAGGGCCTCGCGGCTGCGCTCAAGTCCGCGCGAGAGTGCGTCAAAGAATCCCATTATGCATTCACGACCTTTCCGGTTTCGCGATCGAGTTTTTGCGAGACGACGCGACTGACGCCGTCGGCTTGCATCGAGACGCCATAGAGGACGTCAGCGTCCTCCATAGTACGGCGCTGATGCGAGATTACCAAGAGCTGCGTATCGGAACGCAGCACATCGAGGGCGCCGATGAGCTTGGACAGGTTGGCGTCGTCGAGCGCAGCCTCGACCTCGTCCAGCACATAGAACGGCACCGTGCGCGTACGGTATACGGCAAAGAGCAGGGCGAGCGCCGTCAGACTCTTCTCGCCACCCGACATGAGCATCATCTTGGTGATGCGCTTGCCGCGCGGCTGCGCCACGACCTCAATGCCCGTCTCGGCCGGATGCTCGGGGTCGGTCATCTCCAGATGCGCCTGACCGCCCGGGAAGAGCATGGCGAAGATCTCGCGGAAGTTCGCATCGACCTTCTCAAAGGTCACCAGGAAGGCCTTGCGCATCTTGCGATCGATCGCCACGGTGATCTTGGTGAGCGCCTTGCGCGCGCTCTCCAGATCGGCCAGCTGCTCCTCGATGTAATCGGCGCGGCGCTTGAGCTGCTCGTACTCCTCCATGGCGACTTGGTTCACAGGACCCAGGTTGTTGATCTGGCGCACGAGTTGGTTAAGCTCGCGCTCGGCGGCGTCGCGATCGGTGGGCGCCGGCAGCATGAGCGCCTCCTCGAGCACCGTGGTGCCGTCGGCGGTGATGGCCTTAATGGCAGCCTCTACCTGCACCTCGAGCTTGCCGCGTGCAACCTTGAACTCGTTTTGCGTCGCCGTGGCGGCATCGACCCGCTCCTTGGCGCGGGAGACCTCAGCCTTGGCGTCTTCGATGGTCTTCTTGAGCGAGGCCGAGTCCGCCTCCTCAAGCGAAGCCTGGTCACGCAGGCGCGCGGCCCAATCCGACGCACGCTCCAGCAGGGCCGAATAGCGCTCATGCATGGGATCGACACGAAGGCGCAGCAGCTCAAGCGAGCGAGAGGCCTGACGTGTCCCGCGGATACGACGGTCGATACCCTCCAGGCGATGCTCAAGATCGGGCACACGGCCCTTCAGCGAACGCAGGCGCTCGCTCGTCTGAGCCAGGCGCACCTTAGCGTCGGCGAGCTTGCCGGCGGCCTCGGAATCGTCGCGACGCACGCGATCGAGCTCATCATTGGCCTCGGCAATCTGCAGGCCCAGGTCGCTCGCCTGCGCACGGGACTCATCACGCGAACGAGTGAGCTCGTCCACGCGCGGACGTGCGGCACGAACGGCCTCGGCAGCCTGCTCGCGGCGCTTGGAAATGCGCACGCGCTCGACCTCGGCATTGTTGGCACTCTGCTCCAGACGGCCGATCTCGGACAGCAGGGAGCGACGCTCGCCCTCAAGGCGGGCAATCTCGCCGGCAGCATCGCCCTCGGCAGCACGGGCCTCTTCAACGGCAGCGTTGGCCTCGACGACCTGATCCGAAACATGCTCAAACACGGCAGCAAGATCGGGCTCCAGGCCTTCCAGCTCGCGGATACGACGCTTGCGCTCCAGAGCGCCCGAAGCCTCGCCGGCATCAAGCCCCACGCGAACCAGGCCGCCGCAGGCAACGCGTGCGCCATCGGGAGTCACATAGGTCACGCCATCAACGACCGGCGCGGACAGCGCGGCGGCCAAGTCATCGACCACGTAATAGCCGCCAAGCAAGGCCTCGACGACCGGACCGTAGCCGGCACGCACGGACAGGCAATCAACAAGACGGGTGCCGGCGGCGCCCTCGGCGGCCGCAGGGCCGCTCACACTGCGCGCCACCAGCAGAGCCTCACCCGAGGCCTTCTTCTGGTCCAGGGCAGCGCGACCGGCACGCTCAAGTGCGGCAGCGTTATCGAACAGCAGGGCATCGATATCGCCGGCGAGCAGCTGCTCAACCAGGCCCTCAAGCTCACGCGGTGCCTCGAGTACATCGCCCAGACGGCCCGAAACATCATCGCCCAGCGCGCCCACCAGACGGCTTACGAGCGGCGAGCTGTCGGCCATGCGAGCATCAAGCTTCTTTTGGCTGGAAAGCTCCGAGCGCACCTCGGACAGCTTGTTGCGCGCCTCGCTCTCGCGATTACGCAAATCCTTAAGGGCTGCACGGGCGACCTCGGTAGCCTCACGCGCATCGCTCTGGGCTTGACGAGCCTGGTCGAGCGCGCCTTCGAGCTCCTCAGCACGGTTGCGGCGGCTATCAAGCGATGCCGTGACCTCCTCGAGCTGCTCGTCGATCTGCTCCAGGCGCGAGGCATACATGTTGTCCTCGACCTCGGCATTGGAAAGCGAATCCTTTACCTTGGCGAGCTCGAGCGCAGCATTATCGGCAACGCGCTGCACATCGCGCTGTTCGCGCGAAAGCTGCGAAATCTGCGCATCGAGCGCAACGCGACGCTCGTGGAGCTCGGCGGCGGCAGGACCAGCGGCGTCGACGTCCTCCTGGGCCTGCATACGCGCGCCGGTCACTTCCTCGAGTTGGGCACGCGCATCCTCGAGCTCCTCGACCACGCGACGGCGCTGATGCTCGGAGCTCGAGATCTGGCCGCGCATGTCGGACAGGCGCGACACCATGTTGTGGCCCTTTTCCTCGAGCAGGCGCATGTCGGAGTTAATGCGACCGACCACATCTTGCATATGTCGGCGCTGCTCGCCCAAGTCGCCCACAAACAGGCCCTTTTCTTCGAGCATGACCTGGAGCTTCTCGAGCTCGCGCTCTTTCTCACCCAGGCGGTACTGCGCGAGCTCCAGCTCGGCGGCGCCCTCCTTAGAGCGGCTCTCCAGGTCGTTCCACTGCGATTGCAGTGAACGCAGCTCATCGACGGCCAGCATCTGCGTAAGCTCGTTCGCGCGCGAGGACAGCTCTTTGTACTTGCGCGCGCGATCGACCTGACGCTCCAGCGGCCGCAGCTGACGGGCGATTTCCTTATTGATATCGCGGGCACGGGTCAGGTGCTCGTCCATCGACTTGATCTTTTTAAGCGCACGTTCCTTGCGACGCTTGTGTTTGGAGATGCCGGCGGCCTCCTCAATGAGGGCACGGCGCTCCTCGGGGCGGCTCTGCAAAATGGCATCGAGCTTGCCCTGGCTGATGATGGAATGCGTATCCTTGCCCAGTCCCGAATCGTGCAGGATATCCTGGATGTCCATCAGGCGGCACGGGCTCGAATTGATGAGGTACTCACTCTCGCCCGAGCGATACATGCGGCGGGTGATGGCCACCTCGTCAAAGTCGACGGGCAGCATATGGTCCGAATTGTCGAGAACCAGCGTGACCTCGGCCACGCCTACCGGCTTGCGCGCCGACGAGCCCGAGAAGATGACGTCTTCCATGGCCTGGCCGCGCAGCTGCTTGGCGCTCTGCTCGCCCAGAACCCACAGAATCGAGTCGGAGATGTTCGATTTTCCCGAGCCGTTGGGACCGACGATGACGGTCAGGCCCGGCTCAAACGTCATGTGGGCGCGGTCGGCAAACGACTTGAACCCTTTGAGCGTGAGGGACTTGAGATACACGGTTCCTCGCTTAAACAGGCTTCTTGTTGAGAATCACGCCGTTGGTGGTGTAGCCCATGCGGTCGAGCGCCTCGAGCGCAGCGGCACCCTCGGCCTCCTTCTTGGAGGAACCGGTGCCGCGGCCTTGACGAATACCGTCGATGAGCACCACGGCGGTAAAGGTCGGCGCGTGTGCCGGGCCCTCAGAGCCAACGAGCTTGTACGCCGGAGGCTCGTGGCCGTCGGCCTGCACGCACTCCTGCAAAAACGACTTGGGGTTCGCAGGATGCTCGGCACGCTCGGAGGCCAGGTGCGGCTTAAGCGTGCGGTGGATGAACTCCGCCGCCGCATCCCAGCCGGCATCCAGGTACAGGGCGCCCACGAGCGACTCGTAGACGTTCTCGAGCGCCGAGTGCAGACCGCGCGCGCCCGTGCCGGTCTCGGAGGCACCAAAGATGATGATGTCGTCGATGCCCAGCTCATGGGACACCTCGGACAGCGTGGCGCCCGAGACGAGCGACACCTTCAGGCGCGTAAGCTTGCCCTCGTCAAACTCCGGATAGGACTCAAAGAGCGAGCGGGCAACCACGGCGCCCAAAATGGAATCGCCCAAAAACTCAAGGCGCTCATAACTCGCCGAGACGGGCTGACCTTCCACGGCAGAAGGGTGTGTGAGCGCCGCGCGCAGCAGCACCTTGTTATTGAACTCGTGGCCCAGGATTTCCTGGGCGCGCGCGAGTCGTTGAGATAAAGCCAAGACTTAGGCCTCCTTGGCGTTTTCAATAGCGTCGACAGCGTCGGCGACAGAGTTGAGCGACAGCAGGGTCTCGTCATCGATCTCGAGGTCGAACTCGTCCTCGATGGCCGTCACCAGCTGCAGACGCTCGAGCGAATCGGCATCGAGATCGTCAAAGGTAGTCTCGTCACTAATGTCGGCGACATCGACGCCCAGAACGTCAGCGGCGACTTCGGCGATCTTATCGAAGATTTCGGAGCGGTCCATAGCGCTTCCTCTCGTATTGCGTGAACATCAACGCGCTGGCGCCGCAAGCGCAGCGCCAAGACACGGTTTTGATTCTACCCCACGACGAAGGCCGCGAGGCACATAACAGCGCTCTAACTCGCTCCTACAAAACGATGCCGTCCATAGAGTTGGCGACGTTCTCGACCAGCCCGGCGCGCACGGCCTCCGCCGCGGCGAGCGTACCGTTTTTGACGGCCTCGACCGAGGTGGCACCGTGGCCGATCAGGACCACGCCACGCAGGCCCAGCAGAATCGCGCCACCCTTAGCATCGCCCGAGAGCTTTGCCTTGATCTCGCGCATCTGCTTTTTGATGAGCAGCGCGGCGATCTTGGTGCCGAGCGAAGCCATAAAGGCACCCTTGAGCTCTTGCAGCAAAAACTTAGCAGCGCCCTCGGTTGCCTTGAGCGCGATGTTGCCCGACATGCCATCGGCAACGACAACGTCAAAGTTACCCGAGGTCAGGTCGGTACCCTCGCAGTTGCCCACAAAGCCGGGGACGGCGGCCTTCATGGCAGGGAAGCACGCCTTGGTAAAGTTGGAGCCCTTCTCATCCTCGGTACCGTTGCCGAGCAGACCGACGCGGGGATGCTCAATGCCCAAGACGACGCGCGCATAGGCACTACCCATCTGGGCAAAACGTACCATGTCGTCGACCTCGACATCGGGGTTGGCGCCCATGTCGCACAGGACCGTCAGGCCGCCGGCGCGGTTGGGCAGTGCATTGGTGAGGCACGGACGCACCGGCTGCTTCTTGCCCTCGGCCTGATACCTAAATGGCGTCACGTAGGCGGTAGCGGCAGCGGTCATGGCGCCGGTGGAGCCGGCAGAGAAGAACGCATCCGCGTTACCCTTCTTGATAGCACGGCAGGCAAGCACGATCGAGGACTTGCGCTTGGTCATCACGGCTCGAATGGGATCGTCATCCATGGCGATGACATCGGGTGCCTCCAAGGCCTCAACGCGAGCGTGAGCCGCGGCAAAGGGGTTCACGATCTCTGCGGGGCCGACGGCCAAGACCTCGATATCGGGATCCGCCGCAAGCGCCGCCTCGATACCGTCGAGGACAACCTGGGGCTTCTCGTCTCCACCCACAACGTCTACACAAACGCGAACGTTACTCATATACATGCTCCTTATACAAAAATGGCCGACTCATTGAGCCGGCCATTGTGGTTCCAGTTGGAACGGCATCGCATCCAGAGTATACAGTTACTCGGTAACGATAACCTCGCGGTCCTTGTAGAAACCGCAGCTGGGGCACACGTGGTGCGGGAGCTTGACAGCACCGCAACGGGGGCACGTGGACTGAGCCGCAGCCGAGATCTTCATGTTGGCGGAACGGCGGGTGTGAGTGCGGATACGACCCTGCTTTTGTTTAGGTACGGGCATAGTGACCTTCCTTATGAACTATCCAGTGTGGCGATTACGCGCAAGTAGCGATACTACCACAGTTTTACTCGTCAAGCTTGAGATTCTTCAATGCTGCAAATGGATTTTCCGTGGCAGCGGCCCATTCGGCCTCTGCTTGAGCGGCGCAATCGCATTGCTCGACGTTGAGATTGATGCCGCAGGTGGGGCACAGGCCGCGACAATCGGGCTTGCACAGGACAACGAACGGCGTGTCCATGACGACCGCGTCGTTGATGGGCTCGCCCAGATCGACGATGCGATCCTCGCCCAGCAGCTCGTAGCCGTCTTCGTAGGCCTCGGGGTCCTCGGGCTCGTTAAAGAGATAGAATTCCTCAATCTCACCGGCGATATCAAACGAAGCGGGCTCCAGGCAACGGTCGCACTCACCGGTTGCGTGCGCGCGGACCATGCCCGTAAGCAGAACACCGGTGCCGGCATTGGTAAAGACCACGTCGTAGTCAATGCCGTCCTGCAGCTGGTACTCCTTCTCGCCCACCGTATAGGCGGCGACATCGACCTTGCCGGTCAGCGGATACGAGTCTCCGGGAAACTCGAGCTGCTCGGAAAGATCGACGGTAACGTTCGGGAACTCAGCCATTACCACTGACCATTCTGCTGGGCGGCACCCTCGTTAAGCTGCTGGCGACAACGGGTGACGGTGCCGGTCAGGCTCTTGAGGTTCTCCTCGAGGTGCGTAAAGACCTGCTCGGCGTAATCCTCGGCGGCATAGCGAGTCTCGCGCTCATACTGCTGGGCACGGTCGCGGATGTCGTCGGCCTGCTGCTGCGCTAAGCGGACGATCTCCTGCTCACCAGCAATGGTGAGGGCCTGCTGTTGAGCATCGGCGATGATGGAATCGGCCTGAGCGGCGGCGGAAGCCATAAGCTCCTCGCGCTCCTTGAGGATACGGCGGGACTTCTGCCATTCCTCGGGATAGCTCATGCGGATCTCGTCGAGGATGTTAAAGAAGACGTCGGCGTCGATAACCTTCATCTGGGCGTTCTTGCCGAACGGCGTCTTAGCCTCTTCGATGAGCCCCTCGAGCTCGTCGACAAGACTCACGATCCTGTCGCCAGGAAAATTCTCGCCCGGCATCCGGTCTCCTTTCATAGGTAACATATCATCGTGTAAGTTTACCACATGCCACCAGGCATTAAAAAACGTCACGAAAAGCGATATTTAAGCGCCTTGACCACATTGGGCGGAACAAAATTAGAGACGTCGCTACCGAGCGAGGCAATCTGGCGAACCACCGAGCTCGAGATATAGCCGTACTGCGGCGCACTCATGACAAAGATGGACTCCAGCTCGCTATCCAGGCGGTAGTTGAGGTCGGCCTGCTGCAGCTCGTACTCAAAGTCGGTCATGGCACGCAGGCCCTTGACCACGGCTCCTGCTCCCTGTTCGCGGGCAAAATCGACCAAGAGGCCGGTGAAGGGCAGCACCTCGACGCCGTCAATATCGCCGAGCGCCTCACGGGCCAGCGCTACGCGCTCGTCGAGCATAAACGTGGTGCCGACGCCGTTTTTGCCCTGCGACTCGGCAACGGCCACGATCACGCTGGGAAAGATGCGGCGGGCGCGGCGGATGACGTCGATATGGCCAAACGTGATGGGATCGAAGGTGCCCGGGACGATTACGCGGTTAATGGTGTCACTCATGGGCATCCTCCAAAGGTGCATCATCGTCATGGTCGCTGTCGCCGGCATTGTCGGTCTCGTTCGTGGCCGACCAGCGCAGCAGGTCGACCGAGGTTATGCCGTAACGCTTCTCGCGCACGGTCTCAAAACCGGTCGGGTGAGCGCCCGTATCGGCCGCGGCGTGCTCAAAGAGCGCGTAGGCACCCTGCGACAGCAAGTCCTGCTGGGCCAGGTTCTGCAGCAGCTCCTCGACCGGCTCGGCACCAAAAGCATAGGGCGGGTCGAGCAGGACCAGGTCAAAGGGACCGCCCGGCACACGGCCGCGCGAGGCGCTTGCCAGCACGTCACCCGTCACCACGCGCCAACGCGCACGGTCACGGCAGAGCGACTCGATATTCTTGGTAATCAGACGAGCAGCGTTGCGATCGATCTCGAACGTGGTGAGCGAGCGGGCACCGCGCGAGAGCATCTCAATGCCCAAGGCGCCGGAGCCGCCAAAGGCATCCAGCACGCGGACCTCGTCCAGATCGAAGTCGAATGCCGACATGACCATAGATGCGCACGCCTCGCGCACGCGATCGGTCGTGGGGCGGGTGACATCGCGACCACGGGGCTCCTCGATCTTACGACCGCGCCATTCGCCGCCGATGATTCTCATCCTCCGCTGACCTCCTTAAAGATGTGTCGATAGCGCGTGGCGACCGCGTCGCGCAAGGGGCGCGTCGCCACGGAGTCAAGGTTGCAAGCATACCGCAAGAGCTCGACCGCGTCCAAATGGGCCCACTCGATCAATTCCTCGTCGGCATCGAGGTCAACAAAGCGCAAGGTCACGCCGCCATGCTGGCGGTAACCCAGGATTTCGCCCTCGTGGCGCAGACGCAGGTCCATCTGGGCGAGCGTAAAGCCGTCCGAGGTCTTCTCGAGTGACTGGAGGCGGTCTTGTGCCGCCGACGCGCCGCCGTTGCCCTTGGAGTGCGTCATGACCAGGCACGTACCCGACACGCTGCCGCGGCCTACGCGCCCGCGCAGCTGGTGCAAGGCCGCCAAACCAAAGCGCTCACCGTTCTCGATGACCATGACGGTGGCGTTGGGCACGTCAACGCCCACCTCGACCACCGTGGTCGAGACGAGCACATCGATCTCGCCACGCTTAAAGGCATCGAGGACCCGGTCCTTCTCCCCCGCCGACATGCGGCCATGAAGACGCTCGATGGTAAGCCCCGGTAATGCCAGACGAAGGCGATCGAGCTCGGTCGCCGTGTCATGCAACGGCACGGGCACGGTCACGCGGCCCTCGTCGTCGCGAGCGATGCCGGGTACGTCTTCGAGCTCATCGGCCGAATCGCTCGGCTCCACGAGCGGACAGATCACGTAGGCTTGCTGCCCCTTTTCGTGCGCCTCGCGAATGGCGCCATAGGCCAGGTCGCGACTCGACTCGGTGAGGACGCGCGTCTCAACGCCGGCACCCGGAACGGGACGATGGCGGATGATGCTCGTATCCAGGTCGCCGTACACCGAAAGCGCCAGCGTGCGAGGGATCGGCGTGGCAGTCATGACCAGCAAGTCGGCACCCGGGCCTTTTGCGCGCAGGGCGTTACGCTGACCCACGCCAAAGCGGTGCTGCTCGTCGATCACTACAAGCGACAAATGCTTGAACGTGACGTTCTCCGAAAGCACCGCATGGGTACCAAAGAGCACGTCGAGCTCGCCAGACTGGAGCCGAGCATGAATCTGTTCACGCTCGGCCGCCGGCGTGGCGCCCGTCAGGAGCGCCCAGGTCATGCCAGCCTGCGAGAGCAGGGGGCCGGTCTTATCGGCATATTGACGCGCCAGCACGCCCGTGGGCGCCATGACGCACGCCTGGGTGCCGCTATCGGCCGCGACCGCCAACGCGCAGGCGGCAACGGCGGTCTTACCGGTACCGACGTCGCCCAGCAGCAGACGGTTCATCACGCGACCGCCATCGCACATATCATGCAGGATGTCTTGAAATGCAGCCTCCTGCTCATCGCTCAGCGAAAACGGCAGGGCCTGTTTAAGCGCAGCCAAATGCTCGCCCGCGTCATGCGCATAAGGCACTACGTCGACCATACCGCCATCGTTGCGCAGACGCAGCGCGAGCTGCAAGCAGAGACACTCCTCATAGGCAAGA
Source organism: Collinsella aerofaciens (assembly GCA_048478035.1). Classification (GTDB taxonomy): domain Bacteria; phylum Actinomycetota; class Coriobacteriia; order Coriobacteriales; family Coriobacteriaceae; genus Collinsella; species Collinsella aerofaciens_CN. Next base: position 46,237 of record DBGBCW010000026.1, on the reverse strand, counting down.
CGCCGGCGAGCGATGTCGCGCTCGGCCATGCTCGAGGGAAAGTGGATCGAGCGCAGCGCACGGGCATTGCTCATGAGCTTCCGCTTTGCGCGCAGCGGCGCGGGAATGGGATCGAACGGATTGGCAGCCACTTCGAGCGCACCGCTCACGATACGGCGCATCCACGCCTGGCTCACGCCGTCACTTACGTAGTGGACCGGCAAAATGGTACCAGCGGCGCGCCCGTCCTCAAGCTTTTCAAAGTGGGGCGAGGCCATCTGCTTAAAACCGTAGGCAAACTCGACCTTGCCCATCACGGCCAGGCGTTCGCCCTGCTTAAGCTGTTGGGCAATCCAAGGCTGACGGAAAAAGGCAACCTGCAGCACGCCCGTCTCGTCCACGAGCGAGACCTCAGTCACCTGCATACGCGGACGGGGCTGCTTTTGAACGATACGATCGACCGTGGCGATGATGGTACACACGGTACCGATGGGAGCCATCTCAATGGACCACGAGCGAGTGAAATCCAGGTAGCGATGAGGAATATGGAGAAGGAGGTCCCCCACCGTCCGAATTCCCAGACGGCGAAGGGCCTCCTCACGTTTACCCGAAACATATTTGAGTCGCGCGATATCCTCGTCGAGCGCATTGCTCTGGGCAAAACGCTCCGAGACGCGCGGCACGGAGCACAGCTCGGACATAGGCAGAGCCTACTCGATCGAGAAGATCACGGGATAGAGCGGCTGCTCGCCACGATGGGCATCAATCTCCAGATCGGGCTGAGCCTCCTCGATAGCGTCGACGATCTCCTGGAAGGCCTCGTCGGACAGCTCCTCGCCGGCCAAAATCGTCAGCGCGTCACCCTCCTCTTCCTCCTGCATGCGGTTGATGCAGTCGAGCGTGACCTGCTTCACGTCGGAGCCGACCACGTCGATGGAACCGGCGATGATGCCCATAACGTCACCGGAGTGAATCGGCGAGCCGTCGGAAGCGCTGGAGTCGCGCACGGCGCGGGTGACCTCGCCATCGCGGACCTCGCTGATGGCATCGACCATAGCGGCAACGGCGTCCTCGAGCTCGGAATCGGGCAGGACCGCGAACAGCGCGGAGAAGGCCTGCGGGACGGTCTTGGTGGGAACGACGGCGACCTTCTTGTCGGTGCAGGCGGAGGCAGCAGCCTCGGCAGCCATGCGGATGTTGCCGTTATTGGGAAGGATGATGACCGAGGTCGCGTTGACCTGGTCCACTGCGCCCAGCAGGTCGGCAGTCGAGGGGTTCATGGTCTGGCCACCCGACACGATCACATCGACGCCGAGGGACTTGAGGATGTCGGCCTCACCAGAGCCAGCCGCAACGGCGACAAAGCCCAGGGCCTTCGCGGGCTCGGCGGCCTTCTCCTGGTCCTCGTGGATCTTAGCGGTACGGTCGTGGGCCTCCATCTCCATGTTGTGGATAAAGACCTCGTAGATCTGACCGAGCTGAAGCATGTGCTCGAGCACCAGGTTAGGGGTGTTGGAGTGCACGTGGATCTTGTAGTCGGGATAGGCACCAACGAGCAGCTCACAGTCGCCCATGGAGCCCAGGAACTTCAGGCACTCGTCCTCGTCAAACGGGGCGTCGGCCTTAAAGAGGAACTCGTTGCAGTAGCGGAACTCCGAGCCCTCCCAGTCGTCGTTGGCCTCGATCTCCACGCGGTCAAGAGCGGCGTCACGGGCAGAGCCAGCGGAATCGAACGTAGCGGAGAAATCCTCGACCACGGTGCTGCGGCCAAGGGCAGCGGCAACAAAGTTCTCCAAGAAGATGGCAAAGCCAAAGGCGCCGGAGTCGACCACGCCGTTCTCCTTGAGGACGGGCAGCAGGTCGGGCGTGCGGGCGACGGACTGGTAAGCCTCGACGACGATGGCGTCGAGAGCATCCTCGGCAGAGAACTTCTTCTTCTCGCACTCGTCTGCCTTCGTCGAAACATCACGCAGGACCGTGAGGATTGTGCCCTCGATGGGCTTACGAACAGCCTGGAAGGCAACCTTGACGGCTCGACGGAAGGCGAAGGCGATATTGGCGGACGTAATGGGCTCATCGGCAGAGACAAGGCCCTCGGCCACGCCGCGCAAGATCTGCGAGGTGATTACGCCGGAGTTGCCGCGAGCACCCATCAGGGAGCCGTGGGTAATGGCGCCAGCAATGGCCTCCATGTCGGCATCGGCGGGAAGGGCGGAAAGCTCCTTGGTCACCGAGGCGAGCGTGAGCGACATGTTGGTGCCGGTGTCACCGTCGGGTACGGGGAAGACGTTGAGCTTGTTGATCTCCTCGGCCTTTTCGGAAACGGCAGCCGCAGCGATCGGAAAACAGGTGCGAATGGTCTTTGCAATCATGAGTGGTGAAATCTCCGTATTCGGATGCTAGTTCAGACGGCTCTTGAGCGCGTCGATGTGAATGCCGATCTTAAGGCTGGCGGGATCGATTTGGGCGATCTCCTGCAGGGTGAAGGCGACGGAGCTCGAAAGATTGTGGCAGACGGACTTCATGTTGACGCCGTTCTCGAGCACGACGTGAAGGTCGACCGTAAGGCCGTTCTCGTCGGCGGAAACAAGCACGCCCTTGCGGAGGCGCTGGCCGGCAAGCAGGCGCACGCTCTCGGCGCCCTGCAGCTGTTCGGCCATACCGACGACGCCGTAGCACGTCATCGCGGCATAACCGGCAATATCGGCAATAACGTCGTTCGAGACGCTCAGGCTGCCGTTAATGGTCTCAGACACAAGAATCTCCTTTTCTTGGTGCTCGCGGCACCATGTCGTGGGAGCAATCATTCCAACATTTTACAACGACCGCGCCATGTTAAGGCCATGGGGTTCGCGATTACATCCTCGACACGAAATGTTGATACGGTAACGTTCGCCACCGGCGATCGCGGCATGAAAAAACCCGCCGCATAAGCGACGGGTTTTAAAGCCTGGCTCCCCGGGTAGGACTCGAACCTACAACAGCGCGGTTAACAGCCGCGTGCTCTACCATTGAGCTACCGAGGAATTTAAAAGCCCAGCGAAATGGGCTGAGAAATTCTGGCTCCCCGGGTAGGACTCGAACCTACAACAGCGCGGTTAACAGCCGCGTGCTCTACCATTGAGCTACCGAGGAATAGGTGCGTGCTCTCAAGCAACGAAGTTTATTATACGGACGATTGGGCGAAGGGCAAGAACTTTTTTAAGAAATTTTCCGACCCAGTCATTGGGGACGTTCTTAAACGACTAGTCATTTAAGAACGTCCCCAATGACTACATGAAAGCGCCCCCAAGCGGATGTGCTTGAAGGCGCCTCTTGCTTGACTAGCTTTCGATGTAGTCTTTCAGCTTGCTCGAGCGACTCGGGTGGCGGAGCTTGGCCAGAGTCTTGGACTCGATCTGGCGAATACGCTCGCGCGTGACGCCAAACTCGCGACCGACTTCCTCGAGCGTGCGGGGATGTCCGTCGACGAGACCAAAGCGCAGCTCGATAACCTTGCGCTCGCGATCGGCAAGCGAGTCGAGCACCTGGGTGAGCTGCTCCTGCAGCATGGAGAAGCTGGCAGCATCGGGCGGAACGATAGCCTGGGAGTCCTCGATGAAGTCGCCCAGCTGGGAATCCTCTTCCTCGCCGATCGGGGTCTCGAGCGACACGGGCTCCTGCGAAATCTTCTGGATCTCACGGACGCGGTCGGCGCTCATGTCCATCTCGGCACCGATCTCCTCGGGGGTCGGGTCGCGACCCAGGTCCTGGAGGAGCTGGCGCTGGACGCGGACGAGCTTGTTGATGGTCTCGACCATGTGCACGGGAATACGGATGGTACGGGCCTGGTCGGCAATAGCGCGCGTAATGGCCTGACGGATCCACCACGTGGCGTACGTGGAGAACTTAAAGCCCTTCTGGTAGTCGAACTTCTCGACGGCGCGGATCAGACCGAGGTTGCCCTCCTGGATCAGATCCAGGAACAGCATGCCACGGCCGACATAGCGCTTGGCGATGGAGACGACCAGACGCAGGTTTGCGCTGATGAGCGCCTGCTTGGCCTCAAGACCAACATTCTCAATACGCGTAAGTCGACGCATCTCGGAGCGTGTGAGTTCGATCTCGCCTGCATCGGCAGCCTCGAGCTTCTCGGTAGCCTCGAGACCGGCCTCGATCTTCATGGCCAGATCGACCTCTTCAGATGCGGTCAGCAGGTCGACCTTACCGATCTCCTTGAGGTACATACGAACCGGGTCGCCGGTCAGCATCACCGTGGAAGCATCGATGCCGCGCACGCGCGAACGCGAACGAGACGTGCGCACGGTACGCTTCTTCTTGCTCTTGGAAGAGCCCATCTCGGCATCGGCCTGGCGGGCCATCTTAAGCTCGTGATCGTCAAGCGAGCCGGAATCGTGCTCGTCATCATCGAAATCGTCGGTATCGTTATCGTCATCGTCGACGTCCATCGGGGCGTCGTCGTTTCCGCTCGCGGAGATAATCTGGATGCCGCTGTTGCGCAGCGCGGAATACACCGCGTTGAGCTGCTCATCAGAAACATCGATATCCTTCAGGGCGACCTGAATCTCGTCCTCGGTTACCGAAGTCCTGTTTGAGCCGTTGCCCATGAGCTTTGCAACGTAGGATTCCAGCCCAGTACCCGTGCTCTCAGTCTTTTTTGGCACAGATTCTCCCTTCGTAGTCCACAGGACTCAATACTTTAGCACACACGTAGACCTCTATACCCAAAATAAAGACAGGATATAGGCGAGAATACGCTGGTTGACCACAACATCTAGGCCTGATCGGCACCTGCGGTCTCCAAACCGATCAAACGGAACGGGTCGGCCACGCCACCGATCGACTTTTGGAGCTCGCGCTGGCGCTGTGAATCTTGCACCGCCTGCATAGTCAGCACGCGACGGGCCTCATCGTCGAGTGAACGGTCCTGACGCAACTTGGCCTGCGCGGCTCGCATGCGACGTTTGATGGTGTAGAGCTCGAGCGTATCGAGCATAAAGACGATGTTCGTCTCGGTCGGGTGCTTACTCGTTGCCGAGATGCGCCCGGCGCTGACAAGCGATGCCGCCTCGGGACACACCGCGCGTGCCGCATCCATGCATGCCGCAGGATCGGTTCCCGGCGGCGTTGCCAGCACGGCCCACGCAATGGACTCGTGACGCGGGTCGACCCACTCGATAGAGCAAATGCGATCGGCATACGTGCGGAACAGATCGGGGTAGCTCGTGAGCATCGTCAGCAGCTCGCGCTCTCCCGCCAGGGATTTCCGCTCCAGATCGGTCAAAACGATCGGCATCGACGGAGCTGCCGCCGCGCTTGAGCTATCGGCAACGGGCGCAGCGCTTTCCATCCCCGCCGGCACATCGATTGGCGGCAGATCCTCGTCGACCTCCACCGGCGCGGCCCCATAGGCATCAAGCGGAACGTAGTCGTACGGGTCCTCCTCGACCGGTGCGGACACCGGCGGCGTCGCACCCGCGGCCCAGGCACCGCGAGACGTCCCCTGCAAACCAGACGCCCGACCGCCCGCGCTGCCCGCGCGCTCAGCTTGCGCGCGTTGACGCTCGTAGTTCTGCTCACGCCGGCGCTCGGCATCCTCGCGCTTGGCGACATCGCGAAACACACGGCCCGAGCTCGCGCGCACGGTCTCCAGGTCCAAACCCAACAGATCGGCAATCTGGATAAAGTACGTGTCGATCATATAGCTGTCGCGCAGCGGATAGATAAGCGTCAGCGCATCCTCGAGCGCTTTGGCGCGACCGCCCGGCGTGGTAATGTCGCTCGACTCCTGCAGTGAACGGTACACAAAGTCCATGAGGGGCTCGGCGGCATCGATGCGCGCCTGCAGCGCCTCGCCGCCATGCGCCGTGATGAACTCCATGGGGTCGTTGCCGTCGGGAAGCACCACGCAGCGCAGGTCCATCGAATCCTGCTCGATAAACTGAATCGCGCGGCGAGCAGCCTTTTGACCGGCGGCGTCGCCATCGAACATATATACAATGCGCTTGGCAAAACGGGTGAGTGTCTTAACGTGATGTTCCGTCAGCGCCGTGCCCAGCGTGGCGACAACGTTTTTGATCCCCGCCTCCCAGCAGGCGATGCAGTCGGTATACCCCTCCACCACGATGGCGGTATCCTGCGCAACGATAAACTCCTTGGCCCAGTTAAAGCCGTAGAGGTTTCGCTTTTTATGAAACACGCTCGTCTCGGCGGTGTTGAGGTACTTAGGCTGACCATCGCCCATAATGCGCCCGCCAAAGGCGATATTGTGACCCTGCTCATCAAAGATGGGAAACATCACACGGTCGTAAAAACGGTCGGCAAGCTGTCCGCGCCCACGGCTCACGGCCACGTTGGCGTCAATCATCTCCTGCGGGGTAAAGCCCGCTTGAGACAGATGCGAAACCAGTGCGTTGCGACCCGGCGCAAAGCCCAGGCAGTAGCGGCGACAGACGTCTCCACCCATGCCACGGCTGGCAAAGTACTCGCGCGGACGGCTGTCCTTACCGCGCATAAGCATGGTGTGGTAGAACTGAGCCGTCTCGGCGCACAGGTCATAGATGCGGGCGCGCTTGGTGCCGCGATCGCGCTGCGCACCGGTATCGTGCAGTTCAATGCCCGCACGATCAGCCAAATAGCGGATCGACTCGGGAAAACTCAGGTTCTCGCGCTTCATGATATAGGTGAAGACGTCGCCGCCCTCGCCGCAGCCAAAGCAGTGCCATACCTGCGTAGCAGGGATAATGTGAAACGACGGGGTCTTTTCGCCATGGAACGGGCAGCAGCCCCAAAACTCATGGCCGCGGGGCTTGAGCTCGACCGTTTCCTGCACGATGGCAACCAAGTCCGACGCCGCGCGTACCTGATCTTTTTCCTCATCGCTAATCACGGATGCTCACCCCCTGCTCACCCAAGTTATGACGAATATCGTCGATATTACCCTCGACGGTCGCGATCAACTCGTCCAGGGAATCGAACACGCGAGACGGACGCAGCCAGCGCGTAAACGCCAGCGACACGGAAGCGCCATACAGGTCGCCCGCATAGCCGATCAAGTTGGCCTCGAGATGCGCCGAGGCGGCATCATCGGCATAGGTCGGCGGCAGGCCGACGTTAACGGCAGCAGGCCATACGGTATCGTCGACCAGCACCAGACCCTCATAGACGCCATCGGCAGGCACTTGGATGCCGTCGGGCACCTGGATGTTTGCCGTGGGAAAGCCCATGTCGGATCCCTCGTGACGGCCAGCCGCCACAACGCCGCGCAGCATATAGGGACGACCGAGAAGCTCTGCGGCCAGCTTCACATGACCCTGACCCAGCTCATGGCGGATGCGCGTGGCGCAGATGGTCTGCCCGTTAACGCAGAGCAGGTCATGACCGTAAACGTCAACCCCACGCTCAGTGCCCCAGGCGCGCATCTCGGCAACGCCTGAAGCCCCGCCGCGGCCGAGCCTAAAGTCGCTGCCTACACGAATTGAGCGAATGTCGACAACACACGACAACAGCGCCAAAAACCCGACATGGTCGAGTGCCGCCACGGCGGGCGTAAAGGGAACGGCCACCACCGCATCGACCCCGGTTTGAGCCAGGGCATGCAGGCGGTCAGCCGTCGTCATCAATTTTTGAGCGGGCAAAGGACTCACCACGACGTCCGGGTCAGGATCGAAAGTAATCACGACCGCTTTGCTGCCGTGATCATGCGCATCGCGAATAACCGCGTCGATCAGCTCTTGGTGCCCACGATGCACGCCATCAAACACGCCAATGGCGATCGACGCGGCGCCCAAGAACTCGCACCCATCAAATGCGTCGGCAAAAACGATACGGGCCTCATCCAACTCACCCGCGAAAAAGATACGCGCGAGCTCGTGGGGCGCCAGCATCATCGAACACCGCCGATCGCCTGCGGAAAGACATGCTCCATCACAAAGCGGCCGCCCTCGATACGAGCAAGCGCCTTCAGTCCACCATCGAGCACGAGTGCAAACGGCGCCTTCGCCATATCGAAATCCGCACGCGCGCGTTCAACGGGAATGCGGCGACCACAAAGCAGGTCGTCTGCAAGATTACCCGGCAAATCGACACGCGTGGCGCCAAGGGCGGCGATGGGATCCAGAGCGAAGCCGGCAGCGGACTCGGCAGAGAGCTCCTCTACCGCATGACAGGCGCCAATGGAAACCACGCCGGAGGCCGTACGGCGCAGCGCGGAAATATGCGCAGCACTATCGCAGGCGCGACCCAGATCGCGAGCAAGCGCGCGAATGTAGGTGCCCTTGCTTACCGAAAACGCCACGGTCCAGACGCACGTATCGCCCTCGCCGCCCACGGCGATCAGGTCGGCGGCATAGACCTCGACGGGGCGCGGGGGCAACTCAACCGCATTGCCCTCGCGAGCACTCTTATAGGCGCGAACGCCATTAACCGAGATGGCCGAAAACGCTGGCGGCACCTGCATCTGCGGGCCAAGCATAGCGGCCAGCTGCTCACGGGCGTAAGCGAGATCGCGCAGCTCGGGGGCAACGGGCACCGCGCGGACGGCCTCGCCCTCCGCGTCATCGGTATTGGTCTCGACACCAAACGAAATGTCGGCAACATAACTTTTGGTATCGAGGGTTAGCATGCCCAGCAGACGGGTCGCCTGGCCCACGCCCACCACCATGACACCCGAGGCCATGGGGTCGAGCGTACCGGCATGGCCAACGCGTCGCTCATGGAGGGCGCGCCGGCACTGCGATACCACGTCATGGGACGTGCAGCCCACCGGCTTATCGACGGCGAGCAGCATATTCAATTGAGAAGGCGTACGACGAGCCATGTACCATCCAAAAAGTTAGAGCTCGACGGTCACCGAAGCGGGATCCTCCCCCACCAGCTCGGCCAGCATGGGAAGTGCCACGGCGAGCGTCTCGCGAATCGTTCCGTTGTTGGAAAAGCCGGCGGCGGCATGATGCCCGCCACCGCCAAAGTTGGCAGCAATCTCGGACACATCGAGGTCACCCTTGGAGCGCAGGTTGCCGCGCACCTTGGTATCGCCCTCGATGCCCTTTAGGAACAGGCAGACCTCAACGCCCATCACCGAACGCACCACATCGACCAGACCGTCGCACTCATCCGAAGTGACGCCGCAGGCCTCGAGGTCGCTCTGGTACGCATAACTATATGCCACGCGACCGTGCGCCACGGTCTTGATACGACCCATAACGATGGACTTGAGATGCAAGAACTCTACGCGCATGCTCTGGTAGACCTCGAGCGCGACGCGCGCCGGATCGGCACCGTGCGCGACCAGGCGCGAGGCGGCATGGAACGCAGCAGCATCGGCGTTTTGGTACTGAAAACGACCGGTATCGGTCACCAGGCCGCACAGCAGGCAGGTCGCGACACCGTTGCGAGCCACAATGCCGCAATTGTCCAAAAAGCGGTCGATGATCATGGCGCAGGCTGCGGCGCCGACGCACCTCAGGCTCAGCTCGGCAAATTCCTCACGCGCCGGATGGTGATCGAAGCACACCACATGCGACGAGCGGCGGAGCACCTCGGCGGAGTTGTTCAGACGCTCGACGACCGGCACGTCCACCGAGATGAACAGATCCGGATTGCCGGTATACGCAGATGCCGGCACCAGACGGTCGGCGCCCTCCATAAAGCGGTAGATGCGCGGAACCGGGTCATCGTCTGCCAGCAGCAGGGCAATGTCCTTGTTGGGGAAAAACTTCATAAGCGATAAGCCCAGACCCAGCACGGAGCCCAGGGCGTCACCATCGGGAGACGTATGTCCCGAAATCGCAATGGAGGACGCACCCTCGATGAGCTCGAGGATGCGTCGCTGAATATCTGCAGACTCGCACGATGCGAGGTCGGCGGAATTACTCATCTAAAGCTGCCTCCTGGACGGCATCCGCTATTGGATAGCCGTCCTCGTCCTTTTCGATCGCAAGCGTGGCGGGAACGTTTTCCAGCGCACGCGTGATGCGCTCGGCCTCATCGGTCGAGCGATCGATGCGAAAATCGAGCTCGGGCGTGACGCGCCAATCGAGCGAGCGGGCCAACAGGCTACGGATGCGGCCCTTGGCGCTGGCGAGCGCCTCCATGACCTCGTCGTAGCGGCTCGCATCGCACGACACGTACACGTGCGCGAACGAGCGGTCCACCGCGACCTCGACCGCGGTCAGGGTGACCAGGTCGAGACGCGGATCGGAAACCTCAAAGAGCAGGATATAACCGAGCTTCTCGCGAAGCTGCTCGCCCAGACGGCGGGTTGCCTGCGTTTGCTTCATAGCGCTACCCCCTACTCGGTACGGGCAACCTGGTCAATGCGGTAGCCCTCGATCTGGTCGCCGGGCTTGATGTCCTGGAAGTTCTCCAGGCCAATACCGCCCTCGGAGCCGCTCTTGAGGCTCTTGGCCTCGTCCTTGTAGTGGCGCATCGAGGCGATTTTACCGTTGAAGACCACGATGCCGTCGCGCACCAGGCGTACGGAATCGGTCGCGGCGATCTCGCCCTCTTCGACGCGGACACCGGCGGCAATGCCGACTTTGGGCACCTTGAAGGTGTCCAGGACGGTCGCAGTGCCCGTGGAGACCTCAACCTCGGTGGGCTTGAGCATGCCGATACGGGCAGCGTCGAGGTCCTCGAGGCACTTGTAGATGACGTCGTAGCAACGGATCTCGACGCCCTCGCGCTCGGCGGCGGAGCGGGCCTTGCCGTCGGGACGAACGCCAAAGCCGATGATGATGGCGTTGGAGGCGTCGGCCAGGACCACGTCGGTCTCGTTGATGGCACCAACGGCGGAGTGGATCGTGTTGATGCGCACCTCGGACTGATCCATCTTGTCGAGGGAGTCCTGAAGGGCCTCGATGGAACCCTGGACGTCGGCCTTGATGATCAGGTTGAGCTCCTTGACCTCGGCGTCGGCGATAGTCTCGAAGAGGTTCTCGAGCGTCACGTGCTTCACGCGGCTCTGCTCCTCGATACGGGCCTTGAGCGAACGCTCGTCGGCCAGCGCACGTGCCTCGCGCTCGTCCTCGAACACGCGGAACTCATCGCCGGCGTTGGGGACGGACTGCAGGCCCAAGATCTCGACGGCGTCGGAAGGACCGGCCTCGGTGACGGCGTTGCCCTTGGGGTCGAGCATGGCACGGACGCGGCCATAGGTGAGGCCGGCGACCAGCGTGTCGCCCACGCGCAGGGTGCCGCGGGTCACGAGCACTGTGGCAACCGAGCCGCGGCCCTTGTCGAGCTTAGCCTCGAGGACGTTGCCCGATGCGAACGTATCGGGGTTAGCCTTGAGCTCGAGCACGTCGGCCTGGAGCAGCACGGTCTCGAGCAGGTCATCGATACCGATCTTCTGCTTGGCCGAGATGTTGACGAACATGTTCTGTCCGCCCCACTCCTCGGGGATGATGCCGTACTCGGTGAGCTCCTGGCGCACGCGGTCGGGGTTGGCACCCGGCTTATCGATCTTGTTGACGGCGACGACGATGGGAACGCCGGCGGCCTTGGCGTGGTTGATCGACTCGATGGTCTGGGGCATGACGCCGTCGTCGGCAGCCACGATCAGAATGACGATGTCGGTCACCTTGGCGCCGCGGGCACGCATAGCCGTAAAGGTGGCGTGACCGGGGGTATCGATGAAGGTGATCTTGCGGTCGTTGATCATGACCTGCGAAGCGCCGATGGCCTGAGTAATGCCGCCCGCCTCGCCGGCAGCGACGCCGGTGTGACGGATGGCGTCGAGCAGCGAAGTCTTGCCGTGGTCGACGTGGCCCATGACGGTGACGACCGGGGCACGCGGCTTAAGGTCGGCGGGATCGTCGTAGAACGAGAAGGTGTTCTCCTCCTCGGGGGTGATGATCTTGATCTGGCGACCCAGGTCGTCGGCAACGAGCTCGACGAGGTCGTCAGACATGGACTGCGTCATGGTAAGCGGCGTGCCCAGCAGGAACAGACGCTTGATGATGTCGTTGGCCGGAACGTCGAGCGCCTCGGCGAGCTCCTGGACGGTAACGCCCTGGGAGACCTTGATGGCGTCGAGGTCCTCGGGGTTCACGCCCTGGGCCAGCGCCTCCTCTATCTTGCGCTCCTCCTGAGCCTTTGCGGCCTCGCGCTCGCGCTTCTCCTTGCGCTTTTTGCGGCGACCAGTGGACTCGCGAGAGGCCTCCTCGACGGCGGCACGAGCCTCCTCGAGCACCTTCTCGCGGCTGTACTCCTCGGCCTCGCGAGCCATGCGGCTGTAGTGGTCCTCTTCGTTGTTGTGACCGCCCTTGCGCTTCTTGCCCTTGCCCTGCTTGTCGGGGTTGGGGAAGTCCATGCCGGCAGCGACGTTGTTGCTGGCATTGGTGCGATGGCTGTGGGGACGGTTCTCGGAGGCATTGCGCTCGGAGTTGTTGTCGGAAGCGTTGCGATCGTTACGACGGCCACCGCGACGGTCGTTGTTGCCGCCACGACGGTTGCCGCGCTCGGCAGCGCGCTCGGCCTTGGCTTTCTCCTCGGCGTCCTTCTTCTCCTTGAGGACGGTCTCCTGTGCGGCGATCTGGTCGAGCAGCGAACGGAAACGCGAACCGGAATCGGAAGCGGGAACGGCGCGGCGCTGGGCCTCGCGGGCAGCCTCCTCCTTCTCGCGGGCAAGGCGCTCCTGCTCGGCCTTCTTCTTAGCCTCGGCCTCGGCGCGGGCGGCCTCCTCGGCAGCCTGGGCAGCGGCGAACTGGCGGCGCTCCTCCTCGCGTGCCTTCTCGGCGGCGATGCGCTCGCGCTCTGCCTCGGCAGCGCGTGCTGCCTCCTCGGCGGCAGCGGCCTGCTCCTCGGCCAGCTTGGCGGCCTCGACTTCCTGGGCGCGGGCCTCGATCACCGAGGCGAGCTGCTTGCGGACCATGGCGACGTATGCGTCCTCCAGAGCGGAGGAAGCGGACTTAGCGGGAATCTTCATTTCGGCGAGATGACCCATCAGTTCCTTGGAGGTCATGCCGAACTCTTTGGCCAGGGTGGACACACGGACTTTTGCCATATGACTTCACCTACCCTTTCTGGCACCTTGGGTGCCTAGAGACTGAACGAGCGTGGGGTATGCGCTGGGACCCGCCCGGCGCGACCGCGCGCTAGATCAGGTCCTCCGCATCATCGAAGGCGTCGGTGTCGTGGACACCGCAGAAACGGGAGCCGGGACGGGCCTGGTTGCGGCACTGGATGCCGTCCTCGGACACGAACTCGCAGCGACGGACGTCCTCGTCCTCCTCGTCACCGATCAGGTCGGCGGCGGGCTCCTCGTGAACGGGAACATTCTTGAGGATGTCGGCGGCAAGGGTCTCGGACTTAATGTCGATGTGCCAGCCGGTCAGGCGCGCGGCGAGGCGGGCATTCTGGCCCTCCTTGCCGATGGCGAGGGACAGCTGGTCATCGGGCACGATGACGCCGGCGTAGGCCTTCTCCTCGTCGATAAGGACGCGGGTGACCTTGGCAGGCGACAGGGCGTTGGCGACGTAGACGGCCGGATCGGCATCCCACAGGATGACGTCGACGCGCTCGCCACGGAGCTCGCCCACGACGGCGCGAACACGGCTGCCCTTAGGGCCGACGCAGGCGCCCACGGGATCCAGGCGATCGTCGAGCGAGTGGACGGCGACCTTAGAGCGCTGACCGGGCTCGCGGGCGATCGACTTGATCTGGACGGTGCCCTCATAGATCTCGGGCACCTCCTGCTCAAACAGACGACGCATGAGCTCGGGGTGGGTACGGGAGATGACAATCGGCGGACGGCTGTGCTCGCCACGGACCGGCTGCAGGTTGGAGTTGGGGTCGCGAACGTCGATGATCACGGCCTTGATATGCTGGTTGTGCAGGTAGCGCTCGCCCATCGGACGCTCGTTGCGCTCGTTCTCGTAACGGCGCTGGTCGAAGTGCGGAAGCTCGGCCTCGACGCCCTCGCGAATCTTGACGATCGTGAAGTCGGGCGTGGACTGCAGCACGGTACCGCTGATGAGGTCACCGATGCGGCCGGAGAACTCCTCGTAGATCTGCTCGCGGGCGGAGTTGCGTACGATGGCGTTGATCTCGGCCTTGGCGTGCTGGGCGGCGATACGGCTCGTGTTCTTAGGAGTGACGTCGATCTCCTCGAACTCGGTGAAGTTGCCCTCCTCGTCCATGGAATCGTCGATCGGCTCCAGACGGTAGACGTAGATCTTGCCGGTGGTGCGGTCGATGGTCACCTTGGCGCCCCACTCAAGATGCAGGATCTCGGCATAGCTCTTGGCGAGCGACTGCTCCAGGCGGTCGATCAGGTAGAGCTGGTCGATGTGCTTCTCCTGGCAAAGCTCCATCAGGGCGGACATCATGTCGGATGCTGCCATCTTACTTTCCTTCCTTCGCGGGCTTGAAGTCATAGGTGGGCTTCAACTTGCACTTTTTAACATCAGAGAAATCGAGGGTGACGGACTCGCCGTCCTCGAGCTCGAGGGTCACGTTCGTCTCGGTGGCAGCGGCAATCTTGCCGGCGTACTTGCGACGGCCCTCGGTGGCGGTGGAGGTGAGCTCGCAGTTCTCGCCCACAAAACGGGCAAAGTCACTCGGGCGGCGCAGCGGGCGCGCCATACCCGGGCTCGACACCTCGAGCGTATAGCTCGAAGAGATGGGGTCGAGCTCCTCAATCACATCGCCGACCCATTTGGTGTTGGCCGTGACGTCGTTGAGCGACAGGCTATGACCCTCGGCACCCTCGATACGCACACGCACGCAGGGGGCCTTGGTGGCACCCACGAGCTCAACGTCGACGATGTCGACATCGTGCTGGGGAGCAACGGCCTCGAGCGCGTCGATGATCGCCTGCTCGGTCTTGGTCTTGACCATTGCGGCACCTCCATCCATACAAAAAAGAAGCGGGGCCGAAACCCCACTTCTTTCAATTACAACTTCATTTACAAGCAAACTATACCAATAGCTGCGGAAACATGCAAGCACAGTACGAACCTGCAGGTCAGCGTGCGCACAGCTTCTCCACAAGAAATGGATAATTGGGTGTTGTCGCAAGTATACATAACCAAAAAGGGGGCGACTCCATACGGAATCGTCCCCCTCGCCTTTTCATGTCAGTTAAGCGCGCAATGCTTACTTGACCACCAGGTTAACCAGCTTGCCGGGCACGCAGATGGCCTTGACGACTGTCTTGCCCTCGAGCCACTTGGCGACGGCGGCCTCGGCGGCAGCCTGCATATCCTCATTGGAGGCATCGCGGGCAACGTCGACGCGGCCGCGGACCTTGCCGAGCACCTGGACCACGATCTGCACCGTGTCCTCAACGGACTCGGCCAGGTCGAACTCGGGCCAGGCGGCGGTGTAGGCGTTGCCCTCGCAGCCGAGGGCCTCGTGCCACAGCTCGTCGGCCCAGAACGGGCAGATGGGGGCAAGGACGCTCACGATATCCTTAGCCACGCCGTAGCACAGCGCCTTGTCGCGGGCGGTACCCTCAGTGGCATTGAGGTAGGCGCTCGCCGCGTTGACGAGCTCCATGACGGCCGAGATCGCGGTGTTAAACTGGCCGCGATCGAAGTCCTCGGTGCACTTGGCGATGGTGCGGTGACGCTCGCGATAGAGCTTCATCGCGACCTCGTCGAGCGCGAACTTGTCGAAGGCCACGTTGGCGTCGCCGGACTGGACGAGCTGCCAAACGATACGCCAGGCGCGCTTGATGAAGCGGTTGGCGCCCTCAACGGCCTTGGGATCCCAGTCGAAGTCCTTCTCGGGCGGGGCGATAAACAGGATCGCCAAACGCATGGTGTCGGCGCCGTAGGGCTCGATGACTGAGCTCGGGGGCACGACATTGCCCTTGGACTTGGACATGGTGTCGCCGTTCTCGTCCTTGACCATGCCCTGGCACAGCAGGTTGGTAAAGGGCTCGTCCACGCTCAGCAGGCCCAGGCCGCGCAGTGCCTTGGTAAAGAAGCGGCTGTAGAGCAGGTGCAGAATGGCGTGCTCGATGCCGCCGATGTAGTTATCGACGGGCATCCAACGATCGGCGGCCTCTCGGGAGAAAGGCAGCTCCGTGTTGTGCGGATCGGTATAGCGCAGGTAATACCAGCTGGAGCAGGTGAAGGTGTCCATGGTATCGGTCTCGCGTTTGGCCGGGCGGCCGCAGACCGGGCAGGTGGTCTCGTAGAACTCCTTGCACTCGGCGAGGGTTTCGCCGGCGCCCAGGTCCAGGTTCTCGGGCAGCGTCACCGGCAGCTGATCCTCGGGCACGGGCACGATGCCGCAGTGCTCGCAGTGGATGGCCGGGATGGGGTTGCCCCAATAGCGCTGGCGGGAAATGAGCCAGTCGCGCAGACGGAACTCGACCTTGCGACGACCGCAGCCCATGGCCTCGAGGTCGGCCACGATCGCAGCCTCGCCCTCGGAGTGCTTGCCGCCGCGCATGCCGGTGTACTTGCCGGACTGGACGAGCGTGCCCTCGGCAGCGTGAGCGCAATCCCAGTCGACGGTCTCGGCATGGAAGGTATCGATGGTCTCACCGCTGGCCTCGACGGCAGCGCGATCGTCATCGTCCAGGATGATCGGCACGATCGGCAGGTCGTACTTACGGGCGAACTCAAAGTCGCGCTGGTCGCCACAGGGAACGGCCATGACGGCACCGGTTCCGTAATCGGCGACGACATAATCGGCAACCCACACGGGGACCTTCTCGCCGTTCACGGGGTTCACCACGTAGCGGCCGGTAAAAGCGCCGTGCTTCTCGATGGTGCCCTGGGCACGCTCGACGGCAGAGATATGCTTGGCGTCCTCGACGATCTTGGTCACGGCCTCCTCGTACTCCGTGCCCTCGACGAGCTCGTGCAGACGGGCGTACTCGGGAGCCAGGACAAAGAAGGAAACGCCAAAGAGCGTGTCGGCTCGCGTGGTGAAGACGGTGATCTTACCCTCGTCGCCCTCGATGGGCTCGCCATCCTGGTCGCACAGGGTAAAGTCGACCTCAGCGCCCTCGGAGCGACCGATCCAGTTGGCCTGCATCTGCTTGACGCGCTCGGGCCAGCCGGGGAGCTTCTCCAAGTCGTCGAGCAGCTCCTGAGAGTACTCGGTAATCTTGTAGTACCACTGCTCAAGGTCGCGCTTCTCGGGCTCGGTGCCGCAGCGCCAGCACTTGCCCTCGGTAACCTGCTCGTTGGCCAGAACGGTCTTGCAGGTGGGGCACCAGTTGACCGGGTTCTTCTTGCGGTAGACCAGGCCCTTTTCCCACATCTTCTCAAAGATCCACTGACCCCAACGGTAGTAGTCAGGACTGCAGGTCTTAACCATGCGATCCAGATCGTAGGAGAAGCCCATGCGCTTCATCGTGGCGAGCGCCTGGTCCATGTTCTTATACGTCCAGGCGGCAGCCTGCGTGTTGTGCTTGATGGCGGCGTTCTCGGCAGGCAGGCCAAAGGCGTCAAAGCCGATGGGGTGCAGCACGTCGTAGCCGCGCATGCGGGCCTGACGGGCCATGGCATCGCCGATAGTGTAGTTGCGCGCGTGGCCCATGTGCAGGTCGCCCGACGGATACGGGAACATCTCGAGCACATACTTCTTGGGCTTACTGTCATCGGTGTCGACGGCAAAGAGGTTGGAGTCCTCCCAGGCCTTCATCCACCGGGACTCAATGGCCTGCGCGTCGTAGACAGGAATCTCGTCCTTATGATCTGTGCAATCGCACATATCAGCTCCTTTAATCTTAGCTGGGGTCGGTCGGCTTAGCTTTATTCGCTACTGCGGACAGTCCTGCGCAAGACGAAGAGCACATTAAGTGCTCTTCTTTGCGTGCGGAACTTGTAGCAAACAAAGCTAAGCCGACAGACCCTAAGGTTAACTTGACTGATGATAGCAAATACGACAAGCGAGATGCCTGCGACTTGCAGGCATCTCGCTTTATCTAAATAACGTAGTTGTGAATCAACCGCTAATTGTTACCCGCCCAAGCATGATCGGGTTTTCCAGGTGCCGCAGATTGCCGTGAAAGAGGAGCGACGCGTACTTTGGTACGCGAGCGACGGTTTGAACGGCAAGGTGCGGTGCTTGGGAAAGCCGCTTATCGATAGGAAACGCTCTGCTGGGAATCCTTGACGACTACGTCGTGGGCGCCACCTTCGACGATCGAGGTCGAGCTGACCAGCGTTAGGCGTGCCTTTTCCTGGAGCTCGGGGATCGAGAGGGCGCCGCAGTTGCACATCGTTGACTTGACCTTGTAGAGCGTGCCGCCCACGCCGTCCTTGAGGGAACCGGCGTAGGGAACGTAGGAGTCGACGCCCTCGACGAAGCTAAGCTTCGCGGCGCCGCCCAGGTCGTAGCGCTGCCAGTTGCGAGCACGCGCAGAACCCTCGCCCCAGTACTCCTTCATGTACTGACCGTTCACGTTGACGCGCTCGGTCGGGCTCTCGTCAAAGCGGGCGAAGTAACGACCCAGCATCATAAAGTCTGCACCCATGGCCAGGGCGAGCGTCATGTGGTAGTCGTAGACGATACCGCCGTCGGAGCACACGGGCACGTAGACGCCGGTCTCCTCGTAGTACTCGTCGCGAGCGCGGCAGACGTCGATCAGCGCGGTAGCCTGGCCACGGCCGATGCCCTTGGTCTCGCGGGTGATGCAGATGGAACCGCCGCCGATACCGACCTTGATGAAATCGGCACCACAGTCGGCCAGGAAGCGGAAGCCCTCGGCGTCGACGACGTTACCGGCACCGACCTTGACGTCCTCGCCGTAGTTGGCGCGGATCCACTCGATGGTGCGCTTCTGCCACTCGCTGAAGCCCTCGGAAGAATCGATGCACAGGACATCGGCACCGGCCTCGATGAGCAGCGGCACGCGCTCGGCATAGTCGCGGGTGTTGATACCGGCGCCGACCATGTAGCGCTTGTCGTTATCGAGCAGCTCGTTGGGGTTAGTCTTATGGCTGTCGTAATCCTTGCGGAAGACAATGCCCATGAGGTGATCGTTGTCGTCGACGATGGGCAGAGCGTTGAGCTTGTTGTCCCAGATGACGTCGTTGGCAACCTTGAGGCTGATGTTCTTGTCGCCCACGATGAGCTGCTCACGCGGGGTCATGAACTCGGAGACCTTCGTCTGGTGGTCATCGCGACTGGGACGATAGTCACGGCTGGTGACGATGCCCAGGAGCTTACCCTTGGGAGTGCCGTCGTCGGTAACCGGCATAGTGGAGTGACCGGTCTTCTCCTTGAGCTCGATGACCTGCTCCATGGTCATGTCGGGGGTCAGGGTGGAATCGGACTGAACGAAGCCGGCCTTGTGATCCTTGACGGCCTTGACCATAGCGGCCTCGGACTCGGCGCTCTGGGAACCGTAAATGAAGGACAGGCCACCCTCGGTAGCGAGCGCGACACCCATGTCGACGCCCGAGACGGACTGCATGATAGCGGAAACCATGGGGATGTTCAGGGTGATTGCCGGCTTCTCACCGCGCTTGAAGCGGGTCAGCGGCGTCTTAAGAGAGACGTTGTTAGGGATGCACTGCGAGGACGAATAGCCAGGGACCAGCAGATACTCCGAAAACGTGTGGGACTCACCGGGAAAGAACGTAGCCATGTTTCTCCTTTTTCCATGCGACCGGTCGGCTGCAGGCCTCGTAGGACCCAGCCCAACCTTGGGCGCCCAATACTGGGGAAGTATCTTAACGCACTTTGACTGCTACAATGCATGATTTAGAAGAGCACACAAGGGTTTGACGCAGGCTTTGCGTTTGCCCAGCAAACACTTTAGCGGGGAGACGTGGAGCACATGGAGTACAAGACGACGGCAAAGTTGGTCATTCAAGCGTGCGACAAGGATTTGCCGGGCGTCTTCGGCCACGGCTGCGTCTTGCTGCTGCAGGGCATCGCCCGCGAGCACTCGCTCAACCGCGCCGCCAAGAGCATGGGCATGGCGTACTCCAAGGCCTGGCGCATTGTGAACGAGGCCGAAGGACAGCTGGGCTGCAAGCTCATCGATCGCGACGGAGCCCGCGGATCATCGCTCACCCAAGCCGGAGAGCGAGCCATAGCGGTCTACGAGGAGCTGCAGACCGACATCAACAACGTCATCGCCACCAAAGCCAACGACCTCATCGCCAGCATCACCAAAAAGTAGCTACTTACGGAGGGCGTTATCTAGGGCGGACGCTACGACCAGGGGGTTGTCGGTGCCGGCGAAGAGGCGGATGGTGCTCCCCTGCTTGCCGCGCGTGGCCGAGAGGCGCGTCGTTGCGCCGCCGGCGGGCGATGTACGAAACTCCCCCGGCAAAGCATCGAAGAAATCACCCGCACTGCGCTCGATAAGGTCAAACTCAACTGCCGGGCCAAAGCCGTGCTCGAGGATTCCTGTCGCAACCGCATGGTCGGGATGCGAGCTCAGTCCGGGATAGCGCACGTTGCACACCATCTCGGTGGCGGCCAGATACTCGGCCAGCGCACGGGCGCGGTCGAAATGCGCCTGCATACGGACGTCGAGCGAGTCCAGTCCCCGCTCCAGCACACCGGCCTCGTCAGCAGTCAATTCAAACTTGGCCAAGCCACAGCCCTCAAGCAGGGTATGCGCGCACTCGGCCGCGGCATCCACACGATGGCGCTTGAGCTGCGAGCGCGCGACCGATACGGCAACCAACTTGCGCGGAGCATCACCGGCGCATACGCGATCGAGCGCCTCGAGCGACAGCGCAGAACCCAGCCGCAGCGAATCGCAGCCAAAAGCTGACGCCACGGTGTTGTCCACAACCAGCAGCGCATGGGCCTCACGCGCCGCCCGACCCAGCGCACGAAGATCGGGCACGCGCAGTCCAAACCCGCCAATGGAGTTGACGAACCACCACAGGTGCGGCCCCTCGGCATCAAACGAAGCATCAAAGCCATCGGACGCAGCAGCAAACGCCGCAACCGACGACTCCTCCACCATAGCCACGTCGCAGCCATCAAAGCCGCGCGCAAACGCATCGGCAAAGTCATCCGCAAAGGCCACTAGGCGGTCACCGGGACGCACAATCCCCAGCTGCGACAGCGCTGCCGGCACATGCGGGGCCGCAAGCAACCGCGCCTCACGCGCGCCGGCCCTCAAAGCCCAGGCCTCTTCTAGCTGCTGTACGCCCATACGGCACCGTCCCTTCAAAACAAAAACCCACGATGCGGGTGTTCCCCGCATCGTGGGCAACGGCTGCAGTATAGCGCCGATATGCGACGAATCGCTTAGATGTTGAGCGTGTGATAGTTCACGCTCGTGCCCGGAGCGTCAACGGTCACGCCATAGGCCTCGGGATAGATGCGCGTCGAAAACACGAGCGCGCCATCATTCACGAACACCTCGACCGACGAGACATCGCCAACAATGCGCACGTTACGAACCTCGTCGACGGGCTCCCAACGCACGGTACGACCGCAGCCGGCAGAAGCGCGACCCTCATCGGTAAATCGCATCTCAAAGCGCGAGGGCAGTTCGCCCTCGGCGGGCACAAACTCCAGCTTCAGCTCGTCATCAACGGTCGCGGTAAACGCGCCATCGACACCGTCAACAACAACGTCAAAGCAGGTATCGTCGGCAACCTCCAACGAGCCCTGCCCCACACGCACCGAGGCATAATGGCGCTCGATCTCGCGAGCCGGCTGCTGCAGCACCACGCCGCCGGCGCCGGCTGTAAGCTCACGCGGCACCGTCATGCAGTGCTGCCAGCCACACGCCACGGTGGGCGCGTTGCCATAGGTCGGCTCATCGGGCATGCCCATCCAGCCGATCAGAATGTGGCGACCATCCTCGGACGTAAACTCCTGCGGCGCATAGAAGTCAAAACCGGCATCCCACAGGCGGAACTCGCCCAGCTCATAAGCGTCCTTGCCACCAGTGATGTCGCCCGATACAGGCATGTAGCCAGCGGCATACACATTGCCGCGGTCCCAACGACCGCCCTCAAGACCCTGGGGCGAGAAGGACAGCCACTTCGCCGGTACACCGCCATCCGACTCAAGCTCAAGGTATCCCGGGCACTCCCACATAAAGCCAAAGCGCTCGGGCGTGGAAACGCGGCTTTCGAGCTCCCAGCTCAGCATATCGGCCGAGCCATACACCAAGATCTCGCCCACATCGCGCCCGGCACCTTCGCCGTGCATCGCACAAAAACGGCTTTCGACATGCGGCCCGTCCACGCGACGACGCGCGCCCAGCACCATGTGGTAACGCCCATCATCATCGCGCCACACCTTGGGATCACGCACGTGGCAGGTCAGATCGTCGGGATAATCCTCGGACGCCAGCACCACGCGCTTTTGGCTGAACTCCCGACCGGCAAGGCCATCAACGCTCTCCACATAGACGGTATCGGCGCGGCGGCCAGTATTGACGTAGTCGTACGTGCCGTCCGCATCGGAAAGCTTAACGTTGCCTGTGTACAGTACGCGAATGCGGCCGTCCTCGGCAAGCGCGGAGCCCGAATACACGCCATGGCAGTCGAACGGCTCGTCGGGAAGCAGCGGCGCGCCAACATATTCCCAGTTCATAAGGTCGCGGCTTGTGGCATGGCCCCACATCTTTACGCCGCCGTTCACATCAAACGGGGCATACTGGAAGTACGCGTGAAACACGCCACCCACCTGGCAGAGACCGTTGGGGTCATTGAGCCAACCCGCCGGCGGCATAATATGGAAGCGCTGGCCATACGCGCCATAACCGCACTCAGTGGCGGCGGCGTCAACGGCGGCAACCAGCTTTGCAAGATCGCGACCAAGTGCATTAGACATATCAAAGTCCTAACGGATCGAAAGTAACAAGGCGCCAGAGAACGGCACCAGATACAGGAAACGCCCGTGAGCATACAACCCGCGGGCATTCCCTCAATCAAAAGCTCTTAGGCCTGCTCGGAAGCCTTGGGCTCGTCCTTGTACAGGACAAACGAGACGCCAAAGGAAACCAGCGCGGCGACCGCAAACATGATCGCGTACTGCACGGGCTGGGCCAGGCACAGCAGGATACCGAAGATACCGGTAACGCCCGTGCCGGAGGCGGCCAGCGAAGTGAGCGCGCAGACCAGGGCACCGCAACCGCCGCCGATGCAGCCGGCGATGAAGGGCTTAAAGAAGCGCAGGTTCACACCGAAGATGGCAGGCTCGGTAATGCCCATGAAGGCGGACAGGGCCGAAGGAAGCGCCAGGCCCTTGATCTTGGCATCGCGGGTCTTAAAGGCAACGGCGAGCGCGGCACCACCCTGGGCGATGTTGGCAGCGCTGGCGATGGGCAGCCAGTAAGTCACGCCGTACTGGGCGAGCTGGCCCAGGTCGATGGCGGTGTACATCTGGTGAATACCCGTAACGACCGTGGGGGCATAGAACAGGCCGACGATAAAGGAACCGATGCCGAAGGGCAGGGTCAGCAGGGCCTGGATCAGACCGAGGATGGCGTTCTCGGCCCAGACAAAGATGGGGCCGACGGCAACGAGCGTCACGAGCACGGTCACGAACACGGAGACGAGAGGAGTCACAAAGAGGTCGAACATCTCAGGAACGATCTTGTGCAGGCGCTTCTCGAGGAAGGCGAGAATGGCGCAGGCGATGACGATGGGGATCACATGACCCTGATAGCCGACCCACTCAAAGCTGTACACGCCGGGGATGACGGTGACCATGGTCTGCACGCCCTCGGAGGCAACCGTATAGGCGCTCTGCAGCGAGGAGTTGATGAATGCACCACCGACGACGGCGCCCAGATACGGGTTGGCGCCAAAGGCCTTAGCGGCGGAGTAACCGATCAGGATCTGCAGAATGCCAAAGGACGTGCCCGAGACCAGATCGGCAATCTTATAAATAAAGTTATTGGTGTCGAGCGCGATAAAGCCGTTGGAGGCCATAAAGTTGAGGGCGCTCATAATGCCCAGCAGCAGGCCCGAAGCCACGATGGCGGGGATGATGGGGACAAAGACGTCGCCGAGTACCTTAATGGCGCGCATAAAGATGTTCTGCTGCTGCGCCGCGGCCTCCTTGACCTCGGCCTTGGTGGCAGCCTCGACGCCGCTGAGCGCGATGAACTCTTCGTAGACCTTGTTGACGGTGCCGGTGCCAAAAATAATCTGGAGCTGGCCTTGGGCTTCAAAGACGCCCTTGGCGCCATCGACATTCTCGAGGGCCTCCTTGTCGACCTTGGCGTTATCGGCAATCACCAGGCGCAGACGCGTGGCGCAGTGTGCGGCCGAAACAACGTTGCCGGCGCCACCGATGTTGTCGAGCACCTCTTGGGCTGATTTGCGGTAGTCCATGACTTCCCTTTCCTCCAACGGGCGCATCTGCACCCGGCCATCTTTGACACTTACACTGTAATCGTTTTCAGTTTCATATATATGTAATCGTTTTCATAGTAGGGTGAACGGTAGGAAAAAGGCGGCGAATGGTAGTTTTGGGACAAAAAACGGGGGACTCAAAGGCGGGCAGGCACGATCAAGACCTAGACATTCATCAACTGATGGCCGAGCTTGAGCGTCTTTAGGCCGTTCTCCCCCTCCGCGCCATCGAGCGTGTTGAGCAACATATTGGTCGCCTCGACACCGCTGGTCAGGTAGCCGTAATGCACGGTGGGAATGCCGCCCGTCAGCGCGCGCAAAAACGCGTTGTCGCCGAAACCGCTCACGCGGTGCATGCCCTCGCCCGTGCCGCGAACCTCATCGATGGCACGCAGCGCGCCCGCCGCCATGGTGTCGGTCGCGCAGGCGATAAACGAAACATCGGGAGCGACGGAAAGCAGCTCACGCGCCGCACCATAGCCCGAGTCGAGCGTAAACGAGCCCAGGCGAATCAAGGCGGAATCGAGCGGGTTGCCCGCAGCGCGCAGGCCGGCCTCAAAACCGCGACGGCGGTCATAACCGGCAGCGCGGTCCTCTTCGGTAACTCCGATGTAAGCGATCTTGCCATCCACCCGACCTGCAAGCGCACGGCCGAGCTCAAAGGCAGCCTCGTAATCGTCGTGATAGACGCACGCCGCGCCCTCGACATGCTGGCCGATCAACACAATGGGCACACGACACGACTCGATCGCGCGACGGTGCTCATCGGTGATCATGGTTGCCACGAGCACGATGCCATCGACCGGATGGTTCTGGAACAGGTCGAGATACTCGAGCTCGCGATCGGCCGCGTTATCGGTATTGGCAAGGAGCATCTGGTAGCCACGGCGACCGAGCACCTGGCCAATACCGGCGGTAATGCGGCTTACGGATTCCGAGTTAATCTTAGGTACGATGACGCCGATGAGCTTGGTGGAACCGGTGCGCAGCGCGCGAGCCTGGCTGGATCGCACGTATCCGGTCAGCTCAATCGCCTGCTTAATGCGCTCGGCTTTGTCCGCCGAGATATATCCACCGTTGAGGTAGCGCGAGACGGCGGCGCTCGAAACGCCCGCCAGCTCGGCCACATCTTTCATCTTTACCACGAGCACCCCTGTCATTGAAATCGCTTTCACCATGATACCCAACCCTCGCCCAAAAAATATTCGACTGGAAAGGTCTCAGCGGAACATTTCAACCACTCAGGTCGAGCAAGCGCCAGCGAGCGGGCAGCTGCCGTGGCGAGGTGCCGCGAAAGAGGAGCGAAGCGTACTTTATGTACGCGAGCGACGGCTTGAGCGGCAGATCGCCCGGCAGATGCCCGCGCAGCGTCGAGCAGTCCGGCGTTTGTTAAAACGCCGGAACATAGTTAGCCGTGGTACTCGCCGTTGTATTGGATCAACGTCAGGTCCTCAACGCCATCGAGTGCGCGGATGGCGTCGGCATAGGGCATGTCAACGCCGTCCGAGAAGAGCTCGACGGCCATCTCGACTTTGTCGCCGCGCATCGTCTTAGACTTGACGGTGAACTTGGTGCGCCCAAACGCGCGCACGATATCGTCGCCGGTGGTCTGGCCCGTGTAGTGGATGACCATCATGTACACGCGCGCCTTGTCCTGGTGGCTCGCAAAGCCGGCGATCATCACCACGATCACCACTGCCGTAAGCCCCACGAGCGCATACATGCCGGCGCCTGCCGTAATGCCCGTGGTAATGGCCCAAAACAGATACAGCAGGTCGAGCGGGTCCTTGACCGCCGTACGGTAGCGGACGATGGACAGAGCACCGACCATACCGAGCGAGATGACCACGTTGGTCGAGATCGCGAGCGTGACCATGCAGGTGAGCACGCACATGCCCACGAGCGTCACGGCAAAGCTACGCGAATACACCACGCCGGTAAAAAAGCGCTTGTACACGTAATAGATCAGGATGCCCATGGCGAGCGCCACGAGCAGCGAAAGGCCAATCTTGGCAGGGTCGACCTGGCCAAACGCCTCCAAAACGGAGTTCTTAAAAAAGTCCCTGGTGCTCATGGTCTAAATATCCCCTCGGTTCTCAAAATCCGATTCCCAGTAGTTAAATCCGCGCAGGTAGGCGGTCTTTTCGTAACACAGGCAGTACTTGGAGACCGCCGTAAGCTCGGCCGCGCCCGCGGGCACCATATCACGCACCAGCTGCGGGCAAAACTCCGTAAACTTGACCTCCATCACCAGCTTGCCGGGCTCAAGGACCGGCAGCGCGGGCAGCGTCGCGTCAAAGATATCGAAGCTTCCCACCGCGGCACGCACGTTCATGTCAAACGTAATGCGCACGGTGCCCTCATCCATCACCCACGGCTCGCGCTCGTAGTCCACGATGGTCCGCGGGCGCATCATGTTGCAGATACACTCGATGTAGAACTCGCGGCAGAGCGGATAGGGGCTCCTTAGCAAAAAGTCGTAGTCGCCAGCCAGAATCTGCTCAAACTCGCCGCGCGTAAGTGGCGCATCCTCCTTGTTAATCCAGCTACCGTACTTCTTTTTGCGCTCGAGCTTAATCACCTTGTCGCTGCCGTTATAGATGCGCACGCGATACTTTTTGCGCATGAGAATACCGGCGTCTTTTTCCTCGTAGGCCGAGTTGCAGTAGTCGTCAAAATACAGGCTGCGAATAGTGTAACCGCCCGCCCGCGCATGCTTGTCCAGCTTAAACACCGGCGCCATGCGACAGGCAAGCGCAGCGTGCTCGCCCTCGTTAATGAGATATTTGAGCTCGTGGCGGTAACGCTCCTGCGTGGCACGCACAGGCGGGGCCGCCAAGCGCTCAAGCAGCGCGCTAGCCCTCCTCATACGTGTCCTCCACGACCTTACCGCCGTCTTGCACGTAAAAACACTTCATGCCGTAGTGCTTGCCGTCGTCGGTTACATAGTAGTCAAACGCATCTTGCGTATAGCCGTCGGAGTTGGTGGCACGCACGCGCACAAAATACTGGCCGGTATCGGGCGCATCGCAGGTCACCTCGGGAAGCAGCACGTCCTCGGCCTTAAAAACCACGTCGCTTATGGCATAGTCGCGCGCCAGCTCCACGGTATAGCGAATGTCGCGCGCCTCAAAGTCGTAGGACGCATCCCAGTTCATGCGCAGCTTACCGTTATCGATCTGCGGCACGCCGATGTAGAACGGCATGGGCTTTTTAAAACTCTCGCGAAAGCTTTTGTAGTTCTCCTCGATCTCGGAGGGAATCGCCGCGGCGATCTGCTCGTATTGGTCCTTGGTGACAGGCAGATCATCGATATCGGGCGAAGCAAAGACCAGCGATTCAGTAACCTCGCGGTAGTGCTTGACCATCTTGCTCAGGCGTGCCTCGGTCATATACGAGCGCAGGTCCTTGACGGCGCGGTCGAGCTCGCTGCGGAACGATTTGCTGCGAAGCGCACGATTGAACAATACGTTGCCCCAGTAGTTGCTTGCGCCGCGCTCCCAGCTCGCGTAGTCCGAAAACCCGGTAAGAGAAAGCTCCAGCTTACGCAGCATGCCGTCGTTATCCCAATCTAAAAAGTACCAGACCTTGGAGTTAAGCGGGCTGTACAGATAGCAGTTACGGTTCTGCGTATCGCAGTTGCCCGTCAGAATCTGAAACGCCAGCCAATAAACCAGATTTTCGGTATCAAAGTAGGTGCCGAGCACGTCATCGATCTTTTGCGATTCGTCGTTGAGCGCATCGAGCATCTCGATGAGCTTGGTGTGGTCCGAATCGCCCTTAATCTCGAGCATGCCCTCAAAGTTTGCCTGGTTGTAATCGGGATCGTCGGCGAGCTTAATGGTATCCTCGTAGCGATGGAAATCGAAGCTGTTCACCTTATACAGGTATCCGCTCTTATCCAGACCATGTGCCTTAAGCGCCGTCTTGTTGAGCTGCTCCACCTGCGTAAATAGGCCGTAGTCCTCAAAGGTGTCGTTGGTCTTTTCGGTCTGGTCACACACCCACAGATGCACAAACTGCGTGCGCAGGCCCATCATCTGGGGAATCCCACGGATAAGGTCGTAGGCCATTTTGTTGCGAAAACGCATACCCTCGCCCATGTGCTTGTTGAGCGCAATCGCGCGCTGTTGGCGCCAGGTACCCTTACCCTTTTTGAGCTCCACCTTGTAATTCTTTTGCGAGTTCATGCTCGATGTCTGACCTCGCACCTGCACGGTGGCATTGGGTGCTTCCTCGCCATAGCCAACCTCGCCGGCCACCGGGCCGTCTTCGTCGCCCGGCTGCAGCAGGCCCATAACCTGATAGCGCGTCACGCCCATGTCGGCATAGTCATACACCGAGTACGTGTTGATCTCGGCCCAGCTGTGGTCTGTGTTCTCGGAGCTGTTGCCGCGCGAGACCGTCAGGTACATGGTCACAATGCCCGAGTCATCGTAGACCTCGTAGAGCTCGTCCTTGTCGCGCAGGTGCTTGGCCTGGTCGGAGGCCTCGGTCTTTTTAATCTTGTCCTGCTTTTTGACCTTTTTGGTCGAGGAGTCTTCCTGCACCGAGCAGCCCGAAAGCAACAGCGCTCCGGCAGCCGCCTCAAGCAGGCGACGGCGAGACATCATCCTATCGGTCATCAGAACCTCCCCAATGCTTTTGGTACAGGCGAACCACCATACGTTCAAACGCACTGCGCGGCTCACCGCCCGCGCGCTTGTCCTCGTAGCATTGCTCAACACGGTCGAGCACCCGGCCAAGTTCGGTAAACCAGCCCGTCTTGTCGGTCGCCACAATGGGCTGCTGGCTCAGGATACGATACGGCAAGTTGGCGGTATAGGTATCGAGCCGCAGCAGCGCCACGATAAAAAACACCGCCGCACCCAACAAAAAGCCAAAGCCGTAAAACTGCTGCGGCAAAAGCAACGACACGGCAGTCGCCAGCCCGGCCACACCGGCAAACAGGCCCGAAGCCAGCACGGCCCCCTTATAGTCGGTAAAGTACAGCAAGATAAGCATCACCGTATTGCCCACGGCATACAGGCCATAGCCCACGCACAGCGTGCGAAAATACCCGTGCATAAGGTTGTTAAAGCCCAACGGTAGGGCCGACAGCACCATGGTCTCGAGCGAGATGACCGCCGCGGTCACAAACAACTGTTTGAGCGCGCAAAAGCGCAGTTCACTGTTGAGCGTGGAGAGCATCTCCTCCTCGGCCACCACAATGTCGCCCACTACGCCGCCGTCGTTGAACAGGCTATAGTAGTCGCGGTAGCGCGGATAGAAGTTGACCTCGACCGAAACCACAAAGTTGACGGTCGTGACCAGGATCGTCAAAAACGCGATGAGCGCCGGCACATCGTAGTAGGGCGCACCATAAAACAAGCCCTTGACCTGCACGCCAATAGGACCGGCCCAAATAATCACCAGGTGCGCAAAGAGCCCCAGATTGGTTAACAGGCCCGTGAGCGCCAGCGGCATAAACTGATCGAGCCACCGCAAAAAGGGCCAGGGGCTGCGGTCGCTCTGAGGAAAATACCGGTACAGCAGTACCACGTCCCAGGCGAGCATGACGCCGTAGCCCAGAGCAATTGACGCCAACAAGCCCTCGACCGGCGGCAGTCCCAGCGCCAGCGCGGCCAGGGCGCACAGGCACGCCACGCCAATGGCAGCCGCAAAGCTGCACAGGATGCCGCGGTAATCCTTGATGGCCGTGAGGTAACTCATGCCGTTCCAGTTGACGATCATAATGTTGAACAGCCACAGGCACAGCAGCCCCTGCAGCAGCGTGGCGCCCGAGAACAGCAAAAAGACGCCGTAGAGCACCGTGCCCGCAACGAGCATGATGGCGTTGGAGCCCCAAAACGAAGGCAGTATCTCATCCTCGCGCTCGGCAAACAACATATCGGCCAAAAAGCGCGTGACCGGCATGGAGAAAAAGCTCGTGAGCGTGAGCGACGCCAGCAGCGTATAGGTCACCATGCACACCAGCAAGTCCTGGCTGGCGCGCCCCACGCCCCACAGACCGCACAGCACCAAGATACCCACCTGGAGCAGCACACCCAGCAGCATGGGGCCCGTGCACACAATGCCGGCGTAGCCGTAAGCGCGCATCGTGGCAAACAGACCCTTGCGCCTAAACAGGCGCTTGAGCTCAAAACCAATTCCGGCCACCGGCTACTCATCCTCTCTGGGCAGGTTAAACGCACACGCCGTCTCGTCGTACAGTGCGCGATAGTTGGCGAGCATCTGCTCGTGCAAAAAGTACGTGGCAACGCGACGCTGCCCGCGCTCCCCCATCTCAATGCGACGGGCGCGGCTCACGCACATGCGTTCCATGGCATCGGCCAAGCCCTTGCGATACATAGGCGGCGTCACAAAACCTGCCACGCCAAAGCCATCGCCCGGAGCGCCTTCGAGCAGCTCACGGCAGCAGCCCACCTCGGTCGTCACGCAGGGACGGCGCGATGCAAGCGACTCCAGCACGCTGAGCGGCTGACCTTCGGAGATGCTCGTCAAAATGGTAAAGTCGAGCTTTTCCATGTACTCGACCACGTTGACGCGGCCGGTAAAGATCAGGTCGCGCACGCCCAGGGTTTCGACCAGCGCGTGGCACTCGGCGCCGTACTCCTCGTCGTCCACACCGCCCATGATGTGCAGGCGCACCTTGGGCAGGCGCTCGTGCAGCTCAAAGAAGGCATAGATCATGGTCTTGACGTCCTTGATGGGAGCCAGGCGCACCACCGCGCCAATGTCCACCCAGCCGTCATCGGGCTTTAAGGGAATATCCTTAAAGCGATCGAACTGGATGCCGTTGGGGATGACCAGGCATTTGTCCGCATCGCAGCCCATATCAATCTGCGTCTTGCGGGCGTTATGGAACAAACTCGTCACGCGGAAGGCGCGGCGGTAGATCTCCTCCGAAAGCAAGTAGAAAAAGCGGATCCAGCGGTCCTTAAACGATGGCACCACCCAGTCGGCGCGAATGATCTCTTCCTCGCGCTCGCGGGTATAGATGCCATGCTCGGTCAGCAGCACCGGCGCATGGTGGACGCTTGAGCCCAGGCAGGCGAGCAGGCCACCGTAGCCGGTCGAGATGGCATGGTACACATCGGCCACCGGCACCTTGCTGCCCAGCAGGTAGAGCACGGGCAGTAGCATTGAGCGCATGGTGTGGAACGCATCGGCAAAGGGCGTGTAGGGGTACTCGGCCAAGCACATGTCGCGAAAGATATCCATAAACGTGCGGCTCTGCAAAAACGAGAGCGGGTGCACGCGACGGCGCTGGAAGATATCGAACAGCACGTCCCAGTCCGGATTGGAGAGCGACACCAGGCGGCGCAGCGCCTCACGCTCGCGGTCGTTAAAACTGGCTTCATGCTGCTCGCCCGAAAGCCGCAGGGCATCGTCCAGAAACACCTCGTGCACCTCGACCACGTTGCCGGGCAGCTCGTAGACAAACTTGCCACGGTCGGCAGCATGCGCGCCGATCACCCACAGCACAAACTCGTGCTCGGGCATGGCCGTAATGTAGCCATGCATCCAGGTAGATACGCCGCCGTGCACATAGGGGTAGCAACCCTCGAGTACCAAGCAGATTCTCATTTATCGCCACCCTCCTTGCGCTCGATCGTCACGGTCTTATCATTTGCCTTGAGCAGATACAGATTGCCCGTAAGGTGCGTCAGTTCGCCACCCGTCACCGCACCCGGCTCGCCATTATTAGCGCGGAACATGAGCCACGCCTCGTCGTGGAAATTGCCCAGGCTGAGCGTCCAGGCATCCGCGCTGGTATCCACGCTTACCGTAACCGACGAAAAGCGCTGGATGGCACCGGAGCACTCCGACGCCGTCTGGCGCCGCAGGTCGGGCGCGGATTTGGTAAGCCACTCCAGGTAGTCGACCAGGCCGCCCTTGTAGACCTCCCAGCCCTCCTTGGCTCCGCGATCGGGGTCCAAAAGGTCGTCCGGGTGCATAAAGTGCGTGCTCACGTAGTGCATGCTGAGCTCGGACACGGCTGCCAGGCGCATATAGGAATCGTCGACCATGCCGCCCGAAACAATGCGCGGCTGCTCCACAATGCCATCGCTCGCCACGCCAAACTCCTGCACGTACGGCAGGTCGGTGCCATCCTTAAAATACGTACTGGCAATGGTCTTAATTCGCGGAACATCGGTACCGATAAGCTTGCGCGCGCGGGCCGAAAGGATATTCGACGGCGGCACGTAAACCGAGCCATGAGCATTGGGCAGGACCTCGTCCTGAAACGCGATAAGTTCGTTGAGCGATGCGACGAGCGTCTCCTTGTTCTTCCACGTCTTGTAGTCGTACAGCGTGCCATAGTCGGTGTCCCAGAGTGCCAGAGGCTGATGGTTGTAGCCGTGAAAGCCCAGCTCTCCGCCCATCTGCAGCAGCATGCCGCCAAAGTAGCGGAACTGTGTGGTATCGGCTTGGCGCGCGGGCTCGGTCTGGTTGACCGCGTCCTCGTAGTTTTCGATCATCACGCCGGTATAGCGAATGCCGTATTTTTGCGCGAGCTTTTGCAGATCGGGCCACCAGACCTTGGTATAAAAGTCGGCAATGGAAAGCCCGTAGTCGCGCTTGATGTAGGTGCCGTCGCCCGAGGGCACGGGACTAGGAAAGTCGTCCAAAAAGAACACGGCGCTGTTGATGACTGGATAGGCCGTGGCATCACCCAGCAAGCTTATGGCCGAAGCATAGAACCCACGCATGACCTTGTCGTAGATGCCAATGTTGCACACCACGGTGTGACCACTGCCGCAATCGTTAGACCAAATGAGCGGCGTGCCCGTGTCGCCGGTCTTAGCCCACACGTGCGCCGTCTCGCGCAATGAAACCGAGAGCGAAGAATCGAAGGGACCCGAGAACTCGTAGCGCTCTCCTCCGCCCAACATAAAGTCCTCGCTCGGAACGATACTTTCGGCTGTCGCATAGTCATATCCGGCCGATTCGATCCCAAGCTTGGAAGCAATGGCCTGCAGATAGTTCGAGTTATCTGGCGTCATGCCCAGCATGAGTGAGCCGCCCGCACTCACCCAACTCATCAGATCGGTCAGATGCGCACCCAGTC
Source organism: Collinsella aerofaciens (assembly GCA_048478035.1). Taxonomy (GTDB): domain Bacteria; phylum Actinomycetota; class Coriobacteriia; order Coriobacteriales; family Coriobacteriaceae; genus Collinsella; species Collinsella aerofaciens_CN. The sequence continues at coordinate 12,925 of DBGBCW010000026.1, read as the reverse complement.
CGTCAAGCGAGGGCATAAGCACAATCACGCGATCAAACGACGTGAGCGATGGGATCGCGTCCGCACCGTCGGTGGCAATATCAACATCGCGATGGGCGATCTTCATGTCCAGCAAAATCTGGTCGAACTGGTCTTTAACGTCGTCGACGCTATCTTGGTCCGAGTCGGTAATGACCAGGCACGTGGGCTTTTGGCCAAAGATTGCCGAGGAGGCCGGCACCGCATCGTTGGCAGCAAGCATCCCCAGCTTGTGCTGTCCAGCGCTGTACTGCACGCCGGCACGCTCCACCAGCAGCACGGCGGCCATGGCAATAAAGACCGCCCACACCACGAGGAGTCCCATCCAACGAAAGCGGCCCGCACGGTCGCGGATATGTTGCACCACGCTCATCTGGCCTCCTCCCCGTCGCGCCAAAACGCCAACTTTTCGCGGTTGTCGGCGCTCAAATACACATGTTGCTTGTCAATCGCATCGATCACACGGTGAACCTCGTCACCGTCGCGGCGCATCACGGCCAGCCGCAGGCAAAGCATCCAAACTTCCTGCTCCTCGGGCACGTCGAGCACCAGCTGGTCGGTCACGGCCTGCGCCTCGTCGATCTGTCCGACATCGGCCAGCGCCGTCGCGTATCGAATGCGCAGATCAAAGGTGTCCTCGCGCTCACAGCGACGCGCAAGCAGGCGCGCGTACTGTTGGCGCTGAATCTGAGCCACGCGCCCCTCGGCCAAGCCCGAGCCCAAATATTCACCAAGAAAATCGCAGTATTCGTTGAGGTTTTGCGCGCTCGGGACCGTCTTGAAGGCACGCTCCAGCTGCTGCAGTTTAAGGTCGGACTCCTTGGAGATCTGCGCCACCGCCGTCGCGGCATAGTGCGCCACCTCAACGTCGTCGTTAAGCTTAGCCGCCTGCAGTTGCGCCAGGTACGCGTCGGGCTCCTCGGTGAGCATGGAGAGCATTAGGCGGCGCCGGTATGCCGGGTCGTTGACGATAAGCGCCTCCTCGAGCGGGACCACGCCCGCATCGGCGTCACGGTCGTGAACCAGGATGCTGCGATGCAGGTCGTCGTTAAAGCGCAGCGACTCCAGCGCAGACTCTTTCAGCCCCTCGCCAAACACCGCACTGCGGACCGATAGCAGAACCACCAGCAACGGGCCCCACAGCGGCACCAGCACTATCACAGCCAGCATGTGCCCGCGCACCGGCAGCAGGCCCAACTTCATGAGCGTCCACAGCATCAGGCAAACCAGCGCATGAATCAGCAGCAAGACGGCAGCAACGACAAGCGAGATCAAGCGGCACCCCCCTCACCGTCACCGGTGTAAGAGATGTGCTGCAGCAGCGCCACGATGTCCTCGCCGTCGACGGGCTCCACCACAATCTGCTTTGCGCTCAGGCGCTCGCGGATAATGGGCAGATCGCACGCCTTTGCCTGGCGCATAAGCAGGTAGAGCACGTCGCCGTCGACCAAGCCCGCCGCGTCGCTCTCGCGGATTGCCGACCCAATTGCGCCCACCAGCTCGCCGACAGGCTCCACGCCCGGTACCACGCGCAGGAGCAAAAAACTCCCCATCTTGCTATCTGCCAGCGCTTGCTCCGCCGCGAGCTCTTGGCCAAAGGCAGCCTGCTTGAGCACGCAAGTGCCGTCAACGCAGCGTTTATCCTGCGCCACCGCCTCATAGTCAAAAGCACGGCCCAGCGCGCTTTCGACCAGCCCGCACAAGATGCGGAACAGGTTTTGATAATAGAGGGTCATTTGGTTTTCGGCCGCACTACGCACAAAGATCAACACGGCGGGTGCCCCGTCGCGCTCGATCGTGTATCCAAACATGGGAAGTCCCGGCGTCAGTTCGCGGTTCACCCACAGGTTCGAACGACCCCCGTCGCCCAAAAGAGGTGCAAGCTGCTCAAGCGTGAGCGAGCGTGCGGCATCTTCGGCAATCGCGGGACTTGCTGCCACCAGGCGTGCAAATGCCCCACCCGAAACATGGTAGATCGCCACCGAATCGTTCTCGAGGATCTCGCCCAGAAGCTCGCAGCACTTGCGATAGATGTCGCGTGGGTTGAGCACGTCGAGCTCCTGCGTCACGGCAAAGATCTTGCCAAAGCTGTCGTGGCGACCCACGATCTGGCGCCTGTACGCGCGCTTGTCCTCGATCGCGTCGTGGTAGAGCTGCGTAAGGAACGTATTGCGGTTGCGCACGAGCTCGTTTTGATCGCGCTCCGCCCTAATGGCTTCGCTGTTGCGCAGCTGCACATAGCCGCACACGGCACCCACCACAAAGTACGCAATAAACGGCAGCCAGTTGGACGGCTCGTAGAACAGGCCCTGGAAGGTATAGCCGTACTGAGTAAAGTAGCTCGCGGCCAAACCCACCGACGCCAGCAGCGCCGCAACCAGGCCAAAGTCCAAGCCATACAGCGTGCCGATCAGCACCACGTAGAGCAGGCGATAATCAAGCACGTTGAGCTGGGCCGATTGGGAGAACAGATGCTCCAGCACCTCGAACAGGACCCAGGCAACGCCCGTCTCCAGGCATTTAATAGGCAGCGCGCGCATCTGGATGCGGTCGATGGCGGCACGCAGCGGGTTGACTTTCTTTGCGCGGCCAGCATCCCAACGCGCTTGAATGGTCGAAAGATCACGCAGCAGGTCGTAGCGCTGAAACCAGCCATAGCGTACGCGAACGACGTCGCTGACGGGCAGGGCGTAGCCGGCAGAATCGCCATAGGCAACTGAAAGCCCTGGGAACAGCGTCTTGAGGGCCTCGCCCACCTCACCTGACGCGTGATAGAAGGTATCGGCAACGTCGAGCGTCTCAAAGGAGGCATCCCAGCTGTCGAAGATACGGCGCACCAGCACCGCAAGCTCCTCGGCACACAGCAGGGGAAACGCCGCATCCTCCGCGCCCTGCAGAGCAACCGATCCAGTTGAGCACGCATCGAACAACGGCACCAAAAACGGATCTTCCAGCGCGGCGGAGGCAGTGTACAGGAAGGGCACGCGCAGGATCTTGGTCTGAACGCCCTCGCGAGCAGCGTAGTAGCGGCACAGGTCGTTGGCTGCGTGCGCGATAATGCCCTTGCCCGTTCGCCCCGCGGCATCGGCGGCGCCCTCGGCACCCGCGGGCCCCGCTACATACAGCAGTTGGACCCGGCGACCCGCGCACGCACGAAAGACCGTGCGCAGCAGCTCGATATCGCCCACGGTATCGGTATGCGGGGTAAGGTAATTAGACAGGTAGACCACGCGTTCGAACTCGTAGGCCTGATCCAGGTGTTGCAAAAGCTCTTTCCACGAAGCATGAGGCGACGACTCATCGCGGCGCGCTTCCGCAGCAGCGACGACCTTAACGTGGTCCCCGGGGAACGCCTTGGCGCAAAAGTCATCGTCAACATATGCGGTGTTGCCAACAACCAGCACCTCCATAGCGCACCCCTCCCCTAAAATCCACTTTAGTCATAGTCAAACATGCGTATTTCACGCTGTCAACGCGAGCTGGGGCGCCTTTAAGGCTGTTTTAAGAACTTTTTTAGGGGATGTGGGGACATCGAGAGTGCTAAATGAGCACCCAATCCAGAAGTGCGGTGAAAAACCGAGATCTGTCAAACAGGCCCCTGTTTTGAGCATCCGCGACCTGCAGTTTTGTTGGCAAAAATCGGTGTGCGCTCGGCGAGTTTCGATTTTCCCCGCACTTCTCCTACGCACCGGACTCGCAATAGCGCAGTACAATCCGCCAATCGCACTAACCGGAAAGCCAATCCAGCGACTCGCCTAGCCAACCAGATACGGCCCGATTACATCGAAAATTTCGCCCACCTTAGTTGCAGGGTTTTGCGCAGATGGCTTAATGTTACCCAGATCCCTATGGTACGCGACGAGGCGCCCAGCACGCTGCAATGCTTCGCCTCGCCTATCATCCACTGCCCCAAACATCCCGTCCAGGTTCTTGCGGTACTCGATGCCCAAGCTCCTCGACATCTCCTGCGCGAGGGCATGCTGGCAGTCGGACGCGGACATATGCGCGGTCGTGTAGCGAAAGTGCAGAAGCGGCCACAGCTCGAAGCAGGGGTTCGACCACAACGCATGGAAGGTCCTCGAACCATTGGAGAGCTCGTTGCACTTGCACTCCATCGCGTCAAAGTCGGACGCAGGGAAGTCATCCTTGTCATACACGAGCCACACGTGATCGAACGTCTCGGGCGCATAGCGGCAGTGTTCGACGGCGAAGTCAAGCAGGTCAAGCGTGTGTTTGCCGGTCCCCTTAACGACAATGGCAACCTTACGCTCATTCGCCGCGCCCAACGCCGCACGCACGCCCTCAAAGTAGCGAGGCTCGGTCTCCATGCCCCCGCTCACTACAAGATGACGCGTCATCTGAACCATGCGCGAGCGGCCCTCTCGCTTACCGCTACGCCAGCCCTTCGACTTCTTCGCCACCATGCTAATCCCACTCCTCGATGCGGGTGAGATACGGATCGGTGCCGTAGCGACCGGACAGGTATTGCTTGTCGAAAGCCGCGTTCTTGCTTACCAAATTACCGTTTGCCTCGTGGATGTCGGCGAGAGACCACAGTTGGCTCGCCTCCCCCTCGCCGCGCGCAGCGAACCATATCTCGTCACGGCGGAACACATCGTTTCGCATGGTTGACACATCCTGGGACGAGAAGATTAGCTGCGCGCCACTCTTGTTGACCTCAGGATCCTTAAACAGCAGAATCACATAGCGAAGAAGCTTCGGGTGCAGTTTGGCGTCGAGCTCGTCTACCACAACGGTGCCACCACGCTCAAGCGCTGTCATCAGATACGCAGCCAACCCCATGAGCTTCTGGGTTCCGGCAGATTCCTCGGATAAACGCAGCTCGTACGCCTTGCCGCCCACCTCGTGCCTCACGAAGACGCGCTGGCCGCGCCACTCCGGCGCCCTCTCCACTCTGAAGCCATCAATACGCACATCAACGGCGCGCAAAAAACGCGAGACCTCGGGTGAGTCATCCTCATCGAGCAATTGTTCGAGCATCTGCTCCAGATAGGAGCTGTTATAGTTCAGGAACACCCCGTCAAGAAACCAGCTGGCAGCCTCCTTGACCACCGGCGCGTCAAAGTTGATGCAGAGAAACGACAGGTACGGCAGCCTCGGGTTGAATCTCGCAGCCGTCACGAGCTTACGCAGTGTGGGACCGAGTTCAGCCTCTGCGCCCTCGCGCTCGAAAAGCATCGCCGTGCGTGACGCCCCCAATTTGCGCCGCCACAGTCCTTCGGACACGATCTCGTCCGCATGCACGGACAGGGCATAGCGGTACTCATGCTCACCCGCGCGATAGTAGAGCTCGAACTCGGTGGGCTTAGCAGCCGACACGTCATCGAACTCGAACGCAGAGCAACGAGGTATCGAAGATCGGTTACCTTCTGGCGCATCAGTGCTGGCAGACAACAACCTGATCGGCCTTGCTACCGCCGAACGAATATAGTCAAGAGCCTCGAGCAGGTTAGACTTGCCGCCAGCGTTAGGCCCGTAAACCGCAGCCACCGGAAGGAAACTCTGCCCGTCAGGACACTCTATGAGGGAGCGCTCGAACTCCCTCATCGATGTTGCCTGCATGGAAAGCACAGTTTCGTCGCGATAGGATCTATAGTTCCTGAAGGTAAACTGGCAAAGCATCGTCCTCAAAATCCTTTTATTGTTTTGAAAAGATATTTCAGAGTTTTTATTTGATTATAGACCTTAAATAGCATCAACCAAGTGTTTGCAGCATCTGGAGCAAAGGGTACAAGGCCAAAACTCGGAAGTATGCGGCAAATTCCCGGAATAAAGAGCGCACCGGAATGACGAAACGCTTCTACCTGCGATTCCTTTATGCGGAAAGCCGTTGTGCTCGGGGGTTCCAGAATTAGCCGCATACTTCCGGCAGGCGTTTGCGGCTGCGGACACGCTAATCCATGCCCGCAGCCGCAATGGCGTCAAGCCCCTATCCTCTCGGCGGGAAGGGATCGTGCCCATGGGAATCCTTTGCGCGGATTCTGCCATCGGGACGATGGGTGATTAGCTCAGAGTGCTGATTAGAACTAATTTGACGACCGCGCTTTATAGCTTCGCCCTGGGTCGTCGTAACAAAGGAAGCGCGACGCGCTCCCTCGCCCTTAACCTGCCATTTGCCATCCGCCCGCTTCGTAACGTGCTGGTTTCTACCTTTCATACTCACCTCGCCTTCACGACCGATTGTTTAACGCGCTCACAGCATGAGGCTTGCAGCAAGTTCACTCGTGCCGCTTTGCTTAAAGCATAACTACTGGCGCGGACATAAATCGGACCTGGAAGGTACGGTGTGGGATCTCGAAGAAGCGCAAAACAGCCGCAAGCCGAAGCTACCGTATCGCGCATGGTCAAATAAGTGCGGAACATAACGCCAGGACAAATACGCCTCATCCACCTCAGCTCCCCCCTCCCCGACTCAACCTGTTGATGCCCACTTAAAAATAGTCCGAATGGTCATCGAGAATTGAGCACGGTGAGCATTAAGGATTGAGCAGTTTAACCAGAAGAGCCGCGCCCCAGAAGCCCCCCCCCGGGGGGGGACGATGCGCTTTATGCTAAAAGGCCGACGCTCTCGGAGGTTCCAGAGGCCGCCGCACATTATCGACAGGTGAACTCGGAAGTGCGGTAAAAAAATGGGACCTGTCGACTAGGCCCCGGGTTTGGACTCTTGCGGCCTGCGATTTTGTTGGCAAAAATCGGAGTGTGCGCGGCAAGTTTCGATTTTCCCCGCACTTCCGAAATTCGCGATAAAAGCCCACTGCCCAGAAGCGGATACGGACAAATGCCCTCGGTAAACAGCCCCTTAAACGCGAAAACCGCCTTTCGGCGGTTACCACGGACCAAGCCGGACATACCGTCGCAAGGCCTCATCACAAGGCTTACTTTAAGGGAAAGCTCGGGGTCCGTCAATCCTATGCCGCCAATCCTCCAAATCAACCTTTGGACTCATTCTTTGGATAGCTGGCAGATTATAGCCATTAATGGGCACCATGTTGACATCAAGACAACAAAAGAAGCGCTGCAACAAATCGAATAGACAGGAGAGACATGCAAGCGATCGAAAAACTAAAGACCACCGATGATTTAGGTGAACACGGAGGCGGCATATGGAAGAAATGGCCCTGGAAGGACTCCGATCATTATGAATTAATGTCCGATCTCATCCTTAAGGCTAAATACAGCATTCAAGATTTCAATTCCACTATCGGCGGGGGCTTCTTGCCCAACCCAAAGGACACCGTTTATCTTGTGGCACTTGCTACTTGGATAAAAGATGCGTTCTGGCAAATCAAAGGGAACTGTCTTCGAAAAGAGATTGAAAACGATTTTGAGTTCTCTAAACAAAGTGAACTCGACGACGCGTGCAAATATCTCCAAGTTGTTCGCTCAGTAGTTATTGCCCACCCCCTCAATTCAACTAGACATCAAGATTATGGTTTTGGATCAGAAGGAAGAATCTGCATTGATATAAGAGGGAAAAGCCTACTTGATTCCTTTCCTAAGGCAGTTATTTATCGCATCACACCAAAAGGATTTTCAAGAATCAACTGCGTGGGCGATAATGACATCGCATTGATGACATGTCGCAATATCCGCAGCGCCAAAGAACAAAAAGGCAAGCTGCACTTTGAAAGATGCTGCCTCGACATGCGAGACATACGCGATTCTGCCGAGCTTTACATTGACGCTATATACGAACTGGACCGCCACCTTGGTCGGATCAGGAGGAAGGATTTTATTAAATAGCCCCAGCTCATTAGCTTAAGAGCCGATCGTTCGACCACTTCATCCTAGAAGAAACAGCCATCACGGACAAAGACGTACATAATACGACCCGTACCAACAATGAGCGAAGTCAACATGCGGCAGCGGGGCAAAACCGGACGTTAGCAAGAAGAAGGCGCCGGGACTCATGTCGGCCCCGGTGCCTAGGCGCAATGCCACGGTACTGCTTCACAATATTCAACAGTGGCTAATTAAACAAACGCCGCATCCCACCAAGTCGCTAATGCCCAAGCCGTTCAAGCCAAAGAACAGCTTGGGCACACTCCATGAGACCACAGCAAGAGCCGCAACCGGACCTCGCGTCAGTAGCAGACACGCCCCATCCCGCCGGCAATCACCCCTCTCCGTCCATGACCGACCAGCTCACAGATTCAATACCCGGAAGAGACGTTAGGCAAGAGGGGCAGGCAACCTGATAGTTCCCGTAATTTGTCCTGCGCTGCATAGAAGCGGAGACATATACCGCTTTGCGGGCGCGAGTAACACCGACGTACAGCAGGCCCATTTCCTCAATAAGCCCGTCTGGCATTTTCTTCGCATCCACAATCCGGCATCCACGCGCAGAACGCGAGCATATACCAGCACTTTCGCACCGAGAGCAAATCCTTCCAGGCCAATCGAAGCGCGTAACGCCCGGAATGAAAACGGTGTCCCACTCGAGCCCCTTAGCGGAGTGAACGGTCATGATCGAGATATCCGCATCAAGGTAATCAGAGAAACGCCGCAGGGAGCCCTCGGAAAAGATACTTACGATATAGTCGAAGCGCTCCGAAGGGCCCATCGAGACGCAGTCATTTTTGAGGTGTTTCCGCAGCGCTCCAAGAAGCATGGCATAGGACCGCCCATACATGAATCTCCTGGAGCCAGTCAGCAGTTCATCAGAGATTGAGTCGATTATTTTGTCCGCTGCAGACCGGCTGACGCCCTTTTCTCCAGACGCTGCATCGGTAATCCTGGATAAAGCAAGCGCATTGAATTCAATGAACTCTGGGTCTGTATCCGAGAAAAGCCCGTTGAAGTATGACATCCCCTCTTTAGTCAGATCGTCAGTGATGAGATTGGCCAGGGCACCGCGCTTACGAACAAGAATCGCAATCCTACCGCCACCTCCTTGAGCGAGAGTGGCAACCTTCGAAACGATGGCAGTCGCTTCATCTTGCTGTGCAGCGCCTACAAATATGGGTAGACGGGGCGTACCGCTGGCAATGGCATCTTTCATGTTGGAGCGAATCGCGGCACCGAGCTCTCCGACGATAGATCCCCCGGAAAACCTATGATTCTGCTCGAGTTCCAATGGCAAAAGCCCAAGGTCAATGGACGCCTTTGCCTTAAGGCCTTCCATTGCGCCAATAAAACCATAGACACGCTGAATAGGATCGCCGAACATGCAGATTCCTGATTCATCGGAAAGCAGGCCTTTTAAAAAGATGTAGCACAGGGCATTCGTGTCCTGCGCTTCGTCGACGAGTACGACAGGATACGCCGTCGACAGATAGGACCTCAACTTTGAGAAATCGGCAAGCAATTCAATTGCAAGGGAGATCATTCCAGAGTACGGCAAGAGACCGTTCGACGCGAACCTATCCTTAATTATCCTATTAAAAGGGCGTATGCCGTGTCTCAGGTCTTCGTCTTGACCATTTCTCATGGAGCGGAGGAAGCTGCTGAAAACATTCTTTTCATCCCAGAAAAGCTTACCGCCTCGCGAAACCAGCTCGTCAACGGCGTGGCTATCATCGACCATAGAAAGCTCGTCAACGCTTACTGGGAGCAAGAGCGATCTCCAGTATCTGCGCAGCAGGGCCCAAGCAAAGCCGTGGAAGTTAGTCGCCATGACACTGTCCTCAAAACGCTTGGCCACGGAACCCGGAAGCGTCGACATAGTGGCGCCCAAATCCACTCGCATTCTCCGCGCAGCGGCGACACTAAAGGTCAGGGCCAAAATCTTTTTTGGCGGCCGGACTTCGCCGGATGCCAGCAGCCAGCAAGCCCGACCAGTCATCACCATGGTCTTCCCGTAGCCTGCCGGCGCCTCCACGAACACCCTCTTCGATGGTGAAAAAATCGCAGAGCGCTGCGACGCATCTACACCACAGCGCGCCTCAATCGCGGCCCCAACGCTATCCAGCAAGTCAGTCTGGCTCATCAGCATTCAAGCCCCACGGCCTTGCGAATAAGGCTTTTGTAACAGTCGGGAACGCCTTCGGCACCAAGAGCCTCCGCGAGGGCGACGCCAGAGGCGACGCCCTTGTTCGATGAAAGCCATGCGTACATAAGCGCACGCGATTCAGGCTTGTCGGCGAACTGCCCGTCAAACTCCGGCCCCCGGAAATCGTACTCAGCGCCCGGCAAGCTAACGCCGTAGACAGTTCGGGCGTTTTTCAGAGCTCTGCAATTCCCCTTGATGCTAGTTGCCCTCTGAAAAGGGTCAATTGACTCAAGAAGCGCAATAAACGCACCCTGGTTATCGCTAGCGAAGAACGCGTCAACAACCTCAGCTTCAAAATCCCGTCCGGTTGTCGTTATATGGTCTCCAGAAGTTTCTTGCAGCTCATCATCCCTGTCGACAATGGAATAATTTAGAATCTCGAACTTGCCCAGAAGTTCACAGAGTGGCTCAACGTTCTTTTTCCCGCCAGCCCTGATTGGCACAACTCCATAATCATCCAGATCCATCCCAAGGTTGCGGGCGAACACCGGAATGGCACCGGACTCCGTCTGCCCCTCAAAAGCCAAAACAGACCGAGCGAAAAAAGCCTCACGTACTGACTCAAAATTCAACATAAGATGCTTTTCAAACTTGTCGGACAGGTCAATATCCCTACCGCACACGACCTTCGGCGAATCTTCGCCCTGCCCGAATCGCACAATGTTCTTATAGCCGCGAGCCAGAATGTTAGGCGAATGCGTCACCATGATAAGCTGGGCTTTGATTGAATCAATTCCAAAATAGTCCTTTAGAAGAGCATTGAATCCGTCATCCTTCCCTTCGCAAATCCTATGCAAGCTCTTCGAGAGACGCCTCTGCATATACGGGTGAAGGTGAGCTTCGGGTTCGTCATAAGCCAGCACAGCGTGCAGCACGCACTTACCATCGTCATCCGTGCAGAGGCTCTCTTGAAGGCGTTTAGGCGAAAGACGCATAATGCTCTCGATTATCGAGAGCGAGGCAATGGCAAGGTACTGCAAACCTACACCCGCCTTTTTAAAATGAACGCCCCTCTTGTCAAGCAAGGTAACCAAACTTCCAAGCGTTCCGCCGTCCGATGAGTCGACTCCCGGCCTCACGCCATATGATGACAAGATGGGAACGTCACTGACGATCGAGCCGAGATCTGCAACCAGACCTTTAAGCTCGCTCCCATCCAGAAAGTCGGAGACCCCTTTGCCCTCCTTCTCTAGGTAAAGAGCGATGCCCTTGGAGAGAACTTTGCCAACACCTCGGGTGCCATCAAACGCCAAGTCTCCCCTATTAAAGGATGCAGTAGAGTATCTGAACATGTGAACGGATCGCATCAGAGAGGGTGAAATACTTTCTCCGCTCCCTTCGACCTTAAATTCAATTCGAGAATCCGGGTCGTCAGCAAAAGCGCAGATGGTAATAGTGTTTCCGGTCATAGGATCGATGTCGAGCCCCGTTATTCCAATCTCGTCCTCGTCCAACTTTAAAGTAACTAGAGCCCCTGAGCGCTTTTGGATGTTAGCGAAATCCTCTTCGCTAATCGTCGCTTGATTGAAGATTGTATTGAGCAAGTCGAGCACATTCGTTTTGCCGAGGTTGTTCTCGCCGACAATATAGGTCACGTCCTCGTCAAAACTAATCGTAACGCCATCAAGATTCCGATAGTTCTCAATCCTCAGTTTAGAGATCCTCATGCAACCTCCCGACCGTTAAGGTTTTATGGCTTCCAACAATCTAACACGCTTCGTGTCGTGCTGAGCGGACACCGACAGATGCTGGTTTTGACTCGTAAGCGCAAGCCGTCAAGGACCCGCCTTTCTTCGTGAGGATCACGATTCTATTCCGGCTTTTTCAAGTTCAGCAAAAAGAGCCAAACGTTATCGCCGAACGAGCGCTTCAGGAGATCAGCACCACAAACGAAGACAACATCCGTATCCTCAAGAACAACGCGCGCAAATGGTTCGCGGACTACATCGCAGGACGAAACAAGGTAAACTCCTAGCACAAAAAGGCACTAGGGGCCAAGTTGGCCCTAGTGCCCACGCGCAATAGCGACGATACGGTTCCGTAATACAATCCAGGAATCGGCCTGCGCCGACTCCCCTAAAGTAGACACACTTTTTATCCTATAAGTCACAAGATGGTGCCCTAATGAGTAAGTACTCGAACGACTTTTCGGCGTTCACAAAACCAAACGAATCAAAACTTCGCTCAACAAGTTTATTAAAAAAAGGATGACGAGATAAAAAAGCAAGGTAAGGACAGTAATACGCTTACGTGAAAATTCTAGTTGTAACGAAGTGCTGCAGTCAGATATAAGCCACTGATATACAAACATGTCGTGGCCCTTTGGAAACAGCACAGCATTACTGCACCTTACTCTAGGCTGATATTGTTCCCAAGCAACAGCTTCCAAAAGCCTAACCCTATACGGAGTAAAAACGGAATTTACTTCCCATTGTCGCGAAGCAATTACCGCAATATGCGTTTCTCCAACATCGGTTTTAGAATCAACAAGCCTACGTACGACCGAATTCGGAAGACCCCTAACCTGATTGACCGGAAGTGAAATCATGGTACGAAACGGAACAATAGGTCCAGTAATAACCTCTCTCATATCAGCGGGGCCAGATAGCAGGTCACCAAGTGACGTGAAAGGCATTCGCATTCTGAAATACAAAGATGAGGTTTTACGCGAAAGAGCCGAGACGTCGTAGGAAAGCGAAAGTAAGGACCCTCCCTCCAAATAATCAACAGTCAACCCTTCATCCCACGCAAAAGGCGATCGCGTCGAAAATGTTGGTGTAAGGGTGACACCCTAGCGCCCGTTTAACGAAAAACGGCCTTCGTCCTAGAATCTGAAATCACCACAACAACAGGTTCTAGGAAAGGACGAAGACCGCTATGGGAATCTTATCAGAC
>DBGBCW010000025.1:0-11089 GCA_048478035.1 Collinsella aerofaciens | reverse complement strand
AGCCTGGAAGAAAACGGAATAGACGGACCGACCGTCCGGCTGAGTCTGGGAAGAGGTGCCGGGCGGCGGGCGGAGCATGGCCACCGGACCCATCGAAACACATCTCCACCGTTCCTTCAACTGGGAAAACGGCGCCCCCGGGGCCCGGATGGGGCCTCGGGGGCGTTCGGCTAGCTGCGGGAACGGCCTGTCCGCCTAATGTGTTCGGCTGAGATCGGAAATCAACCCGGGTTTCCCGCCGGTCAAAAGAGCGGGCTGAGCGGGCGAGGCTGCCATTGCTGCCTTGTCCGCTCAGCTAAGACGTTACTCCTTATTGCGACGGTAGAGGAAGTAACCGCCCGCGGAGATGACGGCAACGCCAGCGATGGCGAATGCGGCCACCATGCGGCCATCAAAACGATCACCGGTGGTGGGCAGGCCGCCCTTGGTGTTCGTCTTGTTGGTGGTTACCGTGGTCGTGGTGTCCGACTTGCCAGGCTTCTCGGGCTTGGTGGTGGGCTGCTCGGGCTTAGCGGGCTGCTCGGGGGTACCGGGCTGCTCAGGAGTACCAGGCTGCTCGGGAGTGCCAGGCTGATCCGGGGTTACCGGGTCGGTGGCAAGAGCGTCCTTGGCGTAGGTGATGGACACCTTGAGGCCGTTGGTCTCGGTGTTCAGGTCGCTCGGGGTGAAGGGCTGGTCGAAGTTTTCGGCCTTCTGATAGGCGCGCATCTCCTGGAGCAGGGCCTTGCACTTCTTGTAGGTGTTCTCGGTAGCAGCCTTGCCGGCCTTGTTGGCCAGGGCAGTGCGGCCCTCGGTGGTCGTCTCGGCTAGCATGGCGGCGTCAACTTCCTTGTTCTGCTCGATGAGCTCGTTCTGGAGCGCATCGAGGTAGGCACGGACGCTGATACCAAGGGTGTCAGGGTTCTCAAAGCAGAGCGAGCTGATGTCCATGAGGACGTAGTTGATTGAGTTCTCGGGCTCCTCGTTGTACACGACGTCAGTCTGTTTGCAGTGATCGAAGGAGACGGTCTGATCGCTGAAGTACGGGCTGACCTCAGTTATCAGAGCGGAGTACAACGGGATGGCGACGGAGTACGCGGCGCGGGAGAGCATTTCCCACTGGATGGTAGCGACTTCGGGGTCATACCCGCGACGAATCTGGAAGAGGTTGATCTCGGTGTTGCGCTCGCTGCCGATGCAATAAACACCATCAGTGTTCGCGTTGAGGCCAGGGACGTTCTCGCCGCGGTTGCCGAAGGCGCGAATCAACTCGAAAGTGCTCCAACCAGACTTGCCAGGCTTGAAGAACAGGGGCTGGATTTCGCTGACCATGGCTCCCTTTTGGTCAGGTTTTCCTTTCTCCTTTACTGTGATAATGTCGTAATCTGTGCCTTCGGTCAGCTGACTACCAAAATAATCGCGGCCTTGCACATAGCGGGACCACTGGTTTACGCCGGAATCGGCGAGGCTTTCGCCATACGTTTGGGCGACATCGAATTTGCCGTCAGCGGAGTATTTGGCGAAACCCTTTTCTTCGGGCATGGATTGGATCTTTTCAGAGTGGAGGCAATTCTCGGTGTCATTGAGGTCGACATCGTAGTTGAGGCTCCCGATATTAGGGTTGAGCGACGCGACGTCGTCAGCGAGCTTCATGGCGATCCACTGATGGGCGGAAAGTGTGGCGAACAGCCAGGTCTCGTTGTTGTCGGCGATGATGATCTGGTCGTTGGTGCAGACGCCTTGATCATCGATCAGGCTGCCGAGAAGCTCGACGCCCTCGCGGGCCGTGGCGCTCTCGCCCAGGATGATGCTGCCGTAACTGTACTCGCCCAGACCCACTTCCTCATCGATGAGGTCTGCTGCAGCGGCCTCCTCGTTATAGGAGGTGCTTAGCGTGGCGGAGCAGGAGACGCCCTTCTCGTTGATGCCGGCCTCGGAGTAGGCGTCGGTGCGACCCATCCAGTTGGAGGGGTGGTCGCGTACATAGCTGTAGCGATAGGTAGGCTTGTTCGAAGTGTATTCAAAAGCAGATTCAATCGAGCTGTACTTAAAGCCAGGTTCGTGGGCAGGTTCGATGCCGTAGTGCTTAAGATAGCGCTTGCCAAAGTCCTCGGCGCGGCCGTAGTACGTGTTGCCGTCCGCCGTGAGCTTGCCGCCCATGTAGATCTGCGTGCAGGCGAGCGCAGACGTCGGCATGGACATGATGGTTGCAGCTCCAAAGGCGAGGCCTATGCCAAGCTTTTTGAGCGCGTTGACGGGGTGAGTTTTCCTCATTTTCCCTCCCAGCGTGCGAAAGCTCTCCGTTGCCAGAGAGCTTCAGCCAATAAAGACACCCCATTAGCGTAACGAACTGGAAACAATATTCATCTATGAAAGAAACTTACTCGATAAGCGTAATGAAATATGCGATGAGTGGTTAATTATACTCGGTTTGTAGCTTTACTTTAATAAAGACGTCCTGCAATTACATTACCTGAATAAAGCGCCTTGCACGGGGCGCAAAGAAAATCCCCCGCTGTTTGGCAAATGCATAAACAGCAGGGGAGACGATAATTGGATGAATATCATACCAATGTGGAATTACTTCTTCCGGCGGTGGATCACGTTGATCGCATAGCCGACGAGCATGGCCAAAACGATGATGATAAAGCCGAGCAGGGGATTGTCGTTCATAGGGTCCTCCTATTTTCCGAGCGGGGAGAATTCGTCGACGATGAGGTCGAGGCATTGCGGAAGTGCGCGGGCTCCAAAGACGCCCGAATTGCTGGAGATAATCTCGCCATCGAACTGCATGCCCAGCGACGGGGTGCAGGTGATCTTGGCTTCCTTGGTCTGGATGATCTTGAACTGCGGGCGGCCGAGTACCTTGCCGGCGGGGTCGAGTGCGGCGGTGATCACAGTCGGTAGAAGCTGCACAGTTTTTACGGGTTCGATGACCGCAATGTCGACCATGCCATCGTTCATGCGGCAGTCGGGGAACAGGTTGATGTCGTTTTGGATGACCGAGGTATTGCCGGCCATGCAGCAGATGCCGTCGAGCTCCTCGACAATGCCGTCGTGCTCAATCGTAAAGTGCGCCACCGTGGGGTTGGGCGTGGCGAGCGCAGAGAGGAAGTAGGCGATCTCGCCGATGTCGTTTTTGGTGGGAGCGGCCTTCATCATGATCTCGGCGTCGAAGCCTGAGCCAGCGATGATGATAAAGCCATGGCGCTTCTCGTTGCCGTTCTCGTCGAGCCAAAAGAGCTCGCCCATGTCGACTTTGACCGTGCGGCCGGCGCGGCATGCCTTGGCGAGCGCCGCCGCCTCGGGGGCATTGCCGATGTTGTTGAAGAACAGGCAAGCCGTGCCGGAGGGGAAGACGAGCGTGGGGACGCCGCACCCGCGCATCTGGTCGAGCACGTTGGAAACGGTGCCGTCGCCGCCCGAGACAACCACGCGATCGAATTCGCGCACGTCTGCCACGGCGTCCTCGGGCTCCATGCCATCGCCGATAAAACGCATCACGACCTCGTCGCCGCCCTGCGCAAGGGCGTGTGTGAATGCGTAGATTTCATCTGAGCTGGGACCCGATGCCGGATTGTGGATGATAAGGCAGCGCATACTTACGTTCCCGTTCTGTGACTAACCGAGTATAGTTGTAGGGCAATGCCGATATCCTACCCGTGTTTTTCGGGCCTAACCTTATTCGATGGGTTGATATGTACATTTCCACACATCAGGCTCTGCTCGACTTTTGCCAGCGCGCCCGCGAGTTCGACGCGATTGCCGTCGATACCGAGTTTTTGCGCGAGCGCACGTTTCATCCGCGCCTTTGCCTGGTCCAGATTGCGACCCCCGCCGAGAGTGTCGCAATTGACCCCTTGGTGATCGATGATCTTTCTCCGCTGGCCGAGCTTATGGCCGACGAGAGCGTGACCAAGGTCTTTCATGCTTGCTCCCAGGACATGGAGGTTATGCTCCATACCGTGGGCGCACTGCCGCGACCGATTTTTGACACGCAGGTTGCCGCCGCTTTTTTGGGTGAGCGCCAACAGATTTCGTATGGCGCGCTCGTGCAGGCATTCTGTGGTGTTTCGCTGCCCAAGACCGAGTCTCTGACCGACTGGTCGCGCCGCCCGCTGACCGACAAGCAGATTGAGTACGCGATCGATGACGTTAAGTACCTGATCGTCGCCTATACCGAGATGATGGGCCGTCTGCGCGAGCTGGGCCGTGTGGATTGGGTGCTCGATGAGCTGCGCCCGCTGGCCGACGAGTCGCACTACCGTGCCGATCGTCATGAGGCGTTCCGCAAGGTCAAGCGCATCAACTCGTGTAGCCGTCATCAGCTGGGTATCGCGCGCGAGCTCGCCGCCTGGCGCGAGGACCGCGCCGAGCGCCGCAACATCCCGCGCAAGTGGGTCATGTCCGACGATACGCTGCTGGCGCTCGTCAAGCGCAATCCCGTGCGTGTCGAGGAGTTCCGCAGTATCCGCGGTACCGACCAGCTGGGGGAGCGCGACGTGGACGGCGCGCTCATGGCCATCAAGCGCGGCGCGAGCTGCCCTCACGATCGCCTGCCGCTCATGGTACGCGGGCATCGCCAGATCTCGCCGGAGCTGGAGAGCGTGACGGACCTGATGTATGCGCTCATTCGCCTGGTTGCCGAGCGCTCGGGCGTGGCGACCTCGGTTATCGCCTCGCGCGATGACCTCGCCGACTATATTGAGCATCCCGAGCAGAGCCCTCTGCGCGAAGGCTGGCGTTTTGAGCTCGTGGGCTCACGCCTGGACGATCTGCTTTCGGGCAACATGGGGCTGACGGTCAAAGATGGCAAAATAGAATTGCTATAGGGAAGTCTAACCGCCTGAATGGGTAAAATGCCTCCAACGTGTAACTCGATTCGGAGGAATTCGCATGCCTTATTACTATGGATACGGCTTTGGTATCGATCCGCTGTACCTGCTGGTTGTTCTTGTCTGTACGGTGCTTGGTCTTGCCGCACAGAGCTATATCAACTCGACGTACAAGACGTGGTCCAAGGTACGATCGGACGGCGACACGGGCGCTACGGTCGCTCGCCGCATGCTCGATGCCAACGGTTGCAACGCCGTGGGCATCAAGGGCGTTGCCGGCGAGCTCACCGACCACTACAACCCGCAGGATAACAACCTGTATCTCTCGGACGCTAACCGTTCGGGTGGCTCGGTCGCAAGCGTTGCCGTTGCCTGCCATGAGGCGGGCCATGCCGCCCAGCGTCAAAGCGGTTACGCCATGATGAAGGTGCGCAGCGCCCTCGTGCCGGTCGTTAACTTTACCCAGAACACCTGGACGCTCGTGCTGCTCATGGGCTTGTTTATGAACATCGCGGGACTCACGACCCTCGCGCTGATCTTCTTCTCGTTTAGCGTGCTGTTCCAGCTGGTTACGCTGCCGGTCGAGATCGATGCCAGCCGCCGCGCCGTGGCGTATATCGAGCAGTCGGGTATGAGCTCCAAGCAGGTCAACGGTGCCAAGAAGGTGCTGACGGCCGCCGCGCTTACCTATGTGGCCGCAGCGCTGACTTCGATCATTCAGCTGCTCTACCTTATGGCTCGCTACAACAGAAACTCCAACCGATAACAAATTGGATCGCTGGGCGCCGCGGGGATTCGTGTCCCCGCGGCGCTGTACTATGTGTTGGACTTAAATTTGCGCAGGGCCGGAGCCCATGTGCACGATGACGAAAGGAGGCTGCGTGGCGGGCTGGAATCTAACCGGCAATGCCGTTTCCGCCGAGTTTGACGGTTCGGATGAGCAGGAGCGCAAGGAGCTCAGCGTGAGCCAGGCGGTGGAGATCGCCGCTGGTGCGCTCGATGCCATTCCGCAGCTGAGTGTCCTGGGCGAGGTCACGGGTTTCCGTGGTCCCAACGCCCGAAGCGGCCACTGCTACTTCCAGATTAAAGACGACTCGGCCGCCGTCGACTGCATCATCTGGAAGGGCGCCTATCTCAAGCGTACCTTCGATCTGCGTGACGGCATGCAGGTGAGCTTTAAGGGCAGCTTCAACCTCTATAAGCCCACGGGTCGTATGAGCTTTGTCGCTCGCTCGTTTTCGCTGGCGGGGGAGGGTCTGCTGCGTCAACAAGTGGCGCAACTGGCCGAAAAGCTACGCCGCGAGGGCCTGATGGACGAAGCGCGCAAACGCCGCATCCCGGTGTTCTGCTCACGCGTGGCGGTTGTCACCTCGCTTTCCGGTGCGGTAATCGACGACGTCAAGCGTACGCTGCGCCGACGCAACCCGCTCGTCGAGCTCGTCTGCGTGGGCGCAAAGGTCCAGGGCGAGGGTGCGCCGGCAGAGCTTATTGAAGGCTTGCGCCGCGCCGCTGCCATTACGCCGGCGCCCGATTGCATTTTGCTCGTGCGTGGCGGCGGTTCCTTCGAGGACCTCATGACCTTTAACGACGAGGAGCTTGCCCGTGCGGTGGCAGCCTGTCCCGTGCCTGTGGTGACGGGCATTGGGCATGAGCCCGATACCTCGATCTGCGATATGGTGAGCGACCGTCGCGCCTCCACGCCAACGGCGGCGGCAGAATCGGTAGCGCCGGCTATGACGGAGTTGGCCGACGTGCTCGAGGCGCGCCATCAGCGTCTGGGTGCCGCGATGGCATCGATGATTGGGTCGGCCCAGGTCGACCTGGAGATGCTCAACCAGCGCGGTCGTCGTGCCTGGGACACCTATACGGCTCGCTTGGGCGATGCGCTCGATGCGGCTGCGTGCCGCCCGTGCCTCAACGACCCAACTTTTATGGTCGAGCGTCGCGAGTCTGAGCTTGCCCTGACTGCCGATCGTCTGTCCGGCGCCATAGCGCGTTCGGTTGGGGCGTTCCGATCCAGCTTTGAACGCCTGCCCGAGCGTCTGGCTACAAGCACCTCGGGACTCGATGGCAAGCGCCATGCGCTCACGCTTGCGAGTTCCCGTCTGGAGCATCAGGGACGTACGATGCTCAGCAAACCCGCGTCCGACCTGGGCCGAGCTGCTGCGTCGCTCGATGCCCTGTCGCCGCTCAAGGTGCTTGCCCGTGGCTATGCCATCGCATACAGCGATGATGGTGTGGCTACGAGCGCCAAGACCTTTAAGCCCGGCGACGCCATCCGCGTGCGCATGGCAGACGGCAACGTGGCAGCAACGGTCAATACGGTCGAGTAGACCGCGTTTCATAGCGATAAACCTTTAGGAAAGGAAACAGATATGGCAGAGAAGACCCCGGTCGAGCAGCTTACGTACAAGCAGGCTTCGCAGGAGTTGGAGCTCATCATACGCAGCTTGGAATCGGGCGATATGGAGCTCGAGGAGTCGCTTGAGAGCTATACCCGCGGCGTCGAGCTCCTCAAGAGCCTGCGTACCCGCTTGTCCGATGCCGAGCAGAAGGTCTCGGTGCTCCTGAAGGACGTCGACGGCAACGACGTGCTCGCCGACGGCGAAGCCGCCAACACCGACGACAACCTTTCGTTCTGACCACCCCGACCAAATATAATTACCTTGGTCTGCGAGAAAGGAACCAACCATGTGTGATTGCATCTTCTGCAAAATTGCCAACCACGAGATCCCCTCGACCGTTGTCTATGAGGACGACCAGGTCATCGCCTTCGACGACCTCAACCCCCAGGCGCCGGTCCACACGCTCGTGATCCCCAAGAAGCACTACAGTGACATCGCCGATAACGTGCCCGCCGAGACCATGGGCGCCATGGCCCACGCCATCCAGGAGGTCGCCAAGGTCAAGGGCTTGGAGGACGGTTTCCGCGTCATCTCCAACAAGGGCGTCAACGCCGGCCAGACCGTCATGCACTTCCACATGCACGTCCTCGGCGGCAAGAACCTGGGCGAGAACCTCATCTGAGGGCGCTTCTTCCTTGCAATGAAACGGAAGCTCAAGCACCGATAACTTATATATCAACGCAATAAACCCGAGCGCGAGGGCGTTTGGGTTTATTATTGAAGCGTATGTAACCTGGCGGCGCCACACCGCCTGTTAGTAGGGAGACACATGAACGTTCTGGTCGTCAACGCGGGATCTTCGACCCTTAAGTATCAGGTCATCGATACCAAGTCCCACAAGGTGTCCGCAAAGGGCTCCTGCGAGCGCGTCTGCTTTACCGGCGGTACCTTCACCCACGCTGCCAACGGTTCCAAGAAGGTGACCGAGAACATCGAGTTCCCCGACCACAAGGTCGCCATCGAGGTCGTCCTGAAGGACCTCGAGGCCAACGGCGTCAAGATCGAGGGCATCGGCCATCGCATCGTTCAGGGCGGTTGGTACTTTGGCGACTCCTCCCTCGTCGACGAGGACGTTCTCGCCAAGATCCGCGAGGTCGCCCCGCTGGCGCCGCTGCACAACAACCCCGAGGCCAACGTTATCGAGTATTGCCTGGAGCAGTATCCCGACCTGCCCAACGTCACGGTCTACGACACCGCTTTCCACTTCAACATGCCCGAGGTCGCCAAGACTTACGCCCTGCCCAAGGATGTTTGCGACAAGCTGCACATCCGTAAGTACGGCGCCCACGGCACCAGCTACCGTTACATCTCCAAGAAGGTCGCAGAGATGACCAACGGCGAGGCCCGCAAGGTCGTCGTGTGCCATATCGGCTCCGGCGCTTCCCTGTGCGCCATCGAGGACGGCAAGTGCATGGACACCACCATGGGCCTCACCCCGCTCGACGGTGTCATGATGGGCACCCGCTGCGGTTCCATCGACCCCGCTACCGTGTGCTACTTGCAGCGCGAAGGCGGCTACACCTTCGACGAGGTCGACGAGATGATGAACAAGAAGTCTGGCCTTTTGGCTGTGACCGGCGGCAAGACCAATGACTGCCGCAACGTCGAGGAGCTCGCCGCCGCTGGCGACCCCGAGGCTCAGCTCGCCTTCGACATGTTCGTCTACAAGATTGCCGCCAAGGCCGCCGAGATGGCCACCTCCATGTGCGGCATGGACACCCTGGTCTTTACTGCCGGCATCGGCGAGCACGCTCCGGCCCTTCGCGCTGGCGTGGCCGATCGTCTGGCCTTTATGGGCGTCAAGATGGATCATGCCCGCAACGCCCTGCGTGGTGACGGCGCTTGGTGCCTGTCTGCCAAGGATTCCAAGGTCAAGATCTTCGTCATTCCCACGGACGAGGAGTTCATGATCGCTTCCGACGTCGAGCGCATCGTCAACGGCAAGTAATTGCAAGAGGGGAGGGGCTGGACGACCGAGCGCCGTTCGGCCCCTCTTTTGTGCTCGTTGGGCGATATGTCTGATAGCTATTTATCAAGTTGTGATAACTTCTTATTAAAATGCGGCCGCCTTAAGGGGTCTGCGTCGACCGTATTGCACTGCAAAGGAGTCTCATGAACGTACTTGTTGTTAACGCCGGCAGCTCAAGCCTCAAATATCAGCTTTTGGATACCGATACTCGCGAGGTTTTCGCCAAGGGCAACTGCGAACGTATCGGTTCGGACATGGGCATCTTTGGCCACTCCGAGAACGGTGGCGCCAAGCAGACCGAGGAGGTCCCCTTCCCGGATCATCGTTCGGCTATCGCGCGTGTGCTCGAGGAGCTCGAGAAGACCGACTTTACGATCGATGGCATCGGCCACCGTATCGTTCAGGGTGGCTGGCACTTCGATGATTCCGCGGTCGTCGACGACGAGGTCATGGCTAAGATTCTCGAGGTGGCCCCGCTCGCCCCGCTGCACAATTACGGCGAGGCCGCAGCAATCGAGTATTGCCGCGAGAAGTATCCGGAGCTGCCCAACGTCGCCGTCTTCGATACCTCGTTCCACATGACCATGCCCGAGGTCGCCTACACCTACGCGCTGCCCAAGGACGTGTGCGATAAGTACCACGTGCGCAAGTACGGCGCCCACGGCACGAGCCACCGCTATGAGTGGATGATGGCCAAGGAGATCCTGGGTTCGCGCTGCCACCGCCTGCTTTCGTGCCATCTGGGCAACGGTGCTTCGCTTGCCGCCATTGAGGACGGCGTGTGCCGCGACACCACGATGGGCCTCACGCCGCTTGACGGCCTGATGATGGGTACCCGTTGCGGTTCCATCGACCCGGCCACCGTGTGCTATCTTCAGCGCGAGGGCGGCTACAGTTACCAGGAAGTCGACGACATGATGAACAAGCAGTCCGGTCTGCTTGCCATCTCGGGCATCTCCAACGATGCCCGTGACATCCGTACACGCGCCTCCGAGGGCGACGAGCGCTGCCTGCTCGCCTTCGATATGTTTGCCTACAAGGCCATGCAGCAGGCCGGCTCAATGATCGCTTCCATGGCGGGCGTGGACACCATCACCTTTACCGCCGGTATCGGCGAGAACGACTGGTCGATCCGCAAGGCCTTCTGCGACTGCTTTGAGTGGCTGGGCGTGCGCATCGACAACAACAAGAACCGCGAGGCCGTGGGCAACGGCCCGCAGGTCATCAGCGCCGCCGGTTCCGCCGTCACGGTCATGGTCATCCCCACCGACGAGGAATACATGATCGCCCACGACGTCGAGCGTCTGACCAAGAACAACTAACGCGCGCATTTGCAAGTAAACGAAAGGCCTCCAGAGCAGCAGCTCCGGAGGCCTTTTTACTAGCAGATGGACGGCGGAAACCCCCATCCCATTTCGAGCGCAAATACTGGGACACGCTTTCCGGTTGAGGCACGTTGCGGAAAGTGCGACCCACAATAAAGCAAAATTCCGTCCCGCAGTTTCCCATACAGCCCCCAAGCGGAAGCTACATCCCGCAATCCGCCTTCAAACCGGGACACGCTTTCCGGTGGCCAGACATCGAACCGCAGCCAACATCTCGGTCCCAAAGTGATCACCGCTGGCATCGCCTGCGCTTCCAACAACGACACCCGACCATTCAGATTCTCAGCCCCAACTCGTAGCCAAGGCGCCGTCCACTCCAGATTCTCTGATTGCCACGTGGCGGCAGGGACCCTACAGGGTAAAGCTCTGAAAACTTTCCGCACTGATATCTTCTGTATTGAAGACGTCGATGGTGCACCCGTATACCATTGACGTCGACACCATCAGATGCGGACCGCGCGGTGACCCCACATTCCGCTGGCGCCCACAGGGCTGCCCTCGTTTCCTGACATGTCC